>SVQK01000097.1 GCA_015065385.1 Oscillospiraceae bacterium | reverse complement strand
TTTGATCGCTCCATGTAGAAGGCGAACGGCCTCCTTGCTCAACTTGTTGAGCGGGTGAGCATCGCGTGCGATAACTCTGATAAGGTTGGATGGCTTCAGAAGTTCGCGCTTTGCGCGAAACTTCGTTGGTGTGCCGAAGCCTCAGCTTCACTTGATTGGTATAGCTTTCCCCTTACGTCCTCCCCATGAAGTTCTTTGCCGGCTCAACTTGTTGAGCGAGCTTTCATCCGAAAGAAAGCCGCGTTTCCCTTTTAGCTTGAGATTAGTATAAGTCCCGTTCATACGAAATTCCCTCCCCGGTTTTTATCCCGGAGAGGGATGATTTGATTTTACTTTCTCTTTGCGATCCACGCACAGCCGAGGACGGAGAGCAGGACGACGCATCCTCCGCCGAGGAAGGATCCGCATCCGGAAAGACCGAACTGCCTCTCCGGCTCTTCTTCGTACTGCGCGGGAGCCGCCAGCGGTTTGGGCTCCTGTGCCGCGGGGGCGGGCTCCGTTTCCGGTTCAGTTTCGGGCTCGGGCTCGGGGATCGGTTCCGGTTCGGGTTCAGGATCCGGTTCCGGCTCGGGCGCGGGCTCCGGTTCCGGGGCGGGGGGATTCGCTTCGATTTCCGCCGCCCTGTCCGAGAGCAGATAGAAGAAGGAGTCGAAGTACAGCGTTTTCAGCGTCGTGTCGTCGTGGCCTTTCGGCAGTCCGAGCGTCAGCGTGTGCGTCCCCGCGGTCAGATCGATTCGGAGGCCGGTGACGAACTGCGCGCGCTCCTTGTCCCCGTCTTCGTAGTCGTATTCGAGGCGGATCCAGTCGGCGTCGTCCACTTTGACGTTGGTCGCCCGCGGGATGGATTTCTGCCACGCCATCAGACGGATTCCGATGTCGTAGGTTCCGTCCTCTTTGACCTCGAACGGTACGGAGTAGTCCCCCTTGCCGAGGTTTTTGAGGAACACATAGTAGGAACCGTCGTTCATGAGGCAGTTGGTCTCGTCCGCCGTGTAGCTGTCCTCGAATTCCACGGCCTCGGCGGCGTCGAGCCATACGGGTTCGTCGAAGGAAGACGCGGTCTCGGAGGACGTCCAGTTGACGAACGGCTCGCCCCCCGTCAGCGTGATTTTATAGTAGTTCCGGGTCCCGTCCGTGTATCCCGCGGGAACGACGGCGGCAGCGGGTTCCGGGTGCGCCGCGTTTGCCAGAAGGAAGAGATCGCGCAGATAGAAGGACTCGCCCGTGCGGAGCCTTTCGGAGGGGATGATGTCCTCCCATTTGAAGACGGCCTCGCAGGTGGTGATCTTCGTCTCCTCGTCCCGGGTGATTTTCCAGTCGTTCACGGTGGAGACATCGAGCGTTCCGTCCTCCGCGGTCTCCTGAAAGACCCATGTCTCCCCGCTGTTGTTCAGACCGAAGAGGATGCGCGCGCGGCTGTCGTCGTTCGGATGGGACACTACATGGAAGATCAGGGAGTCGCCCCGCCAGATCGCCGCGTCCGTTTCGGGATTGAAGTGCTCCGGGTCCGTCACGTTGGCGCAGTAGTAGAAGCACGCGTCGTCCCACTTCATATAGACGTCGAGCGCGGTGATCATCATCGCCGGGTCGTCCAGAAGGGCCTCGAAACCGGGATCTGTCTCGGCGAAGTCCTTCATGTTCGCGGAATCGAGGCGGACGACGGGATCGCCCCAGCCCTCCTCCGGATCGAACACGCCGTCGATCGCGGGCGTCTTCTCGGCCCGGTCCGCCGTCACCTCCGAGAGGAACAGATCGCCCGCTGACGCGGAAACGGCGAGGAATCCCCCGAGAACCGCGGCGCAGAACAGGGCGGCCCATTGTTTTTGCTTCATTTATCGTACCTCCATGATTTGCGCATGGCTTCATCATACGCCCAAATTGTGAAAGGGATGTGATCTTTTATCCCGCGATGCGTTAAATCACATCATTCCTTTTCGTAAAGATGCCCTTGTAATCCTGGGGAAAATATGCTACAATGAGGCCGGAAAACTCGAAAACACGGAGGTACTCCCATGAAACAAGGCATCACTCTGATGGACGGCGCGGTCGGCACCTCACTCTGGGCCAAGGCGGAGGCGAACGGGGTGAAAAAGGATCCCGTATGGCGCTACAACCTCGAACATCCGGAGCTTGTCGCGGAACTGACGGCGGATTATGCGGACGCGGGCGCGGAGATCATCCTTGCGAACACCTTCGGCGCGAACGGACCCGCAGTCAAACGCTCCTCCCCCTACACCGCTCCCGAGGTGGTTTCGGCGGGAGTGCGCATCGCCAAAAAGACGCTGAGGGGCAGCGGCAGAAGGATCGCGCTGTCGGCCGGCCCTCTGACCGCCATGCTCGAGCCTTACGGCGACATGACCGAGGAAGAGGCGGGGGAGATCTACTATGAAATGCTCGAGGCCGGGATGAAGGAAGGGCCGGATCTGATCCTGCTCCAGACCTTCATGGATCTGACCATGCTCCGGGTCGCCGCGGTCGAAGCGAAGAAATTCGGCGTGCCGGTGTTCTGCTGCCTCACCTTCGAGAAGCGCGGCAAGACCATGATGGGCAACTCCGTGGAGGACATGATCGAAGAGCTGGAGCCCGTCGGGATCGACGCCATCGGGATGAACTGCTCTCTCGGCCCGGATCTCGCCGTTCCGGTGATCCGGGAATTTGTCGGGAAGACGAGTCTGCCGCTGATCTTCAAGCCGAACGCCGGAAAGCCGATCCTCGCTCCCGACGGCAGCACGGCCACGGCCTACAGCGCGAAGGTCTTCGCCGACGACGTCATGCCCGCCCTCGACTTTGTGGACTATGTCGGCGGCTGCTGCGGCGCGGACGCCTCCTATGTCCGGGAGCTGGCCGGAAGACTCGGACGGTAAGCCTGTCCCCGGCGCATTGTCATAAGTCATAAAACGAAACGCACCCCGGTACGGTACGGCCTGTTTATGCGCGTTCCATGCCGGGGCGTTTTTATGCGCTTATACGTTCACCCATTTCGCGTCGTTCTTTCCGCTCTCGACGCAGGCGTGGATGAAGCGGACGCCGGCGATCCCCGCGTCAAGATCCGGGAAGTCCAGATCTTCGGGGCCGAGCGGCTCTCCGTTCTCCGTTTTCAGGACGGCGGAGACGAAGGCTTTATAGATGTTGGCAAACGCGACGAACAGGCCTTCCGGATGGCCGGAGGGGAGTCTGCTGAACGCGGCGGCCTCCGGGCTGATGTATCCCATGCCGCGGTTGTAGATCTGCGTGGGCTGTCCTTTCAGGGTGACGTAGAGCACATTGGGATTCTCCTGCACCCACTCGATCGCGCCGAGCGTTCCGAAGATCCGGACGGTCAGCCCGTTCATGTGGCCGACGCAGACCTGCGAGCAGCTGTAGACCCCGTGGGCTCCGTTTTCGAACTCCACGAGGATGTTCGCGTTCAGATCGAGCGGCTGTCCGAAGGTGTCCGTCAGCGCCGCGACCCGCTTCAGTTTCAGCCCGGTCATGTAGGCGACGGTGTGCTCGATGTGGGAGCCGATGTCGCCCACGCAGTTCGAGATGCCGGCCACGGCGGGATCCTTGCGCCATGAGGAGAGCTTCACCATGGCTTCGTCCCCCGCGCCGACGTCGTCCACCAGATATTCCTGAAGGTATTCGGCGTTGACGTTGATGATCTCCCCGATGACGCCGGAGCGGATCAGGGACCGGGCTTCCTTCGCAAGGACGTTTCCGGAATAGGAGTAGTTGACGCAGAAGAGCAGGCCCTTTTCACAGGCGATCCGTTTCAGCTCCTCCGCCTCCTTCACTTCGAAGCAGAGCGGTTTTTCGCAGAGCACATGGATCCCGTTCTCGAGGAACGCGCGGGCAGCCTCGTAGTGGGCGTTGTTCGGCGTGGTGATGACGGCGAAGTCGATCCCGTCCTCCCGCCTGCCCTCCGCCTCGGCCATCGTCCGGAAATCCGGATAGATCCGGTCGGGAGCGAGCTCGTAGAATTCCCCGGTCTCCCGGTTTGCCTCCGGATCGCGGCTGAAACAGCCGGCGGCGAGGCGGGCATAGCCGTCGAACGAGGCCCCGACCCGGTGAACGCCTCCGATGAACGCGCCGAGGGAACCGCCGACCTGTCCGTAAAGCAGCTTCTTTTTCATGTTTTGTTCTCCTCCGTATGTCTTCCCGTGCTGAGCGCGGGGCGGACCGGAAACGGCGGATTGCCCAAAAAACACCCGCCCGGTCCGTTTTCTCTTGAACATTATATCAAATCCGCCGCTCTCTGTCAATCGGGAAAGACGCGATTTTCCGACCGGTTTACAAAACCGGTTTTTTCTGCTATAATACAGGATGCAATCTCTCTTATCGATACGGAGGCTTCACCATGGAAAAGAACGAGTTTGTGTTTGAGGCGGGCGCGGCGCGGGAGGACATCACGCCGGAGGTCGGAACGCTGCTCTACGGCTACACCCCCGACACAGTGAGCGAATCCGTCCACGATCCTCTGTCTGCGACGGCGGCGGCGTTCCGGCAGGGCGGGGAAACCGCTGTTCTTCTGACCGTGACGCTGGGGGATTTCGGGACCGCGCTCTGCACGGAGATCCGGGAGAGGATCGCGCGGGCTATGGACCTGCCCGTCGGACGGGTGATCGTCTCAGCCACCCACACCCATTCCGCTCCGAACGTGTCCGGCATGGAGGGATGGGGGGATGTGGACCGTCCCTACGCCGAAGGGATCCTGTTCCCCGCGATGGAGAGGGCCTCCCGACGCGCCGTCGAAGGACTCGCGCCCGCTGAGATCGGGGTCGGATGCGCCGCGTCGCAGGTCGGGATCAACCGCCGCCAGCAGAACCGGGACGGCTCCGTGGATCTCGGCCAGAACCCGTGGGGCTGCTATGATCCGACGATGACCTGTGTCTCGATCCGGAACGCGCAGACGAAGCGGGGGATCCTCAACCTGATCCACTACGGCTGTCATGGAACCGCGGCGGGCCGGAATCACGAGATCACCCGGGACTGGTCCGGGATCATGACCGACCGGCTCGAAGCGGAGACCGGCGTTCTGACCGCGTATTGGAACGGCGCGCAGGGAGACGTGGGCCCGCGGCTGACCAACGGCCGGACGGTCGGGGATATCCGCCATGTGGAGGAGCTCGGGGGAGTCGCGGCGTCCGATGCGCTCCGGGCGTACCGCGCGGTCGGCCCGTTTGTTCCGGGAAACCTGACCGTGTATGAAGGGGAAGTCCGGATCCCGCGGAAGCCCCTGCCGCCCCGGGAAGAGGCGGAAGCCAAACTCGCGTCCTATGCCGATCCCGGCGCCCTCATCAACATTCAGCGGCTCGAATACGCCCACTACCGGGCGGTGATGGACGAATACGAGGCGGGATGCCCGGCGTGGAGCGACTTTTCCTACCCCCAGACGGCGGTTTCGCTCGGGGACGTGCTCTTTGTGCCGTTCCCGTTCGAGATCTTCGCCGAGACCTCCCTCCGCCTGCGCGCCTACGCGCCGTTCCGCTATGTCCTCTGCCTTTCGAACACGAACGGCTACGAGGCGTATCTTCCGACGGAGGATCAGATCGTGCGCGGCGGGTACGAAGTCGGCTGCTTCCTCTACAACGGCGCGCATCCGCTGGTCAACCGCGCGGATCAGGTCGTGATCGATGAGAATCTGCGGATCATCGGCGCGTGAAGCAAAGAACTCCGCGTCCTCCCTCCGGTGAAGAGAGAAGACGCGGAGCGTTTTTTCCTTTGCCGCGCGGATCAATAGTTTTCCGCGTTGATTTCGAAATAGCTCTGGGGATGGGCGCAGACCGGGCAGACCTCGGGGGCCTTCGTGCCGACGACGATGTGGCCGCAGTTCCGGCATTCCCAAACCTTGACGGAGCTCTTCTCGAAGACTGCCTGCGCCTCGACGTTCCTGAGCAGGGCGCGGTAGCGTTCCTCGTGGTGCTTTTCGATGGCCGCGACGCCGCGGAATTTCGCCGCCAGTTCCGGGAATCCCTCTTCCTCGGCGACCTTGGCGAATTCCTCGTACATGTCGGTCCACTCGTAGTTTTCGCCGTCCGCGGCGGCCGCGAGGTTTTCCGCCGTCGAGCCGATGCCGTTCAGTTCCTTGAACCACAGCTTGGCGTGCTCCTTCTCGTTGTCCGCCGTCTTGAGAAACAGCGCGGAGATCTGCTCGAACCCTTCCTTCTTCGCCTGGGACGCGAAATAGGTGTACTTGTTCCGCGCCTGGGATTCGCCGGCGAACGCGGCCTCGAGGTTCTTTTCCGTCCGGGTCCCGGCATAGGGGTTGGACGGCTTTTCGGCCTCAACGATCTCTTCGAGGTCGTCTCCGGTCGCGCCGCAGAGGGGACATACCGCGTCCTCGAGGGACTCCGCCTCAAAGATCTCGCCGCAGAGGATGCATTTGAATTTCTTCATAACTGACTCCTTTGTACAGAAATTGGATGTTCTCATTATACCCGATTCCGCGGGCTTTGTCAAGAAGGAACCCGGAAGTGAAAAAGATCGGGAAAATCCCGCTCCAGTGCTTGTACTCGGGAAGGATCTGTGGTATAATAATTCAGATACATGCCGGAATACCCGGACAAAACGGACTGCCAAGGGAGGAAACATCCATGTTGATGAACTGCGTAACGGTTGCGGCGAAGGGGAACCGAAAGATCCGTCTGGCCATCTATCCCGGCCACTACGCCACCAGCCACGCCCATGTGGACAACTATTTCAGCATGACCGAGGTGCGGACGGACTGCGCCATGGCGTCGGAGGCCGCGGACGAGCTGGCGGGCCATTTCCGCTACACGCCCGTGGATACCGTCATCAGCCTTGAATACACCCAGATCATCGGCGCGTTCGTGGCGAGGACCCTGTCCTCTCCCGGGCGGAACCTGAACAGCGGAGCGGATATCCATGTGGTCACGCCTCAGGTCAACTCCAACAACCAGCTGACCTTTTCCAGCGACATGCAGCCCTATGTGACGGGGAAGAACGTCCTGCTCCTCCTCTCCACCGTCTCCACCGGACGGAGCCTCGCCCGCGCCGCGGAGTGCATCCGCTACTACGGGGGAACGCTCACGGGGATCGGCGCGATCTTCTCGGCTGTCGGCGAGAGCGGAGGCGTCCCCGTCCACAGCATTTTCACAAGCGCGGACCTTTCGGCCTACAACAGCTACCGGAGCGACGAATGCCCCTTCTGCAAGAGCGGACGCAAGCTCGACGGATTCATCACGACCGCCGGGTACACCGAGATCTGACCGGAAAATCCGGGAAAAAGACGCACGAAAGGCCGCAAATCTGCGTCAACGGTTCCGCGAAGTTCGGAAAAATGGGTTGACAACGGGCGCCGAATGTGGTATCATTACCGTGTCCCTGTATCCCTGTTGTTATTTTTGCGATTGAAAAGAGTGGTTGATTGATGAACAAGAAGAGATTTCTTCCGTTGATCTTCGTGCTCATCCTCTGTCTGACCGTCGTTCCCGTGTTCGGCGAAGGACGGCTGGAGGAAGGCCCACAGACGGGAACGCTTACCGTGGTGTTCCGCGCCGGAGATCCTTCCGGAGCGGTGAGGAACGAAGACGGGGTAGCCGCATACGCGTGGAAGATCGCGGATGTGTCCGGCTACGCGGAGCATGTGAACTATAAACCCATCGACGCCCTTGCGGACATCAAGTTCGAAGTGGTCGCCCAAGAAGGCTGGACCGAGGCCGATATCGCCCGCGCGTGGGACACGATTGCCAGAGAGGCATGGCAGGTCCTGCGGCAGGACAACGCGCTTCTGACCTCCGCCCTGTCTTCCTATGTGACGAACGGGACCGTTTCGTTCGGAGAAGTTCCGACCGGCCTGTACCTGCTCCGTTTCTACGACTGGAACGATGACGACAACGTCACCTATGATTTCCAGCCCTACGCGCTCGTGCTTGTTCCCGGAGCGGGAGAAGCTGACGCTGAAACCGGCGAATGGGAATGGGACTACGATGTGACGGTCTATCCGAAGTACACGAGAGAAGAGGAACCCGAGGAGACCGAAACGGACACGGAGACGGAGACGGAACCTGAAACCGAGCCCGAAACGGAACCGGAGACGGAACCCGAAACCGAGCCGGAGACGGAACCCGAAACCGAGCCGGAGACGGAGCCCGAAACCAGACATGTCCCGAACGAGCCTCCGCCGGACGAGCCGCCCCCGGATGAACCTCCGCCGGATGAAGAGATTCCTCCGGATGAGCCCCCGCCGCTCACGCCTCCGGATTTCCCTCCGGAAGAGGACATTCCCGAAGAGCCCACTCCCCTTGCCCCTCCGGACGAGGAGATCCCCGAGGAGCCGATCCCGAAGACCGGTTTTCTGTGGTGGCCCGTGCCGATCCTCGGAATCGGCGGCCTGATTTTGGTGGTCGTGGGCCTCGCGCTTCGGAAGAGCGGAGAACGCAATGGTTAAGCGCAGACTCGGGACCGTCGTCGCGGTGATCGGGCTGATCCTGATCCTCGGCGCGGCCGGGCTGACCCTCAGAAATATCCGGACGGACAACAAAGCCGCCGCGGCAACCTCCGACCTTCTGGCCAGAGTACGCGCGGAAGAAGTTGAGCAGACCGGAACCGGAACGGAAGAGGATCCAGCCGAAACCGAAGCGCCCGTATCCCAGTATCCCCTGCCCGGACAGCGCAGACTGCGGAATCTGGTTCCCGAGCCGGAAATGAAGACGGTTCTGGTGGACGGACGAGAATACATCGGCGTTCTCACGATCCCGCGGACCGGGAGCGAACTGCCCGTCATGGCCACCTGCACCGACCGGACCATCAATATCTCTCCCGGGCGGTATCACGGGACCCCGACAAGCGGTGGGTTCGTCATCGGCGGACACAACTACATCTCCCACCTCGGCCGGATCGACTGGCTGAGAGAAGGGGACGAGGTGCTGTTCACCGACGTGGAAGGTCAGTCCTACCTCTATAAAGTGGTGGGAAGCGAAGTGATCAACGCGAACGCCGGGCGCGACCTGATCAGCGACGAGTGGGATCTCTCCCTGTTCACCTGCACGTTCAGCGGGTCGCAGAGACTCACGGTTCGCTGCCTGAGGGCGGAACCCGAAGACGATACCCCGTAAATCCGCAACCCCGAAAATCTGAGAGCCTTGAACTCCATATCGATCGCATGCCCCGGACTGCTTTCAAGAGCGTCCGGGGTTTTTGCACGGATTTGGGGGAGAAGAACGCGCTTTTTTTCGTCCCGCTCTTGCCTTTTCCGGGGGAATCTGCTATACTGATACAGGCTCCCGATCTGTATGGGATCTCTTGAACGCCGGCGCGCCGTACGCCGTTCTTTTCATGTACTCCTTCATGTTCCGAAAGGTGAAGTCAGACTATGTTTCGAGTTGCAATCATCGGATGCGGGGGCATCGCGCAGGTTCACGCCTCCGTTCTTTCAGCCCTGCCGGATACGATCCTGACCGCGTGCGCCGATATCCGTCCGGAACGCGCCCAAGCTATGGCAGCCAAGTACGGATGCCGGGCGTATCCCTCCATGGACGCGCTTCTTGACGCGGAAAACGAGCTGGATTCCGTCCATCTGTGTACGCCGCACTACCTCCACGCGCCCATGGCGAAGAAAGCGGCCGAGCACGGGCTTGCCGTATTCTCCGAAAAGCCGCCGGTCATCAGCCGGGATCAGTGGGAACTGCTCGAGGAGGCCGCGGCGAAGGTTCCCCTCGGGATCTGCTTCCAGAACCGCTACAATCCCAACGTGGAAGCGGCAAAGCTGTTGATCGCGGAGGGGACGTACGGAGACCTGCTCGGCGGGCGGGCGTTCGTCACATGGAAGCGCGAGGCTCCCTATTACCGGGACAGCGGATGGCGCGGAACGTGGGCGACCGAGGGCGGAGGCGTTCTCATCAATCAGTCCGTTCACACGCTCGATCTGCTGGTACAGCTTTTCGGCCCTGCGGACGCGGTCGAAACGCACATGGCGAACCATCATCTGCGGGATGCCATCGAGGTGGAGGACACCGTGGAGGCGTATCTGAAGCTCGGCGGACGTCCGGTGCTGTTCTACGCGACTACGGCCTACACGCAGGACGCGCCCGTGCTGATCGAGCTCCACTTCGAGCGGTCGACGGTACGGCTGGAATCCGACGCTATGGAGATCCGGTCCGGGAATACCGTGGAGCACAGGACTTTCGAGGTCCCCGAAACCCTCGGCAAGAAATACTGGGGCACCGGGCACACCGCCTGTATTTCGGATTTCTACGGCTGCCTCGCCGAAGGACGTCCGTTCCGCAACAACCTCGATTCCGTCAAGGCCACCGCGGATCTCATGCTCACGATGTACGAGCAGGGGAGAATAACGCTCTGAGCGCGAGCCCTTGACAATTCCGTCCCCGTCCTGTATAATGGGGATGATATAACGAAGATCAACCAGAAGGAGGATTCGCAATGCTGACACTGGACGCCCTCCGGGAATACGGCGCGGACGTGAAGGAAGGAATGGGCCGCTGCCTGAATAATGAAGCTTTCTATCTCAGAATGGTCGGGATGGCGGTGAAGGACGAAAAGATCGCCGCTCTGGCCGACGCCGTGGGAAAGGGCGATTTCGAACAGGGCTTCGAGCTGGCCCACGCTCTCAAGGGGATGTACGCCAACCTCGCCCTGACGCCCCTGTCCGCTCCCCTGTCCCAGATCACGGAATTGCTCCGCGCCCGCTCCCAGACCGATTACGCCCCCCTCGTGGAGGAGATCGTCGCGCAGAAGAAAAAGCTGGACGCGCTCGCCGCCGGATAACCGCGGGATTTCTGACGAGGCCGCGGGCGGAGGACCATATCCGAATTTCCCCGAAGAACAGTCGAGATCCCGGCTGTTTTTCAATTTGCACAACTAAGCCCGTCAAATTCGGTCCGGTTTGTAGATTTTTTGGTTTTGGCGCAACTTTTCTTGCATTAAAAGTGTATATATGGTATAATGACTCCATTGAAGCCGGTGGGAGGACGGATCTCCCGCGCGGTTTCCGCCTAAGCGGACGGCCTGATGAGGATTGCCGGATCCGCGGGCGGGGAAAGGATACCGACGGATGACGAAACTCAGAACGATCAACCGACTCTGCATGATTGCGCTTGCCCTGCTGTTCCTTGCGGGATGCGCCGAGCCGCTTGCCGTTGAGCGGACCGAGGAGCTGCCCGAAGACCCGCCGCTGCCCCTGACGCAGACGGCGAACGAAGAGCTCTCCATGGAGGCGTTCTTCTCGCAGTACACGGATCGGGCGGAGCAGCCGGCGGCGTATCAGGCCCCGGCCATGAACTACGCGGAGTTCCACGCGGACAAGGCCAACGGGAAGAACAACGCCTACCTCGACCTCTCCATGGTGAATCTTGGCGTTGTGGCGGCGAAGGGAACGTCCGCGAACCGGCTGAAATTCATCATAGTCGTAAACGGGAACAACTATTACTACAACATGGCCAACAACGGCACGCCTTCCATATTCCCCCTGACCTTCGGAAGCGCGACCTATAAGTTCCGGATCATGGAGAACACGACGGGAAGCAAGTACCGCGAGCTCTACTCCAATTCCACATGGGTTCAGCTCGACAATCAGTTTGTGCCGTACACGCGCAACAGCGACTATGTCCCCTACAGCTCCTCCTCCAACTGCGTGAAGAAGGCCGCCGAACTGGCGCAGGGAGCCGCGGACGCCGTCGGAGTGGTGTCGAAGGTCTACGAATATGTGACCTCCTCCATCACCTACGACTACAACAAGGCCAACACGGTGCAGAGCGGCTACATGTCGAATCCCGACTCCACCATGAGCACCGGAAACGGGATCTGCTTCGATTACGCAGCGCTCGCCGCCGCCATGCTCCGGTCGCAGGGGATCCCCACGAAGATGGTGTTCGGCTACGTCGGCCCGAGCGGCGCGTACCATGCGTGGAACATGTTCTACACCGCGGAGACCGGATGGGTCACCGTTACCTTCCAGGTGCCGAAGGACGCGTGGAACCGGCTGGATCTGACGTTCTGCGCCGGAGGCATCGACCCCTCCTATATCGGCAACGGCACAAACTACTCCGACGTATATTATTACTGATACCGTTTCGCTTCATAGTACAGCTCATACATGTTTTATCCGCACAAAACCACTATGGCCCTATTGCCCAATGCGCGCCTGAAACACCGCCGGAGGCCGAGGAGCTTGCTCCGTGCATGGCACAAACTGCACGAACACAGACCGCTGAAAGTTCGCCAAAGGCGAAACTTCGCGCGAGGACAGTAGGTTGGACAATCAGACTTAGTTTCCGAGGCGAGCTGTTAGTTTATGCCATATGGCCAAGGGGGACCTCCGGGAGGGGCACCTTCGGCCTGAGATGGTGTCCCTCCCGGCGCCCGGCCTGCGCAAGGCCATAAAATCAGAAACCCGTAGGGTTTCATTCCTTAAATCCCTTTTAGAAGGGATTTAGTAAGAGAAATCTGAGAAGGGCAGGAAACTGACATGAGTCAAAAGAAACTCGACAATCTCGGCGTCAGCGCGTTCTGCGAGAGCATGGCCATGATGGCGCAGTCCGGCATTCAGACCGACGAGGCCATCTCCCTGCTCCAGAGCAGCCACGGATCTGCGTCAGGCCCCCTGGAAAACGCGCTCCACGGCATGAAGGAATCCGTGGACAGCGGCGAGCCTCTCTCCGCCGCCATGGAGAAGAGCGGGATCTTCCCGGACTACGCCGTGCGGATGATCAAGGCGGGCGAGACGTCCGGACACCTCGAAAACATCCTCTTCCGTCTGTCCCGCTATTACGCGGATCAGAAGACCATTTCGGACAAGCTGCGCAACGCCGTGACTTATCCCGCCGCGATGCTGGTCCTCATCATCGTGGTGCTCGCCGTCATGCTCACCATGGTCCTGCCTTCCTTCACGGAGGTCTACGACGCCATGAGCGGGAGCCTTGCCGCGTCGTCTTACCGCTACATCCGCTGGGCGTACGTCTTCTGCTGGATCGCGCTCGGCGTGATGGTGATCCTTGCCGTCGCGCTGTTCGTCGGCCTCCTGCTCTGGAAGAAGGGAAAGCGCGGCCCGGTCGAGAAGATCCTCTGGAAGATCCCGATCACCGCGAAGATCCTCGAATCCATGGGCATGTTCCGCTTCACCGGCGCCCTCGCAACCTTCCTCGCAAGCGGGCGGATGCAGGACGAGGCCGTGCTTGACTCCATCCCCATGACCGACTGCGCGCCCGTCGAGGAAAAGCTGAAAAAGGTCGCGCGCTCCATGGAGGAAGGCCACAGCATTTCTCAGGCGGCGTTCGACGAAGAGCTGTTCGAGCCCCTGTACGGCAGAATGCTTCTGGCAGGCGAGCGGAGCGGCAATCTGGAGGGCGTCCTCGGCAAGCTGACGGAGCACCTCGAGGAAAACTGCAAGGATCTGGTGGACCGCCTCGTGAGCGTGGTGGATCCGCTTCTCTCCGGCGTGCTGATGGTCACCGTGGGCCTGTCCCTGCTCAGCGTCATGCTGCCTCTGATCGGCATGATGAGCTCCGTGGGCTGACGTGACGGAGGTGTCCCATGTATTCGGACCGTAAAAAAAGGAACTGGCTCTGGGTGATCCCCGCTGTCCTTGTCGTGATTCTGATCGTCGCCGCCCTCGTTGTGTTTTCCGGACCGAGGCGCGAGGAAAAGCGGGAGGAAGGCGCCGTGGCGATCCGCGATCTGATCGAGCGGACGGCCCGTCAGTGCTACGCGGTGGAGGGGGTGTACCCTCCGAACCTCGCGTATCTGGAAGATCACTACGGCATCGAGATCAACCACAGGGACTTTTACGTCACCTACGAGGCCTTCGCGTCGAACGTGCCCCCGAGCGTTGTCGTGACGCCGGAGGGATCGACCGCCGCCTCGGAAGAGCTGCCGTAAGGATCCTTTATCCGGCTTTGCCCACCAAAATCAAAACAGGGAGGGTGTTCCATTGAAAGAAAAGGAACGGTCGCCTCTTGGCTGGTACACCATCGGAATTGCCGCGCTGTTTTTGGCGGGGTTCTTCCTTCTCGTGCTGTTCGGCGCGCTGACCTACCGGAATACGGTCCGGAGCCAGCGGGCAAACTACGACGCGCGCAGTCTGAGCGCTTATCTCACCACCGCGATCCGTGCCAACGACTCCGAGGGATCCTTCCTCGTGTATGACGACGGGACCTACGGACAGGTGATTTCCGCCGACGATGGGAACTCCGGATTCGCCTTCCGGATCTACCGCTGCGACGGAAAGCTGGTGGAGGACTACGCGGAAACCGGAGCTCCCTTAAATCCCGACGCCGCGCAGACCATCGGTGAGACGGAGGTCTTCTCGGTGCGGATCCTGACGGACAACCTTTGCTCCGTGGAAACCGACGCCGGACGCTCCCTCATCGGCTTGCGCTCGGGCATCGCGGGAGGTGACGCGCAATGAAAAAACACATTACGTCGTTCTATGTCGAAACGCTGATCCTCATCCTCGTGTTCGTCGCCGTGATCCTGACTCTGACGCAGGTCTTCGGCATGGCGAAAAAGCAGAGCGAAGAGGCGAAGCTGCTCACGAGCGCGGTCACGCTGGCCCAGAACGCGGCGGAGGCTTTTTCGGCGGCGGACAGCGCGGAGTCGCTCTTCACGCTGCTCGACGAGGGCGGGAACGCGGCTCTTGAGGGCGAGATTGTGACGGCCGCCTACGGCGCAGACGGAAAGCCCGATCCGAACGGTGTGCTCCGGGTCGAAATCAAACGGGTTTCCGACTCCCGGTGGTTGGCGATTGGTTATATCCGCGTGCTCCGGACGGACAGCGGAGACGAGATCTATTCGCTTAAAATGACTGCGCATTTTTTGGAGGACTTTGGAAAATGAAGGAATTACCGATCAGACTGACTCCGCTGGCGCTCCTTTTGACCGTGATCTCCATCTGCATGACCGTGCTCGGCATCCTCACCTATACGACGGCGCGCGCGGACATGAATCTGGCAAAGACCTATGCGGAAACCGTCCGGACGCGGTACTGGCTCGAAACTGTGGGGCAGGGATGGATCGGGGATATGATCGTTGACGTGGAAACGCTGTACAGCCTCATTCCCGACGAAGACGGCGTGGTCCGGGAGGAATTCCGGGGGGACGATGGGCTCATCCTGCGCGCGGGCGTGGTGATCGAAGACGAAAGGCCCCGGATCGTCGAGTGGCGGTTTGAGCACGAATGGGAGGAAGATACCTCCATCACGGTCTGGGACGGCACGTTCCCGGGCTGAACGAGGATTGACCTTATGATGAACATCGAACAGATTCTGGAAAAAGCTCTCGGTTACGAAGCAGCCGATATCTTTCTGGTCGCCGGGATCCCGGTCACCTATAAGTGCAGCGGAAAGCAGATCCGGGACGGCGAGGAGCGGCTCATGCCCGACAACCTCGATACGCTGATCCGGGAAATCTACGCCGTCAGCCGCCGGGATCCGAAGAACTACAACAACGAGGTGGACGACGACTTCTCCTTCTCCCTGTCGAAGCTGGGCCGGTTCCGCGTCAATGTGTTCCGGCAGAGAGGATCCGTCGCCGCGGTGATCCGGGTGATCAGGTTCGGCCTTCCGGATCCGGAAAAGCTCGGGATCCCGGAGAGCGTTCTCTCCCTCGCGGACGTGAAAAAGGGTCTGGTCCTCATCACGGGCGCGGCGGGTACCGGGAAATCCACCACCCTCGCCTGCATCCTCGACAGGATCAACCGGAGCCGGGACGGACACATCATCACCATGGAGGACCCCATCGAATACATCCACCGGCACAACCGCTGCATCGTCAGCCAGAGGGAGATCTCCATCGACACACCGTCGTATCTCGATTCCCTCCGGTCCGCCCTGCGCGAGTCTCCGGACGTGATCCTGCTCGGCGAGATGCGCGACTACGACACCATTTCCGCGGCCATCACGGCGGCTGAGACGGGCGTGCTCCTGTTCTCGACCCTGCACACGTCCAGCGTGTCCAACACCATCAACCGCATCCTCGACGTGTATCCGAGCAATCAGCAGCAGCAGGTGAAGATCCAGCTCTCCCAGATCCTGAAGGGCGTCGTCTGCCAGCAGCTCGTTCCGACCAAGGACGGCGGTCAGACCGCGGCGTTTGAGATCATGAAGACCAACAACGCCATCCAGAACATGATCCGCGAGGACAAGCTCCACCAGCTGGATTCCGCCATGCAGAGCGGAGCGGCCGAGGGGATGTGCACGATGGACGGCTATCTGCTGAAGCTCTTCCGCTCCGGCGTCATCACGAAGGACACGGCCCTGACATACTGCGTGTACTACGAGAACATGCAGAAGCGTCTCGCGCTGTGAAGTCAACACGGTATTTCGCGCGGTCTCCGCATCCCGGGGATCGCGTGTTTTTTCTCCCTCGTACATGTTAATTTTATGTGAAATGCACGAGGGATCCTTGATTTTTCCACGATAATGTGGTAATATTGTAAAATAAAACTGTTTCGCTTCTAAACGGTTTGATCGTGCAGATAACAGTTCTGACAAGTTTTGCCTGCACAACCCCTTGATGGCCCCCTTGCCCAATGCGCGACTGAAGCTCTTCGACCTCTGGCTGCATAAACAGAGACCGCTGAAAGTTCGCCAAAGGCGAATTTCTGAAGTTCGCCAAAGGCGAAACTTCGCGCGGGGACAGTGGGTTGAACAGTCGAATCCGGCTACAGGGATGAGCTGTCTGTTTATGCCATATGGCCAACCGAGTTGCAAGCAACTCAGGACCCTCGGGAGGGGTACCCAAGTTCGCGGAGCGAATCTTGATCGGCCATGAGATGGTGTCCCTCCCGACGCCTCCTGTGCGTAGCGGGATTAGATCCGAAACGCGTAGCGTTTCATTCCTTATAATCCCTTTAGAAGGGATTTAGTATAAAATCCGCCCGCTGCATGCGAGGAAGAAAAGGAGGAACGCCGGATGAATTCTCTGCCGGGAGCGGTCATCGCCGCTCTGCTCGGAGCCGGGATCGCGTTTGTCAACTACCGGCTGACGAAAAAAGCGGCCTCGTCCGCGGGATCCGCTGCGGGAGCCTCCGGACTCTTCGGACTGGTTCCCGTGATCCGGATGGTTCTCAGCGTCGGGCTTCTGGCCGCGGCGTATTTTCTCGGGCCTCTCACCCCGTGGGACAGGGTCTGGATCCTTGCGGGAGCGGTGGTCGGGCTGACCGTACCCCTGTTCATCTTCACCTTCCTCCTTGTGAAGCAGGTGAACGGCGGGGGAGCGGATCAAACGGAGACGAAAGGAAGGGATCGCAATGGGTGAAGCATCGGAAGTCGTCATTCCCGTCGGGGGGATCCTCGACGTGACCGGGGAAGTGATCGTCATGTGGATCATTCTCGCCGTCGCCGCCGTTCTGTCCGTCCTCGTGACGCGAAACCTGAAAGAAAGGCCGGGGCGGCTCCAGAACATGATCGAGACCGGCGTCGAAACGCTGGACGGCTTTTTCACCGGGATCATCGGAAAGCATCTCGCGCGGAAGTATTTCTTTTTTCTCGGCTCCCTCTTTATCTTTATCATCTGCGCCAACTATTCCGGCCTGATCCCGGGCGTCGGACTGACGAAATACTTCAAGGCGCCCACCTCCTCCCTGTCCGTGACGCTGGGGCTGGGCGTGTCCACCTTCGTCTTCCTCCAGATCGCCGGACTGCGCGCCGGGGTGAAGCACTATTTCAAGCGGTTCATCAGCCCCATCGCGTTCATGCTTCCTTTGATGGTGCTGGACGAGTTCATCAAGCCCGCGTCCCTCGCCCTGCGGCTTTTCGGAAACGTTTTCGGCGAGGAGACCGTCACCCACAATCTGTACGACCTTCTGCCGATCGGCGTCCCCGTCATTATGATGGTTCTCTCCCTTCTGTTCTGCGCCATTCAGGCCGTGGTCTTCACCATGCTCACCTCCATCTACCTCGAGGAGGCCGTCGAAACCGACTAAGCCGGATCCAGTTTCCGGCAATCCAGTTAAGGAAAAGGAGACACTCATATGGACAGTTCCGCAATCATCGCTCTCTCCGCCGCCATCGCCATCGCGGTGAGCACCATTTTCCCGGCCCTCGGTCAGGGACTCGCCGCCAAGGCCGCCATGGAGAGCATCGCCCGTCAGCCCGACGCCGCGAAGGACATCCGTTCCACCCTGATCATCGCCCTGTCCCTGATGGAGGCTCTGACCATCTACGGCCTGCTCATCGGGTTCATTCTGGCGGCTAAGGTCTGAGGAGGCGCGGCATGACGATTCAGCTGCCGGTCCTTCTCTGGACTGTGATCTGTTTCGTTCTGCTCATGGTCATCCTGAACCGGCTCCTGTTCCGCCCCCTGCTCGCCTTCATGGACCGAAGGGAAGAGCGGATCCGGTCCGCGGCGGAGACCCTCCGGAAAAGGGAGGAGGCGCGCCGGGACGCCGAGGAACAGCTGGCCCGGTTCCGGGAAGAAGAGGCAGAGCGGATAAAGCGGCTTTCGGCAGAGTCCGTCGCGCAGGCGGAATCCGACGCCTCCGCGCTGCTTTCCGACGCCGTCGCGGAACAGAAACGGCAGATCGAATCCTGCCGGGAAGCGCTGACCCGCGAGGCGGAGGAAATCGGATCGGCCGCAAACGAAAAAGCGGAGGAGCTGGCCAAGGCTTACCTCTCCGCGCTGATGGGCGGTTGACATGGAATTTCTCTACGCAATCATCAATTTTCTGATCCTCTGCGCCATTCTCTTCGTCTTCGGACGGAAGGCGGCGGCGAAGATCTTCTCCGATCGTCTCGAGCGCGTCAAACGCGGACTGGACGAGGCGGAGCGTGCGGAAGGGGAAGCGGAGTCGGACGCGGATCTGCCGAAGATCCCGGCCTCTTTTTCCGACGCCCTGCCGGAGTCCGTTCTGTGCGAGACCGCCGCCATCCGATCCCGCGCGGAGGAAGAGGCGGAGCGGATCCGGAACCGGACGGAGGACACCGTGACCTCCCTCAGGCGCGAAATGCTGGCGGACGCGCGGGACAGGCTGATCGACGCCGTCTGCGAAAAAGCCGCCGCCATGATGGCCGGGGAGCCCTACCGCTCCGCCATCCGCGCCAAGGAGGAGCAGTTTGCCGACGAGATCGTGCGGAGAATGGAAATCACCCCGGGAGACATCGCGTATCTGAAACGGCACGACGTGCTGTATGTGACCCTCACCTCCGCCGAGCCCCTCCCCCAGTCCATCGTGGACCGGATCGGCGAGCGGGCGTTGGCGATGCTCGAAGAGGTCGGAGGCAAGCCCTCCTATTGGGTCAGGGAGGATCCCGAGCTGATCGGGGGATTCCGGTTCCGCGTGGGCGACACGGTGTACGATTTCACGATCAAGGATCGGCTGTACCAGCTGCGCCGGGAGCTTGAGAATATGCCGCTCACGGGCCGTGAGGACGCGGAGGCTCTGGTGCGTCAGGCGGCGGAGGCGGTGTCCTCCATGACATACGGCATGAGCGAGTTCCAGCTCGGGCGGGTGCTGAGCGTGTTCGACGGCATCTGCTGGATGGACGGTCTGGCCGATATCATGTACGGCGAAGTCGTCGAATTCGAGAACGGCGAGCGCGGCATGGTGCTGGACATCGAGGCCGACCGCATCGGCTGCATCATCTACGGGAACTATGCCAAAATCGAGAGCGGGACCCGGGTGCGCCGCGTGGGACGGATCGCCAGCGTTCCGGTCGGAGAGGCCATGCTGGGCCGGGTGGTGGATCCCCTCGGGCGCGCGCTGGACGGCGGCGGGCGGATCTTCACCGACGAGAGAAGACCCATCGAATGCGCGGCTCCCTCCATTCCGGACCGCGCGGCAGTATCCCGTCCGCTTCACACGGGTATCCGCGCCATCGACGCGCTGGTTCCCATCGGACGCGGACAGCGCGAGCTGATCATCGGCGACCGCCAGACCGGCAAGACCTCCATCATCGTGGACACCATCCTCAATCAGAAGGGGACCGGGACAATCTGCATCTATGTGGCGATCGGACAGAAGGACTCCGCGGTCATGGAGATCCGGGACAGGCTGCGCCAGTACGGGGCGATGGAGTACACCACCATCGTCTGCGCGCCGGCCTCCGCGTCCGCGTCCTTCCAGTATATCGCGCCCTTCGCGGGAGCCGCCATGGGCGAGTACTTCATGTACAGGGGACAGGACGTTCTGATCGTGTACGACGACCTTTCGAAGCATGCCGTCGCTTACCGGGAGATTTCCCTGCTGCTCGGACGTCCTTCCGGGCGCGAGGCGTATCCCGGCGATATCTTCTATCTCCACGCGCGTCTTCTGGAACGGGCGGCGCAGCTCTCCCCGGAGAACGGCGGAGGCTCCATGACCGCGCTCCCCGTGATCGAGACGCAGGCGGGCGATATTTCCGCCTATATCCCGACGAACGTTATTTCCATCACCGACGGACAGATCTTCCTCGATTCCGACCTCTTCAACGAAGGACAGCGTCCCGCGGTCAACGTGGGGCTGTCGGTGTCGCGCGTGGGATCTGCCGCGCAGACAAAGCTGATGAAGCAGGTTTCCTCCCGCCTCCGCATGGATCTGGCGCAGTACCGCGAGCTCGCGGGCTTCACGCAGTTCGGGGCGGATGTAGACGCGGCGACGAGAAGGGTGCTCGAATCGGGACGCCGCATGATGGCCGCGCTGAAACAGAAGCGGTACGCGCCCCTTCCCGACTGGCTGCAGGCTCTGGTGATCTTCGCCGTATCCGAAGGACTCGCCGCAGACGTGGATCCCGGCGATATGGAGGCGTGGTCCTCTTTGCTTGCCGCACGGATGGCGGAGAAGTATCCGGAGCTTTTGAATCTTTTGAAGCTCGGCGGAAAGCTGTCGCCCGAGGAGAGGGAAGTGCTGAAGCGCGCGGCCGCGGACTGCGGATCGGCGATGAAAGACGAGGCGGCCTGATATGTCGAATCTGCGCGAGCTGAAAAAGCATCTTGCCAGCGTCGAAATGACCGGGCAGATGGCGGGGGCGATGAAGACCGCGTCCGCCGTGAAGTTCTCGAAGATTTCCGCCGCCCTCGAACGGTTTTCCGGATACGCCGGGGCATGCTCCGCGCTGAGAGAGCGGTTCGGGAGCGCGCTCGCGGAGGCGTATCCCGCGGGAAATCCGGACGCGCCGCCCTGTTATGTGATCCTCGGAGCGAACCGCGGGCTGTGCGGCGGGTACAATATCGCGCTGTACGAGTACGCGGACCGTCTGATCGGCCAAAGTCCCCGGCGGCCCCTGCTCATCACGGCGGGGCGGCACGCCGAAGCCCATTTCCGGGACCGCGGGATCGAGCCGGACGCCGCGTTCGTCCTCTCCGACGCTCCGGACGCCGCGGAAGCGGGACCGGTTCTCGAAGCCGCGCTGTCCTTCTGGCAGGAGGGGCGGGCGTCCTCGGTCGTTCTCGTTTGGCAGCGGTTTGTCAACACCCTGACGCAGGTTCCCGACTCCTTTGTCCTCCTTCCCCTGAAGAGCGGCGCGGGATCGGGGGACCGGGAGAGCGCGGGGGACCGGATCGAGCCGCTCTTTCTGCCGGACCGGGAGACGGTTCTCCGGGCTGCCGCCGACGCCTGCGTCCGCGCGGATTTTCTCTCCCGGATCTTCGAAGCGGGCGCGGGGCATCAGGCTGCTACCCTTGCCACCATGCGGTCCGCGTACGACAACGCAGAGGAGACCGCGGCCGCCCTGACGGCGGAGATCAGCCACAGACGCCAGAGCGAGGTGACGTCCAGCGTCATCGAGACCGCCGGAGGAAACGCCGGAAGATAGCGGACCCTGAACGGGCGATCCAACTCCAAGGAGGCTTTCATGATGTACGAAAAAGAGGGCATCATCACCCGGATCAACGGGCCGGTGGTGGACATACTGTTCAACGATCTGGATCTGCCCGATATCTTTCACGCCGTCGTGATCCCGAAGGCGGACGGGGACTGCACCCTCGAGGTGTCGCAGCACCTGAATCAGCACGAGGTCCGCTGCATTTCCATGCAGAGCACCGACGGCCTGTCCCGCGGCATGAGAGCGTACGACACGGACCGGCCCATCTCCGTCCCGGTGGGAAACGGCACGCTCGGACGGATGATCAACGTGCTGGGGGATCCGATCGACCGGGCGGGGGAGGTGGAGGCGACCGAACGCTGGCCCATCCACCATTCCGCGCCGGACTTCACGGATCTGGTCCCCGTCACGGAGATCCTCGAAACGGGCATCAAGGTCATCGACCTCATGACCCCCTACGCCAAGGGAGGCAAGATCGGCCTGTTCGGCGGCGCGGGAGTCGGGAAGACCGTCCTCATCATGGAACTGATCCGGAACATCGCCTTCGAGCACGACGGATATTCCGTGTTCGCGGGCGTCGGCGAGCGGTCCCGGGAGGGCAACGATCTCTGGAACGAGATGAAGCAGTCCGGGGTGCTGAACAAGACCGCCCTCGTGTTCGGGCAGATGAACGAAACGGCGGGCGCGCGCCTCAGAGTTCCTCTCGCGGGCCTGACCATGGCGGAGTATTTCCGCGAGCATTCGAAGAAAGACGTGCTCCTCTTCATCGACAATATCTTCCGCTTCTCTCAGGCGGGATCCGAGGTGTCCGCGCTGCTCGGGCGTCTTCCGTCGGCGGTCGGCTATCAGCCTACGCTGGCCACGGAGATGGGCAAGCTGCAGGAGCGGATCATCTCCACGAAAAACGGCTCCATCACGTCGGTGCAGGCGATCTATGTGCCCGCGGACGATTTGACGGACCCGGCCCCCGCCACGGCTTTCTCCCACCTCGACGCGACGACCGTGCTCTCCCGGAGCATCGTGGAGCTGGGAATTTATCCCGCGGTCTCGCCGCTCGAATCCTCCTCCCGGATGCTTGCTCCCGACACGGTGGGCGAGCGTCACTACCGCTGCGCCGTCGAGGTCACCCGGGTGCTCCAGCGATACAACGAGCTTCAGGACATCATCGCCATCCTCGGTATGGACGAGCTCTCCGCGGAGGACAAAAAGACGGTCCGGATCGCGCGGCGGGTGCAGCGGTTCATGAGTCAGCCCTTCCATGTGGCGGAGGGCTTCACGGGGCTTGAGGGCAAGTATGTGCGCACCGCCGACACCGTGAACGGCTTTGAGGCGATCCTCGGCGGCGAATGCGACAGTCTCCCGGAGCCCGCGTTCCTCATGGCCGGAACCATCGACGACGTGCGCCGAGCGGCGGAAAACGAGGTCTGACCCATGGCGGAGAACGATCGGAAGGAAAAGGGAGGAGCCGTCGTCCTGCGCGTCTGTTCCGCGAACCGGGACGAACTCCGGATCGAATGCGAATCCGTGCGGTTTTCCATCCCGGACGGAGCGGACGGCAAAAAGAGCGGCGGACTTTACGGGATCCGGCGGGGCCATGCGGACGCTTTGATGGCGGTTGCGCCGGGAAAGGTTACAGCGCTCTCGGGCGGGAAGACAATCTTTTCCTGCTCCGTCGGAGAAGGGCTTGCCGTGATCACGGGGGACGGCGTAACGATCCTCACCGACCGCGCGGATGTGCCGGACGGAAAAGGATGACGGGTCAAACAAAAAAGGGCCTCCGAGGTCCTTTTTCAACATCGGGAGGGTTTCGGATGAAAGGCGTTACACAGTGGAGTTTCAGGCCGTACAAGCCCCTTTTGTTTGACACGGGGGAAATCTATATCTGCCGGATCTGTCCGGGTCCGGGCCGGATCGCACTGGACTGGCTGCCGCTTGAGGGAGAAAACCGGCGGTACGCGGTTCAGTGGAGAAAGCGGGGCTCGGATTCTCCCTTTGCGTCGATGGAAACGGACCGGACGGGCGCGGAGCTGACGGGGCTCGAGGACGGGGCGGACTATGAGCTCCGGGTGTCCTCCGGAGATCTTCACAGCCGCATCCGGCTGGCGCGTCCCGGATTTGTCCCCGGGGATTCCGTGGTCAACTACCTCCATCCCGAGGATGGGGCGTACTCCTTTTCGGGACACTGCCTCTGCTCGCCGTCCCTCGCGCGCCATCCGGACGGGTTCCTGCTCGCCTCGATGGACGTGTTTCAGGGAGGCGCGCCGCAGGATCTGACCTTGATTTTCCGCTCGGACGACGACGGGAGGAGCTGGCGGTATGTGTCGGAGCTCTTCCCCTGCTTCTGGGGCAAGCTGTTTGTACACCGGGGCGCGCTCTATATGCTGTCCTGCTCGACCGAATACGGGGATCTTCTGATCGGCCGGTCCGACGACGGGGGAGCGACATTCGGGATGCCGACAGTGCTGCTCCGGGGATCGAGCGGATTCCGTCAGAAGGGCGTCCACAAGAATCCCCAGCCGGTCGTGCGGTACGGGGGACGGCTCTGGGCGACGCTCGAATGGGGATCGTGGGCGTCCGGCACTCACGCGGCGATGTGCGCGTCCGTCGATGAAAACGCCGATCTGCTCGACGCGGGAAACTGGAGCTTCGCGCCGCCCGTACCCTATGATCCCGCATGGGAGGGCGCGGCGAAGGGGAACAGTCCCGGCTGCATCGAGGGATGCCTCACGGTATTCCCGGACGGAGGGCTGTACGACGTTATGCGCTATGAGATCGAAGGGTGCGATCCTCCCTTCGGGCTGGCCTGCGTGATGAAGGTCTTCCCGGACGAGCCGGAGCGGCCTCTTGCGTTTCACAAAATGATCCGCTTCCCGGGCAATCACGCGAAGTTTGAAATCCGCTATGACCCGGTGAGCCGCCGGTATCTCTCCATCGTCTGTTATCTCGACGAAAACCACCCGTCCGGGAGGAACCTGCTCTCCCTGATCGCCTCGGAGGACGGGGAACGGTGGACGAAGGTGAAGGATCTCTTCGATTACCGGGATCTTTCCCCCGCGGAGGTCGGATTCCAGTATGTGGATTTCTTCATCGAAGGGGAGGACATCCTCTTCCTCTGCCGCACAGCCTTCAACCGCGCCGCCAACTTCCACGACGCAAATTACAGCGTGTTCACACGGATACGAAGATTCAGGGAACTGTTATAAAGAGATACGCCCGGCATGTCAGGGGATGACTGCCGGGCGATATTTTTTGCCGAGCGATGATTTTTTATGGGGAAAGACCGTTATCCGACAGTCGATCCCGAAATGCTCTGCCGCTTGATCTTGTTCGTCGTGGTCTTCTCGAATTCCTTCTGCCGGATGACGATCTTGGAGATCGCCTTGTACGACGGGAGGGTCGAGGTGGCCTGCGCGACGTCCTTTTTCAGGGAGGCCGCGGGATCGGTGATGCCCATTTCCTGAACTTTTTCTTCGTTCAGGAAGATCTCGGCGCAGAGCTTCGTCTCCTCCCCGTGCTCGTTCCGGAGGGAGTAGACCACCACTTCCTTGACATAGGGGATGTTCTGGATGTAGTTCTCGATCTCCTCGGGGTAGATGTTCTTGCCGTTGGCGAGCACGATGATGTTCTTCTTCCGGCCTGTGATGATCAGCTGGCCGCGCTCGTTCATCATGCCGTAGTCGCCGGTCGAGAACCAGCCGTCCTCGGTCAGAACGTCCTTCGTCGCCTCGGGCTGCTTGTAGTACCCGAGCATGACGATGTCGCCCTTGACGCAGATCTCGCCGATGCCCTCGGGCGTCACGTCGTCGAATTTCAGTTCGATGCAGGGAAGGGGAGAGCCGACGGTGTTCCAGTCGTTGAAATAGTCCCGGTTCGCCGCCACGAGGGGAGAACATTCGGTGATGCCGTAGCCGTTGATCAAATCGATCCCGATGGAGTCGAAGAACTCGCCGACCTCGGGACGGATGGGCGCGCCGCCGCAGACGATCTTGCGCAGATTCCCGCCGAAGGACTCGTGGATCGTCTTGAAGAATTTCTTCCGCAAATCGACGCCCATCTTCCGCATGCCGTTCGAGGTCTTGATGAGCGCTTTCAGACCGGCTTCCTTTCCGGTTTTCGCCGCGGTGGACCAGATCTTCCGGTAGAAGACCTCGGCGAAGGCGGGCACGAGATAGATATAATCCGGCTTGTAGAGATTGAGGTTTTTCAGAACGTTGCTGAGGCTGTCGTTGATGCAGATGGTGGAGTGGTGATGGAGCGAGACGAGGATCCCCGCCACGGCCTCGTAGGTGTGGTGATAGGGCAGGACGGAGAGGCAGGTATCGTAGACCGTCGAGACCTGCAGCCCGTAGTAGACGATGGAGACGAGGTTGTGTTCGGAGAGCATGACGCCCTTCGCCATTCCGGTAGTGCCGGAGGTGTAGACGATCATTTTCAGATCGTATTCCCCGCTCTGATGCCCGGCGTAGTAGGCGTAGCCCTGATCCAGCAGCTCATGGCCGCGGGCGAGAAGCTCCTGATAGGAAGTAAAGCGCGGGCTGTTCCCGAACCACGGCGCGCGGCACTCCTCGGCCGACGCGTGTTCGTCATTCACCACCCGGACGAAGAGCTTGATCCTTGACAGCGCGCCGTCCGCGTTCTGACGGATCAGGTCGTCGTATTTCGGGGTGAAGAAGAGGACCGTGGAATCGCTGTGACAGAGAATGTTGATGATATCGGATTCGGGCAGATCCTTGTCCACGGGGACATACACGCCGTCCCCCTGCAGAACGGTCAGGTAGACGGTGATCCAGCGGTAGCTGTTCTCGCCGATCTGCGCGATGTGGTCGCCGACGAGCCCCTTTTCGGTGAGGGCGGATCCGAGCGCGTTCACGTCCCGGACGAATTCCCGGTAGGTGACGTCGCGGATGGTCTCCTCGTCTGCGCGGAACCGGAACGCGATCTTATCTCCGGCCTCCTCCTCCGCCATGGTCAGAAGCTCCCGCACGGAGTGGACGGGGGTGACTTCGTAAAGGGGATAGTTTTTCAGTTCCTTCATGAATGCGGCCTCCAGTCTGTTGTTGTACACGGTAATTATATCAGTACAATTAACAGCTGTCAACCAATTGGGACCGAAAAACTTGAAAAGTTTTTTCGAATGGAGCCGGACTTGCGCGGGAACTCACTTCACGCAGGTGCGGACGCAGGCGATCCGGCGCAGATTCACGCCGAGGGCACGGCATCCTTCGGCGAATCCGCTGTCGTCCTTGTCCGTGCAGGTTTCGCCGACGACCTCGCTGTCGATCCTGCGAAAACCGGCGAGGAGCGTTTCCGCATAGAGGTCTCCCGCGGCGTCCGGATACTGCGCGGCGAGGGCGGACCGGATCTCATCCGGAAGGGCGGCGAGATCCTCGCGGGGAACGAACACACCGAAGGATTCGAGCGCTCCGCCTGGTTTCAGGACCCGGTACGCTTCCCGGAGCGCGTCCTTTCTTTCCCCTCCGATCGTGTTGACGATCCCGCCGCAGTCCGAGACGGTGTCGAAGCTGTCGTCCGGGAAGGGGAGCGCGGTGAAGTCGCAGGCGGCGTACCAGAGATTCGGCGATCCGAGCGCGCGGTCGAGGAACCGTTTCCATTCCGCCGCGATTCCGGGCAGAAGATCGGAGACGATGACCGACGCTTCCGGATCGGCCCGCAGGACATAGGGCATGAACCCTCCTCCCGGACCCGCTCCGATTTCGAGAATCATTCCGCCGCGCTCCGCGATCCGCCTTCCGACGGAGACGAAGGGACGGCCGGGTTGATTTGCTCTTTCCCAGCTTTCGGGGATGATCTGATTGCGAACGATATGGCGGACAAAGGAGTCGAATCCGGAGAGATCCCGCTCCCCCGTGAAGATCCGCACGCCATCCCGCATCTCCCCGCCGGCGTTCATCTTTGCCATCGGATCTTCGTCCTCGAGCAGGGTGTTCACGGAGCGTCCGAAGAGATGGGAGAGGGCAAGGAGGGATTCGATGTCGGGAAGGGCGGAACCCACCTCCCATTTGCTCACCGCCTGAGGCGTCACACCGAGCCTCTCCGCCAGCTCCGTCTGCGTGATCCCGAGCTTTCTGCGCAGGCTTCCCGCCCGCTTTCCGAAATGGATCTTGTCGATCATACCGCGCCTCCTGTGACGATGGATTTCCCCTTGATTATACCACCCCCCGTCCCTGTCCGCAAGCGACGTTCGGGAGAAGGGGGAGGATGAAAAACAACCGGCGGTTGAACCGGAGAAAAAAGCGTGTTCGAAGCGCAAAAAAAGGCGGACTCCGAAGAATCCGCCGCCCGATGTTCAGTTGTCCATTCCCGGGACCGTCGCCCGGATCACGGAGGCGAAGGTGTCCGCGTCCGCGCCGCCCGAAAGCTCGAGGGAGTAGGAATACCCGCTGAACTGCCACACGGCGAGGTTGTACTGCTCCCCGGCTTGAATGCCCTTGAGCGAAACCGCCGCGCCGCCGAGCTCGATCTCCGTCATGGCGGGGTATTCCGCTCCGGCTGTTCCGGATACGTCGGCTTCCCCCGGCTGCTTGCGGAGCTTTGCGCTGTGGCCGCCGCCCGAAGCAGTCACTTCCGCCATTCCGTACCAGTACGCTTTATATACCGTGCGTTCGACCGCAAAGGGCAGGCCCGAGGGCTCGTCCACCGGGAATCCCATGAGCGTTTCCAGCTCGGCCGCGCTCTGTGCCTCCCGGACCACCGTCTGGGCGTTCCCGGGATCCTCGTCGCCCGGGGACAGCGGGACCTGAGAGGTCGGGTCGCCGGAATCGGGGATCACCACGGGCTTCGACCACCACTGCCAAGCGATCACGCCGGTCAGAACCAGGGCCGCCATCGCCGCGACGGGCATCATGCGTTTCCAGTACGGCGTGCCGCTCTTTCCTCCGGAGGACGAAAGATCCATGCCGCGGATATTCTCGAGGATGCGCGCGCGGGACTCCGGCGTCAGGGTTATTTTTTCCATGATTTCGTCATATCGTCCCTTCAAAGTCATACGCCTCCTTCAGAATTTCCTTGAGCAGCGCTCGTCCCCTCGACAGGCAAGAGCGGACCGTGGATTCGTTGCGCTGGAGGATCCCGGCGATTTCCGCGGTGCTGTAGCCCTCGTGGTAGAAGAGGTGGATCACTTCCCTGTACTTCACCGGCAGGGATTTCACCGCCTCCCATACGAAGGAGAGGTCCTCCCGCTCCTCCGCGACCAGCTCGTCGTTCAGCTCGTCCGTCGATCGCACGCGGTTGTACCGGATCCGGTTCTTGCTCAGATTGCCCGCTACCCGCATGAGCCACGCCTCCTCATGGGTCTTGCCCGAGAAGGTCGGCGCCGTCTTCAAAAACTGGACGAGGGTGTCCTGCACCACTTCCTCCGCGTCCGCCATATTGTGAAGATAGGAGTAGGCGAGGCGCAGGATGCTGTTTCCGTACCGTGTCAGGATGGCCTCCGCGCGCGCGTTGATCTCCTCGCGGTCCCCGTCCTCTGCGGCGTCACGGAGAACTCCGTTCTCGGGCGCGGCGGGAGGGATCGGCTTGGTCACGGAGCGGCGCGGTTCAACCCGGCGGGACATGGAAATGAGCGCGGTCAGAAAAGCCCTGAACCGATCCGAGAACCGGAACGGCAGAGTGGGAACAAAGCGAACATTCTCCATGGCGGATCTCCTCAGCATCAGTTCCGCGTTCCCCAGCCGCGATCTGTTTTGGCGTTTCGTCCTGTAAACACATGGGGGAACACGGATGTTGCGGGCGGCGCGAAGAGCAAATTGTAAAAAATATATGAACAATCAGCCGATACGCTCCACAATTACCCTATATTATACTATTATAGCATACTCTTCCGGGAAAGTAAAGGGGCGAGGAAAAAAAGCACGCGTCCGTTACGCCGGGAATACACGGTTTTCCATCCGGACGCGTCTTCGGATGCCGCCGGTCCCGTGGGTTTGCAGAACGAAAAAAGAAAAAGACGGGTGACTTTCCCCGAAAGATGTGCTATAATACAGAATGAAACCGGTCGGCGGCCGCGGCGCGGATCGGAAAGAGGCGAAACGCCCGCGCCGCCGGTTCGACGGTGTGATCGATGCGGACCGAAAGGAGAAACGAGATGAGAAAGCGCTTCGTGACGCTGGCTCTGGCAATCCTGTTCTGTGCGGGGCTTGTTCCCTGCGCGTCCTTTGCGGCGGAGGATGCGGCGTGGGAGGAGGAAGCGCTCTGCTTTACGGACGTCTCCCCCGAGGCGTGGTATTACAGCGACGTCAAAATCGCGGCGGACAGCGGACTGGTCAACGGCAAGACCGAAACGACCTTCTGTCCGGACGAATATCTGACGTGGGCGGAGGCCGTGAAGCTGGCGGCCTGCATGAATCAGATATACCTCACGGGCGATGTGTACCTGACAAACGGCGATCCGTGGTACAAGAACTACGCGGATTACGCCAGAATGAAGGGCATCATCTCCGGCGAGTACGACTGGGACGCGTCAATTAACCGGGCCGGATACATGGGGATTTTCGCCCGCGCCCTACCCGATTCGGCGCTCTCCGCCAAAAACAGGGTCACGGACGGATCGATCCCCGACGTGCCCATGACCTACCCGCAGGCGGCGCAGATCTACAAGCTCTACCGCGCCGGAGTGGTGCAGGGCGACGAGGAGCATTTCTGCCACCCGGCCGATCCCATCAGGCGGAGCGAGGTCGCGGCGATCCTCACCCGGATGATGTTCGAATCCGAGCGGAAGAGCCTGAGCCTCGGCCCGGAAGAAACCCCGGAGGACACCGCGCTCCGGATCGTCAAAAATCCGGTGTCCGTCGCCCTGATGACGGAGGACGAGACCGCGTCCTTTACCGTGGAGATCGCGGGAGGCCGCGCGCCCTACATCTACAGGTGGGTGACCGAAAAGGAGACGGACTCCCCGCCGACCAGTGTCAGCCAGACCTCCGGACAGCGGATCAGCACCTACAGCGTCTCGTTCCCGGAGGACACCTTCGCCGTGTCGAAGACGGTGTTTGTCTACTGCGTGGTCACGGACAGCGAGGGACGCTCGACCCGCTCCGAAAAGGCCGGGGTGACGCCCTATTCTGACGCGCTCCGGGTGCTGAAACAGCCGGAAGACCGGGCACTGCGGATGCCGGGGGATACCGCCGTTTCGTTCTCCGCGGAGATCATCGGCGGCCGGCCTCCCTACGTCTACGACTGGCGCGAGGAGCTTTCCTCCCGGACCGTCAGCATCCAGCAGATTTCCTCCGAGACGACGAACACGCTGAATGTGAACGACGCCGAGCAGCTGCTTTCCCAGAGCGAGGAGGTCACGGTGTACTGTATCGTCACCGACAGCGCGGGAACGAAGAGCGTTACGGACCGGGTAAAGCTGAAAAAGGATTTTCTCCGGGCGTCGGTCGATCCGGTTGACGTGATTCTTGCGGATCCGTCCGAATCCTTTACCCTTACCACCGCGGTCTCGGGCGGTGTGGCCCCGTATTCCTACCAATGGTACTGGGGCGTGGCGGCGGACCGAGTGGAGGATATGTCCGGATGGGCCGCGGGGTACGACAAACCGACCCTCACCGCCAGACCCGATCCCCGGTACGCCGTCCAGTATCTTTGCTGCCGGGTGCGGGACGCGGCGGGGAACGTGACCTTCACGCCCACAGTCTCCGTCCGGTCGGCCTCAGCCGGTGCGAACCGTGAACAGCAGCCCGAATCCGGCGAATCGGCTGAGTCCGACAGCGAGGGGAACATGGCGTAACCGGATTATTGCTCTGCCAACAAACAAAATGTTGTCGGAATTTGCTGTCTCAGCATAAAAATCCCGCGGAGCGTTCCGGAAGGAAGCGTTCCGCGGGTGTTGTTTACGGGAGAATCAGCCCTGCTTTTCGGTGACCTTGAGGAAGCGGATGTAGGCCACCTCGAAGTCGCCCGTCGTGACCATCGGGTCGAGGCGGAAATTGGTGATCGTGCCGTTCCAGTCCGCGCTCTCGTCGGTGAAGAGATCGATTTCGTTCCAGTCGTTGTCGTCCCCGTCGTCCCCGTTGTAATACATGGAGAAGCGGTAGGAGGCGGGTTCGGACCAGCTCACGCTGTCGGTGGTGAAGAAGAGCTGTCCGTCATACCCGTCGCCGTAATTCATCAGCTTCAGCTGGATCTGCTGCACCTCGCTGAAATCAAACGCGGGGAACTGCTTCTGCTGGAAGGTGATGAACGGGTCGCCGCCGGTGGACGTGCCCTTGAGCACCCCGTCCTCGATCCGCAGGCCGGAGACCTGGTTGTTGGTGAACGGAGGCTTGTTCGTGTCTTCCATCGTGGAGAAGTCCAGCTCGAACACGGTTTCGTACTCGTATTCGATTTCGGGGACGGGTTCCGGCTCGGGCTCAGGCTCCGGCTCCGGCGCGGGTTCGGGTTCCGGTTCGGGCGCGGCTTCCGGTTCGGCTTCCGCGGCATCTCCGGCGTCGGCGGCTTGTGCCTGTTCCGCGCCGGCGTTCTCATCGGCGGCGTTGTCCGCAGGCTCTGCGGGCGCTCCGTCGACCTGTTTCCACTCGTCCTTCGCGCAGGAGACGGCGGAGGTCAGGACGCAGATCCCCGCCAGACAGGCAATCAGGATTTTTCTGAACATTTTCACAACCTCCTTCCGGTTGACTGACTCCATTATACGCAATTTCATGGGCCTTGTCAAGAGAGCGGACGCAAATGCGGCGCGCAGGCTTTTCCGGAGGGAGGCGGGCCATGTCCGAGGCGGTTTTTGGAAGCGGATTCATTCTTTGAAGAAAATCACCAGAAATCCCTTGACAGGATGCGGATTTTATATATAATAGAATTGACGGGGAATGGACGTTCGCAGTCCGTGTCCCGTCCCGAATCGGATCAGCAATCCGACGCGCCCGGCGCTTTTCCGAGGCCGCGAGCCCATGCCGGACGCCGGGGATTTGTCATACCGCAGCCGATGCTGGCGGGGAAATGGAGTGTCAACGTATGAAGAAACAGGCAGCAGTGATCGGATACGGCGGAATGGGCGCCGGGTTCCATGTTAAAAACATTCTTGCAAGCGACGTGGTGAGTCTGGCGGGCATTTACGACATCGATCCCGCGAAGCAGGCGAAGGCCGCCGCGGACGGAGTGAAGGTTTACGAGTCGAGAGAAGCGCTTCTCGCCGATCCCGCCATCGAGCTGGTCACCGTCGCCACGCCGAACGACGTCCACGAGGAAATCGCCATCGCCGCCCTCGAAGCCGGGAAGAACGTCATTTCCGAGAAGCCGGTCACCCTTTCCATGGAGTCGCTCGAGCGCATGATCGCCGCCGCGAACAAGGCCGGGAAGATCTTCTCCGTTCACCAGAACCGCCGCTTTGACGTGGACGCCCTCGCTATGAAGCAGATCCACGATTCCGGCGAGATCGGCGAAGTCATCAACATCGAGAGCCGCATCCACGGCAGCCGCGGGATCCCCTCCGACTGGAGAGGCATCAAGAAATACGGCGGCGGCATGCTGTACGACTGGGGCATCCACCTCATCGACCAGGCTTGCATGATCCTCGGCTATGACATCAAGTCCGTCCAGTGCCGGTTCGACCACATCACCAACGACGAGGTGGACGACGGGTTCCAGCTCAATCTGGAGTTTGCGTCCGGCCAGCGCGCGTACATCGAGGTCGGCACCTACAACTTCATCGCCATGCCTCGGTTCTATATGAGAGCGAAGAAGGGCTCCGCCGTCATCACCGACTGGCGCGTCCCGGCCCATGTCGTGAAGTGCAAGGCATGGCACGAGAGCGACGTGATCCCGGTGGTCAACGGCTCCGGCCTGACGAAGACCATGGCGCCGCGCGACTCCATCACCACCGACGAATACGATGTTCCGCGCCCGGCGTCCGACGTTCACGACTACTACCGGAATTTCGTCCGCGCCATCGACGGGAAGGAAGAGCAGATGGTCACCCACGACCAGATGCGCACCGTGCTCCGGATCATCATGAAGGCGTTCGAGTCCGTGGACAACGGCGGAAACATCGTCGAATGGTAAAGCGGCAAACCAAAAACAGCATAGCGGAAATATCCCCCCTGTGAGAGTCTTTGAAGAGGGGGGCAGGGGGAGGAATCTTTCTTCGGAAAGCCCTCCCCCGTTATAACGAAAGGAATCGATTCATGATCTGTGAAATCCTCTGCGTCGGGACGGAACTGCTGCTCGGCGATATCGTCAATACGGACGGCGCGTTCATCGCCCGGGAAATGGCCGCGATGGGCTTTTCCTCCTATCACCAGACCACGGTCGGGGACAATCCGGAGCGGCTCAGGGAGGCGGTGAATCTCGCGCTCTCCCGTTCGGACGTCGTGATCCTGACGGGCGGACTCGGCCCCACCTGCGACGACATCACGAAAAACGCCGCCGCCGAAGCCTTTGGGAAAAAGCTGTATTTCGACGAGGCGACGCGGGCGGATATCGAGGCGTTCTTCCGGCGGATCGGACGTCCCATGACCGAGAACAACCTCTCCCAGTGCTTGGTTCCCGAAGGCGCTGCGGTGTTCTACAACAAATGGGGAACCGCTCCGGGGCTCGGGATCGAAGGGGAGATCGGCGGGAAGACGAAGTATGCCGTCCTTCTTCCGGGACCTCCGGCGGAGTGCGAGCCCATGTTCGAGGAATGCGCGAAGCCGTGGCTGGCCCGCCTGTCCGGTGACGTGATCTACAGCCGGAACCTCCATCTGTACGGGATCGGCGAATCGGCGGCGGAACAGATCCTAAGACCCATGATGGAGGCGTCCGAGAATCCGACGGTCGCGCCGTATGCCTGCGAGCACGAGGTGCGGATCCGGGTGACGGCAAGGGCAAAATCGCTTGAGGAAGCCGAGGCGATGTGCCGGGAGAAGATCGAAGAGATCCGGCGGACCGAGGTCGCCCCGACCATTTACGCCGAAACGGACAACCCGTTCGACGCGAAAAACTCCGTGGTGACCACCCTCATAGGAGAATTGCGGAAACGGGGCATGACCTTCGCAACGGCGGAAAGCTGCACCGCGGGCATGATCGGATCGACCGTCGGGGACATTCCCGGCGCGTCGGACGTGTTCGTCGGCGGGATCATCTCCTACGCGAACGAGGTCAAGGAAAACGTCCTCGGCGTTCCGCATGAGATCCTCGCGTCGGTCGGCGCGGTGAGCGAGGAATGCGCGGCGGCCATGGCGGAGGGAGCGAGACGGGTGTGCGGGGCGGATATCGCCGTGTCCGTGACGGGGATCGCCGGTCCCGGAGGGGGAACGCCCGAAAAGCCGGTCGGAACGGTGTGCTTCGGCGTCTCGACGGAAAAGGAGATCTATACGGAAACGCGGCACTTCAACGGCAAGAACGACCGCGCGAAGATCCGCCGCCTCACCGCAGCCCACGCCATGATGCTGGCGATCCGGACGATGAGAGGGGAAATCGGGTGAAAAAAACCACCGTCGTCCGGGCTGCGGTCATCGCGCTTCTTCTCGTCGGTTTTCCGCTGTTCCGCCTGATCCGCGGCGGGGCGTTCGTTTCGGATCGGAGTGCGGAACGGACCGGCGTCGGGATCCTCTGGCGCGGCGTGGACTATATCGCTGTCACGGGCCGCTGTCACGAGGGAAGAACGGTCGCGCGGACAAAGGACGGCTGGGAAATCGACGAGGTTCAAGAAGATCCGTCCCATACCTTCGTCGTGCTGAGGGATTTTCTCGACCGGACCCTGCTTGTCCGGGAGGATTATGAAATCCCGCAGTCCGGGGAGATCGGCCTTGTGTGGTGGAAGGAGGAAATCCGCCGGGACGCGGAATTCTGCCGGGCAGTCGGCGCGGTTCTCTCACTGGCAGAGCAGGATTTCATATGGGAGACCGACGAGATTTTTGCTGTGAACGAGCGCCAGAAGATGGCGGAGGTTTACGCCGCATACGGGGACTGCCCCGTTCCGACCGTCTATGCAGGCTGGCTCGGGCAGATCGACGGCGTGTGGCGGCTGACGCTGGGGATCCCCGCCGAATGGCCGGAGGCGGACGGGAAAAAACAGATCCCCTGCTTCACGATACCGCCGGAATATGTCTCGATCTTCGAAAAGCAATAAAATGAGCGCGGCAGACGGGACCGTGCGTTATCCTTGTTTTTTCCGCGCTTCCGCCAATTCAGCAAGATGCTCGATCGCGTGAGGATTCCACACGATCTTCTCCTTCAGCCACGCGCAGGGGAATTCCGCGCAGAGGCCGCAGAACTGAACGCCGTGCCGCCTTGCGCATTTGTGGATGGGACAGCCGCCCGATTCCTTCCATTCCGGGACGTCCCCGTCGGATTCGATGCAGCCGGGACACTTTCCTTCCTTGAATTTCGCGCACCCGTCGCAGCATTCCCCGCAGGCTGTGACCCGCTCAAAATTGATCGCTTCCATGACAAAAACTCCTGTGATATACGATTTCAGAATATAGTATATCACGGGAGTTCTTTTCTGTCAAGGGAAACCGGAAAATATGTTCTCCTAAAAATCCGGCGTGAACCGTTTTGTCGCCGAGGAGCGTTCCTGCGTCCAGCCTTCGAATCCGAGGCGGGCGGCCTCCTCGACGACCTTTTCGTATTCGTAGGTCGTTACCTTCCGGCGGATGGACTTGTACGGATCCGGCTGACCGTTCCCGGGATCGGGCGGGGCGGGGAGAAAATCCGGAGTGTACTGCGCCATGAGGGAGAGGCGGATCGACTTCACGTCCGCAAGAGACGCCACGGTTCTGAGAACGGCTATAGACTCCTCCCTTCGTCCCGGCAGTACCAGATGGCGCACGATCACGCCCCGCTTCATCATCCCGTCCGGGGAGAAGACGCACGGGCCCGCGGCTCTGATCATCCGCACGAGGGAGGCGGCGGCGGTTTCCGGATAGTCCCGGGCGCGGGACCAGCGTTCGGCGGATTCGGGCGAGGCGTATTTGAAATCGGTGAGCCAGACGTCCGCGGTTCCCCGCTCCGCAAGGGCGTCTATCGTTTCGGGCCGCTCGTATCCGCCCGTATTCCAAACCACCGGGACCGTCAACCCGCGCTCTCTTGCCAGATCCACCGCCTCCGCCAGCCGGTCCGCGTAGTGGGTCGGGCTCACCAGATTGACGTTGTACGCGCCGCGGGACTGGAGCGCGAGAAACTCGTCCGCCAGCGCGTCCGGAGAATACGGGATCCCAAGGGAGGCGGGGCGGCTGATCTTCCCGTTCTGACAATAGACGCAGCCTAGGGAGCAGTGGGCGAAAAAGACCGCGCCGGAGCCGTGGCCCTCGTCCGTCGGATCGGGACCGGAGACCGGCGGTTCCTCCCAGTGGTGGAGCATGATCTTCGAAACCTCGATTTCTTCGCCCGCTCCGCAGAATCCGCTCCGGCTTCCCCGGTCAGCTGCGCACATCCGGGGGCAGAGACGGCACCGCCCCGAGGCGCACCCCGGGACGGAGAATGCTTTATTCGTCATGGTTGCCCTTGATGTAGCGGGAGATCATGGCGTTCTTGACGGTCCAGAGCTTTTCGGAGAGGTCCACATAGTAGTCGTGCGGATTCTCGAAGCGCAGAACTTCCTTCCACATGGTGTTCAGCTCGCGCGCGCAGTGATCCCGGATCTCGTCGAGCGGGGGGAGGGAGTAGACCAGCCTGCCGCCTTCGAAGACGGGAACCAGAAGCTCACGGGCCGTGAAGTCGGTGAGGACCTTTCTCTTCCATGTGAATTCCGGATCGAAGATCTCGCAGGGCGCGTCCTGATCGATGTCCGGCTCGTCGCGCATGGTGATGAGGTCCGCTTCGGCCTTGCCCGTGTCGTTGGCGTAGAACCGCCAGACTCTCTTGAAGCCCGGATTGGTGATCTTCGCGGCGTTCTCGGAGACCTTGATCTTCGGGATCACGACGCCGTCCCCGTTCTCTACCGCCGCCAGCTTGTAGACGCAGCCGAAGACCGAGTCGGATTTCGCCGTGATGAGCCGCTCGCCGATCCCGAAGGCGTCGATCTTCGCCTCCTGATTCAACAGATCCCGGATCAGGTATTCGTCGATGGAGTTGGACACCACGATCCGGCAGTCGGTGAGTCCCTCTTCGTCGAGGATCTTCCGCGCCTTCTTCGTGATGTACGCCAAGTCTCCGGAGTCGATGCGGATCGCGCATTTTTTCAGCCCCATCGGCCAAAGGACGTCCTTGACCGCGCGGATGGCGTTCGGAAGTCCGGAGCCGAACACGGAATAGGTGTCCACCAAGAAGCAGGGGTTGTTCGGATAGAGCTTCGCGTAGGCGGTGAAGGCCTCGTATTCGTTGTCGAACATCTGCACCCACGAATGGGCCATGGTACCGGACGCCGGGACGCCGTAAAGCCGGTCGGAGAGCGTGCAGGCCGTGGAGGCGCAGCCCCCGATGTACGCGGCTCTCGCTCCGGAGACGGCGGCGTCCTCCCCGTGCGCGCGGCGGGATCCGAATTCGGAGATCGGACGGCCTTCGGCGGCGCGGACCATGCGGGAGGCCTTCGTGGCGATCAGGGACTGGTGATTCAGGGCGAGAAGGACGTAGGTCTCGATCAGCTGCGCTTCGATGATCGGGGCGCGGACCGTGAAGATCGGCTCGTAGGGGAAGATCACGGAGCCCTCGGGAACCGCCCAGATATCCCCGGTGAAGCGGAACGAACGCAGATAGCCGAGAAACGCCTCGTCGAAGATGCCCTTTGCGCGGAGGAATTCGATATCGTCCTCGCCGAAATGGAGATCTTCAATATAATGGACGATCTGCTCGAGTCCGGCGGCGATGGCGTATCCTCCTCCGTCCGGAACCCGGCGGTAGAAGACGTCGAAATAGGCGATCCTGTCCCTGAGCGGGGTGTTGAAATAGCCGCGGCTCATGGTGAGCTCGTAGAAATCGCAGAGAAGAGAGAGATTGTAATCGTTCAGTTTCATGATGCTGCTCCTTTGAGAGGGTCTGTCGAGGGGCGGTTTATTCGCCCTGACGCAGAACGACGCAGTGCCGGGTTTCCCATGCCTCGTCGGTCAGCGCGGCGGCGTCGATGCGGTTTTCCTCGTTTACCACTTTGTATAACTCCGGCTGGGTCTTCGGATGGCGCGGCGTGAAGACCGTGCAGCAGTCGTCGTAGGGAAGGGTGGAGGTGTCGAAGGTCCCGATCTCGCGGGCGATTTCGATGATCTCCTCCTTGTCCATGCCCACCAGAGGCCGGAAGACGGGGCGGTCCGCGGCGTCCTCGGTGCAGACCATGGCTTTGAGCGTCTGGGAGGCCACCTGACCGAGGGATTCTCCCGTGACGAGAACGGGGCAGGAATTCTCCTCCGCCGAACGGGAAGCCAGCCGCATCATGAAGCGTCTCAAGAGAAGAGTGAAATAGTCCTCCTCACAGTGATCGCGGATCGCCTCCTGAATATGGGTCAGGGAGATGACGTGCACCTTGACCGTCCCGCAGAATTCCGCGAGCTCTCTGGCCAGCTCGAAGACCTTTTCCCGCGCCGCCTCGCTCGTATAGGGGAAGGACTCGAAGTGTACGCACTCCACCGTCATGCCGCGCTTCATCATCCGGTATCCGGCGACGGGAGAGTCGATGCCGCCGGAGAGCAGGAGCATCCCCTTGCCCGCCGATCCGAGGGGCATGCCGCCCGCGCCTTTGTCCTGACCGGCGTGGATGTAGGCGTATTCCTCCCGGATCTCCGTCTTCACCACCACGTCCGGGTTCTGCACGTCCACCGTCAGATGCGGACAGGCTTCGAGGACCGCGCCGCCCACCTCGCCCGAGATCTCCGGGGAGGAGAGAGGAAATCGCTTGTCGCTCCGGCGGGATTCGCACTTGAAGGTGGAGACGTTTGCGAGCTTCTCGGGCAGATAGGCCTTCGCCGCCGCCAGAATCGCGTCCATGTCCTTCTCGCAGACCGCGGCCTTGCAGAGGGCGACGAATCCGAAGACCTTTTTCAGCTGGGCAAAGACCCCATCGATGGCGTCTTCCGCATCCGTGTCCAGCGGCTCCACATAGACCGTGGACTGACGCGCGCGGATGTCGTAGTGTCCGAAGAGCGCGGCCCTGCGCTTCACGTCGCGGAGCAGCTGCGCTTCGAAGGTCGAGCGGTTCGCCCCTTTCAGAATGACCTCTCCGTATTTGCAGAGGATGATTTCCTTGATATGTTCCATACGTTGTTTTTCCTTAAACTGAATATTCGTGTCTCCGGATCACATGATCCTGAAAGCCTCTGTCCAGCTCCACGAAGTACGCGCTCCAGCCCCAGATCCGCACGATCAGGCCGGCATGGTTTTCCGGGTGTGCCTGCGCGTCGAGAAGGGCGTCGCGGCTCACGGCGTTGAGCTGGAGCTGATGGCCGCCCCGCAGGATGAAGGTCCGCACGAGGGAGGCGACCTTTCGGCAGTTCTCCGGCTCCGCGAAGACGGCGGCGTCGAATTCCAGCGTCAGCGGCCCGCCGTTGCAGACTTTTTTGAGATCCGGCGCGGTGTAGCTCTTCACGATATCCACCGGATTGCCGATCTTGGCGAAGAGGGAGGGGGAGTAGTTTGCGGCGAAGGGCTCGTTCTTCCTCCGTCCGTCCGGGGACGCTCCGATTTCCGCCGCGTGCCACAGGTAGAACATGGCCGAGCCGGTTCCCGCGCGCCAGATCCCGCCCCGCTCGTTCGTCCGCCCGTCCACGGAACGGTGGAAGGCCTCGGTCAGCCACACGAGCCAGCGATCGGCCCGGGGATCCGCCGATCCGGTTTTCGGAAGCTCGTTCCGGAGCCGGTGGAGCAGCTCGTCGTACCCGTCGAAATCGGCGTCCACCGCTTTGATATAGTCCTCCGCGGTCACGGATTTCTCGTCGAACACGAGCGTCTTGACGGCCGCAAGGGAGTCTGCGGCGCAGGAAATCCCCGTCCCGTGGATGCCGAAGTTGTTGTATTTGTTCCCTCTCGAAATATCCCGCCCGCCGTAGAGCAGATCGAGGAAGGGGGAGGGGACGAACCAGACGTCTTTTACCTTTGCCATGATCTCTTCCGTCTGGGCGCGGATCTCCCGCTCCACGGCGGCGGTAAAGTCGTCGAAGGTTTCGGCATGCGCAAGATCCCGGTGAAACGCCCGGTCCACGGCGAGGGGATAGGATATCGCGCCGATATTGGCGATCTCCATGCCGAGACCCGGGATGATGAATTCCCAGCAGGCCGCCACCGTGTAGTCCGCCGCGTCCTTCGGATCGTAGCCGAGGGAGACGAGCGCCGGGATCACCGTGTCGTCGTTCGAGTACTGCGGGAAACCGAGGCCGACCTTCGTCAGCTCCGTGCCCGCCTCGTAGACGGAGAGGGGCGTCTTTTCCGATACGCGCAGATTGATTTTCGGGTCGATCAGCTTCAGCTCCCCGGACGCCCGGAGGCACATTTCCGTGAGCTCGTTCCGGATCTCGCCGCCCGCCCCGTCGTCCCCGCCGAGCATCATGGACTGGCCGTTGTCGCCCTGCTGGATGCCGTTGTAGAGATCGGAGTCGATGTTGAAGGAGAGGAAGAAGTCGAGGAGCAGCTCGTACGCTTCGTCTTCGGTGAGGATCCCCGCGTCGAGATCGTGTTTCAGCCACGGGTACATCCATTTGTCGAAACGGCCTACAGTGTTGTGGTAATTCCCCTCGGCCCAGAGCGCGTAGTGGACGATCCGGAAGAACTGGAGCGCTTCCCGGAAGGTTTCGGCGGGGGCGGCGGGGACTTTGGCGAGCACCTCGGCCACGTCGGTCTGTCCTTCCTCGAGGGCCTTTTCGCGGTATCGCTCTGTCAGGCGAAGCAGCGCGTCGATGTCGGCCCGCCCGTATTCGTCCGCAAAGTCCCTTGCCGCGAGCAGTCCTGTTTTCAATAGAAAGCTGTGATCCGGGCAGATGTTCGAGATGTAGCCGAGCTCGTGGATGAAGTGCTCGGACCGGATTTCCTCCCATTCCGCCTCGGTGAAGCAGTCATAAGGCCGGTTCACGGTGCGCAGGAAGACGATCTTCTGCCCCGGCAGGATATGAGGCGTCTCCGCGTCCATCAGCCGGACAAAACGGTCGGACATGCGCGCGCGGGGGGAGAGTCCGGCGGCGGCGTATTCCGATGCGCGGTCGGGGAGGGTGACGGTACGCAGTTCCCGCTGGCGGTGGGAGACGATCGTGTCGTAGAGCGCTTGATTCATGGCGGCCTCCTCGGTTCAATGTGATTTGGGATGTGTTCACACAACCGGCCAAAACACATGTGAGACAAGTGCTGAACCGGTCTGTTGCGGCGCAAAGGGGAATGATATCTACCGTTCTCAGCCCATTCTTTTCATGCGCGTTTCGATCGCTGTTTGCGTCGCCCCTTTGGGCAGAGCAAACCGATGAATTTCGGCGAAGACGGAATTCATCGCATGTTTCGGCTTCACACATATAGTCCGCGCGAGGACAGTGGGATGAACAGTCAAATCTGGATGCAATGGCGAGCTGTCCTGTTATGCCATATGGCCAAGGAAACCCCCGCACGGGGGGAAACCTGCGGCCAGAGCTGGTGTCCCCCCGTGCCTCCCGCCCTGAGCAGGGCAATTAATCCGGAAACCCGAAGGGTTTCCTTCTTTAATAGTGTGAACACACTATAGCTTTCGGCTCAGCCGCAGTGCGTGAGAAAATCGCGGATGAGGGCGCGGGAGATATCGTCGGGGGAGATTTCGGGATGCCACTGGACGGCCTTGTAGTAGGTGAGCGCGGAGGACTCCACCGCCTCGATCAGCCCGTCGTGGGACCTCGCTCTGACCTCCAGCCCTGCTCCCGGATCCTTCACCGCCTGATGGTGGAAGGAGTTGGTGCGGAGGCGGGACGATCCGGTCAGCCGCGCGAGGGAGCCGGAGGCGTAGACCGTGTGCCGTCTTCCCTCGGGCAGATCCTCAAAATGCGGGCGAGCCGTTCCCAATGCTTGCGCGTAGATATCCTGCCAGAGCGTCCCACCGAGCGCGACGTTCATGACCTGAATCCCGCGGCAGATGCCGAAGACAGGGCGGTCGAGCGCGATCAGCTCCCGGAGCAGGGCCAGCTCGAAGCGGTCTCTCGCGGGTTCGCCTTCCCCGCAGGCCGGATGGCGTTCCTCTCCGTAATACATGGGATCCACGTCGTCGCCGCCGGTGCAGAGATAGCCGTCGAACGCCCCGGCATAGGCGCGGATGACGGCGGGATCTTCGGTAAAGGGCAGGATCACCGGGCAGACGACCTCCCCGATCTCCCGCCCTCCGAGCAGGACGTACTCCGTATATCGCTCATAGAGCTTGAATCCTTTTTCGATGGTGGACGCGGTCAGCGCAATGGTTTTCATAGTCGCCTCGGGGATGAAGAATTTCAACCTTCATTATACAGGATCCGCCGTGGAATTGCAAGGGATTTGCAAAGAAAAGAACCCGGGGAGCCCCTCCCTGTGAGAGACCCGCCCGGATTCTCTTGGATCGGGCGGCGGTTTATTCCACCCGTTTCCCGTTGACAATGACCTTCGCGGCGTCGATATCGCCCGCCACGTCGCCTTCCACGGTCACGCCCGCGCCCGCGTCGATGTTCCCGTTGACGTCCCCGCCGACCGAGACCTTGCCGCCCGTGCTCACGTCTCCTCCGACGCCGCCTCCGACCGACACGCTGCCGCCCGCGTCCAAATCTCCGGACACGCTTCCGCCGACCTCCGCGTCCTTCGAGGAGGAAAGATCCCCGTTCACGTCTCCGGACACCGCGACAGCTCCCGCATCCACGTCTCCGTTGACCTCTCCGCCGACCGTCACCGCGCCGCAGTCGTTCAGATCCCCCGACACGCTGCCCTCGACCTTCACGTCCTTCGCGTCGCTGATATCGCCGTTGACGTCGCCGTTGACCGTGACGCTGGCGGCTCCCGAGAGATCCCCGTCGTAGTCGCCCGAAATGGTGACGGTCTTTCCGTCCGCCGATGCCAGACCGCCGAAGTCGCCCGAGACGCTGCCTTCCACGGAGAGATCCCCGCCCACGCCGGTCACGTCGCCTTCGATATCGCCCAATACGGTCATGCTGCCCCCGGACGAGGCGTCCCCGTCCACATCGCCCTCGACGACGATATCGCCCCCGGCGGAAGCGTCTCCGTCTATGTCGCCGTACACGGACAACTTGCCGCCCACGCTCACTTCTCCGTTGATATCGCCGGTCACGGTGGCGTCGCCCTGAGCCGTCACGTCGCCTTCCACGTCCCCGTTGACCTGAACGGACGCGGTCGAGACCACGCTGCCCCCCACGGGACCGTTCACTGTGACCGCCGCCGCCGTCGAGAGATCCCCGGCATAGGGGCCGTTGATCGTGACGTTTTTGCCGTCCGCCGTGAAGGAAGAGCCGTCCTCCGCTTCCTTCGCGCCTTCTTCACGGACTCCCATTCCCGCGGATTTTTTGCCCGAGACCGCGCCGCATTTCAGTTCCAGTCCGGCGTTCGCGTTCCCGGCCACGTCGCCGCAGGTGAGATTCAGACCGGCGTTCGCGGGACCGTTCACATTCCCCCGCACCAGCATGTCAAGACCGCTGTCCGCCCGGCCGTTCACGTCGCCCTCCACCGTTACGGACAGCTCGGACCGGAGCGATCCGCCGACGCCGTGCACATGGATGTGGAGGAACCTTGCGGGGTTGCCGTTGAACGAGACGACGACCTTTCCGTCCTTCACGACGCAGATCTCGTATTCTCCCTCTTCGCCCCCGAAGTCCACGGTCTCCTCCGAGGCGGGCAGAGACCAGCCCTCCGGGTTCACATGGATGTGTTCGCCGCTGTCCCCCTCCTGCGCGGTCATGGAGCGGGTTTCAAGATCGGATTCCGTTTCCTTCATAAAAGCCTCTGTCGTCTTGCCGGGTACCGGAGGGATCGGCGGAACAGGCGGGATCGGCGGCACGGGAGGAACGGCGCGGCTTGCTTCCGCCTTTCTCATGGCTTCGTTTCTTGCTGCTTCCCGGACTTTTTCCGCTTCGGCTCTTACGGCTTCCCGTGTTTTTTTGGCTTCCGCGCGCGCTTTTTCCATCGCTTCCCCGCGCATCTTCTCAGCTTCCGCGCGTACCTTCTCCGCGGCTTCGGCTGCCTGACTGCGTATGCGTTCGCTCTTCCGGCGGGCTTCCTCCGCTTTTTCCAACATGATCTTTTCCATGTCCTTCTGCTGATTCCGCGCGTTCTCCGCCGCTTCTTCGATCTGCTTTTTCAGCTCGTCGGAATTCAGAATGTCCGCCGCCGTGCCGATTTTCGGGATCGTGACGGGCGGGACGGTGATTTCCGGCATTCCGGGGATCCGGATCGGCGGGATATCGATACGCACAACGTCACCGTGATCCGCTCCGTCTTCGTTCTCCGTCTCTGCCTCCGGCTCTTCGGCTTCCGCTTCTCCGGAGGGAAAGGCGGCCTCCGCGGGCTCCGCTTCTTCTTTCATGACCGGCTGAGCCTCGTCCGCCGGTTCATTTTCCTTCTCCGTGATTTCCGCCTGTTCCGCGGACTCTCCCTTTGTCTCCTCCAGTCCGAGGATGGCGTTGATGTTTTCTCCGAAGATCTGGGCGATCCGGGGCAGGGTCAGAATGTCCGGCAGGGTCTCGCTTCTCTCCCATTGGGACACCGCCTGATGGGTGACGCCGAGCATGTCCGCCAGCTCCGCCTGCGTCAGTCCTTTCTGTTTTCTCAATTCCGCGATGCGCTGGCCGATGATCGTTCTGTCCGTCATGTTCGTCTCTCCTTTTCTGCATATCGATGTATATTGTTCGTGCGTTTGTCGTGTTCGGATCCGCATCTCCACGATAGCACAAACCCGGCCCGATTGCAATAAAGCCGTTCTTGAATTTACGGAAAATTCAAAATTCAAGCACAGCTTGCCGAAATTTGCGTGAAACTGCCGAAAATCTGTGAACATTGCCGCCGAATGGCAAAACGATCGGTCGAAAAATGCCAATTTATGGCATGAAAACCGCCAACAAATGGCAAAATTCGAAAATCAATATATACTTGAATTTGTGCATAACAGTGAATACGAATGAATATTCCCGCCAAAAGGGACGGTTTTCCGGAATGCGCATACACTGAGGGAGAAAGCAGATTCAGGAGGTGTTGCGCATGGGTGAAACGGGTTTTCTTCTGGTGTTCGTGACCGAAGCCAACGGAACGCTGCCCGTCGAGGGGGCGTTTGTGACGGTTTCGGAATACGAGCCGGGGACGGAGGGCGACGTGATCCGGATTTTGCGGACGGGGGAGGACGGTCTGACCGGGGCTGTCGGACTTCCCGCGCCGCCCGCCGCCGATTCGACGGAACCCGGTGAAGGGGGAGCGGGAGCGCTGTACAACGTGACGGTCCGGGCGGCGGGGTATTATACGGTGGAAGCGGTCGGGGTTCCAGTGTTTTCCGGCGTCGTGTCCAGGCAGAGCGTGGATCTGCAGCCCATAGGCGCGTCGGTCGGGGAGTTCGCGCCCGGTCAGGTGGTGCTGTACGAGACGCCGGGGTCGGAATCGCTCGAGCCGGGCGGACTGCGGCGGGAGGATATCGGCGGCCGGAACGGGATCGTGTCGGGAGGAGTCCGCGGATCCGTTTCTTCCGCAGACGGGGAAGGAGGGAGCCTGTGAACGGGGCGAGGATTCCGGTGATTCCGGAGACGGTGACGGTCCATCTGGGACGGCCCGAGGCGGAGGCGCGCAACGTGACGGTGTCCTTCGCGGATTACATCAAAAACGTGGCGTCGAGCGAGATCTATCCGACATGGCCCGAAAACGCGCTCCTTGCCAACATTTACGCACAGATCAGCTTCGCGCTGAACCGGATCTACACGGAGTACTATCCGAGCCGCGGGTACGACTTCGATCTGACCAATTCCACCTCGATCGACCAGTCGTTCGTCTACGGGCGGGATATCTTCGAGAACGTCTCGCGGCTCGTGGACGGGGTGTTCAACTCCTACGTCCGGCGGCGCGGGGAGATCCAGCCCCTCTTCGCCCTCTACTGCGACGGGATCGAGGTTCAGTGCGGCGGGCTGTCCCAGTGGGGATCCGTGGAGCTGGCCAGAGCGGGGTTCTCGCCGATCGAGATTTTACGGTACTATTACGGCGAGGACGTGGAGATCGTGTCCGACGTGCCGGTGGAGGGCGTGCGGGAGAGCTATCCCGGGGAGCCGCTCGGGGCCGAGAGCTTCGGGGACGACGTGTATCTCATTCAGGCGCGTCTGAACCGGATTTCGAAAAACTACCCCGGCATTCCGAAGATCTCCCGGCTCGACGGGGTGTACAATGCGGAAACCGTGGACGCGGTGGAGGCGTTCCAGCGGCAGTTCGGCCTCGAGGCGGACGGGATCGTGGGGCGGGGGACGTGGTACGCCATCGCAAGGATCTACGCGGCGGTGAAGCGGCTGTCCGATCTCAACGCGGAGGGCGTTCCGCCGGAGGACGTGACCGTGCTGTTCGGCGACCGGCTGTACGAAGGGCTTCGGGGGAACGAGGTGCGGGAGCTTCAATACTTCCTCGCCTTTGTCTCCCGGTTTGACGAGACGGTGCGGCCCGTGGAGACGGACGGCATTTTCGGGCCGGTCACAAGGGGCGCGGTGGAGGACTTTCAGCGGGACGCGGGCCTTGCCGTGACGGGCGTGGTGGACCGGGCGACGTGGGAGCTGCTCTACCGGCGGTACATGATCTACCGGGACTCCCTTCCGCCGGACTATTTCCCGGTCTATACGCCGCCCTATCCCGGTACGGTGCTGAGGCGCGGGAGCCGGGGAGAGGACGTGCGCCTCGTGCAGAGCTGGCTGAACCGGATCGGGCAGGTTGGGGGCCGGATCCCGCCGCTGACCGAGGACGGGATTTTCGGCGCGAAGACGGAAGAAGCGGTGCGTATCTGGCAGCGGATCGCGGGGCTCGATCCCACCGGAGCCGTCGCGTCCTTCACATGGGAATCCCTCTCGAACGCCTACCGCGCGCTGGAGGAGGGCGAATACGGGGCCGAGACCCAGTTTGCCGGAGTGCTCGGACTTGGGCAGGGGCTTGACGGCGGCGCGTGAGTCCGGCGGGCTGACGCGGGATTTTCGCTTTGCGAAAGGAGGAGGGGATTTAGATGCCGAATCTTTCAAACGAACGGGAGCGGATCGAAACGCTCCAGCGGATGCTGTGCATGCTCGGCGCGGCGTGGGGGGAGGGCTGCCTGACGGTCCCGGTGTGCGGCGTGTGGAACGAGGCGACGGAGCGGGCGGTCCGGGCGTTCCAGGAGATGCGCTGTCTCCCCGTCACCGGGCTCTGCGGACGGGAGACATGGGACAGCGTGGTCGCCTGCTGTTCCGAAGAGGAGGAGAGGCGCGCGCCGGTCTTTGTCCGGATCCGGGAGACGGAGGCGGGGCCGGGGGACGAAGGGGACGCCGTGCTGTGGCTCCAGCTGATCCTGCGCGGGCTCGAGGCGGACTGTCCCTTCGGCAGCGTTCCCGCAGACGGACGGTACGGCGCGGAGACCGAGGCGGCGGTGCGGTGCTTTCAGCGGATCGCCGGACTTCCCGAAACCGGCCGCGCGGACCGCCCGACATGGCTTGCTCTCGCCGAGGCGTACAACGGGATGGGCTGAACGATCTTTGACCTTCCGGAAAGATCAAAAACCGCGAAATACCGAGATTTCGTGAGAAAACGGGAGATAATCCATAACTAAATCGCTCTGGATCGGATTCAGAGCGAATTTTTGACTTTCTTTGACTTTGACTTTTCCTGACTTTCGGACTATAATAGGGGCACAACGAAGGACAAAGAAAGTCAAAGTCAAAAGCTGAGACGCCCTTCGGGAAGGAGGCCGCTATGATTCTTTCGGATCACATCGCCGCCATGATCGAAAAAATGCTGGAGGAAGGCGGAGGACGCGCGGAGGTCCGGAGAAACGACCTCGCGCAGAAACTGGGATGCGTTCCCTCGCAGATCAGCTACGTCATCACCTCCCGTTTCACGCCCGAGCGCGGCTATGTCACCGACTCCCGGCGGGGCGGCGGAGGATACATCCGGATCGTGCGGGTCCAGATGAGCCGGAGCGAATACCTGATGCACTTCTTTCAGGCGGTCGGTTCGTCCCTCGGCGAGGCGGACGCGGCGGCGTATCTCAAAAACCTGACGGATCACGGGATCATGACCGAGCGGGAAAGCAAGCTCGCGGCGCAGGCCATGACGGAATCGGCCCTCGAGAGCTGTCCGGCGGAAAAGCGGGACGCGCTCCGGGCGGAAATCTTCCGGCGGATGCTTCTGATCTATATGATGTGACGGCATAAACGAGCGCCGGACGGACTATACTGTACAATAAAGAAAACCATAGACGAAAGCGGAGGGTTTGGACATGCTCTGTGAAAAATGCGGAAAGAACGAAGCCACTTATTACTATCACGAAAACGTGAACGGGGTGACGAAGACCCTGCGGCTGTGCGGAAACTGCGCGAAGGAGATGGAGGAGGCGGACGAGCTGCCGAAGTTCGACGCGGACCGCTTCTTCGACGAATTCGATCCCTTCTTCGACGAGCCGTTTCTGCAGAGCCCCATGAAGACGCTGAACGGACTCCTTCAGGGCTTCTTCGGCGGCGACCGGGCGCTCGGCTCCGGGACTCAGAAGGACAAAAAGGAAGAGAAGACCTGCCCCGTATGCGGATCGACCCTGAGGGATTTCGCAACGAAGGGCGCGGGCTGTCCGAAATGTTTTGAGACCTTCGCCGAGGAGCTGGCTCCCACGGTCACGAGAGTCCACGGGAAAGGCGCGCACGCCGGACGGGTTCCCAGCCGGTACCGCAGCCGGATCGAGCGGAAGCGCCGCATCGAGGCTCTGACGGAGGAACAGCGCGAGGCCGTGCGGAACGAGGACTTCGAGCGGGCCGCCTCCATCCGGGACGAGCTGAAAAAGCTCCGGGCCGAGGAAGAAGCGGAACGTCAGGCAGCAACGACAGCGGCAGCGGCGGACAGCGCGGAGACAGCGGAGGCCCCGGCTGAAAATCAGGCCGAAAACTCCGGGGATCATCAGTGACGGACGGATCGGCGGAGAAGCGAAAGGAGCAGACTATGTGGTATAAGACCGAAGGACGGGACGGAGACGTTGTTCTGAACGCGCGCGTCGCCCTGTCGAGAAACCTTGAGGGATATCCCTTTACCGATAAAATGAGCGAGGAGCAGGCCCGGGATCTTGTGGAGAAGACGAAGGGCGTTTACCGTGCCGAAAACGGCTGGAGCGTCACGGACCTCTCCGAAGCCGGGGAAGAGCAGAAAAAGGCGCTGGCCGAACAGCGGATCATCACCCGCGAGACCGCCGCCTCGAAGCGTCCCGCCGCCGTGTTCCAGAACGAGGACTTTTCCGTGTCCGTGACGGTGGGCGGAGCGGATCATGTGCGGATCGAAGCCGCGGTTCCGGGGAGCGATCTTCCCGCCGCGCTGGAAAAGGCGTTCGAGGCGGAACAGCTTCTGGACGACGCGTTCGACATTGCCTACGCCGAGCAGTTCGGGTATGTGACGCGCAATCCGGAGCTTCTCGGAACTGGCATGCGGGCGAGCGTGACCCTGCATCTGCCCCTGCTCGAGAAATCCGGATGGCTGTCCCGCGCGGCGTTCCGTCTGAACAAGGACGGGATCTCCATCCGCTCGATGGACTGGGGCGGAGCGGACACCGGTCTCTATACGATCGCCAACCGCGAGACCATGGGAATGAGCGAGGAAGAGCTGGCCAAGACCGTGACGGAGGCCGCGGAACGCCTGACCGCCCGGGAGCGCGACTACAGACAGAACCTGTCAGAAGAAGGGCGCGCGGACGTCGCCGAGGAAGTCTGCCGGGCATACGGGATCCTCATGTACGCCGGACGTCTGGGAGCCGGGGAGTTCTGCTCCATGTACTCCCGCATGAGAATGGCGGCGGCGATGAATCTCGCGGACATCCCGGTTCCGCTTGTGGACGAAGCGCTCTTCGCCTGCCTGCCCCATACGCTCGCGGCGGTGGAAGGCAAGGACGCGGGAGCCGGACTGACGGCGGAGAGAGCGGCGAGGATCCGGGATATCCTCGGAGCGGCGGGACTGCGCGGGAGCAGATAAACGCATAAAACTGAACGGAAGACACCTTTGGAACGGAACGGCGGACGACGGTTTATAATATGATTGAAGGATCCGGATAAAAGAGCCGCTCCGCGAAATCAGGCGGACGCGCGGGGAAGGAACCCCTTCGACGAGGTTTCCTTTCCTGCGTTTTGTTCGTTGCAGAAGCATAGAAAAGGGGGGACACCCATGACCATCGGATTTACGCAGAAGGCGCAGAACGCGCTGAACAGAGCCCTTGCGGAGGCCTCCGAAATGGGGCACGGCTCCGTGGGGACCGAACATTTGCTTCTCGGCCTGCTCTCCGAAAAGGACAGCGTCGCCGCGCGGGTGCTCGAGGAGAACAGCGTCACCTACGACAAGACGAAGCGGCTCATCGGGGACAGCGTCGGATTCGGCGAGCCGGTCCGACTTAGCCCGAAGGACGTGACGCCGCGGGTGAAGCGCATCATCGAGACCTCCGCTTCCATCGCGGTGGGAATGGGCCACGGCTATATCGGCACGGAGCACCTTCTTCTCGCGGCGGTGGAAGAAGGCGAGAGCTACGCGGCAAGGCTGATCCGGGAGGAAGGCGCGTCGGCGGACGACGTGAAGCGCGGGATCCTCGCCGTCCTCGGGGCCGCGGAGCGAAAGAACGGCCGTCCCGGATCCCCCGTCGGCGCGCCGTCTTCTCCCGGTTCCGGATCCTCCGCAGGCGAGGGCAGAGCGAGAAGCGGGCGGGGCGAGACGCTGGCCCAGTACGGGGAAGATCTGACGAAGGCCGCGCGGGAAGGAAAACTCGATCCCATCATCGGGAGGGAGGCGGAGACGGCGCGGCTGATCCGCATCCTGTCCCGGAGGACGAAGAACAATCCCTGCCTCATCGGAGAGCCGGGCGTCGGGAAGACCGCGGTCGTGGAGGGACTTGCCCAGCGGATCGCGGAGGGGACGGTACCCGAGACTCTGACCGGAAAGACCGTTTTGACCCTCGATCTGCCCGCCATGGTCGCCGGAGCCAAATACCGCGGGGAGTTCGAGGAGAGGATGAAGAACGCCATCGCCGAGGCGAAGAGCGATCCGTCCGTGATCCTCTTCATCGACGAGATCCACACCATCGTCGGAGCCGGGGGAGCGGAGGGGGCGGTGGACGCGGCGAATATCCTGAAACCCGCCCTCGCCCGGGGAGAGCTTCAGGTGATCGGCGCGACGACCCCGGACGAATACCGGCGGCACATCGAAAAGGACGCGGCCCTCGAGCGGCGGTTCCAGTCCGTGACCGTCGGGGAGCCCACGCCGGAGGAGGCCGAGCGGATCCTCTTCGGACTGCGGGACAAATACGAAGCCCACCACAAGCTCCGGGTGACGGACGAGGCGGTGCGGGCGGCGGTGGCTCTGTCCGTGCGCTATATCGGGGATCGGTGCCTTCCGGACAAAGCGATCGATCTGATCGACGAGGCGGCCAGCAAGAAACGGCTCTCCGGACTCACCCCGTCCCCCGCCGTCCGCGAGTTGGAGGAGAAGCTCCGTTCCGTGACCGCGGAAAAGGAGGAGGCCATTCTCGGCGAGGACTACGAAGGCGCGGCGGGACTCAGGGACGAGGAAAAGCGCGTGTCCGACGAGCTTGACGCCGCGAGGGAAATGGAAAGCGGAACCCGCGCGGACCAGACGCTCGAGGTGACGGCGGAGGACGTGGCGGAGATCGTGACCGAATGGACCCGGATCCCGGTGAAAAAGCTGGAGGAAGGGGAGGGGGAACGATTGCGCCGTCTGGACGAACTGCTGAAGGAACGGATCGTCGGGCAGGACGCGGCGGTGGAGGCCGTGGCCCGCGCCATCCGGAGAGGGAGGACGGGACTCAAGGATCCGCGCCGTCCGATCGGGTCCTTCCTCTTTCTCGGGCCGACGGGCGTCGGGAAGACGGAGCTCTCGCGGGCTCTGTCCGAGGTGATGTTCGGGGACACCTCGGCCATGATCCGGCTGGATATGTCGGAATACATGGAGAAGCACAGCGTGTCCCGCATGATCGGGTCGCCGCCCGGCTATGTGGGATACGGCGAGGGCGGCCAGCTCACGGAGAAGGTGAGGCGGCATCCGTATTCCGTCGTTCTGTTCGACGAGATCGAAAAGGCCCATCCCGACGTCTTCAACCTCCTGCTCCAGATCCTCGAGGACGGGCGGCTGACGGACTCCGGCGGACGGGAGGTCGATTTTCGGAATACGGTGATCATCATGACCTCCAACGCCGGGGCGTCCGGGGCGGCTGAGACAAAACAGCTCGGATTCCTCTCCCGCGCGGACTCCGGCGGAGACGAGCGGATCCGGGCGTCGGTGAACGAAGCGCTCCGCCGCACGTTCCGTCCCGAATTCCTCAACCGGATCGACGAGACCGTGATCTTCTCCCGTCTGACGGAAGGGGATCTCGAACGGATCGCGGGACTCATGCTGGACGAGGTGAAGGAGCGGATCCGGTCGGCGGGCGTCGAGGCAGAGATCGGGGAGGACGCGCGGACGCTTGTTGCGAAAGAGGGATTCGATCCCGTCTACGGAGCCAGACCCCTGCGCCGCACCGTGACCCGCCTCATCGAGGACAGCTTCGCCGAGGCCATGCTCGCCGGGGAGATCCGGGAGGGCGATCGTGTCAGAGCAACGATCCGGGACGGCGTTGTCCGGTGGGAGAAGGACGTTTCCTGAGCGCTCCGGCAGGCCAAACGAAAAACCGCTGAATTTTTCACGGCGGTTTTTTTGCGTTTATGCTTGTGATTCTTTCCGTATTATGATATACTATATATTGGCTTTGTATCCCCACCGCCCGGGAGCGGATCCCGCCGTCCCGCGGCAGGGAGGGGTGAAGATAGATTTGACGGACATACAATCGATTCGAAGGACAGAACATGCCAGAAACTAAGAAAAAACAAGCAAAAAAGACCGGAGCCTCCGCGAAGAAGGGAAAAACCGGCGCGAAATCCTCCGGGAAAAATCCGGCGTCGAGATCCGCGCCGCAGTCCCGGGAGAACGCCTTTTTCCCGCAGATCGCCCCGCTGATCCTCGCGGCGTGCGCGGTGCTGATCGCCGTCTGCGTGGCGGTGGATCAGGGCGTGATCGGGCACGGGATCCGCGGCGTCATCACGGGGCTGTTCGGAGGCGCGGCTTATGCGCTCCCCGTCCTGCTCCTCGTGCGCGCGCTGTTTCTGGGCCGCGACCGGGAGGAAGGGCGGAGCATCGCGCGTTCCGTTTCCGCCGCCGCCGCGCTGGTGATCCTTGCGATGGCGCTCCATGTGCTCGGGAAAGGCCCCGCCACAACGGACGCGGGCGTGCATTACGAGGCCGGTCAGACCCTGACGGGAGGCGGCGCGGTGGGAGGCGTCCTCGGGCAGCTCCTTCTGAACGGATTCGGACGGGTGTTCAGCATCATCGTGCTGTTCGCCGTGCTCCTGTTCCTCTGCCTCTACATCGCGGGGATCTCTCCCCGGGGCGTATGGGCCGCCGTCGCCTACCACGCGGACCGGCTGATCGAGCGGATGAAGGAAAAGCGGGAAGCCGAGGCCGAACTCCGCCGGACGGGAGGTCCCACCCGGAATCAGGTGAAGGAAGAGGAATACCTCCGCTATCTGAGAGAAAAGCGGGAGCGGAAACGGGCGGAACTGGCGCAGGCGCAGACTCAGACGCAGGCCGCGGACAGCTCCCGGAGAAGCAAAGCCCCCGCTCCCTCCGCGCAGATCCCCATGGCGATCCCGGCCGCGGCAAAACAGGGCGAGGTGTTCCATGTGAAGAAACGCCGTCTGACCGAGCTGGACATCCCGGTGTCCGGCCCTTCGGATTCCGTCTCGGCGGCAAAACCGGAGCCGTTCGGATCCGAACTCACCCCCGCCGCCGAGGAATCTCCCGCGAAGGGGAAGGGACGCGGAAAGGATCGGGGACGCCCGAAGACCGCCCTCAGGGAAGAGCCGGTGGAGAAAGATCCCGATACGGGATGGGCCGCAGACGCGTTCCGGGCTCCCGAGGATCTGACAGATCCCGTGCAGGCAGAGCTCGCCTCCTCCGACGCGGACAGCTCGGCGGTGGACGAAAAGATCTTCGACGAGGTCATGCGCCGGACCCGCGAACGGATCGGGAAGAATATGGCGAAGGAAGAAAACGCCCCGCTCTCCGGCCCCCGCGCGAAGGTTCAGACCGTGGTCAGCGGCGGCGAGCCGATTCCGGACGATCATGCTTCCGTCACGTCTGCCGCGGAGAAACCGTCCCTGCCCGATGATCTCTCCGCATTCGCCGGCGACGCCTTTGACGCGGACCGGTATCTCACGGACGATCTGCCCGACGGGCCGCTGACGCTGACGGACGATCCCGCCTCCCCCGACGGTTCCGAACCGGAATTCGACGCCGGGATCGACGAGGCTGTCAACGCGGCGGCAAAGGCGGCGGCAGCCAGAGCGCAGGCGGAAAAGCAGAAATTCTCCGCTCCCCTGAAAATCACCGGACCGTCGGACAGAAGCGCGGCGAGATCCGGCGAGGTACGGAAACCGAAGCGCGCGGAACCTAACGCGACCGATACGGCTTCCCTTGTCTCCGAGGTCGCCGAGAACGACGACATTTCCGATCTCTTCCTCAATCCGGAGGACGCGGAGCTGCTCGACCGCCTGTCCGAACAGTACCGCAATCCGCTCGAGGTGAAGCGCGAGACCCTGTCCGCCCCCGAGCCGGAGGAGGAGCGCGAGACCGCGCCCGCCTACTGCTTCCCGCCCACCGAGCTTCTTACGGAGGATCCGGGCGGCGGAAACGAAGACATCAAGGACGAGCTGCAGGAAAACGCCGTCAAGCTGGTGGACACCCTGAAATCCTTCAAGGTCAACACCAAGATCGAGAACATCTCCCGCGGGCCCACCATCACCCGGTACGAGCTTGTGCCCGAGCCGGGGACCAAGGTCCGCTCCATCACCAATCTGGTGGACGATATCGCCCTGAACCTCGCCACCACCGGCGTCCGGATCGAAGCGCCGATCCCCGGGAAGTCGGCGGTGGGCATCGAGGTGCCGAACAAGAAGCGGACCACCGTCCATCTGCGCACGCTGCTTGAGACCGAGGCCTTCCGGACGGCGAAGAGCTGTCTGACCGTCGCGCTCGGCGAGGACGTGGCCGGAGACGCCGTGTACTTCGACGCCGGGAAGATGCCCCATCTTCTGATCGCGGGCACCACGGGCTCCGGTAAATCCGTCTGCATCAACACCATCATCATGAGCCTGCTCTACAAGGCTTCTCCGGACGACGTGAAGATGATCCTCATCGACCCGAAGAAGGTGGAGCTGAACATTTACAACGGCATTCCCCATCTGCTCGTTCCGGTCGTGTCCGAGCCGAAGAAGGCGGCGGGCTCCCTGTCGTGGGCGGTCAGCGAGATGGAACGCCGCTACGGGCTGATCGAGGACGCGGGCAAGCGGAACATCGGCGAGTACAACAAGCTGGCCGACGCCAATCCCGAATACGAGCACCTGCCCTCCATCGTCATCATCATCGACGAGCTGGCCGACCTCATGATGACCGCTCCGGACGACGTGGAGGATTCGATCTGCCGGATCGCGCAGAAGGCCAGAGCCGCGGGCATGTACCTGATCGTGGGTACGCAGCGGCCCTCCGTGGACGTCATCACCGGCCTCATCAAGGCGAACATCCCCTCCCGTATCGCGTTCCGGACGTCCAATCAGGTGGACAGCCGGACCATCATCGACATAGGGTCCGCGGCGAACCTCATCGGCATGGGCGACATGCTCTTCGCTCCGGTGGGCGCCATGAAGCCGAACCGCGTGCAGGGCGCATTCGTGTCCGAGGACGACGTGATGAAGGTCGTCAGTTACATCCGCAATATGAACAACGTCGCCGAGGGCTATAACGACGAGATCGTGAACCAGATCGAGCGCGAGGCCCAGAGATGCGGCGCGGGCAAGAAGGGCTCGCAGTCCGCGGACGACATTCCCGACGAGGACGGAGGAGACGAGGATCCCATGCTGAAGCCGGCCATCGAGGTCGCGCTCGACGCGGGAAAGATCTCCACCTCCCTGATCCAGCGGCGCCTGAAGCTGGGCTACGGACGCGCCGCAAAGCTGATCGACCGGATGGAGCAGCTCGGCTATGTGTCCGCTCCCAACGGCCCTCATCCCCGCGAGGTGCTTCTGACCCGCTCCCAGTGGCAGGAGCTGAACATGCGGGATTCCGATCCGCCGCCGTTCGACCTGTGAGCGCGGGCGGAAGAATGAAACCTGATTTCGGAGATCGAATCCATGTCAAAACTGATCGTTCTGGAAGGTCTGGACGGGGCCGGGAAGGGGACTCAGACCGCCCTGCTCGCCGACCGGCTCAGAGGAGAGGGGAAGCGCGTCCGGACGCTGGAGTTCCCCGACTATAAGTCCGACGGCTCGATGCTCGTGCGGATGTATCTCTCCGGCGCGTTCGGGGAGAATCCCGCGGATACCGGCCCCTACGCCGCCTCCATGTTTTTCGCCGCGGACCGGTACGCCTCCTACGCCTCCGACTGGAAGAAGGACGCCGCCGATCCGGACGCCGTGATCTTGGCCAACCGCTATACCACCGCGAACGCCTACCATCAGCTCTCGAAGCTGCCGCGGGAGGCGTGGGATCCCTTTCTCGACTGGCTCTGGGATTTTGAATTCGTGAAGCTGGGCCTGCCGAAGCCGGATCTTGTGATGCTGCTCGACATGCCGGAGCGCCTGTCCTCCGCCCTCGTCCGAAAACGGTCGGCGGAGACGGGCCGGGCGACGGACATCCACGAGCGGGACGGGGCCTATCTGCGCCGGAGCCGGGAGGCCGCCTTCTACGCCGCGCGGTCCTGCGGATGGGTCGTGATCCCCTGCGCCGGGGAAAACGCGGAGGAACCCGATCCCAAAGAGATCATCGCGGAGCGGGTGTACCGGGCGGCCCGGGCGGTCCTCTGACCCCCTGGAACCGCGTTTTTCCGACGAAATTCATAAAAGTCGGGAAAAATCCGCAACATTGTTTATGATTTGTTAATCGCTTATCCCGGACAATTATGGTATAATATCAAAGAATAACCATAGAATGATAAGGAGAGCGGATCCGACGGTCCGCGGGTATGAAAGATGGTTCTCGTGTTTTTGGCCGAAGGATTTGAGGAAATCGAAGCGCTGACCCCCGTGGATCTTCTTCGCCGGGCAGGGCTTGACGTCAGGACCGCGGCGGTCGGCCACGCCCCGGACGGCTGCCGCACGGTCTCGGGTTCCCACGGGATCCCCGTGACGGCGGACGCGCTGGCGGAAGAGTTTTTGGACGGATCCTCCCCGCTCGAGGCCGTGATCCTTCCTGGCGGCATGCCGGGGGCGAAGAATCTCGACGCGGACGGCACGGTGGACGCGATCCTTGCGAAAGCCGCCGCCGACCCGGACTGCGTGATCGCGGCGATCTGCGCGGCTCCGATGGTTTTGGGCCGCCGCGGACTGCTCGACGGGATCCGCGCCACCTGTTTCCCCGGATTCGAAGGGGAACTCAAGGGCGCGGCGGTGCTCCGGGCCGATACGCCGGAAGGACGCGCGGTCACGGACGGACGGTTTGTGACGGCGTGCGGAATGGGAGCGGCGACGGAATTTGCCTTCGCCCTCGTAAAAATACTGAAAGGAGAAGACGCGGCGGAAGGACTCCGGACCGCGGTGCTTGCGAAATGATCAAGAAACAGAAAGATGATATCCGCGAGGAGTACAAGGAACGCAGGCGGCTCATGCCCGAGGAGGAGAAATTCCGCCGGGACGAAGCGATCTGCAAGGCGGCCGCGGGGCTCGTGTCCTTCCGGTACGCCGAATATGTGCTTCTCTACGCCGCCACGTCGGACGAGATCGACGTCTCCGCCATCGCGGCCATGGCGTTCGAGCGCGGGAAAAAGGTCCTGTTCCCCCGCTGCGACCGGAAATCCCACACCATGACCTACCACGAGGTGAAATCCCTCGACGAGCTCGAAGACGACGGCATGGGCGGGCTCGAGCCTCCGGAGGGAAATCCCGTCTACGACGCGGAGCACGAGAAGGCCGGCGCGGTCTGCTTCGTCCCCGGACTGGTCTACGACAGGGCGGGCTACCGTCTGGGCTACGGCAAGGGCTTCTACGACCGCTATCTCTCCGCCTTCTCCGGCTGCACCATCGGTGTGGTCTATTCCGACTACATCCTGCCCGAGGTGCCGCGCGGACGGTTTGACGTGACCGTGGACATTCTTCTCACGGAAAAGGGCGTCAAGGTCACCAAGGACGCGGGCAAATCCCGTCCCGGAAAGGGCTGAGTTTGCGTCCGCGCATCAAGCCTGCCTCCGCCGCGCCGATTCTGATCCTCGCGGTCGCCGGACTCACGCTGGCCGCCGATCTGATCCCGCCGGATTCCCTCGGCATGCGGGAGAATCCGTATCTGGCGGCGGTGGTGATCCAGCTTTTGATTTTCGCCCTCCCCGCGCTGTTCTACTGCCGCCTCAGGGGACGGGAGTTCACTCCGAAGCTCCGGCTCAGGCCCTTCCGCCCGTCCCAGCTTCTGTACCTGTGGCACGCCTTCGTCTTCATGACGTCGTCGGCCGTTCTGCTCTCCGTCCTCATGTACCGGATCGCGCCGGAGGCCTTTTCCTCGTCTTCGGCGTCGTCCGCGGCCTCGTTCGCCATGGGGAGCGGATTCTTCGACGGCCTGTATGTGGCGGTGGCGTTTGCCGTCCTGCCCGCCGTGACGGAGGAATTTCTCTTCCGCGGCGTGGTGATCGGGGAGTACGAAACGCTGGGCGTCGGGATCGCCGTGACGGCTTCGGCGGCGACGTTCGCCATGGTGCATTTTTCCGCGGTCCGGTTTCCGGTGTATTTCGCGGCGGGGCTGGCGCTCTCGTCCGTGCTGTACGCGACGCGGTCCCTGATCGCCCCGATGCTTCTGCACGCGCTCTACAACGCCGTGATCCTGTTCGGCGAAAAGTATATTCTGTACATTGTGGACAAGCAGAACGTAAGCATGCTTCTGCTGGTCATCCTGCTCTGCGCCGCTGCGGTTCTTTCCGCGATGCTGATGTGCTTCGAAGCGCAGAGCATTTACCGGGGATACGCGGAGGAGAACGTTCCCTCCGACTACGCCAAGTCGGACAAGAGGACCCTGTTCGCCCGCGTTGCTGAGGCGTATTTCACCCCGGCCTTTCTGCTGCTGGTCCTGCTCTTCATCATCGTCGCCGTAGCGCGCCGGTGAATCGTTCCCGCTCAGCCGGGATCCGAAGGGACCGCGCGGACAGCGTCCCATGAAAGCGAGGTGCCGTTTACGGACAACAAGTTCAACAGAGAAGCCCTCGGCGAGACGAAGACCTTCGCCGTGACGGAGCGTTCCGCGGATGCCCTGAAAGCGCGGATCAACCGCGACAACAGTCAGGAGCTGGCTCTCCGCGCCAAGGGTTCCGCCCATCTGACAAGGACTGCTTCGGCACAGAGCGGACAAGTCTCCCCGGTCTCCGACGCGCCTGCCGCGGATCCGGTCTCCCGCCGGCCTTATGCCGATCCCGGAGCCGATCCCGAATTTACCTTCCTTTCGGAACCGGCGGGAAATCCCGGCTCGCGCGCGGATCGTGAACCGGCGGCGGATCAGCCCGTCCGAAACCTGTCCGAGAGCCTTGCCCGTGCCATGGAAGCGGAGACCGCGGCGTCGAAGCCCGTTCCCGCAGAGGCCCGGACTCCCGCACCGAATCAGGCGCAGCCACAGGCACAGAAGCCCGCCGCCCGTCCCATCCCCGCTCAGGACGTGGAAGAGGAGAGCGAGCTGGACCGGTTTCTCAGGGAGCATCCCACCCGTGGCGAGGGATCCCCTTCGCACGACAGACGGAGCGCGCAGAAAGCCGCCGCCGTTCGTTCCGCGGAGCAGGGGCAGATGGCGAAGACCCGCACCTCCGACTTCAAGGTCGGCGAGGTAAACAGGGCCGAGAAGAAGCCGAAGCAGGAATCCGCGGTCGTGTACGAGGTTTCCGACGAGGGCGGCAACACCGTCATCAGCGTCATCAAGGCCATCGTCTATATCATCTTCGTGCTCGTGTCCGCCGTCGCGCTGGCCGTGTTCGGAATCAGCGTCGCCAACGATATGTACGCCTTCGTCAAATCCGAGGAAGCCGTGCAGGTGACGATCCCGCCGAACACGACGCTGGACGAGCTGTCGCAGATCCTTTACGGGGACGGCGTGATTCGCTATCCGCGGATCTTCAAGCTCTACGCCCTGTACAAGCACGACGACATGGACTATATCGCCGGGGAGTACACGATAAGCCCGATGATGAACTACTCCCGAATCCTCTCGGAATTCAAGGAGAAGGAAATCACCGGCACGGTGCGCATCACCATCCCCGAAGGCTACACCACGGACGATATCATCAACCTGTTCGTGAACCGGTACGGCATCGGCACGCGCGAGGGATTCGTGGACGTCATCCAGAACTACGAATTCGACTACTGGTTCATCCGGGAGCTCGAGGAAAACGGCGCGGACAAAAACCGGATCTACCGGCTCGACGGCTATCTCTTCCCGGACACCTACGACTTCTACCTGAACTCGAGCGAGCAGACCGTCATCAACCGCCTCCTGCGCCGGTTCTCGCAGATCTTCACGCGCGAATACCGGAACCAGTGCGCGGAGCTGGGCTTCACGGTCGATCAGATCGTGACCCTCGCGTCCATGATCGAGAAGGAGGCCGCCGCGCCGTCCGAGTTCTTCAACGTGTCCTCGGTCTTTCACAACCGTCTGAAAATGCCTGACGTCTATCCCCGGATGGAGAGCGACGCCACGGTGGTCTACGCCATCGAGCACGAAACGGGCGAGCGCACGGTGGATCTGCACTACGACACGCCGTACAACACCTATCTGTACGACGGGCTTCCCCCGGGACCGATCGCCAATCCGTCCGCCTCCGCCATGCTGGCCGCGCTGATGGTGCCGGAGACGAATTTCTACTATTTCGTGTCCGGAAACGGCGTGACCTACTTCTCCGAGACGAAGGAGGAGCACGATCAGCGCATCGAGGAGATCCGTCAGGCGGAATCCGTTCTGAATGTGGCGGAACCCGACGCGCCCCAGACCGCTCCGGCGGACGAAACGCCGTAAGGCCGAAGCTGAGGCCGGGGCAGGCGCGTTTCCTTCAAATCCATTACGGGCAACCGCGGAATGAGAAAACCGTTCCGCGGTTGTTGTCGGGAGACGGGCAGATTCACAGCATCTTTTCGGCATGCCCGGATCCGGAGCGCTTTTCCGCCAGCATGCGGTTGATCTCGGCTCCCGTCAGAAGAATGAGGGTGCAGGCGTAAAGCCAGAGCATGACGAGGCAGACGGCGCTGAGCGTACCGTAGACGGCGGACGCGCGCGGGAAATGGTCGATATAGACGGAATAGAGCAGGGAGAAGAGGATCCATCCCGCCGCGGAGAAGAACGCCCCGGGAAGATGCCCGCGGAACCGCTTCGGAAAGAGGGGACTTCTCACTCCCGCCGCCGCGTAGACCAGCGCGAACACCGCCGCAAGGAGCAGATACAGGAGAGGGAGTCCGAGCGATCTTGCCAGAGCTTCCGCCGCCCGTCCCGCAAGCGTGTCCCCGCCGACGCAGGACAGCAGGACGTTCCCGAAAAAGAGCAGCAGGGACGAGCCCGTGACCGCCGCCATGACCGCGAGGGTCGTCGGAATCGCCGCCAGCCGTCCGGGGAGCGCGCCCCGCGTCGGTTCGCTCCGGGTTTTATAGATCCGTCCCACGCCCTCTCTGAGCGCGGAAATGCCCCGGGACGCGGTCCAGAGCGTGGTCGCCGCGCTGACGGACAGAAGCGGGACTCCGGGCGGCGTCGAGATCTGCTCCGTCAGCATGCGCAGAAACGTCCCCAAACTGCCGGTCGTCAGCGCGTCGGGGAGGGGAAGGTCGGCGGGATTCTCGGGCAGGAGAAACCCGGTCAGGGCGGCGAGAAGGGACAGAAACGGCACGGCCGAGGTCACGAGAAAAAAGGTCGCCTGCGCCGCGCTGAGGGAGATCAGATCCTCTTCAAAGCGGCCCGACGCGGATCGGATGAGTCCGACGACCCTGCCCAAAGCCGGGTGGAGCGAGAACAGTTTCGATTTCAAAGCGGAACTCCGGGAAAAACGATTTTGCTTTATTATACGCGGTTTTCCCGGCGGTATCAACGGAAAATGCAAAAAAAGCGCGGGGGAGGGTTGTCCCCGGCGAAAGCGGAAAAGGAGGGGCGGATGGACAAGGATTTCATCGTCGGCTGTCACCTGTCCCTGTCGGACGGGTATTCCGCGATGGGCGCGCGGATTTTGGGGCTCGGGGGGAACACCTTCCAGTTTTTTACAAAAAATCCGCGGGGCAGGACGCCGAACCGGGAGCCGGACAAAGAGGATGTGAAGGGGCTGGCCGGGATGTTATGCCGCAGGGAGGTGATTCTTCCCGTGGCTCACGCGCCCTATACATACAATCCCTGCGCCCTGAAACCGGAGGTGCGGGACTACACCTGGGATTCCATGCGCGCCGAGCTGACCTTTCTGGAACAGCTCCCCGGCGTGCTGTACAACTTCCACCCCGGCTGCCATGTCGGACAGGGCGCGGAGGAGGGATGCCGGATCGTGGCCGCGATGCTGGAGCAGGTGCTGTGGCCCGGCATGAAGACCGTTGTCCTGCTCGAGACGATGGCGGGGAAGGGGACGGAGCTCGGGCGCAGCTTCGAGGAGCTTGCGTCGATCCTCTCCATGGTGGATCCTGCCCTGCGTTCCTCTCTCGGCGTGACGCTCGACACCTGCCATGTCAGCGACGCGGGATACGATGTCCGGGACAGCTTCGACGGGGTTCTGCGAGAGTTCGATTCCGTCCTCGGGCTGGACCGGCTCCGGGCGGTGCACCTGAACGATTCGGCCAATCCGGGAGGATCCCGGAAGGACCGGCACGCAAAGCTCGGGGAAGGCTTTATCGGAGAAAAGGCCCTTGTCCGGATCGCCCGCCATCCCCTGCTCAAAGGCATTCCGAAGATCCTTGAGACGCCGAACGACGAGGCGGGCTACGCGCGGGAAATCCGCATTCTGAAGGAGAACGATCCCTATGAACGAAACGAATAAGCCGGTCCCCGAACCGGATCTGAAAAAACTGACCGCGTCCGCGATGCTGGCCCTCTCTCCCGAGGCGGAGAAAGAGCTCGCCCGGGATTTTGAAGCGCTGAAGGTACGGCTGGACGGCGTAGTGCAGTCCGAGGCGGCGTCGGGCGAACCGGCGGAGGGGCCCATCCACGCGGGAGTGAGGCGCGTTCTTCCCCCCGATCAGGCGGAGGAGAAGGCGGCGGAACGTCCCCCGGTCCCCTGCGCCAAGGGAAAATCCCTTCTCTCACAGGCCGACCGGTTCGACGGGACTTTCTGCGTCGTGCCCCGGGTCGTGTGATCTACTATCGTTTTGAGGTATTCGTATCATGAACAATCTGACCGACAGAACGGCCGCGGAGCTGGCGGAGGCTCTCGATCGGCGGGAGATTTCCTCCGTGGAGCTGACCGTGGCATGCCTCTCCCGCATGACGGCGGAGGAACCCCGGATCAACGCCTTCATCACACCGACCGCGGAAATCGCCCTCAGACAGGCGGCGAAGGCGGACGAGAGGAGAAAGGATCCGGACGGGCGGACGCTCTCCCCCCTCTGCGGGATCCCGTACGCCGCAAAGGATAACTTCGCCGTGCGGGGCGTTCCGCTCACCGGGGCCTCGGAAATGCTCCGGGAGTTCGTGCCGGACTATTCGGCGGCGGTCTGCGAGCGGATGGAGGCGGCGGGGGCGGTGCTGCTCGGCAAGACCAACCTCGACGAGTTTGCCATGGGATCCTCCTGCGAGCGGTCCATCGCCGGGCCGACCCGCAATCCGCTGGATCCGGAACGCTCTCCCGGCGGCTCGTCGGGCGGATCCGCGGCGGCTGTGGCGTCGGGCGAGGCGGTCTTTTCCGTCGGATCGGACACGGGCGGGAGCGCGAGACAGCCGGCGGCCTTCTGCGGACTGGTGTCGGTCAAGCCCACCTACGGTCTGGTGTCCCGGCGCGGCATGATGGAGCTGGCGTCCTCCCTCGATACCGTGTGTCCCATCGCAAAGACCGTCGAGGACTGCGCCCTTGCCCTCGGGGAGATGGCAGGAGCCGATCCCTTCGACGCCACGACCTTTGCTTCCTGCGGGGACTATCGGGCCTTCCTCGGCGAAGATCCGCGCGGGCTGACGGTCGGGATCGCGGAGGAGTTCGACGGGTGCGACGAATCCGTGATCCGGGCGGTGAAGAGGGCGGCGCGGAAGCTCGAGCTGCTTGGCGTGAGCGTCGAGCCCGTGAAACTGCCGCTCGAAATGGCGCTCGAAATCTATCTCATCGTCGCGTCAGCCGAGGCGTCGTCCAATCTGGCGCGGTACGATGGGCTGAAATACGGCCTGCATGGGGAAGGGAAGATCGCGGCGGACAAGATGCGAGACGCCCGTACCCGCGGCTTCGGAGACGAGGTCAAGCGCCGGATCGTCACCGGGACCTACGCCCTGTCCTCTTCCTACGGCGGGGGATACTACCGGAAGGTCAAGGCGGCGCAGCAGTCCGTGTGCCGGGAGACGGAGGAGATCCTCGCCCGGTTCGACGCGGTGCTTCTTCCCACGGCTTCGGGACCGGCGTTCAAGGTAGGCCGGTATGCGGACGATCCCAACGCCCTGTACCGGAGCGACCGCTTCACGACGGCGGCGAATTTGACCGGCTGTCCGGCGATCCAGCTGCCCGGAGGCGGGGACGGGACCATGCCCGTGGGGATCTCCCTCATGGGACGGAAGCGGAGCGAGGGCGCGCTGTTCCGGCTGGCGGCGGCTTTGGAGCGGGAGCTGGAGGACGATGTGAGAAAGGAGTGCGCGAATCGTGGAGCAAAATCGGACTATTTCGGCGGACGTCTGCGCGGCTGAGCGGGACGGAGCGGCGGAATACGAGGCGGTGATCGGGCTCGAGGTACATGTGGAGCTCAAAACCGGACGGAAAATCTTCTGCTCGTGCCGGCCGAAATTCGGGGATGAACCGAACACCGCCGTCTGCCCGGTCTGTCTCGGGATGCCGGGCGCGCTCCCGGTGCTGTCCGACGAGGCGGTGTCGCTGGCGGTCCGGGCAGGGCTCGCGCTCGGATGCACGATCAACCGGGTCTCGTGGTTCGACCGGAAGAATTACTACTATCCCGACCTTCCGAAGGGGTATCAGATCACCCAGCTCGAGCGGCCCGTCTGCGTCGGCGGCGCGGTCCCGATCGAAACCCGGGCCGGGAAGCGGGAGATCCCCCTTTTGCGGATCCACATGGAGGAGGACGCCGGAAAGCTGATCCACCGCGGGGACGAGACCCTGATCGACTACAACCGCGCGGGCGTTCCGCTCATCGAGATCGTGTCGGAACCGGAGCTCCGGACGCCCGAGGAGGCCAAGGCCTATCTGAACTCCCTGAGGCGGATCCTCTCCTACGCCGGGGTCTCGGACTGCCGGATGAACGAGGGATCCCTCCGCTGCGACGTGAACGTGTCGGTGCGCCCCCGCGGCAGCTCGGAATACGGGATCAAGTGCGAGATCAAGAACGTCAATTCGGTGAACTATGTGGGCCGCGCGCTGGAAGAGGAGATCGCGCGTCAGACGGCTCTGCTCCGGGCGGGGGAGGAAGTGGAGGCGCAGACCCGCCGCTTCAACGAGGACACCGGAAAGACCGAAAAAATGCGCGTCAAGGAAGCGTTCATCGACTACCGCTACTTCACGGAGCCGAATCTGCCCGCCGTCGAGCTGACGGACGAATGGATGCGGGACGTGAAGGACGCCATGCCGCCCCTGCCGGACGAGGCCGCGCGGACTCTGACCGAACGGTTCGGCGTAAAGGGGGAAAACGCCGCCCTGCTCACCTCTTCCGTGTTCGTGACGGAGTATTTCACCGCCTGCGCCGAGGCCTGCGGATCCGACGCGGAACGGGCTGCCATGGAGAATCTCTTCGTCGGGGAGCTGCTCGAAGGGATCGATCCGGACGCGGTGGGAGCGGTCGTTCCCGTGTCCCCGTCCGCTTTGGCAGGCGCGGCAGGTCTCTTTGCCGAGGGGAAGATCGTCTCCGGCAACGCGAAAAAGCTGGTGCGCCTGCTCGCGGAGGCGGAGGACGGAACGCTCACGAGGGAGGACGCGGTTCTTTTCGCCGAGCGGGAGAATCTCTTGAAACTCGCGGATCCCGACGCGCTGATGCCCTTCGTGCGGGACGCCGTCGCAGCCTCTCCCCGCGCCGTGGCGGATTACGGACGGGGCAAAACAGCCGCGCTCAAGCAGATTTTGGGTCAGGTGATGCGGGCGACGGGAGGCCGCGCAGACCCCATTCTGGCCGAGAAGATGATCCTCGGAACCGTCGAAGATTTGAACGAAAAGTAAAAATATCGGAAAGTTCGTGCGGATAAAATATTTCAGAACTGTTTCCTGATCATGATAAAACCGTTTCGCCCCGGAAAAGGAGTTCCGGTATGGCGGACGGTTTTTTCGCTGCCGGATCCTGCCCGGTCCGCGGGTGATTGGCAAACTCTGGCAAAAACCGACGTTCCGGGGGAGTAGTTTCGAACATGCTCCAGAACACATGTTTCCAGCCTATCCGAACCGTTTTGGATCGGGTTGAAATTGCCCGGAAAAGCCGCCGATTTTTTGAGAAAAACACATCCTCCCTCTTGATTTTCCGGGAGACATAGAGTATAATACCCGTATGTGGAGCGATAGGGTGATTTTTGCCACAAAAGGGAGGGAGAAAGATGCTGCTCGGCACATACCAGCACTCGCTGGACGCGAAGAACCGCATTATCATTCCCTCCAAGCTCATGGAAGAGCTGGCCGGGCGGCTGTATATCTATCCCGCCGCGGCAGGAACCTGCATCAAGCTCTACGACGAGGCCGAGTGGAACAAGTACTGCCAGATGATCGAGAATCTCCCGCCGGACAAGAGCTACGCGGTGAAGGCGCAGGTCTTTCCCGCCTCCCAGCAGGTCGCTCCCGACGCGCAGAACCGGATCCCGATCCCGCCCGCCATGCTGCAGAAGGCGGGGATCGAGGGCAAAAACGTCGTGACGGTCGGCATGGGGACCTGCTGCGAGATCTGGAGTCAGGAGAAATACGAGCAAAAGCAGGCGACGCCTCCCACGCCCGAAATCGCCGACTTCCTCGCCTCCATGGGCTTCTGAGGTGCAGAGATGGAATTCAGTCATGTATCCGTCCTGCTCTCCGAGGTTCTTCACGCGCTTTCCCCCGAGCGGGGCGGAGTGTTCGTGGACTGCACGGCGGGCGGCGGCGGCCATTCCGAAGAGATCGCGCGGAGGCTGCCCGAAGGCTCCCGCCTGATCTGCCTCGATCAGGACGACGACGCGCTTTCGGCCTGCCGGTCGAGACTGGCGGTGTTCGGAAACCGGGTGGAGCTTGTGAAGTCCAACTTCCGGAATCTGGACGCGGCCCTCGATCTCTGCGGCGCAGACCGGATCGACGGAGCGCTCTGGGATCTCGGCGTGTCCTCCCATCAGCTGGACGACGGCGAACGGGGATTTTCCTACGCTAAGGACGCGCCGCTCGACATGAGAATGGACCGTACCGCCTCCCTGACCGCAAGGGACGTGGTCAACACCTATTCCGAGGACGAGCTGCGCCGGATCATCCGGGATTGGGGCGAGGAACGGTTCGCCGGAAGGATCGCCGCCCGGATCTGCGAAAAGCGGGAAGAGGCTCCTATCGAGACGACGGGAGAACTGGCGGCGGTGATTGCGGAGGCGATTCCTCAGGCCGCGCGGCAGAAGGAAGCCCAGAACCCTGCGCGCCGCACGTTTCAGGCCATCCGCATCGAAGTGAACGGCGAGCTGGACGCGATCGAACCCTCCATCCGGGCGGCCGCGGCCAGAATGAACCCGGGCGGCGTGCTCGCGGCGATCACATTCCATTCGCTGGAAGACCGGATCGTGAAGGACGTCTTCCGCTCGCTCTCCACCGGCTGCACCTGCCCTCCGGAGTTCCCGGTCTGCATCTGCGGCGGAAAGCCCGTCGTGAAGCTGCTCACGAAGAAGCCCCTCACGCCGGGAGACGAAGAACTCGCATCCAACCCGCGGTCCAGAAGCGCGAAGCTCCGGGTCGCGGAGAAACTATAAATCAAATCACGAAAATCCCCGGGGGATCGGATCAAACCGGAAAGGAGGCGGCCATGGCGGACGAATTTGCCTTTGCGAATCAGCTGAAATCGGAATTTCGCGGACGCGGCGCGGATGTATCCGGCATGCAGGCAACCTCCACTTCGGAACTGATGCACCGGGCGGAAATGGGCCGGGATCCGCGGGAAAACGTGTCGGAAGAGGCGTTCCGCGAGAACTACCGCGCCCGCAGAACGCAGAACGGACCGCAGTACGCGCCGTCCAGACCTCCCGTAAACGGAGCGGGATTTGCGGGATCGCAAAGAGCGGTTCCCGGAGCGTCCCGGATCCCGGCGGCTGAGACGAGAACTGCGGGCGGCCCGGGCGCATCCTATTCCTCCCGTCCGGGAGTGCGGACGGCGGACAGAAGCAGGATCCCGGAGCGCGACACCCTCTCGGAGGAAATCGCCGGGATGGGTCGGGCCAGACAGCGCGCGGCGGACGGAAGAGAGGAACGGATCCCCTCCGGCGCGGAAAATACAAGAGCGAAACAGGCGCACGCGGGGAAGAAAAAGATCCGGGTGGAACAGACCCGGGCGGCGAAGAAACGGGCTGCAGCGGCGGCCGCGGGCGGGCATACGGATGAGATCGAGCTGAAACGCGGATCCTTCCCGGTCGCCCTGATCGCCCTGACGCTCATCGCCGTGCTCATCATCTTCACCATCGTGGAGAGCTTTGCGAAGGTCTATCAGACGTCCAGCGAGATCGCCCGGATGAAGGCGGAGCTGGAAGCCCTCAAGGAAGAGGCCGCGGGACTGGAACTCAAGCTGGACGAAAAAAACGACATCCGCACGATCCGCGAGATCGCCGTCGGAGAGCTGGGCATGGCCGAAGAGGATTCCATGCAGAGGCGGTTCGTGTCCGTGTCCGGCGGAGAGCGCATCGAGGTGCTGGAGGCCGAAGAGGATTCGACCGGCGCGGGCGGCGTGCTGTTCTCCTCCCTCGGCGAATCCGTTTCCCGGTTTGCGGAACGGTTCCGGTGAGCCGGGATGAGACCCGGGCGGAAAGACTTGACATCCCACGACGGGCTGCAGCCCCAGACGGCACGGCAGCCCGTTCGTTTTCAGCTTTGATTGAAGAGTGCGCAGCCGAAAAGTCGGTTTTCAAATGTGCCCTTGCCGGAGCCTTTGCCGGGCTTCGCGTTCAGACGCGGGACACCGATTCCGACAAGCGTTTGCTTGTCGGCGGAGCAATCAGCCCGGACGGCATAGAACGCGAGCCCCGCGCATAGACTGTCGGGCAGGAGGCGCCGCGCCGTTCGGAAACGGACACAGCGACGGATCCGGCGGAACAGAGAGACTGACACGAGAAAAAGACGGGGAGACGAGAGCCCCGCGGAGAATCCATGAACCGAGAACTCAACCGAATCGACCGCATCACGACCCGGCGCGTCTACGCGACCTTCGCGTTCTTCCTGCTGGCCGCCGTGGTGGTGGTGGGAAGGCTGGCGAAGCTGCAGATCGCGGATCACGACTACTACGAGTCCCGCGTGCTCAACCAGCTGACCCGGGACACGACCATCAATCCGGAGCGGGGCAGCATCACGGACCGCAACGGCAACATTCTGGCCACCAACAAAACCGTGTACAACGTGATCCTCTCGCCCCACGACATTCAGGTTACCATGCAGTCCGACGCGGCGAAGAACGCGGACGCGGATCCCGCGAACGACGTGCGGTACACATGGGAGGATGCGGACTACGAGATCTTCTGCAGCGGGGAACGGCTGGACGACATGATCGCCGACGTGCTCTCCGCGTACCTGCCGAAGACGGATCGGGCGAAGATCTACGAAAAGGCCGGGAAGACGGAGCGGTACTACGAGGTGATCGAGCGGGACGTGGAGCAGGATATCGCGGACCGGATCGAAAGCTTCATCGCCAAATACAACCTCCGGGACGAAATCTACTTCGAGGCGTCCTCCAAGCGGTACTACCCGAAGGACACCCTCGCGTGCCATGTGATCGGATTCACCAACTCCGACGGCGTGGGCGTGTACGGGCTCGAGCGGGCCTACAACAACGTGCTGGAAGGAACCTCGGGGCGCTACATCCTCGCGCAGGACGCCCAGAACAACGACATGCCCTTCGAATACGAGCGGCTGATCGAGGCGACCAACGGCTACAACATCGTCACGACCCTCGACATGTATATGCAGTACGAGCTTGAAAACCAGCTCGAGAAGACCTTCGTGGAGTCCGGAGCGAAAATGCGCGTCTGCGGGATCGTGATGGACACCGAAACCGCGGGCGTCCTCGCCATGGCCGTGTACCCGCCCTTCAACTGCAACACCCCCTCGGTTCTCGACCCCTACTCCATGGCGGAGCTGGAGGAAACGGAGGCCGAAGAGGGATCGGAGGAATACATGGCGGCGTACAACCAGCTTCTGCTCGCCATGTGGAACAACAAGTGCATCAGCGAGACCTACGAGCCCGGCTCGACCTTCAAGGTGGTGACCACCTCCATGGCGTTCGACGAGGGCGTGGTCAGCGACAACGACTATTTCACCTGCCCCGGCTATCACATGGTGGAGGGCTGGCCCTATCCGATCCGGTGCGCGGAAAACTCCGGCCACGGCACGGTGACCTTCCGCTACGGCCTGCAGCAGTCCTGCAACCCGACCCTCATGCAGGTCGCGGAGCGCATCGGGCGGGAGACCTTCTACGACTATTTCATGGCGTACGGCTACGGCGGGCGGACCGGGATCGACCTCCCCGGCGAGAGCTATACGATCTACACGCCCTACAAGGACTTCAACAACGTATCCCTCGCCGTCTACTCCTTCGGCCAGACCTTCAAGACGACGCCGATCCAGCAGCTCAGAGCCATCACGGCGGTGGCGAGCGGCGGGTATCTGATGACCCCGCACCTGCTCAAGGAGATCGTGGACGACGACGGAAACGTGATCCAGTCCTACGAGACGGAAATCGTCCGCCAGATCGTGTCCACGGCCACCTGCGAGCACATCTCCGAGATCCTCGAGGAAGGCGTGAATACGGACGGCGCGGCGAAAAACGCCTATGTCAAGGGCTATCGCGTGGCCGCCAAGACCGGGACCTCCGAGAAGCTCGACAAATACGACGAATTCGGAAACCGGCCCTACCGCGTCGGATCCACGGTCGCGTTCGCTCCGGCGGACGATCCGAAGATCTCGGCCCTGATCATGGTCGATGAGCCCATGGAGTCCGTTCCCTACGGCGGCGTGGTGGCGGCCCCCTATATTTCGAACCTGCTCTCCTATGTGCTGCCGTACATGGGGATCGAACCCCAGTACACCGCCGAGGAGCTGGCCGCCCGGGACGTGACCCTCACCAACTATGTGGGCAGCCGGGTGGAGAACGCCGTGAACGATCTGAACGGACGCGGCGTCAAATACGAGGTCGTGGGTGACGGCGAGACGGTGTCCGCTCAGGTGCCTGAACCGGGCGCGAAGATCGCCTCGGGCACGGGACTGTTGATCCTGTACACCGGAAGCGAGCGGCCCGAGAACACCGTGACCGTGCCGGATCTTGTCGGAATGTCCGCCTCGGACGCGAACTACGCCGCGCTGGGCGAAGGACTGAACGTGACCTATTCCGGCTCCGTGAACGGATCGACGGCGACGGTCATCCGGCAGTCACCGGCGGCGGGAACGGTCGTTACGCGCGGCACGGTGGTGGTCATCGAGCTGCGGCACATGGACGGCACGGACTGATCCCGCCGGGAAAGGAACCCGAACAGAACGGATTTCGAAAGAGACGTGAAAAACCTTTTCTGCTCTGGAGGAATCCATGAAAAGCGGCAAGCTGTTTGAAGGCATACCCCTGATCCCGCCGGTTCCGGAGGGCTTCGGGAAGGCGGACATCGGGACGGTCGCCTCCGATTCGAGACGGACGGTCCCGGGCTCCCTCTTCGTCTGCCTGAAAGGGACGAGGCGGGACGGACACGAATGGGCTGCGGACGCTGTGAAGTCCGGCGCGGCGTACGTCCTCGGAGAGCATCCGGCAAAGGGCGTTCCCGCGGAGAAAATGCTTCTCACACCGGACACGAGGCGGGCCGAATCCGTTCTCTGGAACAACCTGACCGGTCACCCGGCGGACGGGATGCTCAAAATCGCCGTGACCGGAACCGCGGGGAAGACCACCGTGACTCTGCTGCTCTCGGAAATCCTCCGGGCGGCGGGGCGGAAAACGGGCGTCCTCACCACGATCCGGTGCGAGGCGGGCGGCGTTCCGTGCGATATGGGGGAGAACGGGGGATCCTCGGTCTCGGACATTCCCGGCGCGATGACCACCCCGGATCCTGAGTATTTCTTCGGGGCGGCGCGAGCCATGCGGGAGGCGGGATGCGACACCCTCCTCTACGAGGCGTCCTCCCAGTCCCTCGCGCTCCGGAAGACCGCGGCCGTCGTCCCGGATATCGCGGTGTTCACCAACCTTCTGCCGGAGCATCTCGATTTTCATCGGACCATGGAGGATTACTTCCACGCGAAGGCGTCCCTGCTCGACGGCGTGAAGCGCGCGGTCATCAACGGCGACGACCGGTGGCTCCCGAAGCTGCCCGGAATGTTTCCGGACACGGAGTTCACGGTCTGCTCGGCAGCGGGGGCAGGCGAGAGGACGCGGGACGGATTCCCGAAATCGAACGTCACGGCGCGGCGGATCCGTTCCCTCGGGCCGGACGGGATGGAATACCTCTACTTCTCCGGGCGGGCCGTCTTCCGCGTGAGGACGGAGATGCCCGGTCGGTATTCCGTGACGAACACCATGCTGGCCTCCGCCGCCGCGCTTCTGGCAGGCGCGGATCCGGCGGTGGTGCGGGACGCTGTGGCGGGATTCCGCGGCGCGGACGGGCGGATGTGCCGGGTGAAGCTCCCGGATTCCGCCGGGCGGAGCGATCGGGATCGGCCGAGGGTGCCCGCGGTCTTCATCGACTACGCCCATACGCCGGACGCCATGGAGGCCGCGATCTCGACGGTGCGGGACTTTTCCCAAGGCCGCCTGACCGTCGTATTCGGATGCGGCGGAGAGCGTGACCGGAGCAAGAGACCCCGGATGGCGGAGTGTGCCGAACGGCTCGCTGACGAAGTGGTCATCACCTCCGACAACCCGCGCGGCGAGGATCCGGACGCCATTTTCCGCGACATCCTGTCGGGCGTGAAGGGGACGAAGCCTTTCGCCGTGATCCCGGACAGGGCGCGCGCGGTGCGGTATGCCGTGGGATCGGCGCCGCCGGACGGGACGGTCCTTCTGCTCGGCAAGGGACACGAAAAATACGAAATCACCGCGGAGGGCAGAAGACCCTTCGACGAAGAAGCCATCGCGGCGGACGCGCTTCTCGCGTACCGGAACCGGACGGCGGATAGAGAAAACGGGGAGACATAACGGAAAGGGCGGAAACGGACAAGATGAGCGTGGATCTGAAACTGAGGACATATACGGCCGAGCAGATCGCACAGGCGGCGGGCGGACAGCTTGCGCTTTTCGGCGGAGCGGACGGCAGCGAGATCGTGACGGCGGTCGCCATCGATTCCCGTGAGGCGGGAAAAGGCGTGCTGTTCGCGGCCATCAAGGGGGAGCGGAACGACGGGAACGACTTCATTCCTCAGGCTGTGGAGGCGGGCTCGTCCTGCTTCCTCTGCCAGTTTGTCCCGGACGCGGCGAAGAGCAGCGGAAAGCCGTTTGCGGCCGTGATCGTGGACGATACCGTGGCGGCGCTCGGAAAACTGGCGTCGGAATACCGGAACCACACGAAGGCGAAATTCGTGGCCGTGACCGGATCCGTCGGAAAGACCACCACCAAGGAATTCATCTACGCCGTCACGTCCGCGGCCTTCCGCGCCTATAAAACGCAGGGCAACTACAACAGCGTCATCGGCCTGCCCCTGACCGTGTTCGGGATCGGTCCCGAGGACGAGGTGGCGGTCGTGGAGATGGGCATGAGCGCGCTCGGGGAAATCGAGACCATGTCCCGCATCGCCCGCCCGGATATCGCCCTCGTGACGAACATCGGGACCTCCCACCTCGCCTCCCTCGGAACCCGCGAGAACATCTGCCGCGCCAAGATGGAGATCCGCCTCGGAATGCCGGAGGACGGGATCCTCCTTCTGAACGCGGACGAACCCCTGCTCGCGGCGGAAGCGGAGCGGCTCCCGAAGAAGCCCCGTCTCCTGAGCGTGTACAACCACACGGGCGACTTCCGGGCCGTGAACATCCGCCAGAAGCCCGACGGGATCGTCTACGACCTGATCTATTCGAACAAGGCCGTCACCAACGTCGAAGTCCCCGCCCTCGGACGCCACAACGTCTACAATTCGCTGGCGGCCTACGCGGTGGGCGTGCTCCTCGGCATGACGGACGACATGATCCGGCGGGGCCTGAAGACCTTCGTCGGCGCGGATATGAGACAGAACATTTACGACGTGGGCGGTATCACCGTCATCGACGACTGCTACAACGCCTCTCCGGAATCCATGCGGGCCGCCGTCGATGTGCTCGTGGCAATGGCCGGGGAACGGAACGCACGTCCCGCCGCGCTGCTCGGCGATATGCTGGAGCTGGGCGAATACTCCCGGCTCATGCACGACCAGATCGGCCAGTATGTGGCGCAGATGGGCGTTCAGAAGCTCTTCTGCTTCGGCATGACCGCGGATATCGTCGCGGAGGCGGCCATCAAGAAGGGCATCCGGGCGGAAAACGTGTTCGTCTGCCTCGACACCCGGGACGCGCAGGGAATGGCGGACATGATCCTCGGCGCGCTCGAGCCCGGCGACATCCTCCTTGTGAAAGCCAGCCGCGCCGTCGCCGCCGAACGGGTCATCGAGTGCATGAAGAAGCGCAGGCTCAGAAAGAAGAAATAAGCCGACAGTTCAAATAAAGGAAGTACCAATCCATGCAGGAGAGCATCATATTCGTCGCGGCCACGGTCCTCATGTTCCTCTCGACCGTGCTGATATCCAAAAAGCTGATCCCGATCCTCAAGAGCCGGAAGATGGGGCAGAAGATCCTCGAGATCGGCCCCCGCTGGCACAAGGGCAAGGAAGGGACCCCCACCATGGGCGGGATCGCGTTCATCGCACCGGCGGCGATCATCGGGATCGCGGGCTGCGTCTGGATCGCGCTGACCGACGGTATCCGGGCGAGCCTTCCTCTGGTCTTCACCCTGTTTTACGGGCTCGCCGGGGGCCTGATCGGCATGATCGACGACTCGGCGAAACTCCGGAAGAAGCAGAACGAAGGCCTGACCGCGCCGCAGAAGTTTCTCTGTCAGGTGCTGGCCGCCGGACTCTATCTCTTCGGCATGGCCATGGTGCGCCGGGCGGAAGGGCTCCCTCCGATGACCGAGATCTATATCCCTTTCGTCGGCGTGACCGTGGACTTCGGACTCTTCTTCTACCTGATCGCCCTGCTGCTTTTAGTGGGCGTGATGAACTCCGTGAACCTGACGGACGGGATCGACGGGCTCTGCTCCAGCGTGACCCTGATCGTCGGCGTGTTCTTCGCGGCCTCGGCCTATTTCACGGGCAGCGCGGAACCGGAGCTTTCCCCCCTGCTTCTCGGAGCGGCGCTCATCGGCGGATGCGCGGGCTTCTTGGTGTACAATTTCTATCCCGCGCGGGTGTTCATGGGGGACACGGGCTCCCTCTTCCTCGGCGGGCTGATCGTGGGCGGCGCGTTCATGACGGGCAACCCGCTCCTCGTGATCGTCTACGGCTTCTGGTACATCCTCGAGACCGCGTCCGTCATGCTTCAGGTCGGTTATTTCAAGCTGACCCACGGCAAGCGGCTCTTCAAAATGGCCCCCATCCATCACCATTTCGAGCAGCTCGGCTGGTCGGAGGTGAAAATCGTGGTCGTCGCGTCCGCGGTGACCGCCGTGCTCTCCGCGGTTTCCCTGATTTTCGGCCTGCGGTGAGGTTTATCTGAAAAAATCTGACAGAAATACAGTCGGGAAAGGAGCGGAGACGGCGCATGAACGAAACCTATGAAAACGGAAGATCCCGCGCGCGTCGTACACCGGGAGATCTTTCCCTTCACACATCCCGCACCGGACCCTCCGGAGCTGCGGGAACGCCGAACAGGACGCCGAACAGCAGGGCGCAATCGGAGCATTCCGCCGGAACGTACCGGAGCGGGGTGCCGCGGATTTCAAAAACGGCGGCGCAGTCAGGCGGGGGCGGCGCGCGTCGGAGCGGGGCTTCGAACCGGATCCCGTCCCGCACGGTTCCGGCAAGACAGACTCCGGAGCGCGGCATGGTCCGATCCTCCGACCGTGCGATCGAAGAGGATAAGCAGGAATCCCGCGCCCAGAGGAAGATCGAGCGGTACGAGCGGTACAGCGACCGGAATCTCGTCCGCTGGAAGAAGCAGGAGCGGGAGGAAAACGCGTGGCAGCGCGGAATCGTCCGTGTGAAGAGCGGCGCGGACCGGCCCCTGCTCATTATCGCCATGATCCTTTTGGCCCTCGGGACGATCACTGTGCTCAGCGCAAGCTACCCGCTGGCGGTCCGGAAGGGCAGGGACGCTCTGTACTACGCCGGACGGCAGGGCCTCTTCGTGCTCCTCGGGATCGGCATGATGTTCGCCGGATGGAAAATCCCCTACGAGCACAGGGTCATGCGGCGGCTGATCCCCATCGGCGTCTGGGTCTTCGCGGCGGGGTGCCTTGTGGCGGTGTGCTTCATCGGTCTGTCCGAGGGCGAGGCCCAGCGGTGGATCCAGATCCCGCACGTCCCGGTCACGATCCAGCCCTCCGAGATCATGAAGGTCGGCGAGGTGATGCTTCTCGCCATGTACGCCGATCTGATGAAAAAACGGATGTCGAACGCGTCGTCCCTCGGATCCCAGTATCTGTACAACGTCGTGCTGCCCGGCCTGCTCGTAGGCGTGTCCTGCGGGCTCGTCATCATCGGCAAGCACCTCTCCGGCACCATGATCATCGGTATCATCGGGTTGTTCATGATCCTGACCATGGTGGACCGCAAATGCCGCTGGTGGTGGGCTCCGGTGACCATCGCGGTTCTTCTGGCCGTCGCCGCCGCCGCGTACATTGTGCTTGTGCCTTACGCGCGGACCCGGTTCATCGGCATCTTCTCGCCGGATTCCGACCGCTGGCAGTCCCAGCAGAGCCTGTACGCCGTCGGTTCGGGCGGGCTCTTCGGACTGGGCGTCGGACAGAGCCGTCAGAAGTACAGCTATCTCGGTGCGGCGCACACGGACTTCATCTTCGCCATCTGGTGCGAGGAATTCGGATTCGTCGGGGCGGTCGCCCTGATCGGACTGTTCTTCGCCTTCCTGTGGAGAGGGTACCGGGTCGCGTCCCGCGCGAAGGATCCCTTCTCCATGCTGACGGCCTACGGGATCACCACCCACTTCGCCGTACAGATCATCGGGCACATGGTGGTCGATACCACCTTCATGAATACCGGCATCTCCCTCCCCTTCTTCTCCTACGGCGGATCCTCCCTGCTCGTGCAGATGTACGAGGTGGGACTCCTGCTCCGCATCTCCCAGCACGACTACAGAAGCCGCGCGGAACTGGAGGAGGCGGAGCTGAGACGGAGAGCGGGACTGGATTGACCCTCATTCAATCATACCATTCGGGAGCAGAATCATGCGCGTACTAATGACAGGAGGCGGAACGGGAGGACATGTGAACCCCGCCCTCGCCATCGCCAATACCATTCAACAGAACGATCCGGAATCCGTCATCGCCTATGTGGGCACGAAGAAGGGCATCGAGAACAAGCTGGTCCCGAAGGCCGGCTATCCCCTCTACTATGTGGAGATTCAGGGCCTGCGCCGCTCCTTCTCCCCGGCGAACCTGAAGGCGGCGTATCTGGCGGCCACCTCCCCCATCAAGGCGCGGAAGATCATCGAGGAATTCCGCCCCGATCTGGTGGTGGGAACCGGCGGCTACGTCTGCTGGCCCGTGGTCAAGGCGGCCTCCGACATGGGGATCCCGACGGCTCTGCACGAGTCCAACGCCATCGCGGGCGTGGCCGTGAAGATGCTGCAGAACCATGTGGACCGGATCTATCTGAACTTCGAGAAGACGGGCGAGAGCCTGAGCTGCGATCCCGCAAAGCTCATGAAGGTCGGGAATCCGATCCTCGGCGGCTTCAACGCCATGACCCGGGAAGAGGCGCGGAAAAAGCTCGGGATCCCGGAGAAGTACCGGTACGTCCTGCTCTCCTACGCGGGATCGATGGGCGCGGAAAAGGTCAACGACGCGGTGCTCTGCGTCATGCGGGACTTCACGGCGAAGCATCCGGAGGTCTACCACATCCACGCGACCGGCGCGATCGAAAAAGAACTCTGCGGGAGCCAGTTCCGGGAAATGGGGCTGGACAAATACGAAAACATCGAGCTCGTGGAGTACATCTACGACATGCCGACCAAAATGGCCGCGGCGGACCTGACCATCAACCGGGCCGGAGCCATGACCGTGTCCGAGCTGGCCATCACGGGCAAATCCGCCATCTTCATTCCGTCTCCGAACGTAGCGGAGAATCACCAGTACAAGAACGCGAAGGTTTTAGCCGACGCGGACGCCGCCGCCCTGTTTGAGGAAAAGGATCTGACGGACGGCGCGAAACCCCTCGTCGCGGAGGTGGAGCGGCTTCTGTCCCCGGAGGGTGAGGCCGTCGCGGAGGCGCGGAGAAAGAACATTCTCCGGTTTGCCGTCCCCGACTCCAACAAATTGATTTACAACGACCTCGTGAAGCTCGTGCGGGAGAAGAAGCGGAGCTGAGCGACAGTCCCTGATGAAAGAACGCGCCGGGATCCGGCGTCGGAAAAGGAGGGTGAGAACCATGGGCAGAAGAAGCCGCGCCGATGAATCCGAGCTTCTCTTCGTCTACGACCGCGTATGCACGAAGGGCGAGAAAGATCGGGAAATGAGCGACGAATACGGCGTGGGACTGTCGAACGACAATCCGTCCCGCGAACAGCCGTACCGCGGTTCTTTCGCCGACGAGGGACACCGCAGAGCCGTCGAAGCTGCGCGGGATCCCGCCTCCTCCCCGTCCAGACCCGGCGTCACCGAGGAGAACAACCGCGCGCAGGCCATCCCGCGGACCAAGAAGAAGCGGCCCATCACCGATACGGCGTGGTTCGGCGACCGCTACAGCACCCGGACGGACAACTGGAGCGTGGGACGTTCCTCCTCCGATCCCGCAGCGAAAGCCGGGAGAAAGGGATCTTCCGGCCGGTTCGAGGGATCCCGCGCGAGAGCGGCCTCGTTCTCGAACGGATCCGAGGGCGGCGTCTATTCCTATCGTCCCGGACGCGCGGAGGGCGGAGAAGCCGTTGCGGACGGAGGATCCTTCGGCGAGGTCTTCGGTTCGTCGGAGCACCGGGGAAGAGAAGAACTCCGGGAGGTCAAGAGAACCGCCACGGCCCGACAGAAAGCGAAGGAATACCGCCACGCCATCCTCACCGCCGTGATCCTGACGGCGATGCTCGGTCTGGCCGTGGGGCTGACGTACAAGATCCTGTTTGTCGTGAAGAGCGTCGAGGTCGAAGGATCCGCGCTCTATGCGGCGGAGGAGGTCGCGGAGGCATCCGGGATCCGGACGGGGGACAACCTCTACTCCTTCCGCTCCGCCCGGGCCGAGGACGACATCACGTTCCGCCTGCCGTGGATCAGATCGGCCGAGGTCACAAGACGCGCGCCGACCGGCGTGAGCATCGCGCTGACGGACGAGCAGGCGGTCTACTGCGCCGATATCTGGGGCGACACCGTGCTTCTGTCCGGAAATCTCAAGGTGCTGGCCGTGGAATCCAATCCCGCAGAGGGGGAGACGGAGGGCCTTGTGAAGCTGGTCCTTCCCCCGGTGGACAAGTCCGTCGCGGGCCGTCCGCTGGTCTTCTCCGGAGCCCGGTCCGAGCGGTACATCCGGAACGTGCTGAACTCCGCCGCGTCCTCCGGCCTGATGCGGGACGGCATGCTCACGGAGATCGACCTCAGGGGAGAGTACGAGATCCGCATGAAGGCGGGCAGCCTGTACGATCTGAAATGCGCCGGAGAGAGCGACATGACCGCCAAGCTCCGGATGGCCTACGAGATCATCGCCTCCGGTCAGCTTGCGGAAGGGATCCCCGCGTCGCTCGATCTCACCGCCGTGGACCCCGTGACCGTCATCTACGATTTCTCGGCGGCGGTCACACCCGCGAATCCCTGATCCGGCGGGCAAAAAAAATGAGGAAAATTCTCAAAACCCCTTGAAAAAGAACGCGCCTTAGTGTATTATATAGTGTAACATAGTATAGATTTCCATAACTGAAACCGTATTCGCACAAGGAGGGCATCTCAATGCCGGCATTCGAAATCGACGATAACTACGAGAGCGGCGTGAACATAAAGGTAATCGGCGTCGGCGGCGGCGGAAACAACGCGGTCAACCGCATGACCAACTCCATCAAGGGCGTTGAATTCATCGCCATCAATACCGACCTTCAGGCGCTCAACAAGTCCAACGCGGACGTCCGGATCCCCATCGGCGAGAAGATCACCAAAGGCCACGGCGCGGGCTCCAATCCCGACGTCGGAGCAAAGGCCGCGGAAGAAAGCGAAGAGGCCATCACCGCCGCTTTGGAAGGCGCGGACATGGTCTTTGTCACCGCGGGCATGGGCGGCGGCACCGGCACCGGAGCGGCTCCCATCGTCGCGCGGATCGCCAAGAGTCTCGGCATCCTGACCGTCGGCATCGTGACCAAACCCTTCGCCTTCGAGCAGAAGAAGCGCATGGATCAGGCGGAAGCCGGTATCGAAAAGCTCAAGGAGTTCGTTGACTCCCTGATCATCATCCCCAACGAGAAGCTGAAGGACGTCGCCGAAAAGATCACCCTGATGAACGCGTTCCAGGTGGCGGACGACGTGCTCAACCACGGCGTGAAGAGCATTTCCGAGCTCATCAACATTCCCGAGTTCATCAACCTCGACTTCGCGGACGTGACCTCCGTCATGCAGGACGCCGGATACGCCCACATGGGTATCGGCGAAGCGTCCGGCAAGGACAAGGCAGTCGAAGCCGCCAAGGCCGCGATCACCAGCCCCCTGCTCGAGACCTCCATCACCGGTTCGAAGGGCGTGCTCATCAGCATCACCGCCTCCCCGGACATCAGCCTCGACGACATCACCGTCTGCTCCGACCTCATTTCTTCCGAGGCCGCGGAGGACGCGAACGTGATCTGGGGCGCCGCCTTTGACGAGAACCTCGAGGACACCATGAAGGTCACCATCATCGCCACGGGCTTTCAGAACAAGAACGAGGCGGACAAAACCTTCGGCAGGCGCGACACCATCCATCCGGTAGCCTCGGGCAAGAAGACGCCCGACGGAGCGAAGCAGGTCACCGTGAACAAGCAGGCCGCGAAATCCGCCGAGAAGAAGCCCGCGAACGACGACGAAGCCCCCATCACCGACGAGGACTTCAACGAGATTCTGAAAATGCTCAACGTGGGCAAGAATCAGAACAACGGCAGCCAGCAGAGATATTGATCCGGCTCCGAACGGCTGACAACTGAAAGAAGAAAAGGGGAGGCGCGCGCGTTTCCCCTTTTTTGCACGCTATTTTCACAACATGATCAGGAGGACGAAGATGATCCGCAGAATCCGATTCGACAGCTATCCCGAGCCCCTTTCCGCCGTGTGCCTCGGATGCGGACGGCTGGGCGGCGATTACGACGAGGCGAGATCGTTCGCCCTTCTCGACCGGTACTACGCCATGGGAGGCCGGTTCCTCGACACCGCGAACTGTTACGGGCGGTGGTGCGCGTCCGGGCTGAACGAGTCCGAGCGGTGCATCGGGCGGTGGCTGAAGCAGAGGCAGGTCACGGACATGGTCGTCACGTCCAAGTGCTGTCACTACGCGTTCGACGCCCGCGACGTGAGCCGGGTGACAAGGGCGTGCGCGATGGCGGACCTGGAGGAATCCCGGCGGTCCCTCGGCCTCGACACCGTTCCGATCTATCTGACCCACCGGGACAACCCCTCAGAGGATATCCGCGTGATCGTGGACTTTCTCGCGGAAATGGCGGCGTCGGGCAAAATCACCCGGTTCGGACTCTCCAACTACGGGGCGGATCGCGTCCGGGCAGCGCTCGATTATCTCGGGGACGGCTGGCGCGAGGTCATGGTCGGCGTCTCGAACGAATGGAGCCTGCACGAGGAGTGTCTCGCGGCGGACGCGGGCGGTGAGATCGGCGCGCCGGACGGAATGGTCCGCACGGGCCGGGAACTGCGCCGCCTGCACAAAGAGAAAAACCTGCCCCTCTTCGCCTTCTCTTCCGCCGCCGGAGGGTATTACGCGAAGATCGGAACGTCCGGAGACGGGACGACACTGAACGACCGCCGGGGGAATCCGGTCGGAACGCACGACGCGGAGGCGTTTGACGCCCTGAACGCGCTGTCGGATCAAAGCGGCGTCGCTCCGGTTCCCCTGTCCGTGGCGTACCTTTTGAACAGCGGTCTGCCCGCCGTTCCCATCGCCGCCGTCTCCTCAGCGGAGCAGATGGAGGACTTTGAAGCGATCAGTGCGTGGGACGCCGACCTCTCCGCCCTCAGCCCGCTTGGGAAGGCGTAATAAAGAGAACCCGCAGAATGCCGGATCTGGGCGTTTCCGCGGGTTTTGTTCTGCTGTTTTCAGATGGATTTACGCAAAATCCTTGCACGCGACGAGGTTCGTGCCGGGCTCGATGAAATCCGGAATGAGGACGTCTCCCGTATGGACGGGGGCGGAGGCCTTCGACTTGCGGATGATCGCCATCGCTTCGAAGAGCTTCTCCTTCGGAATGGCCTTGTCCGTGCGGACGGGGAGCATCTTTTCGCCTTCCGCCGTTGTGAGGGGAACGGTGGAAGTCAGCGTGCGCACCGGATGGGTGATTTCGCTTATGGCGTAGTCTTTGCCCCGCTTGCAGGTGTTGCCTTCGACGGACAGGACCGCGCCGCCCTCGTCCAGCGTCACCGTCATGCGGCATCCGGCGGGGCAGACGACGCAGGTCAGCTCTCTCGTGGTCATGATGCACTTCCTCCCGCTTCTTTGAGATAGATCTTCAAACCGGCACAGTCCGCTCCGGCGAGCTCTTTCAGCTTGTCCGCCGGGATCGTGAGCGATTCCATCTCGCCCGGAGCCGCCGCGGATTTCGCGCGCTTCACAAGGACTTCGCCCTCTTCCGTCTCGATGAAGAACTGCACCTTCTTATAGACGTCCCGCACGCGGAAGAAGATCCGGACGTCCTCCTGCGCTTCCGTCAAATCGATGCGCTCCGGAACCGTGTACCGGATGCCGAACCCGGTCGAGACGGGCAGGGACTTCAAAACCGGCGCGCTCTTTCCGAGGATTCGGTCCGCCGCCGCGCATCCCGCGATGACTGCTTCCTCCGACACATAGTCAACCAGATCGTGAACGTGGAGGACGTTTCCGCACGCGTAGATCCCCGGGGCCGATGTCTCGCGGAACTGGTTCACGTCCGCGCCCGAGGTGGCTCCGCTGATGGAGATGCCCGCGCCCCGCGTCAGCTCGTTCTCCGGGATCAGGCCGACGGAGAGGAGCAGGGTGTCGCAGGGGATCGTCTCCTCCGTGCCGGGGATGGGACGGCGGCCGTTCGCTTCGTCCACCGCCGCGATGGTCACGGCCTCCACCCGGTCGCGCCCGTGGATCTCGGTGACCGTGTGGGAGAGCTTCAGCGGGATCCCGAAGTCGTCGAGGCACTGGGCGATGTTCCGGGCCAGCCCTCCCGAATAGGGCATGATTTCGCATACCGCGAGCACCTTCGCCCCTTCCAGCGTCATGCGGCGGGCCATGATGAGGCCGATGTCGCCCGAGCCGAGGATCACCACCCGGTGACCGGGCATGAAGCCCTCGATATTCACATACCGCTGGGCGCATCCCGCCGTGTAGACTCCGGAGGGACGTGTTCCGGGCGTTCCGAGCGCGCCGCGCGTCCTCTCACGGCATCCCATGGCGAGGATCACGGCTTCCGCGCGGATCGTCGTATAGCCGGTCTCGGGGGAGACGAACGTGACCTCCCGGTCGGCGGAGAGATTCAGGGCCATGGCGTTGGTCAAAATCGGGATATTCCGTTCTCGGGCCATTTCGATATACCGCCCGCTGTATTCCGGGCCGGTCAGTTCCTCGCCGAAGCGGTGGAGGCCGAATCCGGCGTGAATGCACTGATTGAGGATGCCGCCCGGTTCGCTGTCCCGCTCGAGAACGAGAATGTCCTCCGGATCCAGCCCGCGGTCCCGAGCGGCGACGGCTGCGGCAAGTCCGGCAGGTCCTCCGCCGATGATGATGAGTTTTTTATCCGTCATGTTCGTCATTCCTCCCCGTCGGTCCGCTTCGTCACGAGCCATGAACCGCCGCCGTGCTTGGTCACGTTTTCGAGCCCCATCCCGGTGCGCTCCGCGATGAGGGCGGCCACTCTCGGCGAGCAGAATCCGCCCTGACAGCGACCCATGCCGGCCCGCAGTCTCTTTTTCATCATATCGATGGTGACGGCGGGGATGGGCGCGTCGAGCATGTCGAGCAGATCCCCCTCGGTGACGGTCTCGCAGCGGCAGACGATCTTGCCGTAGGCCGGGTTCTTCCGGCACAGCTCCGCTTTTTCCTCTTCGCTCAGACGGTTGAACTGGATGTGGTTGCCGTCGGGACGCCGCGTGGGGATATAGCTCTCCTTGTCCGTCAGCTTGAGCCCCGCCTCCTCCAGCAGTCCGACGAGATACTCCGCCGTGGCAGGGGAGGACGCGAATCCGGGGGACTCGACGCCCACCGCGTGGATGAGGCCGGGGACCTGCTCCGAGCGTTTGAGATAGAAGTCGTAGATATTCGGAGTGGCCCGCACGCCCGCGAACGAGGTGATGGCCATGTTCATGGGGACGGTGGGCATGATCCGCTTCGCGCCCGCCGTGATTTCCGCAAGGCCTGCCGCCGTGGTCGCCCGGTCGTCGCCGTCCTCGATGGGATAGGCGTTCGGGCCGACGATCAGGTTGCCGTCCACGGTCGGGGAGACGAGAATGCCCTTGCCGCGGTCGGAGGGACACACGAAGAGCGTGGAGTTCGCCAGATGCCCCGCGTTCTTGTCGAGGATATAGTACTCGCCGCGGCGGGGCGTGATGGTGATCGGGAAATCGCGCTCCCCGAGGATCCCGGCAAGCTCGGCGGAATGGACACCCGCGCAGTTGACCACATACCGCGCCCGGATGGTCTTCTCCCCGTCGGACACGGCGAATCCCTCCCCGTCCCGTACGGATGCGGAAACCTTGAAGTTGAAATAGAAATCGACGCCGTTTGTGACCGCGTTCTCCGCGGCGGCGATGGTGATGCCGTAGGGACAGGTGATGGCGGCGGAGGGTGCCCAGAGGGAATGCGTGGCCTCTTCGGAAATGCGCGGTTCCATCCGGCGGAGCGCGTCCTGACCGATGATCTCAAGGCCCGGGACGCCGTTTGCAATGCCGCGCTCATAGAGCTCCTTCAGCTTCGGAAGATCCTCTTCGCCGAATCCCACCACATGGGAACCGACGTTCTTCACCTCCACGCCGAGCTGCGCGCCGAGGGCTTTCATAAGGGTGTTGCCCCGTACGTTGAGCTTCGCCTTGAGCGTGCCGGGCTTGGCGTCGTAACCGGCGTGGACGATGGCGGAGTTGGCGCAGGTCGCTCCCATGGCCACGTCGCAGCGCGCCTCCGCTACGGCGACCTTCACATTCTTCATGGAAAGCAGCCTCGCCGTCATGACGCCCGTGCATCCGGCGCCGATAATCAATACGTCGTAAAGCATGACTTGTACCGTCCTGTGTCCGCGGATCCCGCGCGCGGCGGAGTCCCGGTGATTCCCGTTCAGTATATCACATCCGGCCCGCCAATACAAGAAGAGCGGAAAAGATTCGGCAACTTTTTTCACCCGGCGGGGCTCACGGAGGGAGAAAAGGGGACGCGCCGCGCAATCGAATTGAGAACATTCAGCGCGGGATTTGTAAATTCTTTTCGACTTTCCCCCGATCCCGGGCCGGATCATGTATAATAGAAAACCGGGGAAGGATCCCCTTCGCTCTCCCCGCCGGTTCCCGGGGAGGATCCTGACGCGAAAAATCAGCTAAAAAATCGCAATGTTCACGGAATCGCTATTGTATTTCCGCCGGAAATATGGTAAAATCCATAAACAGCAAAGTGTAACCTTTACCAAATTCAAATACCTAAACGAATGGGAGGATGCGGTCCCGAGGCCGCGCACGCACCATGGCAAACGAAAACAAAATCTCCGTCCCCGAAAGCTCCTACAAAGCCGCGCAGGCACTGATCTCCGAAGTGGAGAAGGTCGTGATCGGCAAGCACAACGAGATCGTTCTTCTGGTCACCGCCATGCTTTCCGGCGGCCATGTCCTGATCGAGGACGTCCCCGGCACCGGCAAAACCACGCTGGCCGCCGCTCTGGCGCGTTCCGCCGGGCTTGATTTCAACCGCGCCCAGTTCACGCCCGACGTCATGGCGTCCGATATCACCGGTTTCAACGTGTACAACCGGCAGAAGGAAATGTTCGAGTTCCGCGAAGGCTTGGTCATGACCAACATCCTTCTGGCGGACGAAATCAACCGCGCCTCGCCGAAGACCCAGTCCGCGCTGCTTGAGGCGATGGAAGAAGCGAAGGTCACCGTGGACGGCACGACCTACCGCGTTCCCGATCCCTTCATGGTCATCGCTACCCAGAACCCGACCGGCTACGTCGGCACCTATCCGCTGCCCGAGGCGCAGATGGACCGTTTCGCCATCCGCCTTTCCATGGGATATCCCACCGAGGACGAGGAGGTCAACATCATTTCCGACCGCCGCGGCATCAACCCGCTCGAAAAGGTCAACGCCGTCACGGACGTCGAAACCATCCGCGGGATCCGCGCCGCCTGCCAGCAGATCGCCCTTGAGCCGGAGATCTGCCGCTACATCGTCCGTCTGGTTCACGCCACGAGAAAGTCTCCGAAGCTCTCCCTCGGCGCTTCTCCCCGCGCGTCCCTCCTGCTCATGAAGCTCTCTCAGGCGTACGCGTTCCTCCGCGGCCGCGACTATGTGCTCCCAGAGGACATCGCCTTCGTATTCACCCCAGGCATCGCCCATCGTATCGTTCTGAGCCAGGAGGCCCGTCTCAACCGCGAGTCCCAGGCGGATATTCTCGGCGAAGTGCTCCGCACCGTGGAGGCCCCCTTCAAGACCAAGAGATAATCCGCGCCGCCCATCACCTCCAATAACCTCATGAAAGAAACGGGCCAACTATGGATAATGTGAAAAAAAGACCGCTCGTCAGGTTCCGCAGGCCTGCGATCCTGTACGCGCTGCTGCTTGTTTTCGCGCTGATCTTCACACAGGCGCTGCGCGCGACTGCCTCCGCCGTGCTGTTCTGGTTTCTCGTGCTTCTGCCCATCCTGTCCGTGATTTACGTTCTGGTGGGAAAAGCCCTCATCCGGATCTACGTCAGCTCCGACATCTCCAAGGTCGAGAAGCTGCAGCCGGTGAAGTACGAGCTCCGCATCATCAACGCCTCCCCCTTCGCCTACCCCTTTATCGAGGCCGTGGTGAGCGTTCCCCAGCCCGACGGCGTCCGCTGTACCGAACAGTCCCTGACCATGAGTCTTGCTCCCATGGGAACCTACACCGTGGATCATGAGACCTCCTTCCGGTACCGCGGGACGTATGAGATCGGCGTCCGCTGCCTTTATATCTCCGATTTTTTAGGAATGTTCTCCATCCGTCTGGACGTGGATATCTATCAGAACGTCATGGTCTTCCCGCGCAAGCTGGGCATGGACATGAAGATGGCCACCTCCGCGACGGACATCCCGAACGACGCGGCGAAGCTGGTGTTCTCGACCGAAAAGGCGGAGATCAGCAACATCCGCGAATACGTCCCCGGCGACAGCCTCAAGAGCATCCACTGGAAGCTCTCCTCCAAGGCCGTGGACGGCACCCTGATGGTGAAGGACTTCAACACCAACACCTCCCAGTCCGTGTACATGCTCTGCGACTTCTCCCGGGCCATCCCGCCGGAGGTCTTCGAGGACGAAGGCTCCCGCGCCGCCCGCGAAAAGGCGGAGAGAGAAGCCGCCCGCAAGCCGAAGGACAAGCACGTCAAGCTCAAGACCGCCAAGCCGGATAAAGAGGCGAAGAAAGCCGAGGCCGCGCGGAAGAAAGCCCTGAAGCGCTCGCGAGCCGGCATGAGCGCGGGAGGCGTGGACACCGCGGCCATGATCGACGAAATGATCGACTCGGCAGCTGCGGCAAAGGCGGGCGAGCCTTCCCGCAAAAAGCGCGAGAGAAAGCCTCTCTTCGGCAGGAAGAAAGCGGCGGCTGAGATTGTGGATCCCGAGACCGCGGCAGCCCGGGCCGAAGAGAACGCGAAAAAGCGCGCGGACGCGGAAACGCAGGCGGCTCTCGCCATCGGCGGCATCATCGATCCCCGGTACGCCCCCGATATGGACGAATTCTGCGCGGACGGCGTGGTGGAAATGTCCATCGCGGCAGCGCTCAACGAGCTGCGCAACGGCAACGACGTCACGATGATCTGGGCGGACCGGCGGCAGGAAGGCGGCATCGCGGCAGTCCTTCTGACCAGTCCCGAGGATTTCGACGCCATCTATCCGGTGTTCGCAACGACTCCGCCGTGCTCCGAGAAGGAGAACGTCACGAGCCTGCTGCCGCTGATCACCGAGTCGCTGAACGTCACCATCCGCATCTGCACCTCCAACCTCGACCCTCTGTCCCTCAACAAATACGCGGCAATCCCCGGACTCTTCGGAGGCGCGGGCACCGGCTGCGTGGCGGAAGTGCTGCTCTTCAATCCCGAGGAGCGGTACGAGGACGTGAAGATCCGCCGGGAATATGTGGAAATGAGCCGGATCCGTCTCGCACAGGAAGGCGTGGATCTCACGGAGCTGGTCGCGGTCAAGGACGAGAGCGGCCATTACACCCTGCAGCGCGCGAGCCGCTGAACCCATGTCATGATAATCAGAAGGGGTTCCCATGGATAAGATATCGAAAAAACCGTCATTTCCCGCGGGACTGTCGGGCTTGTTCAAAGGCAGGCGCAGAAGCGAGTCCCTGCAGGATAAAATAGACGCGGCGCAGAAAAAACAGGCTCGCGCCCGGGCGGAATCCACCCTCGAGCCCGTGACCGTGTCCCCCGCGCCGTCGATGACGAAGGCATACACCGCGGTGGGCATGGTGTTCCGGACCCTGACGCTCTTCATGGGCGTGTTCGGACTGAACCTGTTCCTCTGCGACGCGGCGAAGATCGTCATTCTCAACGGCGCGAAAGCGGATAACATTACTCTGTCCCCGTGGTTCATCGCCCTGTGGAGCGCGGTCGTGACCCTGTTCGTCATGGCGGTGTCCCTGCACAAAATCAGCCGCGCCCTGTCCCCGGTCCTTGCGGTCGGAGGGATCGCGGCGTATCTCTTCGCAGCCTACCCGGATCCAGTCGGCTATGTCCTCGAGGCGTTCCGCTGCACCCGGGAGCTGGTGTTCTCCAACATGGCCTCCGCCGGATATACGACCTACATGCAGTATATCAAGGACGAGCCTTTCGCCTACGACCGCACGGAACTTTTGAAGTTCTTCGTCGCCGCCGTGATCGTCGTGTCCGGGCTGATCCTCGGGCTCTTCATGGCGAAGCGCGTGAGGGCCTGGGGCGTTGCCCTTGTCTGCGCGGTCTACATGGTTCCGGTGTTCATGTTCAACATCACCCGGTCCAACAAAGGTCTGGCCTGCGTGCTGATCTTCATCTGCGGAGCCGTCGCGCTCTGCCTCTTCGACTGCATCTACGGCGGAGTGTTCGCCGCGCGGAAGGCGAAGAAGGAAGCGAAGAAAGCGAAGAAGGCCGCGAAAAAGGCCGCGAAGAAAGCGAAAAAGACCGCGAAGCGCAATCTGAAAAACACCGCCACTTCCGCCTATAACGACACCATTGCCGCCGGAGCTCCCGTGTCCGCCGCAAGGAAGGCCAGAGCAGCCGTTTACGCCCGCGCGAAGAAGGAAGCCGAGGACGCGAAGAAGGCCGCCAAACGGCTGAAGCTCGCGGAAAAGCAGGCGAAGATTGACGCGAAAAAGGCCGCGAAGGAAGCGAAAAAGGCGGAAAAGCTGGCGAAGAAGGAACAGAAGAAAGCCATCCGCGCCCGCTCCGCCGCCCTGAAAAAATCGAAGAAGCCCAACGCCGAGGAGGCCGCCGCCATCTCCGCCCTGAAAAAGGACGCAAGAGCTGCTGCAAAGGCAGCCCGGATCGAGCGGAACGCCGGAGAGACCGCCGCCTTCAAGACCCGCGCCGCCTCCGGATACGCCGGGGTCATGGCGATGATCATCGCGTTCCTCGCCATCTGGATCCCGCTGACGGCGACGAAGAAGAATTTCCCGATCATCGACGTCATCAACAACCGGATGCAGCTGGTGAGAACCTATGTGACCGCCTACCTGATGGGCGACGACGTGGACCTGAACTCCCTCGCCATGTACGGCGGCGTCGCGGAACTCAATCCCCGTAACGTGGACTTCAACACTCCCCAGTACACCGGACAGCGGCTCTTCACCTGTGAGGCGAGCTACGCCGCCCCGGTTTACATGAGAAGCTGGATCGGATCCGACTACGACATGGAGACCGACTTCTGGTCCTCCGCCGACGCCGACGAGGTCATCGCGTACCGCGAACGGTTCGGATCCGCCTACACGCCCGACAACATCACCTATTTCTTCGCCAAGTACGTTTATCCGAACGCGCTGGACGTCAACAAGGTGGATCAGTACCGCAACCTCGACAACTTCGGGTTCCGCGTGTTCCAGGTCCACGTCCGCAGACGGAGCGGCACGTCGAAGATCCTGTTCGTCCCGTCCCTGATGAACGCGGGGCTGGGCATCATGGACTTCGGCTCCCTCGAACCCACGTCGAAGAAGTACTCCGCCTACTACGACGGCATTTATTCCTCCCGGTTCTTCGACGAGGAATCCACCTATTCCGTGTCCTCCTTCAACCCGGTCATGAAGCATCCGGATCTGGCCGTCAACCTCGAGAACTCCATCTGGTACTACAACCGGGCGAAGCTCTACGCAGAGACCATCGACACCATCCAGAACGAGATCGCCGGGAACCTGCTCTTCAAGGACGACCGCGAATACGAATACGACACCATCCTCGGCACCATCCATCTAACGGGCACAGACCTCTCCTTCCTCGCCGAGCAGTTCGAGGCGGAGTGCGAGGCCCGGGGCTACAAGTACAAGTCCACGCAGACGGTCAGCGCCGACGAGGAACCGAAGCTCGACAACCTCGTGGCGCGGTACCTCGAAATGACCTCCTCCGAACGGCGCACCTTCATGAACGCCTTCGACAAGGAGCTCGACTACCGCGACTACGCCGAGAACACCTACCGCAATACCTTCGGCTCGGAAGCCATCGCGTCTCTGGCGCATCAGATCCTTGACGAAGCCGGCATCGTGATGGGCGAAAAGTACGAGCACGACAAGTCCTATCTCGAGACCAAGAACGAGAATCAGATCAAGCGGATGACGAACCTCGAAAAGTACGGCAACGTCACCGATTCGTGGTTCACCGACGCGGCCACCGGAGCGCTTCTCCCGCGGCACACGGCGGTCATGGCGGTTCTGAACTACCTCCGCGACAATTACACCTACACGCTCGATCCCGAGGTGGAGCAGCGGCCGGTGTACGACGAGGCGGGTGAGCCCGTGCTCGACGAGGAGGGCAATCCCGTGACCGAGGACTACGTCGAGTCCGCCTCCAACCTCGAGGCCTTCCTCTTTGAGGTGAAGCAGGGCTACTGCGTCCACTTCGCCACCTCCGCCATCGCGCTTCTGAGGGAGCTGGGATTTGCCGTCCGGTATGACGAGGGCTATATCTGCGACAGCTGGAACCGCACCTACGACCCCGAAGCGGTCTCCACCTACCGCAGCTCCGTCCGAGACTACGACGCGCACTCCTGGATCGAGATCTACTATCCCTCCATGGGCTGGGTGATGTACGAAGTGACGCCCTCCTACATGGCGGAAATGTACGATCCCAACACCGCGGAATCCTCGACGTCCGCCTCCGGGCTTGACAGTTCAAAGATCACGGTCCGTCCCACGACGGAAGTGACGCCCATGGACGAGATCGTCTTCGGCACAGAGGACGAGATCGACTACACCGCGCTGATCGTCACGGGCTCCGTGATCCTCGGCGTCGTGATCCTTCTCGCCGCGGTCTGGACGATCCTCAAGATCCGGGCGAACAAGGCCTCCTACAAGAGACAGAAGCTGGTGGAGGACGCTACCTCCGAGCAGAAGTATCAGGCGGGCGAGACCGACATCCACACTTCGGCGCGCGCCATCACCGACTGCATCTTCGACGTGTTCTCCGGTCTCGGGGTTCCTCCGCAGACGGGCGAGCTGCCGACGGAGTACGCGGTCCGCATCAGCGAGGATTACGCCGATATTTCCAAGCACAAGATCACCGACGTGATGGACCTCATCGAGAAGGAAGAATTCGGCGGAACGCTGAGCTTCCGCGAGCTGGGCACGCTGGCCGAGTATCTGAAGGAAATCCAGAGCTCCGTCTACGCCGCTCTGCCGTTCCTCGAAAAGATCCGCATGCGGTACTTCATGAACGTGGTATAACGGCTGGATCCAGCTGTCTCAGGAAAACAACACATTGAATCTGCGCGGGACTGCTGCGGACGCGGACGGGAAGAACCGGACCGGCCCGTTGGCAGTCCCGCCTTCATTGGAGCAACATGGAACAGAAGGAAGCAAAATCTTTCAACCCCACCCACCTCTCCCCCGCGCGGCTGGCGTATCTCGGCGACGCGGTTTGGGAGCTGTCGGTCCGGGAAATGCTGGTGAAGTCCGGTGTCCGTCAGCCGAGCGTGGAGGCTCTGCGCTATGTGACGGCGAAGGTTCAGGCAGAAGCCGCCTCCCGCATTCTTTCTCTCTTGTCGGAGGAGGAGGCGGATGCGTACCGGCGCGGGCGGAACATGGGCCACAGCAACCTTCCGAAGTCCGCGACGCTCGCCGAATACTGCGCCGCGACCGGGCTCGAATGCCTCTTCGGCTGGCTCCACCTGATGGGGCGGGGGGAGCGGATCGCGGAGCTGTTCGCGCGGTCCTTTGAGGAGGATCCCCCGGCGGACGGCTGAAAAATGTTACAAAATCATGAAAACTTATCCAAACCGCGGCCTCCGACTTGATTTCAGCCGGGGATTGTGGTATGATAAGATATTATTCGGGAAGGCGCGCGCCGGGGAAGAGACGGGTGTCGTGCGGGAAACGAGGTTCGTATGAAACAGATCGCCATTCTGGGGTTCGGAATCGTGGGCGGAGGCATCCCCACCGTCTTGACGGAGAGCGCGGAGCAGATCCGGCGAACCGTGGGGGACGGCGTGGACGTGAAGTATATCCTCGATCTGCGGGATTTCCCGGATTCGCCCTACGGAGACCGCGTGATCCGCTCGATCGACACGATCCTCGCCGATCCGGAAATCGAGGCGGTCTGCGAGGCCATGGGAGGACTGCGGCCCGCGTATGAATTCACCGCCGCCTGCCTGAAAGCCGGAAAATCCGTCGTCACCTCCAACAAGGAACTGGTGTCGGAAAAGGGCGGGGAACTGCTCGCGCTGGCAAGGGAGAACGGAGGCGCCTATCTCTTCGAGGGGAGCGTCGGCGGAGGGATCCCGCTGATCCGGCCCTTCCTCACGAGCTTCGCCGGAGAGCGGGTCAAAGAGGCCGCCGGGATCGTCAACGGCACCACCAACTACATCCTGACGGCCATGCAGAGCGGACGGTCCTTCGAGGATACGCTCCGGGAGGCGCAGGCGCTCGGATACGCGGAACGGGAACCCTCCGCCGACGTGGACGGCATCGACGCCAAGCGGAAGATCATGATCCTCACCAGCCTCTGCTCCGGGATCCTGCCCGACGCCGCGGACGTGTACGCCGAAGGGATCCGGGACGTGACGGTGAGCGATATGGAAGGCGCGAAAAAGGCCGGCGGAACGCTGCGCCTCATCGCCAAAACCGTCACCGGGGAGCGCGGCGTGTCTGCGGGCGTCTGCCCCATGATCGTTCCCGCGGCGCATCCCCTGTCCGGCGTGAACGGCGTCTATAACGCGGTCTCCCTCACCCTTCCCGCGACGGGCGATATCCTGTATTACGGGCGGGGCGCGGGGCGTCTTCCCACGGCGGCGGCTCTGGTGTCCGATCTCTGCGCCGTCCTTTCCGGAGCGGCAGGAGCGGAGCGGCTCCCCGACTTTGAGAAAAAGCCCGCCGGGACCCTTGTTCCCTTCGAGAGCCTGCCGACGGACGCCTATGTGAGAACCGGTCTCCCGTCTGCCGAAGCGGAGGAGATCCTCGCGGCGGCGGCTGACTCCGTGGAGCGGCTGGACGGCGGCGGATCGGAATTCGTTCTCCGCGGCTGCTCGGTCCCGCAGGTGAAGGGCCTTCTGCCCGACGCCCGCATCATTCGGATTTTGAGGTGATTCCATGCTGTACGGGATTCATGCCATTTCAAGAGACGACAATATCGCGGTGGTATATGTGCGCCGGCCTCCCGCGAATCCGGCTGTGGCCTATATGACTTTCGGCGCGCTGGCGGACGGAGGCGTGGACGTGGACATCATCCTCCAGACCGCGTCCGTGGGCCATGGGAACGATCTGATCTTTACCATCCACGCGGAGGACAGCGAGCGCGCGCGGGAAATCCTCACGAAGCGGTTTTCCGACAGCCCCGAGACCGAGATCGAGATCGATCCGTCAGCGGTGAAGCTGTCCGTGTCCGGCGAAGGGATGCAGGGGAAGCCCGGCGTCGCCGCGAAGGTTTTCAAGTGCCTCTGGGACGCGGACGTGCGCATCCTCAATATCTCCACGAGCGAAATCAAGATCTGCATGCTGATCCCCCGCCGGGACGCCGACCGCGCGTATCAGGCGCTTCTCGACGGATTCGAGATCGTGTGATCTTCCGGCCAATCGAACAGCGGACGCTTCGGTCTGAACGACGGACCGGGCGTCCTTTTTTGCGCACTCCTCGGTCCGTGGGGATTATAGATAAAAGTTCCGGATTCTCCCCGGTTATTTGTGCAATCCTTCTTGACAGGAACAGGAAAAAAGGATATACTGGATCTGCCGGAGGAGGGAAAGCGTCCGGGCGGACTCCCGGATTCCGGCTCGATATGAGCGCATTGCGGATCATCACAGGGCGCATTCCGGGAACGGAACCCCGACAGGAGGATAGCATGAAAAAATCGCTGAACGCATGGACCGTGGAAGGCTCCCTCGGCATGGAGGACATGTTCCGGGCCGTGTCCCGCGCCGGATTTGACGGGATCGAGCTGAACGTGGACAGGCCGGGAGCGGCGCACGGGCTTTCCATGGAGACGACGGAGGAGGACTACGCCGCCATTCGGTCCTACAGTGAGACGTACAGCCTGCCCGTCGTCAGCATTTCCACCTCGCTTTCCGGCGGCATGAGCGGCCACCCGGAGCAGTGGGAGGATTACAGGCGTCTTTTGAGAAAGCAGATCGAGGCGGCAAAGGCCCTCGGCGCGAAGGGAATTTTGACCGTACCGGGCGGCATGGACGGCGCGACCTCCCTGAAAGCCGCGCGGGAGACCAGCATCGCGTTTTACAAGACCATGAAGGACGAGATCGCGGAATCCGGCATTGCCGTCGGACTCGAGAACGTTTGGAACGGATTCTTCCTCTCCCCCTTCGACATGACGACCATGCTCGACGAAATCGACTCCCCGGCCATCGGCGCGTATTTCGACGCGGGCAATATGCTGGCCTTCTCCACCTCCGAGTACTGGGCGGAGATTCTTGCGGGCCGGATCGTCTGCGTTCACGTCAAGGATTATCTGAGAAACGGCGGCATCAACTCCGGCGGGACCTTCGTGGATATCACCCACGGCTCCGCCAACTGGGAGGCCATTGTCCCCGCGCTGAAGAAAGGCGGATTCGACGGCTATCTGACAGGAGAAGTCGGAAAGTCCGATCCCGCCATGTCCTGGGACGACTACTACGCCAAGGTCGCTGGCGAGATCGGGACCATCATCTCGTACGGATGAGCGGGTTGACAACGTACACGAAAGCAAATCGGAACACTCACAACATAAAGGAGAGACAGCATGAAAAAGAAACTTGCCATGATCGGATGCGGCGGCATCGGCGGATACCATCTCGGCCACTTTCTGCAGTTCACGGAACTCGTTGAGCTGGCGGGCTTCTGCGACCTGATTCCCGAGCGCGCGGAGAGCTTCGTCGAGAAAGCGGGAAGCGGAAAGGCTTTCACCAACTATATCGAGATGTACGACGAGGTCAAGCCGGATATGGTCTTCATCTGCATCCCGCCCTACTGCCACGGCGAAATCGAATTCGAAACGATCCGCCGCGGGATCCCGTTCTTCGTGGAAAAGCCCCTCGCGCTCGATCTGGATCTGGCCCGGAGGATCCGCGACGCCGCCGAGGAGAAGAACCTCATCACCGCGTCCGGGTTCCAATGCCGGTACTCCAAGCTGGTCGAGCCCAACCTCAAATTCTGCCGCGAGAATGAGATCGTCTTCATCGACTGCACCCGCATCGGCGGCATTCCCGGCGTGTTCTGGTGGAAGGACAAGGATCTCTCCGGCGGCCAGATCGTCGAGCAGACCATCCATCAGTTCGATATCATCCGCTATACCTTCGGCGAGCCGGAAGAGGTCTGCACCTACGGGACCCGCGGCTTCGTGAAGGGCGTCCCGGACTATAACACCGACGACTGTTCCGTGACCATCGTGAAGTTCAAAAACGGCACCATCGGCACCATCTCCACCGGCGACTACGCCACGAGCGGCAACTCCTTCGATTCCAAGATCATCTTCTCCGCGAAGGACAAGAGAGCGGAGCTCAAGATCCTCGGCACCTTCGAGGTATTCGGCGAGAAGCCCGCGGAACCGGAAGAGGACAAGGGCGGATTCGTCATCAAGGGCGACGGAGCTCTCGGCGCGGCGGGCGACAGCATCGTTTACCGCGAGGAAGGGGACGCCGGCATCCTCTGTGACCGCACCTTCATCGAGGCGGTCATCTCCGGCGACGGCTCCAAGGTCCGCTCCCCCTACCGCGACGCCTTCAAGTCCGTGGCATTCACCATGGCCTGCAACGAATCCATGGCCACCGGCAAACCCGTCAAGGTCGAGCTGGAGTAATCGCGTCCGGCGGCCGACTGCCCGGCTTTTGTCCGGTATAAGTCAAAAAGCGTTTCCGCCTCGTCCCAGGGTCTGATCCTCCGGGGAAAGCGGGAACGCTTTTTCGGTTTGGACGTTTCCTTTACCGCACCGTGTACCGCACGACCTCGTTCGCGTATCCTCCGGGCGCGACGATCTGAGGGATCCCGGAATTCATCGCGCAGGAGACGAACCGGTGGAGGTGACCGGCGAGGATCGCTTTGAGATTTTTCGAGGACTCGCAGAGATCTACGAATTCCCGCGTCAGTTCGTTCGTGGTCTGCTGGCGGCGGCGGTGGTCGTTCAGATTCAGAAGCAGCTCGTACGGGCATCCGCAGAGATAGGGCGGCTCGTCCGGAGCCTTGTTCTTCATGACGAGCTCGTAGGTGTTTTCGGAATACAGGGGATTGTGGACGCAGAGTACGACCGGAACTCCGTCGGAGAGCGCGGCGCGGAACCGTTCGATCTGCTCCGGGAGGACGTAATAGTAGTTGTTGTCCACCGCGACGAACCGGATCCCGCCGATCATCCGCTCGGAATACCAGATGTTGTTGGCGGGAAACGCCGCGCAGACCTTCTCGAAGGACATGGCCTTGTAATCCTCGTCTTCCCACGCCTCGCCCACATATTGGCTGAATTCGTGGTTCCCGGCACAGACGAAGGAGTCCACGGTGGAAAACAGCCGCTTCGCATAGTCGAGATTGGCCTCGGATACGAAGTCGCAGAAATCGCCGGTGTAGATCAGCGGAGCTCCGCTCTCCCGCACCGCCGCGAACTGCTCTTCGGCATAGGCCGTCAGCCGTTCCGGATGGCCGCCGGTGAATTCGTTTGCCCGAGACGCGGCGAGCTTGTTCTTCCGCTCGTTGTCCCGCCCGTCCGCTAGGCAGAGGTGGCTGTCGGAGATGTGCCAGATCGTAAAGGGCTCTTTCGCCCCGAGATTCAGATTGACGTCGATGATGTTCATAACGGTTCCTTTCGCCGCGATCGCGCTGTCGGAATGATACGCTCCCATTATACAGGAAAACGCGCCGGATTGCCAGTACCCCGAACGATTTTTCCGGAGAGAAGCAGAAAAAATTCCCGCGCCGTTGACAAGTACATTTGAATCCGTTATAATAAAGATACATAGAACGGCGCGAAACGTTCAGGATTCCCGCCGATTCAAAGGAGATCCATTATGAAGAAACTGTTCTGCATGCTTCTCGCGCTGGCGATGCTTCTGCCGCTGGCGTCCTGCTCCGACGCGCCGGACAACGCCGATCCGGCCTCCCAGACCCAGAACGGAGCCGCCTCCAACGCTCAGGCCGACCCCGGCGCGGAAGCCGAAGAGGATCCGACCGCGAAGCTCTATGAGGATCTGCCCACAGGCGATTATGGCGGAATGACGTTCTCCTTCCTCAACAATATCTCCAACTTCGCCTATACCATCATGTCGGCGGAGGAGCTGACGGGCGAGGGCATCAACGACGCCGTCTTCAACCGGAATCAGAAGGTGGAGGACATGCTCGGCATCAAGCTCGACGAGCATCTCGAGTCCTACGGCGATGTCACGAATCAGATGAACGCGGCCATCGCGGCGGCGGACGACACCTTCTCCTGCTTCTGGAACGAGGCCGGATTCGTCGCTCCCTTCGCAACCGGAGGCAAGCTGCTCAACGTCAACGAGATCGCCTCCCTCAATCTCGCAAAGCCGTGGTGGGAAGGGAAGGCCATGAGCGAGATCCAGATCTTGGACAAGCTCTTCTTCCTCGTCGGGGATATCCACCTCATGTTCAAGGAATCCTTCTGGATGAACGGCTACAACCGCTCCATCATCGACCGGAACCAGCTCGAGAATCCCTACGACGTCGTGAAGGAGGGAAAATGGACCCTCGACGTGCTGAAATCCGATATGGAGGCCGCGGCGCAGGATCTGGACGGCAACGGGACGATGGACGGCAGCGACCTCTTCGGCGTGACCTGCTATTCCGGCTGCTTCAACGCCCTCTGCATGGCGAGCGACGAGGTCATCATCGCGCGGAACGCGGAGGGGATCCCGGAGAATGTGGTGCCCGGTGACCGGTTCTATTCCGTTGTGGAGAAGATCGTGAACACCATGTTCACCACGGACGCCATGAATACCTACGTCTGCATGTCCGGCGTGACCAAGAACATCTCCCAGTATCAGGACGAATGGCACGGCGTCTTCCTCTCCGGTCACGCGCTGTTCTACTTCGAACCCATCGGATCCCTGAAAAAGCTGCGCGATATGGACGACGAGTTCGGCATCGTGCCGTTCCCGAAGTATGACGAGGCTCAGAGCGACTACGTCACCTACATCGCCAACTACGCGGCTATGTGCGGCATCCCGGTCACCACGCCCGACGCGGAGCGCACCGGAGTCGTCCTCGAGAACCTCTGCGCGTATTCCTACGGCGATCTGCGCGAGGCCTATGTGGACACGACGCTCAACTTCAAGTACATCCGCGACGAGGAGAGCAAGGAGATGTTGAACCTCATCCTGTCCTCAGGGCGCTTCAACCTCTGCGACCTTTTGAGCGTTTCGACGGTGAAGGACGCCGTCTCGAACGCGGCGACGTCGGGGAACGCGGACGTGGCGTCCATCGTGGCGAAGAGCAGCAAGGCGGCCGACAAGATGCTGTCGAAGAACCTCGCGGCTCTGCTGGGCGACTGAGGCTCGCGGTTTCCTGTCACCGGTTCGGGGGAGTTTTCGTAAGACTCCCCCTTTTTTCGTTTTCCGGATACGGCGCGGACCGGAATCTCCCGAAGCAATTGACTTTCCGCGTGTTCTGTGCTACAATAAATCAATCCAGATCTGAGAAAAAGAGGGTACCCGTTCTGAACAATTCCACACGAAAAGGCTCCTTCCTCGAGGGGGCGTTCATCCTCACCATTTCCACAGCGTTCGTCAAGCTGGCGGGCCTGTTCTTCACCTTCCCCATCGCCGGGATCCTGAAAGACGGCGGCATGGGCGTATTCTACAGCGCGTACGATATCTACAACATGTTCGCCGTACTGGCTTCGGCCGGTCTTCCCGTTGCCGTGTCCCGCATGATCTCCGAGACCCTTGTGAGCGGCAATCACCGGGAGGCGGAGCGGATCTATCAGGTGGCGGTGCGCCTGTTCACCGTCATCGGAGCCGTGATCGCCGGATTCATGTTCGTCTTCGGCGACTGGCTGGCCGCGCGGATCGGGAATCCCGACGCGGGACTCTCCATCCGGGTGTTGGCCGTGACCGCGTTCTGCGCCTTTGTCATGTCCGCGCTCCGCGGGTATTTCCAGGGCCATTCCGTCATGATCTATACTGCTGTCTCCCAGGTCATCGAAGCCGTCGTCAAGCTGGTCCTCGGGATCGTCCTCGCCCTGATCGTGGTGCGGGCCGGAGCGGGTGACTCGAAGTCCTCCGCCGCAGCCATCACCGGTGTGTCCGTGGGCGCGGTGCTCGCCGTGGTCTTCCTTTTGATCGGAAAGAAACGGTTTGACCGGAACACCGTTCTGCCGGATCTTCCCGTGCGCTCGGACAAGGCTATCATCAAAGAGCTGTTCCGCATCGCCATTCCCGTGTCCCTCGGCTCCTCCGTCATGAGCGTGGTGAACGTCATCGACAACTTCATCATCATGCACCTTTTGCAGGAGGGGATCAAAATCGGGCCGATCACGCTGTCCGGCCTGAACTTCGGCTACGAGGCGGCGAAGGGCCTGAACGGCGTCTTCGGCAACGCGAAAAAGATCTTCAATTTCCCCTCCGCGTTCATCGTGCCCTTCACCGTCAGCATTCTGCCCGTGCTCACCGCCGCGTGGACGGCAAGGGACAGGGAGGGCGTGAAAAAGAACCTGACCAACTGCTTCAAGTATTCCCTCATGCTGGCCCTGCCCGCCGGAGTCGGCATGTTCATCCTCGCCGCGCCGATCTTCTCCATTCTGTATCCCAAAGGAAACGCGGAGGAAGGCGTCCCCATGCTGGCAACCTTCGGGATCGCCGTGATCCTGTATGCCGTCGTGTCGGTGACGGGCGCGATTCTGCAGGCCTTCGGGCGGGTGAATCTGCCGCTTGTGAGCCTGACGGTGGGCGGCGTGATCAAGTGCGTCCTGACCACGGTTCTCGTCAGCATCCCCGCGCTCAACATCAAAGGCGCGCCCATCGCCACCTGCGTCTGCTATGTGGTCATGATCGCCATGAACCTGCTCTTCCTCCAGCAGTTCATGCGGGGCTGCGCGAAACCGATCCTCGTCAACGTGGCGAAGACGGCAGCGGCGGCGGTCCTGATGGGCGGGGCGGCGTATCTTCTGGCGATCCCGCTCGAATCCGCGCTGGGACTGCGGCTCGGCGGACTTCTGGCCATCGCGCTTGCGGGAGCCGTGTACGCCGCGCTGATCTTCGCCTTCCGCGTCGTCACGTTGAACGAGCTGAAAACGATCCGCAGACGGGGCTGAGAACCTCCCCGGGCGGAGGACAACAGACAGGAGACTGCATATGAAATTCGATATCCGGGAAACCGCGTCGGAGAGGATCATCCTCTGCGCGCACAGGGGTATTTTCGGCGGAAACATCCCCTGCAACACCATCGCGTCCTTTGACTTCGCCATCGCCGAGGGCGCGGACATGATCGAGCTGGACGTGACCAAATCCCTCGACGGGGAGCTCTTCGTCTTCCATCCGGGCATGGAGCGGAGGCAATTCTGCCGGGATGTGAGCATTCGGAAGATGAACGCGGCGGACGTGCGGGAGCTGAAGCTCTGCAACGTGGACGGAACTCCCACGGTCCTCGGCGTCAATACGCTCGACGAGGTGCTCGAGCATCTCAAGGACCGCGTGTTCATCAACGTGGACAAGTTCGGCGACTGCCCGGCGGAGATCATCGAGTGCGTCAAGCGGCACGACATGAAGGATCAGATCATCCTCAAATGCGCGCCCCGCCCGGCTCAGCTCGAGGTGATCGAGACCTACGCGCCGGACATTCAGTTCCTTCCCGTCATCTCGAAGATCGAGGACGTTCACGAACGCCTCAAGTCCATGAACATCAACTACATCGGCACGGAGCTGCTCTTCACAACGGAGGAGGACGAAACAGCCTCCGAAGCCTACCGTGAAAAACTGCGCCGGGACGGCAAGCTCTGCTGGGTCAACACGATCGTTTACGACTATCGGGCCGTGCTGGCCGCCGGTCACTCCGACGACGCCGCGGTCATGGGCGATCCGGAATTCGGCTGGGGCTGGTGCGCAGACCGGTTCGACATCCTCCAGACCGACTGGATCGGCAGCCTGTCCCGCTTCCTCGAAGCCACGGGAAGAAGAACCAAAAAGCAATAATCTGACGAGAATCAAAGGAGAGATCACATGCGCAACAGAAACGAAATTCCCGCCGAGTACAAGTGGAAGCTGACGGATCTTTTCGAGACGCCGGAGGACTGGGAGGCGCAGTACAAGGCAAGCGAAGCCATGCTCCCGACGCTCGCCGCGCTGAAGGGAACCCTCGGGACCTCTGCCGAGAGCCTGTACAACGCCTATGAGACCGTGGACCGGTTCTGGCAGACCTTCGAGCATGTGGGGGACTACGCCTTCCTCGGAAAAGCGCTGGACGGAGGAGACACGGCGTTTCTGGCCCGGAGCGAGCGGGTGAGCGCGCTGTCCTCCAAAGCGGCCGCCGCCCTGTCCTTCTTCGATCCGGAGCTTATGGCCATTCCGGAGGATACGCTCGCAGGATTTCTGACCTACGAGCCGCTGCAAAAATACGCCCACATCATCGAGGACGCCACCCGCCTGAGAACGCATGTGCTGGACGAGAAGTCCGAGACGATCCTTGCGAAGTTCGGCGGCATCCGGCGCACTCCCTCGAACACCTACAACATCTTCACGAACGTCGAGATGAAGCTGCCTCCGGTCATCGGCGAAAACGGAGAGACGGCTGAGCTGACGGCGGGCAATTTCCGCGCGTTCCGGGAGAGCCCGAAAAAAGAGGTCCGCGACGCGGCGTTCAAGGCCATGTTCGGCACCTACGGCAGCTATATCGGCACCTTTGCCTCGATCTACGGCGGGGCGGTGAAGCAGGACAACCTGTTCGCCGAGCTCCGGGGGTATGAGAACGCCCGCGCCGCCTCCCTCGCCCGCTCCAACGTGCCGGAAAGCGTGTACGATTCCCTCATCACCGCCATCCACTCGGCGATCCCCGCCATGGAGAAATACCTCGATCTGCGCAGACGCGCCCTCGGACTGGACAGCATCGACGTGTACGACCTCTATACGCCCATGGTCAAGGATACGGAATGGCCCATGCCCTATGAGGAGGCGAAGCGTCTGGTGCTCGAGGCCGTGAAGCCGCTCGGCGGGGAGTACCGTGACACGATCGCCCGCGCCTACCGGGAAAACTGGATCGACGTGTACGAGACCCCCGGCAAGGAATCCGGCGCGTTCTCCTCCGGCGTCTACGGCCTGCATCCCTTTGTCAAGCTGAATTACGCCGACACGCTGGACGACGCCTTCACGCTCGCCCATGAGCTCGGCCACTCCATGCACTCCTACTATTCCTCGAAGACGCAGGACTTCGCCAACCACGGGTATCATCTGGTGGTGGCGGAGGTCGCGTCCACGGTCAACGAGGTGCTGCTGACGAAATACCTCCTGTCCGTGGAGACTGATCCGCGCCGCCGGGCCTGCGTCCTCAACAACTTCCTCGAAGGCTTCCGCACCACGGTGTTCCGCCAGACCCTGTTCGCCGAGTTCGAGCACAAGGCCCATATGGCGGAGGCAGCCGGAACGCCCCTGACCGCCGATTTCCTGAACGGCCTGTACGCGGATCTGGAGAAGACCTACTATCCGAACGCCGCCCTCCGCGACGAAATCAAGTACGAGTGGGCGTTCATCCCGCACTTCTACCGCTCCTTCTACGTCTATGTCTACGCGACGGGATTCTGCTCCGCCGTGGATATCGCGTCCCGCGTGTTCGAGACCGGCGACGCGTCGGCTTATCTGAAATTCCTCTCCACGGGCGGCTCCGACTACCCGGTCAACGAGCTGAAAATCGCGGGCGTGGATCTGACAAAGCCCGACGTCGTGGCCTCCGCGATGAAGGAATTCGAAAAGACCGTGGACGAGCTGGCGGAGCTCTTGAAGTAAACCCATCCAAACGCTCCGAAGATACGATCCTCCGGGGCGTTTGTCTCTTTCGAAGGAGGATTTTCCATGAGACTCATCATGATCGGTACGAGCCACGGTGTCCCGGAGGCGCACAGACGGTGTTCTTCCTATCTGCTCGAGGTGAACGGAAGCTATTACATCGTGGATATGGGAACGCAGACCGTCGAGGATCTGCGGCGGCGCGGGATTGCCATACGGGACGTGAAGCTGGCGATCTGCACCCACCCCCACGGCGACCACACGGACGGCCTGATCTCCTTTGTGGATCTGGTCAACTGGTACTTCAAGGATGCCTCGCCCGCGGTGATCCTGCCGAATCAGGCGCTGATCGACGCGATGAAGGGCTGGCTGACGGCGGTTGAGAGTGGTTCGCCCGTCCGGGAGGGGATCCGGTTCGGCGTCGTTCAGCCCGGCGTGACCTACGAGGATGAAAACGTCCGGTTTACCGCCATCCCCACGAAGCACTGCCCGGATTCCTTCGCGTATCTCGTCGAGGCGGAGGGGAAGAAGATCCTCTTTACCGGGGATCTGCGCCATCCGACCGCGGACTTTCCCGCCGTCGCCTTCGAGGAGGAGATCGATCTGATCCTCTGCGAGCTGGCGCATTTCTCCCCGGACGACTGCATCCCGGTGTTCGACCGGACGAAGGCGAAGCGGATCCTGCACACGCACATCTCCCCGCGCTGGCACGAGGAACTGGCGAGACAGCTGAAACAGCCGCATCCCTACGAATACGGCGCGGTGTACGACGGTATGGAATTTCTGCTTTGAACGCTGAGACAAGGAGACGCGCATCGATATGGAAAACGAAATCCTTCTTTATCATCCCGCGGTGTTTGTCGTGGGGGCGGATTATCAGATCATTTTTCTCACATCGACCCGGGGACTGGGCTGGATCGAGATCGACGGGGAACGGTACACCGACGAGGAAGCAGGACTGCTGTACTACGGTACGGTTCACAAGATCCCCGTTCCCGGCGCGGTCCTGAACGGGGCGAAGAAGTACACCGTCGTGTTCGTGGAGTACGCCGACAAAAAGCCCTACTATCCCGAGGGCGTCGAAAAGGTGCGGATGGAGTATGTTTTCCGCCCGGTCGAATCGGGAAAGGACAGGATCCGGATCTTCCAGTTTGCCGACACCCACGCGCGGACGGTCACGCCGCTGGAGCTTTACCGGCAGACCGGGGACTGCGACCTGATCGTGCTGAACGGGGATATCAACGAGCACAGCTACGAGCTGAAAAACTTCGAGACGGCGTTCGCGCTGGCGTCCGGATCGTCGAAGGGCGAGATCCCGGTGATCTATTCCCGCGGCAACCACGACACCCGGGGCTACGCGGCGCAGGATCTGGTGAGCTATATTCCGACGGCGTTCCGCGGAGGGCGGCGGGAGACCTTCTATTCCTTCCGTCAGGGGCCGCTCTGGGGACTCGTGCTGGACTGCGGCGAGGACAAATACGACACCAACGCGGAGTACGGCGGGACGATCCTCTTCGACACCTTCCGGCGCCGGGAGACGGAGTATTTGAAATCCGTCATCGCCAACCGCGCGGAAGAGTACGAGGCCGAGGGCGTAAAGGTGAAGATCGCCGTCTGCCACGTTCCCTTCGTGGAGCACTTCCAGTTCCCCTTCGACGTGGCGAGCGAGATCTACGAGGAATGGACACAGCTTCTCGGTGAGATGGGGATCGATCTTCTGCTCGCGGGCCACATGCACCGGGCGTACTTCATCCCCGCCCGCACGCCGGACAAGCGGAACGCGGCCTTTCCCACGGCGGTCTGCTCCATTCCGGGCGTGAAGCGCGAGGACGGAAGCGAATTCTACGTCGGGGGCCTTGTGGAGCTCACCCCCTCCCGCCGCACCGTTCAGGCCGTCCCCCTCCCGGACGTCTGGGAATTCTGACCAGAACAAAAGGATCCCGAAAAGCCGCCTCTCCCAAGCGGTTCCGGGATCCTTTTTTGCGGGATTCAGAGACTCATACTATTCTCAGCCAAAAAAGCTAAACTATATGGGTTTTGATCGCTCCAAGTAGAAGGCGAACGGCCTCTTGCTCAACTTGTTGAGCGAGCTTTCATCCGAAAGAAAGCCGCGTTTCCTTTTTAGCTTGAGTTTAGTATCAGCTGAACCTCGTGTTCATCGGCGAGGCTTCGACGCTGTAGGTCGAGAGAATGTCCTCGTTGAAGACGATCTCCCCCATCAGCCCGTCGAGCATCGAGGTGAACAGGGCGGAGGAGACGTCCTCGTCGAAATCCGGGAAGAAGTCCGCGCAGTTTTCGTCGGCCCACGGCTTGTCCCCGAGCGGCAGACGCTTGATGTAGTGCACGCCGACGTCGGACTCCACCTTCGTCCACTCCCCGATCTCCATATCGAAGGCGGAGCGGACAACGCCGTCGATGAAGTCCATGGTCCGGGTCAGATAGTAGCCCTCGGAATAGTATTTGTCCTCCGAGGCGGCCTCGTACACCGCGTCGAAATCCTCTCCCGAGGCGAGCGCTTCGTCGATGGCGGCCACAAGCGCGTTTTTCGCTTCGAGCTGCTCGCCTTCAAGAGGCTGACGCGCCTGCTGTCCGTTCTCCTCGTAGACCGGTCGTCCGGAGGCGTCCGTAGCGTAGACGTAGGCGTTGTTCACATAGATGTGGCGGACTCTCGCGTAGTTCTCCTCCAGATAGGCCTGCCGGTCGTCGTCGTTGATGCCGATCGTGCCGTTTTCGCCGTAGAGGTAGTTATAAACCGCCGTGGACCGCTCGTCCCGGAGCAGGATCTCCCGGAACAGCCTGATGTTGACGCCGTAGACGCCGAGGGCCTGATTGAGCGCGTTTTTGTTCCCGTCCGCGTAGTCGTTCAGGAAGGAGTCCACATAGTCGTCCACCGCCGCCGTCACGGAGGAGGGGAGGGAAAGGCCGTACTGCTTGAACAGGCCGTCGCAGAGCAGGGAATAGCTCACGTTGTGCCGGACGGTGTCAAAGAGAAAGTCTTCGGCGGTCGAGTCCCCGAGCGTCTGTCGGTAGAAGGCCGCGTTGTCCTTGAAATCGGAATAGGTCTGGGCGAATCTGGCTTTGTAGGTGGCGAGGTAGAAGCGGAATTCGTTCTCCGTGATCTCACACCCGCCGTAGGTCATGACCGCCGCGGATCTCCCGCAGGAGGGGAGGATCAGAAGGATCAGAAGGGTGGCCGAGAGAAGGGCGGGGATCCGGATAAGATGCTTTGTTTTCATAATTCACTCTTTCGGGAGGGATTCAGTGTTCCAGAAACCGGTTGTAGGTTTCGAGCAGCTCAATGAGAAATTCGGTGTTGCGCATGTTTTTCTTCGTTTTCAAGGCGATATAGGGCGTCTGGCCGAGATTGACGCGGACGCCGAGGGAGGGATAGGCCTGTCCCAGCCGGTGAACCGCGGTCCCGTTCATGTCGGAGGTGTAGAGCCGGACGACCCCGTCGCGCTCCTCGACCTTGCTGAACCCCGCACTCCGTCCCAGCGCGCGGATCCGGGCGACCCGGCAGAGATTCACCGCCGCCGCGTCAGGCTCGCCGAAGCGGTCGCACATTTCATCCAGCATGTCGTCGTAGTCCGCCTCGTTCTCCACCCGGGCGATCCGCTTGTACATGTCCATGCGCTGCGGAGCGGAGGGGATGTAGGACTTCGAGAGGAAGGCGTCGCACCGCACGTCCACCGCGCAGTCCGGGAGCTCCTTCTTTTTCTCCCCGCCCTGTTCCTCGACCACGGCCTCCTCGAGGAGCTTCATGTACAGATCGTACCCCACAGCGTCCAGATGGCCGTGCTGTTCCGCGCCGAGCAGATTCCCCGCGCCCCGGATCTCGAGGTCACGGAGGGCGATCCGGAAGCCCGCGCCGAATTCCGCGTATTCCCGGATGGCTTCGAGCCGCTTTTCCGCGATTTCCGTCAGCGACTTGCCGCGCCGGTAGGTGAAGTAGGCGAAGGCTCTGGTGGAGGACCGGCCAACCCGTCCGCGGATCTGATGGAGCTGGGCGAGGCCGTAGTTTTCCGCGTTCTCGATGATCAGCGTATTCGCGTTCGGGATGTCCACGCCCGTCTCGATGATGGTGGTGCAGACTAAGATATCGACCTCGCCGCGGATCAGGGCGTCCCAGACCTCCTCAATGGCGTCCCGGTCCATTTTCCCGTGCGCCACGGCGATCCGCGCGTCCGGAATGGCGGCCTGGATCCGGTCCGCGACGCGGTAGATGCCCTCTACCTTGTTGAAGAGGTAGAAGACCTGCCCGCCCCTGCGCAGTTCTCTCCGGATCGCCTCGTGGATCAGCGCCTCGTCGTATTCCATCACATAGGTCTGGACCGGGGAGCGCAGTCCGGGGGCGTCTTCCAGCACGCTCATATCCACGATGCCGCCCATCGCCATGTTCAGCGTCCGCGGGATGGGCGTCGCCGTCAGAGTCAGAACGTCCGCGCCGACGGCCAGCTGCTTGAGCTTTTCCTTCTGCGCGACGCCGAACCGCTGTTCCTCGTCGATGATGATCAGCCCGAGGTCCCGGAACGTCACGTCCTTCGAGATGAGCCGGTGGGTGCCGATGATGATGTCCGTATCCCCGCGCGCGACCCTTCGGACGGAGGCGGCCTGTTCGGACGGCTTGCGGAACCGGGACACCATGTCCACACGCACGGGGAAGGCCCGCATCCGGGAGAGGAAGGTCTGGTAGTGCTGATAGGCGAGGATCGTGGTCGGAACAAGGACCGCCACCTGCTTGCCGCTCATGACCGCCTTGAACGCCGCCCGGAGCGCGACCTCGGTCTTGCCGTAGCCCACGTCGCCGCAGAGCAGCCGGTCCATCGGCCAGGGCTGTTCCATATCCCGCCGGATGTCCGCGATGGCGGAAAGCTGTCCGTCGGTCTCCTCGTATTCGAACGCGTCGGCGAATTCCCGGCACATGTCGTCGTCCGGATCGAACGCGAAGCCGCGGGTCTTCTTCCGGCGGGCGTAAAGGTCGATCAGCTCCTTCGCCATCTCGCGCGTCGCGGTTTTTGCCCTGGTCTTGGCCCGCGTCCAGTCCGCTCCGCCCATTTTCGAGAGCTTCACCGCCCCGGAATCGCTGCCCGCGCCGATGTACTTCGACACATGGTCGAGCTGGTCCACGGGCAGAAAGAGCTTGTCCGTCCCGGCGTACCGGATGTGGACGTAGTCCCGGGAGCTGCCGTCGATGGTCAGGTTTTCGATCCCCATGTACTGCCCGATCCCGTAGGCGTCGTGCACCACGATATCGCCCACCTCCAGATCGGCGTAGGAGAGGATCGCCTCGGACGCGCTCTTTTTCCGCTTCGGCTGGCGGAAGAACCGCCCGTGCGAGGGACGCGCCGCCTCGCGGGAGAAATCGAGCAGGGCGAATTTCGGCATGACGGTTGAGAATCCCCCGGGAAACTCCCCGGTCATGAAGAGAAGCGGAGCGCCCGCCCGTCCGGCGTATTTGAGGTAGCCGCCGCCGTCGCCCGCGCTGTCCGAAACCGAGCCGGATCCGGCGCCCGCATCGGGTGCTTCGGCGGAGACCGTCGTCCAGCCCTCCCCGGCCAGATCCGCCATGAGCCCGTTTTTCTCCGTCTCGGAGGAGCAGAGCACGGCGCAGAGGTATTTCTCCCCGGCGAACCGCTCCAAATCCTCCCGGAACAGGGCGACGTTGCCCGCGTAGGCCGGAATGTGGCGCGTGTTGAAGAGGAAGACGCCGGAGGAATCCATGCCCGGGCTGTTCCGGGACAGGGAATCCGCCAGCGCGACGGGGCCGGTCTGCCGCTCGAGGATCTCGTCGAACTCGCGCATCCAGCGGCCGTCCCGCTGAGGGGGCAGCTCGTACTGTTCCGCCATATCGGACAGACTCTGCTCCGAAAGGGCTTTCGCCGCCGCCGTTCTCTCCTCCGCCTGAGCGGAATCGAAGAGAACGAAGGGACCGGACGCGTATTCCAGAAGACAGTCGGCGCGCGGATAGATGATGGGGAGATATTTGTCGGCGAAGTTGAGCTCAAGCCCGTTTTCCAGCGACTGGAGCTCTCCGGATAGGATCGAGGCGGCCCGCGCGTGTTTGTCGTCCAGCGAATCCCCGTCGGAATCGCTGTGTCCGATGCGCCTCAGATGGCGGCGGATCGCGGTCGTCAGCTCCAGCTTTGTGTCGTCGGAGAGGAACAGCTCGCGGACGGGCGGGAAGATCAGCCTGTCGGGAGCCGGCTCGGTGAACCGCTGGGTCTCGGGGGAGAAATAGGCCAGCCGGTCCACTTCGTCCCCGAACAGCTCGATGCGCACGGGCTGACCGGCGGGGGGATAGATGTCCACGATCCCGCCGCGGACCGCGAACTGACCCGGCGCCTCGCAGAGATCCACCCTCACATATCCCGCTTCCGACAGGCGCTTGGCGAGCAAGGCGGTGTCCACGGAGTCCGAGCTGTCCACCGTCACGCAGAGTTCTTTGAGCGTCTCGGGTGGGAGAGTGATCTGCAGAACGGCCTCCGGGGTGGTGGTGATCACCGTCGGGCGGTTCTCCTCGGGCAGGATGCCGACGAGGGAGGAGAGGACGCAGAGCCGCTCGCCCTCCGTGTCATGGGAGGATCCGATGTTGGAGAAGCAGTATTCTCTGGCCGGATACCGCGCCGCCCGGATGCCGAGGGAGACGAGAAAATCCCGGGTCTTCGCCGCGCGCCGGTCGTCGGGAAAGAGAAGGACGAGGGGGGAGGTGACGGAGGCAAAATCCGCGGACAGGGCAGCTAAAAAGATCTGTTCCGCCCCGTCGCAGAGTCCGCTGACGGAGAGGGGCTTGCGCCGTCCGAACACCGGAGCGGTCAGCGCGGCGCAGAGAGCGGTGTACTGCCGGTTCATGCGGAAGAGGTCGCAGAGTAAGGGGTAATGGATCATAAAATCTCCTCAGAATTGCACGCCGTTGAACTTGCTCATGGCGTCGTCAAACCGTCCGTCAAGGATCATGGGGACCGCGTCCGAGACACAGCCGAGAATGGAAAAGATCGGCTTCTGATGCTCCTCCGGGATCCTGCCGAGCACCCAGTCCGCCATGGGGTAGTCCGGGCGGGGCTTTGCTCCGACGCCGATGCGGATCCGGGGGAACGCGTCGGTCCCGAGATGCTCGATGATGGAGCGCAGTCCCTTCTGCCCGCCGTCCGAGCCGGATCGCCGGATGCGCATCCTTCCGGGTTCCTGCGCCACGTCGTCCGAGATCACAAGGATCTTCTCCGGCGGGATCTTGTAGAAATCGGCGGCCTCGCGCACGGCTTCCCCGGAGGCGTTCATATAGGTCTGGGGCTTCATGAGAAGGACCTTGTGCCCGCCGATCTCCGTCTGAAGCACGAGGGATTTGAAGCGGGAGGTCCTCAGATCGCCGAGATTCCGCTTCTCCGTCAGATAGTCCATGGCGAGAAAGCCCGCGTTGTGCCGGGTGAAAGCGTATTCCTTTCCGGGATTACCGAGTCCCGCCACAAGAAACTCCGGCGCGCCCTGCGTCGAAGAAGAGGAGGAGGAAATCTTTTTGAAGAGGTCGAAAATGTCTGTCATATCGGTGATTGAAAAGTCCGCTCAAACGCGGAAAAATCCCGTTTTTTCAAACGGGAGGGGGTTACGGAATCGAGACGCGGGTCCCGGCCTCCATCTTGATGAGCTTGTCCCGGTATTCGCGGGAGGTGGGATCGTAGCTCAGATCGTCCACCGCCGACGCCGGGCCGTAGAAGTGCATGGGGATCGCGTGCCGGATGCGGAAGTGCTTCATGTAGTAGTCGATGCCGAGGAAGGAGTAGATGCCGAGGCGCGTGTCCAGCGGAAGAAACGCGGTGTCGATGACGAAATTCCGCAGGGGCCGCGTGTACTCCTCGAACCGGAGCGTCATGTCGTAAATCGCCCGCTCCGTCATGTCGTTCCACAGCCAGAGATTGAGATCTCCCGCGTGGAAGATGTTCCGGCCGCCCAGCCCGACGAGGTACGCCACGCCGAGATCGGTGGAGGGCAGGGCCTTGATCCGGAGCCTGCTGCCCAGATTCAGATCCACTCCGGGCTCCGCGATCACGCATTCGGTGACGCCCCGGTTTTTCGCCTCGCCGAGCGGTATGTCGTTTGAGAGAACGTAGTGAACATCCGGGTGGTTCTGCCATAGACTGAACACGGACGGATTGAAGTGATCCTCGTGACTGTGGGTGACGAAGACGTAGAGCTTCTTTTTTGCCGGCAACCTGGGCAGAACGCCTTTCCAGTAGTCGAAGAGAAGCATGTGGGTTTCCGATTCGACGGTAAAGCCGCTGTGCCCGATGCAGTTGACAACAATCATAGCGGAAAACCTCTGGTAAATGGTGAGGACAACATCCCAACTATATCTTACCAGACGGGACGCTCTTTGTCAAGGGACAATGTTTCACAAAAGATTCCCCCGGATCCGCCGCATTTTTCCTCCGTCCGCTTGCTTTTTGCCCGCCCGTATGATATAATACCCAGAGATTGTGAAAAAAAGAAACCGCGGCGGAAAACCGCGTCAGTAAGAACCGAAAGGACACCCCATGGAGAAGAAGTTTGCCGATATTTTGCAGCATTTTGATATCGCCCTCGACCCGTCCGTCTACGGCAACGGACACATCAACGATACCTATATCGTCCACGCCCAGCCCGACTACATCCTTCAGCGGATCAATAAAAAGGTCTTCACCGATCCCCCGGCGGTCATGGAGAACATCAAGGGCGTGACTGAGTTCCTCCGGAAGAAGATCGAGGCGGAGGGCGGCGATCCGGACAGAGAGACCCTCAACCTGATCCCCACCGTGGACGGCGCGTCGTACTATCGTCACACCGACGGCGAGTATTACCGCGTTTATAAGTTCGTCGAAGGCGCGAAGTCCTACGACATCGTGGAGGATCCCTCCCAGCTCTATCACGCGGCGAAGGCGTTCGGGCGGTTCCAGAACATGCTCGCGGATTATCCGGCGGAGAAGCTCCACGAGACCATCGTCGATTTTCACAACACCCGCGTGAGATACGAGCAGTTCAAGGACGCCCTGAACCGGGACGCCTCCGGGCGCGCCGACACCTGCCGGCCCGAGATCGACTTCGTTCTTGCCCGTGAAAAAGACGCAGGGGTGATCGTGGACGCGCTGGCCGACGGATCCATCCCGCTCCGTGTGACCCACAATGACACCAAGCTGAACAACGTCCTGCTGGATGAAAAGACCGGCGAGGGCGTGTGCGTGATCGACCTCGACACCGTCATGCCCGGCTCCCTGCTGTACGACTACGGCGACGCGCTCCGGTTCGGCGGATCCTCCGGGGCCGAGGACGAACGGGACCTTGATAAGATCTGGTTCGATACCGAGAAGTTCACCGCGTTCACGAAGGGCTTCATCGAGGAGCTGCCCTCCATCACCGACCGCGAACTGCGGCTTCTGCCCTTCTCCGTGAAGCTGATGACGCTGGAATGCGGCTCCCGCTTCCTTGCGGACTATCTCAACGGAGACGTGTACTTCATCAAGACCCACTATCCCGAACACAACCTCGTCCGCGCCCGCACCCAGTTCAAGCTGGTCAAAGAGATCGAGGACAAGATGGACGAACTGAACGCCATCGTGAGCGAGATCGCCGGAAGATAACGAGCAGAACCAATCTAAAACGACACATCCCTCCCTGACGAACGAATTTCATGGGAGGGATTTTTTACCGTTCTTTTCTTCCCGCAGCTGCTCGATAGTCCGCATGATCTCATCGAAGTGGTCGAGAACGTATTGCAGTGCGGCCGGTGAATAGAGGATCACGGGTTTCGTCCTCCCGCCTGAGAAGCGCTTCTTGGTCAAAAGGCCGACGGACGTGCCGAGCAGGGTGGGCGTCTTCTGCGGTTTTCCGTCTACCGTCGGTTGGTCCTCCAACAGTCCCATCCTTGTCAGCGCGCTGTTGAACTCCCGGGAGCACAGTTTCTTCCGACCGTTTCCGGCGAAGGGCGCGCTGATCCAGTCGCAGAGCTTTGTCACGGGGATGGGCTGGGTGTCGGGGATAAGCATGGTCAGCTCTTCTGCCTTCGCGTGAAAAGGTTCGGTACGATCTCGGTCAGATGCGTTCATCGTTCTACAGCCGGTCTTTTTCCGAACAGACCGTCGCGGTGCGGAGCGGGAAGGGCGGGCGCGGAGGGAAGATTGATTCCGAGCCGCGCGTGACAGCAGGGACAGTGCGCGTCGTCGTCGTGCCAGAGCTCGAAGCTGGCCGGACGGGCGGGAAGAAGGAAGACGCGGGCGGAGCCGTCCGGATAGCGCGCCTCGCAGTCGGAAAGACGGGAGCGGCACTTCGGACAGCGGTAGACTGCCTTTTTTTCGAGCAGCTTTGCCAGTCTGGAAAGACCGCGCCTTTTGTCGGGGAAACGGCAGACGGGCGGCTTTTTCACCGTAATGAACTGCCACGAGGGATCGTCCGACAGATCGAGGATCAGCCTCCAGTCGTATTCCTCGTTGAGGCCGATGACATGCTGATAGCGGACGCCGTCTTTGAGAACGGATTCTTTGAAATAGTGCGTAGAGGGTTTCATCCTGACTCCTGACCCCGCCTCACAAAGCGGATCTGTGCCTCTGGTCTCTTCTATCTCACGCCCTTGATGATCTTGACGGCGACGCCCTGAATACGGAAGGTCTCGAGGGCCTCCCCTTCGAGCACGATGTCGTCGAACGCCGGATTCTCGGGCTTCAGAACGATCCGGTCCTCCTCGGGGAAATACCGTTTCAGGGTTGCCTCGTCCCCGCAGAGCGCCGCGACGACTTCGCCCGGGCTCGCGGTCTCCTGTCTGCGGATCACGACGAGATCCCCGCTCTCGATGCCGATATCCTTCATGGATTCGCCGTCGGCTTCGAGAATATAGAAGTCTCCCTCGCCCACCCACGAACGGGGAAGGCGGACGGTTTCGGTGATGTCCACAAAGGGATCGTTCGGCAGGCCGCATTTGATCGTGCCGTAGCAGGGAACCATGACGTGCTCGCCGATGGTGCGGGAAAAGGCGTTCCGGGTTCCGCGCCGCTCACCGTATTCGATCTCCCCGTTTTCCTTCATGGTTTGCAGATACCGCTGCACGGTGATCCGCTGGATGCCGGTTCCGGCTTCGATGTCGCGGGTGGAAGGGCCGCGCCCGTTTTCCAGATAATAGCTGTTGATGAATTCCCGGATAGCAGTGAAGATCTCCTCGTTTTTGCGCCTCATGGGATCCCTCCGTAAAAGTTCCTTTGCGGTACAGTTAGATTATAACAAAGACGGATCCTCCTGTCAAGAGGGTCCGTCAAGTGTTAATAAAATGTTTAATTTTAGATCCGGAGCGGTACAGATACGATCGGGATCCGTCATTCGTACGCTTTGTACAGCGTTTCGAGCTTTTTCGCCCAAACCTTCTGATTGGACTGGAACTGGCTCATGTACGTCCCCTCCGCCGCTGTCATGACGTATCCGGCGAAGAAGTCGCTGAACCCGAGGTCGTTGTAATAGAGGTCAACGAACTCCAGATAGAGGGAGTCCTTGATGAGGTCGAGCACCTGAGAGGAGCTTTCGTCGCGCACATATTTGCCCTTCAGCGCGATTTCGTAGTAACGCGGAATGACCGAGCGGTATCCCTCGGACGACAGGGCTTCGAGGATCAGGGCGGAGTTGTCCGCGGAGGAGGCCGAGATCGGGACGGCGGATACGGTGTAGCGGCGGAGGATCGTGGTGTAATAGCGGCTCTGTTCCTCGTCGTACTTCGGATAGGGAAGGATGCCGAAGTCTACCTCCATGTCGCGCAGGGCTTCGATCCCTTCGAGCACAAGGCCCATGAAGAGGTATTTCCCCTCCTTGAAATGCTCGTGCATCGCGGGCTCGGTGTTTACGCCCGTCATCTGATAGGCTGAATTCGAGTCGATGAAAGAGTCCGTGCGGCAGAAGGCGTTGAGGCGGTCCGCGGCGTCGAGCAGGCGCTCCGAGGGCGTCAGGAGGACCCGGATCCCGTCTTCGTTCTCCTCGGTATAGGCAAGCCCGCAGGCGGAGAAGAAGGGCTGGATCGAGTTGTTGTACGCGCAGAGTCCGTGCAGGTCGTCGAGGGAGATTTTGCCGTCGCCGTCGAGATCGGCCGTGACGGATTCGGAGAGCGAGAGCATTTTGTCGAGCGTCCATTTTCCTTCCAGCGCATCGTCGTAGGGATAGGCGATCGAACGGTCGTCCATGACGGACTTGTTGAAGAAGATGACGTTCGCGTTCGAGAAGGAGGACAGCGCGCAGTCGCCGCAGACCGTCATGACGCTGCCGTTCAGATTGACGCCGTTCGTGTACGCTTCCACCCACCACGGTTTTGTCAGATCGATGTACTGCGCGTCAAGCAGGTTGGCGAAGAGTCCTTCGACGTTGAGCGGCTGGACGATGTTGCTCTGCCCGGTGACGATGTCGTAGGTGGAATCCCCGCCGAGCACTGTTCCGCGGATGATGTTCTGATAGCCGTCCTTGAAGCTCCAGCTGCCCGGTTCCACGGCGTAGGTCAGGGAGACGTCGAATCGTTCCTCAACGGCGCGGCGGCGGGCGTAGACCTCGTCGTCCATGACGTCTCCGTCGAGCTCGGTGTCAAATTCCTGCTTCTGCTCTTCGCGGATCAGGGTGTTGACCGTCAGCCCGCCGAGCTTTACGTCCGGTAGAGTGGAAAAAGGCTGTTCTTCCGTTTCCGCGGGCGCATTCTCCGTGCCTGCTGCGTCAGCCGAAGGAACCGCTTCGCTTACTCCTCCGGAATTCCCCCCGGATGCCGCCCCCTGTCCCTCGCCGCAGCCCGGGAATCCCATAAGAGCCAGGGAGGCGAGCAGGATCCACGCGGCAAATCTGTTCTGTTTTTTCATGATGGCGCGCTCCTTTGTTCGGATCGGTTCTGTGTCCATTATAAACGGATCCGTCCGATTTGTCAAGCACAATCGGAAAGGGGATCGGCAGAAGGAAAAGGACCCCCGGAGGGATCCCTTTCCGTTGACGCCGTTTTGTTACGCTTTTCCGTGTTCCGCCGCGTGCGCGCAGTGGGAGCAGTCTCCGGAGCACCCGCCGCAGGAGCGTTTTCCCGCCCTGCGATCCCGGATCATTCCGCGGATGATGCCGAAGACGATCAGGCCGAGGACCAGAATCACGACGATCGTCAGCCAGTTGAGGGAAAGCCATGTCAGCATAGCGAACTCCTTTCAGAATCAGACGCGCAGAGGCGGGTCGGATCGTCTCAGCCTACTTTGACGTCCCTGTCGAGCGTGGTCGCTTCTTTGTAGGGACGGAAGAGACCCCAGACGCAGAGGGCGATCAGACCGAGGGAAACGATGAGGAAGATCACGTCCACGGCGATGGGAGCGGTCTTGCCCATGGAGCCGGTGAACAGATTGCCGAGCTGGTTGACGACGAGGGCGACGGCGTAGGCGAACCCGCACTCGTAGCCGATGGCGAACCATGTCCACTTGCGGTTGTTCATCTCACGCTTGATCGCGCCGATCGCGGCGAAGCAGGGCGCGCAGAGGAGGTTGAAGATCAGGAAGGACAGGCCGGAGACCTTGGTGAACGCCTGCGCGAGAGCCTGCCATGTGGTCAGCTCGCCGCCGCCGTACAGGATGCCCATGGTGCCGACGATGTTTTCCTTCGCAACGAGCCCGGTGAAGGACGCGACAGCCGCCTGCCAGTTGCCCCATCCGAGAGGCGTGAAGATCCAGGCGATGGCGTTTCCGATGGCCGCGAGGATGGAGTGGTCGATCTCGTCTTCCTCCAGCATCCGGAACGTGCCGTCCACGGATCCGAAGAAGGAGAGGAACCAGACCACGATGGTGGACAGAAGGATGATCGTGCCCGCCTTCTTGATGAAGGACCAGCCGCGCTCCCACATGGACCGGAGCACGTTTCCGAGGGTCGGCCAGTGGTAGGCGGGGAGTTCCATGACGAACGGAGCGGGGTCTCCGGCGAACATTTTCGTCTTCTTGAGGATGATGCCGGAGACGATGATCGCAGCCATACCGATGAAGTACGCGCCGGTGGAGATCCACGCGGATCCGCCGAAAATCGCGCCCGCGATCATGGCAATGAAGGGGACCTTCGCGCCGCAGGGGATGAACGTCGTCGTCATAATGGTCATGCGGCGGTCCCGCTCGTTTTCGATGGTACGGGACGCCATGATGCCGGGGATGCCGCAGCCCGTGCCGATCAGGATCGGGATGAAGGACTTGCCGGAGAGGCCGAAGCGGCGGAACACCCGGTCGAGCACGAAGGCCACCCGGGCCATGTATCCGCAGGCTTCCACAAAGGCAAGCAGGAGGAAGAGGACCAGCATCTGCGGCACGAATCCCAGCACCGCGCCGACGCCCGCCACGATGCCGTCCTGGATCAGGCTGTACAGCCATTC
>SVQK01000096.1 GCA_015065385.1 Oscillospiraceae bacterium | reverse complement strand
GTTCTATCCATGCTCAATCCCAGTTCATCGAGCAGTTTTCGCTGTTCGCGGCCTTTTCTTCGCTGTTCGGCAAATCTCTTCGGGGTCATTTTGTTCTGGAAGAAGATACCTATAATGCGAAAGGCCTGATAGACCCACGCAAAGGGGCGGAGGATCTCCGCGGACGGCGAATAGTTGTGAATTGGTTCTATTATACCCGCACATCGTCCCGTTGTCAAGAGGGTTGCTTCTCCTGAAAAGGCGGTTCCGAGCTTGCCATCCGAGCAGATGTTTCATATCCTCAGCAGTTACCTGTATAAACAAATTTCAATTCTTCCCGTGCGACATCCGCGAGACGGTAAACAAGCTTCGTGTCCGTCGCAGGACGATCGGTCATGCGGAAACGCGGGAAGAACCTGCTGACATGAAGAGGAATTTCCGCCCCGACTGCCCGTCCGTCCTCGTCCGTCAATTTCGAAACCCAGCGGGAGAGCGCGCGCATCTCGTACTCGGAGTCATTCTCACCCGGTACGATCAGGGTGGTCAGCTCCGTGTGACAAAGCAGGACGGCACGGGCGATAAAGGCTTTAACCATATTGAGACTTCCGCCGAGCACCTCGGAGTAATACCGCTCCGTAAAGCCTTTCAGGTCGATGTTCATGGCGTCGATACGTCCTCCAAGCGCTTCCAAAACGGACAGATCCGCCGTGCCGTTCGTAACAAGGACGCAGAGAAGTCCCCGCTCGTGCGCCAGCTTCGCCGTATCCCGGACGAATTCCCAGCCGACAAGGGGTTCGTTGTAGGTAAAAGCGATCCCAATGTTCCCGTATGCTTTTGTGCGAAGCGCGTACCGGACAAGTTCCTCCGGGCTGAGACCTTCCGCCGTCTCCCTGAGCCGCATTGCTTCCGCAGACCAGCTGATTCCATAATTCTGGCAGAACGGACAGCGGAGATTGCAGCCATAGCTGCCGACTGAGAGAATCATACTTCCCGGGTGAAAGCGGCTGAATGGTTTTTTCTCAATGGGATCCAGCGCGAGGGACGTGATTTTTCCGTAGTTGTCCGCCTTTATTTCTCCGTCCTCGCAACTCCGCGCGCCGCAGAAGCCCCGTTTCCCCTCCGGAATCTCGCAGTGGCGGAAGCAGACGCCGCAACGTGCCATGGCTACCTCCTCATGTATGTCTGACGACCTCGAACCGTTCGAGCCGGATCGTCTCCCCCTCGCCGATCCCTGCTTTCTGCCGGGCGATGGAAATCTGCTGTTCTACGGTATCTACGCCGTCGAGGTCGGGCAGCAGCAATCCTCTCCTTGTCCCTTTGCTGACAATCACGCCGTACCGCTTCACGTCGAGCTCGTCCGCCGATTGAATCTCCTCGTGCGCTCCGATCACGTCTACGGAAATCTCAAGAAAGGGCAGCTCGTCGGGCCGGATCGGATCGAACCGCGGATCCCGGGCGCACGCGCTGACGGCATTATGAATGATCTCTTCCGCGAGACTGTCACGCACGGGCGCGATCGTGCCGATGCAGCCTCTGAGCTGGCCGTGCTCATGGATGGACACAAACGCCCCCGCTCTTGTGTGAAGCAACGCGTCCGGCAAGCCCTCGGGAAGCGGAAGGACTCTCCGTTTCGTCACATAGCTCTCCACGGACTGCCAGGCCAGCCGGACCCATGGATCGCAGGCCTCCCGCTGCCCTGCAAGCCGGGATTGTTCCGCCGACCGCCGAAGTTCCAGAAATCGGCGGTTCTCGTCCGCTGAACCCGGATGAAAGGCGCAGATACCGTAGCCTACGCCCGTCACATCCTCGTGGGAATATACTTCGGCCTCGACCTTCTGACCGTCGAGGGAGCCCGCCATGATGACGAAGGAGCGGTGACCGCACTCCGCGGCTTTCTCACAGAACGACTCGCCGAAATCGAACAACTCACCGAACGCAGCTCGGGAACAGATGTCCATGAGCCGTATGTCATATGCGGGTCCCTCCGGTGCGAATCCGTACGGGCCGTCCTTTTGCAGCTTATGGGACAGATCGCCGCTCGCCGCGAAGACAGTCCGCCGCCCCGTGATCTCAACCGCTTCCCTGATCAGCTGTCCGAGGCGGTAGTGATCCTCAAGCGGGAAACCGGAAAGCCCGATCCGCACGATCATGGGCATGGGCTTATCCGCGTATGCTTCCCGGATGAAATACAGCGGCACCATGGTTCCGTGATCGAGGGACGGTTCCCGTTCCCCATCTGTGCCCGCCGGAAACGCCTCCGCTCCGGCCAGCCGTTCGATCTCCCGAACCAGTTCCGTGTCGTAGCGAACCTCAAACCGTACGCTGGGGGCACGGAACGGCGCGAAGGATCCCTTTGCCGACTTCCCCGGCGAGATATGGAACCAGTCCCGGTACAGCACGGCGTGAGGGCTTGTAATCACGACGGTCTCGGGGTCAAGCAGCATAATCTCTTCGGCAACGCGCGCGTAGGACGCTCTTGTCTTTTCGATCTGCTTTTCTCCGCCTCGCCCCACCTCCGGCACGATCAGCGGGGGATGGGGTACGATATAGGTGGATAGGATCGGCATGGTGTTCCTCCTGTTCCCGCGTCTGCCGCTGAAAACCCGCTGTTCAGCAGACAGAGTGTGATGATTGTATTATACTTAGAAAAGCGGTGTCTGTCAACATGAAAAGCCCGGCCTGCCTCTGCAAACCGAGCTCTTCCCGATACCTCTCATTCCGCCGTCCCGTCACAGCGCCCCACCCGGAGCAGCCGCGCCTGACGTCTGTGCTCGAACCGCAGGACAAAACCTTTCTTTGCCTCGTCCTCGCTCATGCAGATCTCTTCACCCGTATCGTCATCCTTCAGGATCCATCCGTTCCCTTCTCCTGCGAACGGCAGGCAAATGGTCAGCGTATCCTCTTCACAGTCCTCCTGCCGGAAGGCGAGAATCACGCCCTCTTCTGTGTCAGGATCAAAGTACGCAAAAGCTGTGAACCCGGTTTTTTCATGCTCCGCGTGCCAGGGAGTCAGCGGATAGAATTCCCCCAGAAGATAGTTCCGGATGCTCTTCCACTCCCGGATTCCCTCACGCAGAGGCGAGAAATCCTGATCCGGATTCATGACGAAGGAGGAGGAAACATTCAAAATCGGCAGATAGGAGGCCCGCCAGATATAACCGTCCGAGGTTTTCCCCCCCTCCAACTGTCCGGCCGATTCCTTAGTTGACGCACCGCAGAAGGGGATCCAGCGGTTGAACCCCCACGTCATGGAAAGGCGCAGGGACGTCCAAGTCCGATCCGCGTCGCTCCGCAGCAGAGGCACTCCCCGCCGCATGGATTCCAGATCGTTCCGTCCTCCGCCCGACGCACAGGAGTCCACGAAGCCGCATCCGCCGAAGGAGGTCGTGCACGCGATGATGTCGTCCCACATCCGGTAATGGGCGTCGATGAATTTACACTCGGTAATGCCGGCCCTATCCTCGCCTTCGAGCGCGTCCAGATGCCGCCACAGTCCGGCAGGGTCGCTGTTGTTGTCCTCCCGGTACATCTCCACCCGGTTCTTCCGGAGGGTGTCCGTCACCTTTCCGACTGTCCATCGGTAACAGTCCGGATCGCCGATGTTGTTCGATACGGAACCGACGCCCTCCCGCCGAATCGCCCAGCGCACATCGTATCCATAGTTCTTCGCCAGATTCTCCGGATCCGTTACCCGCTCCGGCTCAAACCACAAGAGGGTCTTCATGCCGTGCTTCCTTGCGAAGTCCGTGGATTCGCGGAAGGTATCCCCCGGCCATTTCGCGGGGTCGAATGTCCATGTGCCGACAGTTCCCCACCAGTCGCTCTCGGGCGAGGAGTTGTCCGGTGCGGCGTACCACCCGGCGTCCATCCAGCGGAAATCTACCTTGACATCTTCCGCGATCATCTTCTCCAGACTGCGACGCCATGTAAAGTGACGCTCGGAGATGGAGCCGTCCGAGTTGGGAAGACCGGTATCCCCGGCCAGACAGCAGGTGGAAAACGGTTCGAGAGGCGTTCCCGCGCCGTCCGCTTTCGGAAGATTGTACTTCATGAACCAGGCGCGCCAGGTATTCGCAGCCCAGTTCTCATCCCGCACCGTATAGGGAACTGTGACGAACAGGGCGGTGCGGATCTCCTCGCCGGGCTTCAGACGCGTCCGGAGATTGTTGACTGACCGGAGCATGACACGGGTATTTTCTCCGTCCGAGCGGAAATCCGCCGTCCACGTTCCCGCCCATCCGATGGCCAGCATGACGCCGCCGTCTCCACACTCCAGATTGAAATAGGGGAAATTGACGTGGGTCGCGCGTCCGCTGTTGGATTCGAACACCACGGGCGCGTCCGCAGGATTCAGGCAGTAGGGACGGTACGACGAAACGTGGTCGCCTAAAATCCCTTTCAGCTGCGGATATTTCCCGGGGATTGTCAGAACGGTCTCAGGAGCGGAAATCACCGGGCTCATTCTGTCCCCAGGGTTTGAAAACCGTACCGTCCATTCGCTCGCGCCGAAATCCCGATAATGAGCGGCTTTCAGAACGACCGTCAGCGTATCGCAGAGTTTCCATGAGAAGGACCACTCGGTTTTCTCGCCCAGTTCACGCTTTTCACGGGTCAGAAGGGTGAGGGGCTCTCCGAATCCGCGGTATGGAATTCCGTCCGCTTCAAAAGAGAAAGGGAAAGCTTCCGTGTGCTCCATCATATTGCAGAATCGGGATGTAGCCTCCGGGTTTTCGTAATTTCTTTTCATAAGTGACTCCTGATTATGAATCATGTCCGCAGACAGATCCGGTATCCCGGTGTTTTGCATCCGGCAGAAGACAGGCTGCCTCCGGAATGATTATACCGTAAAAAAGGCGCGGTGTCAACAGAAAAAAGCCCGGCGTTTTGCGCTGAGCTCTTCCCTCTTTATACGTCAATCCCACATACCGGTCCAATCTCGTTCCCTGAGATCGGTGTATTTTGTTGATCCGCATTCCGACAAGAAATCCGCTCCGCCCTTGATTTCCCTTGCAATACGGTGTATAATGAAGCCTGACACCATCAGACACACAACTTGGAGAATCCTTTCCCATGAAGACAAGGCTGACATCATTTGGCATGATCTGCACGGTTTACGCTGCCGCAACGGTATGCGGCGTCGCAATTTATCTCGCGCTTCCGTTTGACTATCGGATCAGTCTCCTGATCGCGGATGTCTGCGCCACCGTATTCGTCTTTTTTTTCAGTGTGATCTTTCGGAACGCATCCGTTTATGACCCCTATTGGAGCGTCGCCCCAATCATAATCCTCACCGGATTCGCGCTCACGTCAAGACTGACTGCTTACACCCTCCCCCTCCTTTTTGTGGTTTGGATCTGGGGACTGCGCCTGACTGCAAACTGGGCTTATACCTTCCACGGTCCAAAATATGAAGACTGGCGGTATCAGATGCTCCGAGAGAAAACCGGGTCGTTCTATCCGATAGTAAACCTTTTTGGAATCCACCTTTTTCCGACCCTTGTGGTATATGCATGCATTCTGCCTGCGGTCGTGGCGATCCACGAGGAGAGAACGGGGACTCTGCTCTCCTTCGTCTGCCTCCTGATCTGCCTTTTTGCCGTTATCCTTCAAGGAGTCGCAGATTATGAAATGCACCGCTTCCGCAGACGCGGCACGGGAGGCTTGATCCGGGATGGCCTGTGGAAGTACGCGCGACATCCCAATTACCTCGGAGAGATCCTCATGTGGTGGGGCGTCGGACTGTCCTTCGTTGCGTCAGGGGGCTCCGTCTTCTGCCTTGCCGGAGCGGTCATAAACCATCTGATGTTTCTTTTCATCAGCATTCCGATGGCGGATAAACGACAGTCACAAAAGAAAGGCTGGGACGGATACAGAGCGGAGACAAGGATGCTGATTCCCGTAAAGAAGCGGCGTTCGCTCCATCGAGCGTGATCCCCTCAACGACCGGAGCCGGCCGGTGTGAAGTGAACACCATGCCCGGCTGTTATTGGCGAGCCCGGCAGCAGACCGATTCATTCAGAAAGTCTTTTATATCCAAATGAACGGATGATCTGATTCATGCCCTCATTCTCCGGCGAGATAAGCCGCGGCTGCACAGGTGAGATCGTCAGGATCGAACCAAGCGCGAACTGCCGCAAGCTTATCTTCGCCGATATATAGCTGGGAGGGGGTGAGCAGATCGATCGGGACGAAAAACAGGCTGTTTTCCATGGGAACTCCGGCTGCTATGGCACTGCCGCTCATTCGATCTTACATCAGCAACGCTCAATCCTTAACCGGCTCGAAATGAAATCCGGAGAAGCGGAGCAGTTCCTCACCTTCCCCTCTGAAGACGAAGCAGAGATTATGGGTTCCATAGCTGTTTTCAAGGCGGCACAGGATTTCACCGGATTCATCTGTAACCTTGCAGAATCCGAGCACCGGGCCGAAGGGGCTGTTCTCCCGGATTTCAATCGAGCATGCGCTTCCGGGTACCGGTCTCCCGGAAATGTGAAGAAGGGCGTTCTGACGCATGCCTGCAATGTTGGGGTAGTAGAGATACGATCCGTCCCGGATGCCCCGCATTTCAAAGCCGTCCGCAGTCTCCTTCTTGTAAAGCTCATCCGACGCGGCGAAATACCAGACGCTTTTGATCTCGTCCCACCGCGCGTCATACTGAGCGACGCCCGCTTTCTTGATGAAAGGATCCGCGACGATCTCGCCGTTGTCCCGGTAATGCGCGTAGATGATCTTCGTCGTCCGGTAGAAGCGATCGACCGGCTCCTCGCCCCAGTTTTCCGGCACGCCGTAGGTGAAATAGGTCTGGTTGTGATAGGTGAAGAACGTCCCGTGATCGGAATAGGCGTCGCTCCAGAACCGTCCGCGGTAGGTGTACGGGCCGTAGATATTGTCCGATGTCGCGTAGTCGGATTCGTGACTGTTCAGATAGTAAATCCCGTTCCGTTTCGTGACCCAACAGGCGTCGTTCTCCCAGGTGTTCACGATCTCGATGGGACGCGGCTCTTCCGCAAGCGAGATCATGTCCTCGTTCAGCCGGGCGATGTAATATCTCTTGCCGATCACCGTAAACCCGAAGAGTAGGTATGGCGTTTTCGCCTCGTCGTCATCGATGAAGACCGTCGGGTCGTAGCAGTAGGTGTCCACCATATGGGGCGGGATCAGCGGCTTCCCCAGCGCGTCCCGGTAAGGACCTGCCGGGCCGTTTTCGCTCACCGCGACGCCGATGCAGGACTGCGCCTGCGAGAAATAAAAGTAGTATTTCCCGTTTCTCTCCGCGGCGTCCGTGGCGTAGCACTCCTCGCATTTCCCGAGAAAGGTTTCCTCCGGATGGAAGGTGTATTCGAGTTTCCAGTTCAAAAGATCGTCGGAGGAGTAGATTCTCCAGTCGTCCATGCGGAAGATCGGCTGACCCGGCCCGCGGTCGTGGGTGGAAAACATGTAAGCTTTTCCATTGTAAATATGTACATGCGGGTCGCATACGCCCTGATTCGGAATGATTCTCATATAGTTCTCCTCAAGCCCATTCGTCAAACGATTCGATCAGCGTATCCAGTTTACTCTGAGCGCCCTCCGCTTTTCCCTGATAGTAGGACGCCACTTCTTTTCTGCCGACGATGAGTTCTTTCAGAGTGTTGTAATACTCCAGTCCATACTGCATCGCAAAGGAAATCGTGCGCCCGTCGGCAATGATCTGGAGCATTTCGGCATCATCGGGAGAATCCGCGATCCGGGCCTTCATAACCGTCTCGAAATAGACCGGAAGGACCCCCGCGTAATTCTTCGCGGAAAGAGCCTCCACAACAGTGCCGATGATATCGATCTGCGTCACGGTCTTCGGGATCGCCCACGGCAGATCGGTACAGCCGCTGATATAGTTTTTCTGGTTTTCGTCGTACTTCGGGCAGGGCAGGAAGCCGTAGGGGAATTCGCAGTCGCGGTAAACCTCATAGGCGTCCGCGATCTGTCCGAGGACCATCATGGACACGTCGGTCTTGAAAATCTCGGAGGTAAAAGCGGAATCGCTCTTGTAGGTGAAGCCGTCCGTCTTGTTGAGGTCGCGGAGCTTGTTCACGACGGAATCCATGCGCTCAATGTCGAAATCCATCGCAATGGTTCCGTCATTGTTCCTGTGGTAGGGGGAAATGTCCAGCGATTCCTGCAAACAGTAAAACGTTTCGACGCCGGTGCAGAGCCCGATCTGATCCTTTATGTCCTTTTTCCCGTTTCCGTTGAGGTCAACGTAGGTATTCTCCGTCATGGCGATCATCTTGTCGAACGTCCATGTCCCCTCGCGCACCGTTTCATAGGGAATTTCCATGCTGAGATCTTCGAAAATGCGCTTGTTGGTCATCAGAGCTCTCGTCCAGTGCAAACCCGTATAGGAGAGGTAGGAGGAAGCGAGATACATCTTCCCGTTAATTTCCAGCACCTTTGATGGCCCCCACCAGGGCTTGTCAAAGTTGAACTGCGGGACTTTCTTGATATTGTAGAACAGTCCCGTGTTCATCAGTTCTCTCATGGTTCCGTCGTGCCCGCCGACGATCTCAAAAGCATCGTCTCCGGCCTGAATGCTGTTCGTAACGTTCGCGGCGATATGCCAGACGTCGCCGCCTTCGATCATGCGGATCGTACAGTTGAAACGGTCTTCCACGCTCAGAGTGGATTCTCTCAGGGCGTCGTTGATGGCGTCGCCCGTGAACTCATCCGAAATCATGCGCGCCGCTGTTTCCACGCCGTCGGTCCAGAGCATGGAATAAATACGGAAATCGTACCCACCGAGGTCGGTATCCGGCAGACCGTCGGAGAGCGGATCCTCTTCCGTTTCCGGCTCCGTTTCGGCAGAGGGATTCTGAATATCGTTTCCGGAAGGAGAATTGTTTGACACATCGGTGTTTTCCTGGCTTTCACCGCAGGCAGCAAAGAGCGGCAGCAGCAGGAACAGTGTGAGGATGAAGCATAGAGTCTTTTTCATTTTTGAGATATCCTTTCGCCGGGATGCACTGGAAAGTATTATACCACACTCCGCAATTCTTTACAATCCCTCAGGGTGAGAAAAATACAGCCCGGAGCGAATGAATGCGGCATTGCTGGCGGGATCGATTTCTGCGAGCACCGCGTTTCCGTTCCATTCTGTTTCAAGCTCCCTCCTGTACCGCTGCCTGTTCTTTCGATCCGCACAAAAGATGGAAGTAATACACCGGAAGCGCGCTCCATCCATGGCAAAGACTTCCCTTGCCGTCATAGGCACTCTCACCGAGATAATCTTCCCAGACTGTTGTTGAACCCGCATCCAACATAACCGAATACTGATCCTCTATGGTTTTGAGAATCGTATCGGCGTATTTGTCACGATTCACCATCAGGAGCGCGTCGTATTTGAAGCATGCCATACTCAGCGTGGTAGGCTGAAGACAAGGAGCATCCTCGGCGATCCTTTGGGCGATTCTTTCCGCGCATTCCCCTTCGGCGGCTCTGCACAGTATCGCAAGACTGTTGCCAAGCACTGTCAGGCGGCGGTCATCGGTCCGATAAACATACAAACCGCTTTTTGGATCGTAAAAGGTTTTGTTGACCGCATCTCTGACCTGTGCGGCAAGCTCGGTATAGCGCGTTCCGTTGTAACCCAGCCATTCGGCGATCTGGGCCATGTTCTCCATGCAAAGAACCAACAGGCAGTTTCCGATCAGATCAGAAGACGGTTCCCTGTCACCGCCGAAAGGGCCGGAAATGCCGCTTTCATAATAGTTCCAATGTCCGCCTCCGGCAAAGGTACGGTACATTCCGTCCCCCATGTTCCCAATCATTGCGTCCGTAATGCTTTGCACTTTATCCCAGACCTCCGCAAGCAGAGAAAGGTCGTGTGAATATTGATAATACTCTCGGACAGCGGTAATATAGTGCATGGAGAACGACGGGATACAAAGATCCATTCCGCACGGAACCGTTATGGTCAGAAGATGATCGTATCGGGTATCCTTTGACATCAGCTGCAGAGATGAGCGGGGGAACACTGTTTCGCCGAACGCATAATAACCGCAAAGCATCTGATTGCGGCTGTCCATAGCGTACAGCGCCTGTTCTCGCCAGGGGCAGTCTTCATAATGATCGTGCATGCAGAGGCGGAGGGTGTTCACGCAGATGCGGTAAATATTCCGCCGCAATTCAGATCCTGCGTCGAACCGGATTTCATTGACCGGATAATCCGTCGGGCGGAGAGAAACGCGGTGAATCTTCACCGGAGAGTCTGCAAACACTTCCAGATATCGCGCCGCAATACGCCGGAACGAATTCATATAAACGGTTCTGCCGCTTTTCACACCGACCTCGACGCTGAAATCGCTGCCGGTGATGAACCGTCTGACACATCCGTCGGCAATGTGTTCTCCAAATGCGATCACTACCGTCTGCGGTATGTCGGATTCGATATCCACATCGATATAACCGACATATTCACATCCCAGATCGATCAGGAACCGTTTATCATTGCCATTCTTCAAGACTTTCGTTTCAACGGGGGAACCGACAACAAGCTTTGCAATCGGGCGCATCATTACGGGTTTTGGCTTATCAACTACCGTACCGCAAACGAAATCCTCAGCCGCGCCGATCATCCAGTTGTCTTCCTTTGACGCATCATACAAAAAGCTCTTGCCCAACTGCATCGTGATTTCTTTTCTGTAATGATTCTTGTACGCCAGAGAAATACGGGAACGCGTCAACTGTCCGCTTGAGAGGACTACCTCACCCGCCGCGGCGCACAGCTCATAAATCACACCCGCTTTCCCAGGCCTGTAGACGGACAGATTTTCTTCTCCCCAATACCAGACAACGACAGCAAGGGGTTGATTCCCTGTTTACAGAAAGGAGCCAGATCGATCTCATCCGCGACTTTCCAGTATTCAAAATCACCGTATTGTCCGGATGCGGCATAAATACCGTTGACATAGACGGCATAATCGGAATCAGCGGAAATCCGGAATTTCAGATCATTTCCATCAAAAACAAAGTCTTCTCTGAATTCCGCGTATTCATCGCGTTCAGGGCAAGAAGACGCCCATATCCAAGAACTGTTATCAAACATATAGTACACCTCTATCATCATCTCCTGCCGCCGGTCCTGATTTCCTGTCAGAGATCCAAGCGATCGATAGAATCCGATTCGTTCTCCCTGTCATAGACAATCCCCTGAGTCGCCGGAGATGGCCTCTTTGAAGGTATTCCTTGCACTTGTATGACAAGTGACCGTTTAGATATTTCTCGTAACCGTCGAACGCAGGAGAAGAACGCTGTGCGGCGGAAGAACGATTTTTCCGGATATGGCTTCGCTCCGGACGTCGGTTTCCTCGAACCGCGATGGAGGCAGAACCGATTCCCCCGTGTAAAGCACTCCCTCGGAGCACTCGCAGGCACCCGGCAGAACGACGGTCAATTCCTCGTCCCACGAATCGTTGACAACCGTTGCGGTCACCGTTCCGTCCTCCCCTTCCGAAACCGCGGCGTTCGAAGAGATCGAAAGGAGTTTCCCGCCCGCGTGATTTGCCATGGCGCGGAAGATCTGTCCCTCCGCGGTGAGCTTTGCCCCTTCCTCCGGCGTGACGGAAATCAACCCTTCGTTCACCGCCTGAAAATGACAGGCGATCGAGACGGAGCACGGTCCGGATTCCTCCATCAGCATGTGAAGGAACAGCGCGGTATAGATACCGTCGGAAATGCTCGACGGACGATACCATGCATTCCAGACGTTCCACTCGTCAAAAGAGATCGAAATCTGTGTGTCCGCGGATAATGTCTGACGATGGCTCAGCCCTTCCGCCAAATCCACAAACACAAGCAGATCCTGATCCACGAGGACGTCTTCCTTCACCGTTGTGAGTTGGCGGTGAAGTTCCCGGATAAAACGGCGCACCTTTTCCACCGACGAAAGCGAATGCAGGTATTCTTCCCGGTCGGAGTCGGCCCCGGTATATTGCGGGGCATACCCGTAGTAGTGCTGGGAAACCGTCCGCGCGACGGAGGCAAGAGCCCTTGCGCTTCTCTCGACCCACTGCTCGTTCGGATAGGGACCCGAGGAACAGAGCTCCAGCGGCAGATCGGGGGACGCGGCGAGCATCCGTTTTCCGTGCTCCGCTGCAAGGCGGGCGTAGCTCTCCGGCGTGTTTGCGCCTTCCATATGTCCGTGGCCAAACTCGTTGCCGAGGGACCACAGGCGGACGTTATAGGGTTCAGCAAATCCGCGATCGGCCCGGATCCGTCCGAAGGAAGTCGAAGTGTCCCCGTTGCAGTACTCGACCCATGCGCCGCTCTCCGCGGGCGTATTCCATGTCGGGTTGATCGTGATGAACGGTTCCGCTCCTACCTCACGGCAGAGCGCGATAAAGTCGTCTGTGGAAATATCGTTGTCATCGTAACCCATCGTGTGCGCGTTGGTCTTTTTGTGAGAGGACAGAAGAGGGGCGCGCATATCCCGCGGAAGGAGGCCATCCCTCCGCGCACCCGCAGTTAGCGGACGGGATGCCGGTGAATTTCCGGTTTCTCAGCATTTGTGCGGACAATCCGCCGAACAGACACGACCGTGTGTGCTCGATATTGCACCCGAAAAGCGCCGCGGGTACGACTGCTCCGCCGGTACGCTCAAAGGTCAGTTCTAATTCCATATAGCAGTTCTCCTCAACATTTATCTCTTCCCGATTCCCTGTGCGGTGTCGCTCGCATTTTACTGAGTTCTCTTCAATGTCAGCGGGTTATCCGTTCGTCGCCGGACTCTGAACACAACGCCCTAATCCGTTTCGCTTTCATTCCAGAGCGTTCGATGTGATGTAGTCCACGCCCCAGGAAATCAGCTCCTCAGCCTTCGCGGGATCGTCCACCGTCCAGCAGTTGACGCGGATCCCTCTCTCGTGGCAGGCTTTCACCCGATCCTCGGTCAGGCTGCCCCACTCGATGTCGAGATCCATCTTCCGCTCCTCGAGCATGGCGGGAAGGTCGTCGGTCCACCAACTGGAAAGATACTCCACCGTCTGCTCCGGCAGGAACCGGCGGACCAGATTGAGGTTGGCCATGTCGAAGGCGATGAAGACCGTGTTCTCAAGGTATCCGTCGAAGAGCCCGATCAGGCGCTCTATTTCGTCCGGAATGAATTTGGATACAAGCTCCGGCACGCAGACCTTGCCGTATCTCTCACAGATCTTCCGGTATTCCCACGGGGTGCAGAGACAGAGCTCGGCCCGGTCGCTCTTCCCGTCCATGTCCTTCAATCGGAGGGAGCGGAGCGCGTCGAAGGTGGACTTTTCGATCGGAAGATCCTGTTCGCAGATACGGCCTGTGCTCTCGTCGTGGTGGCACATGAACTGACGGTCGATGGTTCTGAAAATGTCTGTTTCCATGCCCCAGTAGGAACGGTTTCCCGCCGCGATGAATGCCGCCGCTGTGTTTTCGCACTCAAGGCAGCTTGCGCCCCGATGTGCGATTATTTTGGTATTTCCGTGTTCCGGGAGCCGTATGGGTTCGCTTCTCATGATGAATCTCCTTTATGGTACGGGGCGCAGTCCTCTCTTCGGAAAGTCTCACCCGGGATGTCCGCCACTATTGTATCATAAAAGGACGGAAGAATCCAGTCCTATTCCCCGCCCCCGCATCCGGAAAAACGGCAGGGAGCCGCGGAAATCGTCAAATTACAGGAGAGTTTATGGATTTACTCATCGGGAAAAGGAGCGGATTTGATTTATCATAACGGCTGACTCCAACCCATTCTTCGAGGAGACTGAACAAAAAAAGACTGACCTCCCTGCTTCTCGCTCTTCTGCTGACGCTACCGGTTTGCCGCCGGATGCTCCGAGAGCGCGGAGAACAAAACAGAAACCCAAGCCACCGAAGCGAACGCCCCCGTCCCGGACGATTCCGGTTGGCCTGCGGTTGAAGTGAGTGAAACGATGATAAGACTCGCTTCTTTCGCCGCACGACTTCCGGATTTACTGCTTCGGTTTTACGTTTACCTTTCGGACTTCGGGTTGTACGGCAGCCTCACCCACCGTTTTTCGACGGACGGGGCTTTTTCCACCGTCCGGAGACCAGATAGACCGTTCCGATCAAGAAGGGGACCAGCCCGGCGAAGGCGTTTCCGTACCAGAATCCCGTGATGCCCATATCGAGCCGGACGCCGAGCAGAAGGGCCAGTCCGATGCGGGCCGCGATCCCATCGAGCAGGGCGACCGTCAGGTTCAGCCGCGCGTTACCGGAGCCGTTGATCAGCGCAAAGCTGGCGGGCCGAAGCGTCGCGCCGAGGTACTGGATCAGGGCGACGGGAACGTACGAGAGCGCCATGAGAAGGACCTCCGGATCATCCGAAAACAGTCCGAAGAGCCATTCCGGGTGAAAGAGCGTGATCAGGGTAAAAATCCCAGAGGGGATCGCCACCACCCAGAGCGCGGTGAGCCAGATCCATGGGACGCGCTTGATCTTCTTCGCTCCGAGTGCTTGAGAGATCATCGCGCCGCCCGCCGAGGAAATCGCCTGAGAGACCACGCCGATCATGCCCTCCAATTTCCTTGCGATCCCGGTGACCGCCACGGCGACGGTTCCGTAGGAGTTGACGTAGGAATTGACGAAGAGCATGGAGAAGGTCACGGCGGCGGATTGGATCACCATGGGGATGCCGAGCGCGATCAGGGCCTTCGAAGTCTCCCCGTACAGACGGAAATGGGATGGCTTGAAATCAAAGGCGATCTGCTCCCGGTTCCGGTAGAGGAGTCGAAGCGCAAAGAGGAAGCTCACCGCCTGTCCGATCACCGTGGCAAGCGCGGCTCCGAGCGGCCCCATCCCCATCGGTCCCACGAACAGAAGGTCCAGCGCGATGTTGATGACGGACGCTCCTGCGATAAACATGAAGGGATGCTTTGAGTCCCCCATCCCCCGGAGGATGGCGGATACCAGATTATATCCGTAGATAAACACCGTTCCCAAGACGCAGGTGACGCTGTACTGGCGGGTGAACTCCCAGATATCGTCCGGCGTATTGAGCCAGCGCATGATCCCCTGATAGGAGAAGAGGAAGACGGCGGTGATCCCGACAGCCAGAGCGGTGAGAAGGGTGAAGAGGGTCCCGACCATCTCGCCGACCTTGTCCCGGCGTCCCTCGCCCACATAGCGGGAGATCAGGATCTGTCCGGCGTTGGAAAAGCCCATCGCAACGAACGTGATGAGCTGGAGGACTTCCCCGCCGATGGATACCGCCGAAAGCCCCGCCGTCCCGACGAACTTCCCGACGACCACCATGTCCACCATGTTGTAGACCATCTGCAAAAGTCCGGACAGAAAGAGCGGCGTCGCAAAGCGCAGAAGCGTTCCCACCACGCTGCCCGTCGTCAGATCCCGGATCAGTTTGTTGTTCTCTCCCGCCTTTTCCACTGGACGTCTCCATTCTGCCGGAAATGGTTATAAAACCGCTATATCACGCGCATTATATCATAATTCCCATTCGAATGCAAGCACCGCGGGAAGATCCGCTCTCTTGACAGAAAGCGCGGAAACGGCTATAATAAGGTAAATCGACGAGGCAAGCGCGCAAGAGGAGAAAGAGATGGAGTATTTGGATATCTGCGGCGAATCGGGAGAACCGACGGGCCTGACCGTGGAACGAAGCAGGGCGCACCGGGAGGGCATTCTGCACCGGACGGCTCATGTCTGGATCGTACGGCAGCGGGAAGGCGTCTGGCAGGTTCTTTTACAGAAGCGAAGCCTTGAGAAGGATTCGTTTCCCGGACTCTATGACACATCCTCGGCCGGGCATATTCCCGCCGGTTCGGAGCCTCTCGAATCCGCGCTCCGGGAGCTGCGGGAAGAACTGGGGATCGACGCCGCGCCGGACGCTCTGACGCAGATCGGATCCTTCCGCATCTCTTACGAAGAGGATTTTCACGGAAAACCCTTCCGGGACAACGAATTCACCTTCGTTTACCTGTACCGGGAACCGGTGGATGAAACCGCTCTCATTCTGCAGGAGGGTGAGGTGGACGAGGTAAGCTGGTTCGATCTGGCAGAGGTGCGGGACGAGATTCGGACGAGCCGGGAGCGGTTCTGCATGTCCTCGCGCGGACTCGGGATCCTGTGCACCGCGCTCGGGGTATGAAGGGAGGAAAACATGAACGCGGAAAAAAGAATCGTTCTGTTTACGGACATCGGTGACACGATCATCGACGAGGGTACGGAGATCCGGGATGAAGAGGGGACCGTGATCCACGCGGACTGCATCCCCGGCGCGCGGGAGACGATGCGGACGCTGTACGAGGCGGGCTATACGATCGTCATGGTGGCGGACGGGACGGTTCAGTCCTTTCACAACACCATGACGGAAAACGGACTCGACGATATCTTTTCTGCCCGGATCATTTCGGGAGCGGTTGGAGCGGAAAAGCCGGACGGGCGGATGTTCCGGGCCGCCATGGACGCGCTGGGTCTGACGGACTTGGACAAAAACCGGATCGTCATGGTGGGCAACAATGTGAAGCGGGATATTCTTGGCGCAAACCGAGCCGGGCTCCACAGCGTGCTGCTGACATGGTCAAACCGCCGTCCCTTCGACGAGGACGGGCCGGAAGAGCATCCGGAATTCAAAATCGCGCGTCCAGAGGAGTTGATCCCTCTGCTCGCGCGGCTGGAGGAAGATGTGAAAGAACGGTAATCAAAAATCTGAGAGTACAACGGCTCCCCGCAGTCGGATTCATTCGCTGAACCGATGGCAGGGAGCCGTTCTTTGATTTGGGAAATCGCTTAAGGGAGACGCTTATCCGGCGTGGTCCTGACCCGCGGTGATTTTCACAAGATCCCCGTAGAGCTCTGTGGTTTTCCCGTTGAAGGTGTACTTCAGATAGGATCTGACGTACCAGATGTCGCCTTCTTCGACGCTCGTCTTCGTCCAGGTGTAACGTCCGTGATCACCGGCAGGAGTAAACGCTCTCGGATACTCCGCATTCTCAAACGTGAGTTCCCCGTTCGATTCCAGATAAGCCTTTTCGGAGGAAGCCACGATACCGGCCATCTCGATCACACAGCCCTCCGGAGCGACACTGCCGTAGGTGACAAAGATTTCCCTCTTCGTCTCAGGATTGTAGGTCGCCGTCTGCAGGGTCGTTGCCGCGCCTGCGGATTCCGTTCCGGATGAATCCTCGGGAACAGCGTTCATATCATAGTCCGTACCGGGCTTGACATAAATCAGATCACCGTAGACGTCCACCGTTCTGCCGTTGTGCTCATATCTCAGGAACGATCTGACGTACCAGCCGTTGCCCTCTTCGTCGATGGAATCGGTAACGACCTTGGTCTTCGTCCATGTATAGCGACCATGCGTTCCGGAAGGCTTGAATCCTCTGGAGTAGAATCCGTCGGGATCGTCGTTCTCTCCGTTGTTGGCATGATATACCAGCGCTTCGGGGGATTTAAGATATTCGGCTTCGCGCGCGGCTACGATACCAGCTACCTCGATCGTGCATCCGTCGGGAACCGTACCGTACGTCACGAACACTTCGGTATTCTTATCCGCGTTGTAAGTCGCGGTTTCCAGTTCCGTCCGGATATCTTCCAAAACGCTGTAATCCGTGCCAGGTTTGACATAGATCAGGTCGCCGTATACATCCATCGTCCTGCCGTTGCGGGTGTATCTCAGGAACGATCTGACGTACCAGCCGTTGCCCTCTTCGTCAATGGAATCGGTAACGACCTTGGTCTTCGTCCATGTATAACGGCCATGTGTTCCGGAAGGCTTGAATTCTCTGGAGAAGAATCCATCGGGATCATCGTCCTCACCGTCGTTGGCATGATACACCAACGCTTCGGGGGAACCGAGATAAGCGGCTTCGCGTGCGGCTACGATACCGGCAGCCTCGATCGTGCAACCTTCGGGAACCGTACCGTATGTCACGAACACTTCAGTATTCTTATCCGCGTTGTAGGTCGCGGTCTCCAGCTCCGTTTTGACACCCTCCAAAACGCTGTAATCCGTACCGGGCTTGACGAAGTTCAGATCGCCGTAGAGATCCCTCGTGACATTGTTATAGGTGTATCTCAGGAACGATCTGACGTACCAGCCGTTGCCTTCCTCGTCGATAGAATCTGTAACAACCTTAGTCTTCGTCCATGTATAACGTCCGTGTGTTCCGGAAGGCTTGAATCCTCTGGAGAAGAATCCGTCGGGATCGTCGTCCTCACCGTTGTTGGCATGATACACCAGCGCGTCGGGGGATTTGAGATAATCGGCTTCGCGCGCGGCGACGATACCGGCAATTTCAATCTTGCATCCGTCGGGAACAGTACCGTACGTCACGAACACTTCGGTGTTCTCATTCGCGTTGTAGGTCGCGCTTTCCAGCTCCGTCCGGACCAGATCAAGATTGAGCTCCTCGTCTCCGTCTTCTCCTTCATAGGGGTTCACGTCGTTGACCTCCGAGAAGCGTACGCGGACGGAAGACGTGTCATTCCCCTCAAAGGTAAGGGCTGCGATCGTCTTCTCCGCGGGAATCGCGTCGCAGGAGACAAATCCGAGGACAAGCCCGTCATTGCTTTCGGCGACTGCGTAATAATCCGCTCCAACCTCAAGGCCGGCGAGGACTGCGCCGCCGAAGGTCACTTTCACCTGTCCGTTGGTGGTGTCTTCGTTGGCATAGAGGTTCACCGTATCCGTGCCGATGCCTCTGATCGCCTCGATCCCTGCGTACTCGCGGCCGCTGTTCTTCGCAGAGAACACCCCTTCCGTGAGTTCGGTGCCCAGAAGAACCGCGTCATCCTTCGTCAGAGCAGCGACGGTTTCGTGCTCGGGAACGATGGACTTTCCGCAAGCCGTTCTTCCGTCAGGATCGACCGTTTCGGGTTCGGCATCGGGATTCGAAGAAGCGTTGATCAGAACCGCAGGCCAGATGTTGTCGCCCACATCGCCGATCTTCGTGCTTACATAAAGCTCCTGCGCCTCATCATAGGCAAGCTGATAGATTTCGCTGGTGCTGCCGTTGTAGTGCGCGAGATAGAGGCAGCCGTCGTCGCCCGCCACAAGGGAGTTGCCAGTGGTGACATCGTCCATCATGGGATAGCTGAGGAGAAGATCCGTCTCGATGAAGCCGAGATTCAGCCCGCCGTCCAGACCGAAGGTCAGGATCCACAGGGCTCCCGCGTTATCGAGTGCAATGAATTCGTCTCCGTCCTCATCGCCGTAGTCCCATGTGACAGCCACAAACTGGGTCGCGCCGGTGTACTTTTCAAAATACTCGCCGAGAGGGAATCCGCGGGCGAACGTGTTCTCCATCACGTCTTCCGAGTACAGGAGATAGGTCTCCGCCACAGCGACAGCGCGGTGAGGCGCGAGATATCCGGCGTACGGAAGCATCTGATAGACGTCATAGGTATCCACGTCGCCGTCATAGTCGATATCCGCATATTCCGCATTAGCCGCAAGCTCCGTGCCGAGCACGACATAGTCTAGGAGAGCCTGTACGTCGTCGTCGAGCACATAGCCGTCACCTGTGAAGTCGTACGGACGGTTATCGGTGTAATTGTTGTAGTAATACGCAAAATCAAAATCTTCGACCGGAGCGCCGAAGCCGGTAGCAGCCTCGGACGTTGCGACCGTTTCGAGGGTAGCCGCGTCGATCTGGTGCATGTACCCGTCCCAGTCCTGCTGGTAGATGTACTGTCCGTCGTCGATCAGCCAGTCGTGGGACATGGCTGTCATTCCGTTCTCCAATTCGCCGGCATCGGTCCAGGTGAGATCGTCGGCAACATTCCATGTGAAGAGCTGCGGGTTGCCGTCTTCGTCCTGAAGAGCGCCGGTCAGAGTCATCTTGATGACGAACACCTCAACTTCGGCGGAGGCGGAAACGTCGGGATGTTCAACGGAGGTCGCCGTAATCGTGGCAACCCCTTCGCTTACGCCGGTCACGATCCCGTTTTCGTCAACGGATGCAATCGAATCATCGGAGGAGGACCAGGTCACTTCTTCGGAAGATCCCCAGGGCTCTGCGACGGCGGTCAGCCGGGCGGTGCTGCCTCTCAGGACGCGGAGGGATTCCTCGTCGAGGGAGAGCTTGTATTCGCCCTTCAGATCGTCGCGGTCGAGGTTGATCTTATAGGTAACATAGTTGTTCGCGTAGTCGTATGCCTGAATAAACAGGTGATCGCTGACATCCTCGGGGAGCTCAAACGTATAGGACACGGTCTCACCCGCGCCGGTATCCTTCTCGGAGCCAAAGCTGCCAAGCAGGTTTTGTTCTTCATCGGCCAGACAGACCCCCGCGATCCAGAGGTTGTCGGTCACGTCAAGGTCGATCGCGGTGAACGTGCCGGATTTTGCGTTGTAATGAACATCCAGCTTGTCATCGTCAATGACGGGAGCCGTATTGTCAACCGCCCAGGAGATGGACATGCTCGCGCCTTGGCCCAGCGCGTCCCAGTCCACCTCTTCGCCCTTCGTGTAGTACTCGGGCGCGTAGGTAAGGGTTGCGATGAAACGGTCGCCTTCCTCAGCGTCTGCGGGGGAGAAACCAATCGTCTGGCTGGCGGAGGTATTCATCCACGTCGCGTTGTTGACGTGATAGAACGCGGAATAAGCCGGGCCGAGTTCCTTGAGGAAGACCGTCTCGCCCTCACCGTCCGCTATGGTCAGACGTCCCGCGCCCGCGTTGCGGAGAAGTGTGTAGCTGACGCCGGAGAGCGTGTCGGCAGCGTTCATGGCGTTGCGCTCTTCGAAATAGACTTCATCCGGATAAGCAGGGTTGCCTCCGAAGAAGGAATCCAGCTTTTCACCGGCGTGCTTCACGGAGAAGTGCTTGACATTGCCGGCTTCCACACCGAGCGCGGCGTTCATGTACGGCTCGAGACCGTTATCAAGGTCTTCGTACTGGCTCTCGAGATATCCGCCGTGGTCGAACATGGTGGATTCGGTCCAGCTGCCGTAGTAGCCGAGCACCGGGATAGAGTGCGTCACGCCCTTCGCGCCGTCAGAAGATTCCGCTTCTTCGACGAAGATGTATCCTTCGATATAGGCGCCGTTGAGGTCGTAGGCATCCACGTCGGTCAGCGTGAAGTACAGGATCACCTCCGCGGATTCGCCTGCGCCGAGTCTCAGGATGGGAGCGCTGGACTCGCCGTTGACGAACCAGTATTCTCTGGTTGAGAGCTGCGCGGTCCATGTATCCAGGTAGTCGGCGACGCTGACCGCTTTTCCGTTTCCGTCATACACATAGTACTGGAAAAGATCCTGTGTGAAGAATTCCGCGGAGAGCTGGTACTTGACTTCCGCGTCGGACATGTTGGTCACCGTAAAGGTAGCGCCGTAAGCGCCCTGCCGATCCGGATCATCGCCCAGTTCCACCTTGATCTTGCCGTCTGCCGCGGAGGCCGTCGCGGACTCGTCCATCATAATGAAGGATTTCGCGTTCATGGCGGCGCTGATATCCACAAGGCCAGCGCCCTGCTTCATCACGGAGTAATAGTTCAATGAATCCTGCTCGTAGAGAGGTTCCGCGGTGGACATGAGCAGGGAGTGGATCAGCTGGCGCTGCGTGAGTCCGGTCTTTTCCACAAGGCCGTTTTCACGGATATACTGCGCGATGACCGCCGTAACGCCCGCGATCTGCGGAGACGCCATGGAAGTGCCGCTCATGTTCTCGTACTGGTCGGATCCGCCCTGAGGCTTACCCTTTGAATCGAGGCTGGATCCGAAGATGGAATAGATGTTTCCGCCGGGGGCAGTGATCTCCGGCTTCAGGGTGAGGTCGCCGGGAACGCCCCAGGACGAGAAGTCGGACATGGTATAGTAGTCCTGCTCGCCGGGATCGTTCGCGCCGATGCACTGAGCGACGGTGAGGGTGCCCTCATAGTAGGTGACATCGTTTGCCGTCTTTTCCTCGGCGAGAGCCATCATCATATACCCGTCCGCCATCGTGACGGAGACGGCGGGAGCGGAGTATTTGTAGCCGGTCAGGTTCATGCTGATGGTGCCTTCGTCATTGTTGTAGATAATGACGGCGATTGCCCCCTGCTCGATTGCGGCGTTGGCTTTTGCAAAGAACGAAGAGGAACCGCGCTGGCAGACCGCGATCTTGCCGGCAAGAATGTCCTTGCCGAGAGCGGCGAAGGTGTTGCCGCTGTAGTCGTTGTCCGCAACACCGGGATCGTCGATCAGCACATAGCTGTGTTCTCCGGCGATGGATCTGATGGGAGCGTTTCCGTAATCCGTGGTCTGCGTGTAGTAGACGAGGTTTCCGCCGACGTCAAGATACTCGCCGGTGTAGCCTCTGTTGTCCACAGACGCGACGCTGAGCGCGTTCGGATAGACACTGGGAGAACCTCCGGTAGCCATGCTCACATCCTCGCCGTAAAGGTATCCGGCCAAAGTGGAATTCGGCCAGGAATAGGAGTTGCCGGCGGAATTGGCCCAGACAACGCCGCTCATTGCCAGCTTATCCATGATCTGCGCGTAGGTCGCGTTGGTCACAAAGCCCGGATTGGCGGAGCCGAGGGAAAGGTTTACAACGTCCGCGCCGAGCATGATCGCGTCTTCGATGGCGACCATGTAGTCGGAATCGTACGCGCCGCCGTTCTTGCCGAACACCTTCATGACAAGGAGCTGGGCATCGGGCGCTTCGCCCTGCGTCAGAACGGAGGTCAGCGCGTTTTCATAGCCGCCGTTCCCGTCGGGGATATAGCGGTTCGCCGCGGCAATCCCTGCGACGTGGGAACCGTGCTCGCCCTGAATGTCGTTGTCGTGGGTGACGTCAAAGTCTTTGTCCACATAGTTCACGGCAAAGGGAACCTTCGAGGAGAAGTACGCCTCGTTTCCGGAGACGCTCTTGGAGATATTCAGAGAGCCCCAGACCTTTGCGACCTCTTCCTTGGTCAGAAGATCCACGGTCTTGCCGGTCTGCGCGAGGGCGTACTCGAACGCGCCTTCGTCGAAGGACTGGTGATCGGTGTCAAGGCCGGTATCCACGATGGCGACGAGAGAACCCGCGCCGGTGTAGCCCTGAGCCCACGCGTACGCGCCGCCCGTCATATCGGAGGCGGAACTCATGGCGGGGTCGTCGGCCTCGCGTCTGACCACGTCGGGATCGTAACGGGTCTCGACGATGACGTCGGACACGCCGGAAATCTTCTTAATGGCTTCGATCTGGCCGTATTTCACGTTCGCGGAAATGATATCCGCGGCGAGCGTCAGATTCCAGACCACGTCGAGCTTCTTTCCGCCCAGAACTTTCGCGGAGATTCTGTCCGCCATGATATCCTGCTTGGAACGGAGCTGCGCGCGGTAGTTGAGCGCTTCCGTGTTTGCAGCCAGACCGCTGACGGCAAATCCGGCGTCCAGAAGCGGCGCCTTATCCAGTACGATGGACACGCGGACGGTGTCGAATTCCGCATGCTCCGGCACCGGAATGGGCTCTTCTGCGTTTGCGTTCTGATTGACCAGCAGTCTCGGAACACCGTCAACCTTCTCGACGGTGAAGCCGGATTTGCCGCTCCCGGCCGCGAGGACGCTCATCGGCATGAGGCCGAACAGCATCGTGACGGTCAGAAGCAGGGCGAGAACGCGAAACAGGTTCTTGTTCTTCTCCATATACTTTCCCCTTACCCTTTCGGGATCAAAATGGTATAATCCCGCGCAGTCGTGCGGAGATTATTCAAATCGGGCTCCGGGATGACTGAGAATGTCCGTTCCGATTCATCCCGAAACCCACATTATAATACCATATGTTGTGTTTTTTTTCAAGGGATTTACCATATTTTTTGCTTCTGCATACAATTCATGGAAAACAGAAGCTCCTTTCGACGCACGTCGTCAGAGCTTCGCCGGATCGCATGCGCTTGACAGGGAGCAGGAATCCGTGGTATAATGAACCGCCGTATTTCGCGGCAGGGAGGATACTATGCAGACGTCATACGAATTTGAAGCGGTAATCCGCGAGGAAGAGGACGGCGGCGCGTACGTTGTCTTCCCGTGGGATATCCGGGAGGAGTTCGGGCGGGGACGGGTGAAGATCCGGGCAGAGTTCGACGGGATCCCCTACGAAGGCTCGATCGTCAACATGGGGCTGAAAGATGAAGAAGGGAACGTCCTCTATCTGATCGGCGTTCTGAAATCGATCCGGAAAGCGCTCGGAAAAGGAAACGGGGACACGGTGAAGGTCGTCGTGACGCCGCTCTGAGCCCGATCCGAACGATACCGAAACAGGAGGCGGACAGTTTATGATCCAGAGCTTGAATTTTCCCCTGTCCAAGGACAGCGCTGAACCGTGGGGAAGCTGGGACAGCCTCGGGGAGACGCTTTTCTCCATGGGACTGGACGGCGTGGAGGGGATTGCCGATCCGGACTATCTGGACGAATCGTTCCCCCCTTCCCTGCTCGCCGGGTATCACATGACCTTCTATCCCGACTGGGTGGATTTCTGGAGGCAGGACAAAGCGGCCCTGATCCGCAAATTCGGGAGCATGGAAACGGCGAAGGCTTTCTACCGCTGCGACGATCCCGACGGCTTTCTCGCGCTCTTCCGGGCCGATCTGTCGCTTGCTCTGCGGCTCGGCGCGCGGTATCTCGTCTTTCATGTATCGGACGTGTCCCTCGAGGAGGGCTATACCTACCGCTGGCTGCACTCGAACCGGGAGGTTCTGGACGCGTCGCTCGAGCTGATCAACGAGCTGTTGCGGGGTGTGGAGCCGACCTTTGATTTCCTCGTGGAGAACCAGTGGTGGCCGGGCTTCACCTTCACCGATCCGGCTGAAACGGAGTATCTTCTGTCCCGCATCGATTATCCGCGGGTCGGAATCATGCTCGACACGGGGCACCTGATGAACTCCGAATGGAAGATCCGGTCCCAGAAGGAAGGCGTTTCTTATATTCTCTCCCGTCTGAAGGAGCATGGGGAGCTTGCCCGGTCCGTGTACGGTCTTCATTTTCATCAGAGCGTGAGCGGGGCGTATTGCAGGAAGACGGTCGGTAAGCTCCCCGACGGATTCCCGTCCTCCGATTTCCTCCGGGATTTCGGGGTGAGCTACGCGCATATTCTGAAAATCGACCGCCACCGCCCATGGACGGATCCCTCGTGCGCCCGGATTCTGGATGCCGTCCGACCAAGATATCTGACTCACGAGCTCTCCGCACCGGCCAGAATGTCCCGGATCGCGGCCCTCGGGATGCAGCTGAGGACGATCGAGAAGGGACGCCGGCTGCTCGGCGCGCTGTGACGCTCCGTTCCCATCGCATGGAAAAAGTCCCGCTTTCTCCGATCCGCGGACGATCCGCAAAAGGAAAGCAGGGCTTTTTGCGTTGGAAAATCAGTTGTAGAGCGTTACGCTGGATGCGCGCGCGGCGTTGTCGTAGCCGTAGGTTCCGTATTCCTTCAATTCGGAAAAATAGATCGCCATGCGGTTGTCCACGTTGAAGGCTTCGACCCGCCGCCCATCCATCTCCACGACGATATCGGTGGAATAGACCGACATGACGGGCGATCCGACGGGCAGTCCGGACGCAGCCGAGGGGACGGAGGAGAAGGCTTTCGCGTTCCGGTCCCGCTTCACGGTCGTCTTTCTCAGGCTGTTCTCATAGCTTGTGACGAATCCGTACCGGTTGAGATCGGAGACCAGCACCGCGAGCCTGCCGTCGATGTTGTACGCCGGGATTTCCGCGCCGTTGACGTACGCCCGGATATCCGTGGAGAGCACCTGACCGACGACCTGTCCGACGGTCACGGACGGGGCGGAACCTGCGGGCGCGGCGTTCTGCTGTTTCGTGCCCGACGGCTCGGATTTGGGCGTTTCCTTCGCCGGAGCCGTTTGGGCAGGCCGCTTGTAATCCTCCGTTGCGAGGACAAGATCGAGCGTGTTCCAGACCTTCTTCGTCTGCTCGTCGTAGGTATAGGTGAAGTAATCCTGGAAGGTATAGACGCCGTAGACGGGAACGCCGCCCTTGAGGAACAAAAATTCCGGACCGCCGTTCATATCGGAGTTCGTCACGTCCACAAGGTAGTTCCTCCCGTCGTCCATGGTGACGATGTTCCACATGTGGGAGCCGGACGTCACTCTTCCGTTCTCGCCCGGGACGCTCTGCATGAGCCCGGAGACAAGGCGGCATTCGATCCGGCTGCTGTCAAACTTCGTCAGATCGCAAAGGTATTTGAACGCCTTCGCATACCCTTCGCAGAGCACCTTGGTGGACTTGTCCCCGTCGAACACGTTGGTGACCTGCCAGCGGTCCCCGTACTTCGAGCCGGAGCTGTTCTTGTCGTAATCGGTCAGCTCGCAGATCTCGGCGGCGTACCCGAGCAGCTTTTCATAGTCGCTTTTCCCGGCGTACTTCGCCACGATGGACTGCGCCGAGCCGACCGACTTCCGCTTTCCGGTGAACAGGTGCGCGTAGCCGTAATCGCCCGAGACCGGGAGCTGGAACTGATAGGTGACGGGGACACGGTCGGTCGGATGATCGGGATCGTAGGCGGAAGGATAGAGGATCCATTCCCCGTCCTCGTTCATCGACGCACGGAAGGCCGGATAGCCGAGGTCAAGCCCGTATCCCGTCTGCGCCGTCTTGTCGTACCAGTAAAGGTCGTAGGGAAGATCGGCCAGCAGCGCGAGAAGAATCTTCTGCGGATCGTCCGTGCAGAACGCCGCCATACGATCGGCCAGGGCTTCGGCGGCGTCCAATGCGATGCCGTCTCCGCTCACGATGCTCTTCACGCCGAGCTCCGACGCGGTCCAGACGGACTGGAACCCTTCGAAGGTCAGCGAAAAAATCGTGCTGGCGGAGGTGCCCGACAAAACCCTGCCGACCTCCCTGTGAAGCATATCGTAGACCTTCTGATCCTTCGCAGACAGTCCTGAACGGGCTGGCGCGGCCAATGCGGACGTGGGCAGCAGTCCCGCGAGGAGGACGGCGGCAAGGAGCGCGGAGAGGAATCTTCGGATTTTCATGGGATCCCGATCCTTTCTGTTGCTGTTCGTTCAAATAAAGTCGGGCGCGCCGACCGGTTCGCCGAGGTTGCCTTCGAAACGGCAGGTCCCCCGTCCGTCCCAGCGGATCGTCTCTTTCATGGAGCCGCGGTGAATGGCGTTGTTGGCGAAGACGCAGTAATCGCAGTCCCGGATCACCATGCAGATATCCGGGCTCCACGTCCCCTGTCCGTTGTCGTCCCTCCCGTGGCGCATGGTGTTGCCGGTGAAGGTGACGTTGACGCAGTTCTGCATGAGGACATGGGAGTTTTCCTCCTCCGTCTCAAGGCCGGGGCCGGGCTTTCCGCTGCGGTAGATCAGGTTTCCCGTGATCGTCAGGGATTCCATGCCGCTCTTCTCGCACCCTAATTTCAGGGCGGGGCCTCCGCTGCGGTCGAAGTAGTTGCCGGTGATGTTCATGGTATTGCCGGACGGGAGCACGAACCCGCCCACCCGGTTCCACTCCACCCGGTTTCCGGTCGTCGTGACGGAACAGGCCACGGGTCCGCCCAGCATTCCGCCCTTCTGATTGGCGGAAAACCAGTTGTCGAGGATGAACCCGTCCCATCCGTCCACATAGAGGCCCGCTCCGCCGTTGAAGCAGAGCATGCTGTGACGGATCGAGAAGCACCATATGTGCTCGAGCCGCACGCCGTCGCCGGTGAAGTGACCGATCTTGCAGTCGTCGATGGTGGGCGTGTCCTCCTTTCCTCCGCCGTTGTAGACGGGCCAGAAGAGCTTCACGCCGTGGATGTTCTCGCCGAGACGGCATCCCTCCAGATTCATGCCGGAGATCTGCACGCCGAACGCGCCGGTGATGTCGATCATGCAGTCCGTATCGGCGGTGTTCAGACGGAAAATCGAGCCTCCGTATCCGCCGAACAGCCACGCGGACGTCCCCGAGAGCTTGGTCTGCGGGCGCATCGTCAGCCGTCCGGTGCAATAGATCCCCGGCGGGACGACGACCTCGCCCATGCACTCCCCTGCCGCGTCGAGCGCGTTCTGAATGGCGGCGGTGGAATCGGTGACGCCGTCCGGAACCGCGCCGAAGTCGAGAATGTTGAAAACCGAAGACATGCTGCCCTCTCCTTTCCGTTTATCTGGACGATTCTTTCAAAAAGGCGATCACGGCGTCTTCCAGCTTGCTCCTGAGATTCTCCGGAAGTCCCGCGTTTTCCGACGTCTTTGCCGCCGGTCCCGCTCCCGCCTCCACGGTGAGATCCCCGAGCGTCGCCGTAAGCCCGATTTTCGCGCACGCGCCGGTCATGGCGGAGAGCAGCTTCGGTTTCACCCGGTCGGATGCGAGAAGCGCGATCCCCTGCTTTTCGAGGGTTTCGGGATTCGCCTTCGACGCCATCTGCAGCGCAAGCTTCGCGGCTCCCTTCAAAAGCCCTCCGCCGTTTCCCCCGATCTGCCCGAGCGCGGAATCCACCGCCGGACTGTTCATGAGCGCGGCGTAGTCGATATCCACCTGTGAGGCGTACAGGGCAAGCTTCGTGCCCGGGCGGTCCTCCGCGATCACCGCGCCCACCTTCATGACGGATCCGCCGAAGAGGAAATCAAGATGCTGGTTGATGGTTCCGACGATCTCAGCCTGCCTGCTTTCGGCCATCCACACGACAAGCCCGTCTTTCAGGCTGTCATCCATATACCGGAGCAGCTTTTTGGCAACCGGGACCGCGTCCTTTCCGAGACGGACGGCGAACTTCTCCACCCCGCCCTGCGGCTTCTTTGATGCAAATTCGGAAACGATCTGCGGCAGAAGCGCGTCAATGCTTTTCTCATAGTCGATTTTTTCGATCTGTACGGCAATGTTGATCATATCATTTTCCTCCTCATGGGAACCGGGCGGGTCAGTCGCCTTCCCGTATGGAATTCAGGAGCTTTTCGAAAACCTTGTTGTAAACCTTTTCGCTCTTCTTGTAGGACGAGGCGAAATCCGTGCTCTTTGCTACCCCGATCAGATCCCGCAGCGAAAGCATCATGTTGGACATACCATAGTTGTAGATATAGGCAAAATCCGTGGTCATGGAATCGTGGATCAGGTCGATGATCTGGGACGCGGCATCGGAGGAATCCCTGCGGTACTTGTTTTTCAGGATCACGTCGTAGTATTCCGGCATGACATCGTAATAGTAGTAATACCCCAGCTTTTCCAGAACGGCGGTCGAGGTCTTCGCGTTCACGCTCACCACCGGAATGCAGAGGATCACCGCGTCGTCGTGGGTCAGCGAGCCGTAGGTTTCGATGGTATTGTCCAGCTTCGGAACCGGCACAATGGTGAAATCTGTCTGCACGTCGCGGATCATGTCGAGGCGGGAGAACTTCTCGCAGAGGAACAGAACCTGATTGTTCTCCATCATCTCGAAGGTCGGGATTCCCTCCACATAGTAGGAGCCCTCGTTGTTCCAGAGAAAATCCACCAGCGTTTCCACAAACTTGACGGTGATATCGTTGTTGAAGGTGATGTAGGGCACGCCTTCCTCATCGCGGGAACAGCCGCGGACACCGCAGTCGATCATAAAGTGATCCACATCGCTCCGGGTCCACGAGGCAAATCCGAAGGTATCCCCGACGTTCGCGGTCCCGTCTCCGTTGCTGTCGATATGGACGCCTCGCACGATCTCCGACAGGACGTCGAAGGTCCAGTCTCCGTTGAGGACAGTCTCATAAATGTCGTTCACGTCCCGCCCGATGTCGGTCAGAAGATCCGTGTTCAGGATCATCATGGAGGAGCGGCGGAACACATCCGGGGAGGCGTCCCCGGCGAGGAAGTAGGTGTGGTCGTTGTCCGTCTGAGCCTCGTGAATGTAGTTCAGATACCACCACGGCTTTTCATAATCGATGTACACGTCTTCCTTCGCGTTCAGGTTGGCAAAAATGTGCTGGGAGACTATGGGCGCGACCTTCCACTGGGTACCGTAGACGATTTCGATGATATCGTCACCCGCCTTGAAGGAGGTGGTCAGAGTCGTAGGCTCGATGCCGCCGTTTTCATTGTGGACGAACACGCAGTTCAAATCGTCCATAACCCTCTGATTGGAGGAAAGAACCGCGTCGTTCAATAACTCTCCCGTCATCTCCTCGACGTTGATATTGAAGGTCTGCTGGTCGGCAAAGTGGAGAAAGCGAACGGACGCCCCGCCCATATCGAGATCCCCGGGGACGGAGCAGACAAGGCGTTCTTCTTCCGCCGCCTCCGTATCCGCGCCGGGAACAGTCTGTTCCGCTTCATTGCCTGTTGTCGCAGAAGGTTCGGTCGCCTCTCCGGTTCCCTTCTCGCTGCATCCCGAAAAGGACGGGGCGAGCATGGACATGCACAGTAGAAGCGCGGTCAGTTTTTTCGCTTTCATGGAATTTCCTTTCCCGGCGATCCGGTTCCGCCGTCATGATCTGATCGGATTGTCATTCGGTTTCCCGTTCAGCCGCAGACCGGACGGACGAGGAGGAACTCGCCGGGTTCGGTTTCGATCTCCGTGAATAGTTCGGTCAGCGGAATCGTCTCCCCGTTCTTCACGACAATGTATCCCTCTCCGGGCTTTTCCAGTTTGAGCAGTCTTCCCTTCTCGCTCCGGATCTGCGCGCAAATCGTGCCGTCCTTCATTTCGGCGTCGATCACAAACGCCCCGAAGGCTCTCAGTCCGTGGAAGGAGGCGTCCTGCGCCGGATCCCAGCACGGGAAGAGGCGGATGATATCCTCATAGCTCTGCAGCAGCATTTCATTGAGCGTTCCGGGAACCGCCGCGCTGTTTTCGAGTCCGCCGCCGCCGTAGCGGAACATGCCGTTCGGAAGGCCGCGCTTTTCGATCACCTCGCGGATGTGCCCGATGATCTCCTCCGGCGGGAGCCCCAGCCGCACAGCCTCCGGATAGTAGGAGCAGAAGCGGTTGTGGCTGTCCCAGATCGAAAGCTGGCGGTGCGTGTTCTTCGCCGCCTCGAACAGCTCGGGAGTTGAATACCGCCCGATCTGCCCCGCCGGGAACATGCACTCCATGGCAAGCTCTCTCAGCTCCGTGCTGCCGTCAATGCCGCGCAGGATCTGTTCTCCGTTCCGCTCGAAGGTCTCCCCGAGGGGAAGATGCTCGAGAATGTGCCGCCACTTCGGGATCCGGTCTTCATCGACTCCGAGCTCCCCGGCGAGGTCGATCATCAGCTTCATCAGCATCCGGACCAGTCCCCGGGAGACGATGGGATTCTTGTCGTCGTGTCCCACCGGCATATGGTCGGGGCCGGCATACCATCCGACCTCGTTCAGGGAATCGTTGTAAATATGATACCGCCCGTCCTCAAAGACGAGGTAGTCCTCCCAGAATATGGCGACGGAGCGGAGGAAGTCATAGTATTCCCGCTTCGCAAACTCCCTGTCCCGCGTCGCGTACCAGTGCAGCATGGGAATGACGCAAGCATAGGCTCCGTTGCTCTTCTGCCCGAGGAACAGGTGTCCGTGCTCCTTCGTATCCGGCCGGACGTCGGTTTCCATTCCGTGCGGTCCGATCCCGACCGGGAAAACGGCTCCGCGGACTCCGAGAAATTCGTCGGCATACCGTTTGGCGATGGGAAGGAATTCGTTCAGCGGAGCCATGTAGCAGTCCAGAAGCTCCGGATGGTTCGAAGCGGTGAGGGCGTAGAACGGAGCCTGATAATTGTAGTTGAGGTGGTAGTCCCCGAACCAGCCCATGCCGTCCGCGGTGGAGTACGCGCCCCAGAGTCCGGGGGGGAATTCCCGGTTTCCCATGCAGCAGGCGCAGGCGTAGATCCCGGCGTACCAGTAGAGCTCAAGATCCTCGTTTCCGGGAAGTGAGACGCCGCTCTTCGACCAGAAATCGCGCCACCACGCCGCATGATCAGAAAGCAGTCTTTCGCAGTCCTCCGCGGTCATCGCGCCGACCCGCTCCACGGTTTGGCTCCTGTACGCGGCGGTGTCGTGATTCGTGGCGGCGGCAATCGCCCAGACGATCCGCTCCCGTCTTCCGTCCTCGGAAACCCTGCGGAAGATCCGTCGCAGCGCACAGATCCCAAACGTCGGGAACCGCAGCTCCGGCTCGTCAAATCCGCGCATCATATAGGAAACATCCCGTTCTTCTCCGCTCTCGACGATGGCTCCCGTTCCATGGAGCGGGCGGAGGGAGAGAGAGGCGGACACCGCGGGATAACTGTGGTTCAGTTCGACGAGGATCGTGTTCTCCCCGGCGCAGACCGTGATTTTCACGTCCGCCGAAAGAGGTCCTTCCGTCAGGTGAAGCGAAATCGACGCCTCGTCCAGATTCTGCTCTGCCCGGTACTCCGCGTAAGCCAGATGGGGGAGAAGCAGCTCCGCCAGACCGAGGGGCGCGATCCCGCCCCGTTCTTCGACATACACCCGTCCGTCGGCTTTCCAGAAATCCGCCTTGCCGATATACAGCTTCACTCTGTCCGAGGTTCCGGCGAGCGTGACCGTCAAGTCGCCGTTGCCCGCAATCAGCCCGTCGGGCAGGGCTTTGTTCGGCGTTTCCTGTGCCGGGCGGTCGGTGCGGAAAACATGCTGTCTATTCATATTCAGTCCTCCGGGAGGTTCCGAGTTCGTTCGGATATTTTCGGTTTCCATTATAGCAGACTCTCCCGCCTCTTGTCAATCTTCCGGGGTGAAATCCGGCGGCAAAATTCGGCCTATCCGCACAAAAAGGACGGATCTGCTCCATCCTTTTTCGTTGATATGAACGGTTCCGGCGGATCCGCGGCCTTGACACCCCCGGCACACCCGTGCTATAATGGATCCGGAGAAGCGCCTAAACCGTCAGGCCTTCGATGTGGCGGCTGTCCCCGGTCAGCTCCAGCACGGGTGAATGAACGCTCCCGGGATGCCGGTCCAGCCGGATCGCGGTAACGCTGGTGAACGGCATGTGGAACAGCGCGCAGACATAGGGGAACGGCAGGTTCAGAATCCGAGCGATCGCCGCGGAGGAGGATCCCCCGTGGCTGAACAGGGCGACGGTCAGCTGACGGTCGTCCTCCCGTTCGCACCGGTAGTACGGCCCCTCCCGGATATATCCGAGGGAAGCGAGCCATCCGTCGATCCCGCGCGCCACCTTCGCCGCCTCCTCCGTCACCCGGTTGTTCCGGAAAAAGGGATGCTCCGGCCAGCTTTTGTCGGTCAGATCCCATCCCTGACGCGCCAGTTCGTCGGCGATGTTCCACGGATGACCGTCCGAGAAGACCGGTGTGCCGTCCGTCGAGCCCCAGTACAGCTCGTGCATGAAGTCGAGCGTCTCAGGTTCCATCCCCAGCCTGTCCGCCGTCTCCCGGGCCGTTGCCATCGCCCGTCCCATGGGAGAGGTGTAGATCCGCTCGATCCCTTCCCGGCTCAGCCGTTCCGCCGCGGCTTTTGCCTGAACCGCTCCCAAAGGCGTCAGGCAGTCGTGCGCATAATCCGGCTCCCCGTGCCGTACAAACAGAATCCTCATCGTGTTCCTCCCTCTTCCTCGCTTTTTCCTTGCTTCCACGGACGCCGACGCCGCGCCGGTCTTCCGCCGGACGGAGCAGAGAAAAAGCACGTCCGTCTCCGTTCCTCTCATTTCATCCGACAGAACCGAGGTTTCCGTCATGTCCTTCTTTCCACGCCAGCTCGAGCGGATCAACCCGCATGACTATATCTACCGCAACCGGTATGAGCTGACCTTTTCCGCCTATCCCGTCCTCAGGCTGACCGTCCGCGCCCTGTCTGATCTCTCGTCGTCCGGAACGTATGCCTTCCTGCCCCGGGACGAAGAGCGGGAAATCCTGCTCTATTTCGGATTTGATCCGACAAGGCTCATGCGGATCGAGCTGAGACCGAACGGAACCGCCGTCTACACGCAGGAAACAGCTTGACACGCCCTGTGTTCACTGCACGGTGAAATCCGTCCAGTCAACATGGTTGTACGTCATGACGTCGTCCGCCTTTTCCATGCCCAGTTTTTCGTAGAACGGAACCGCGTTTTCGTTGGCGACGAGATAGACGGCGATATTCTCTTTGCCTCCCGCGATCCCAAGCGCGGTTTCCATCAGCCGACGTCCGATCCCGCGCCGCTCATAGGAACGGTCCACGCCGAGATCGGTCACGAACAGCCAGTAGGAGAAATCCGTCACGCCGAACAAAACGCCCACCAGAAGCCCGTCCCCGTTCCGCGCCGCGAGGCTGACGGAAACCGAGCGGACAAGCCGCGCGATCCGTTCTTCAAACCGCTCCGCCGGATACTGCGAGCCGAGATCCGTCCGTTTCAGAAAGTCGATGTATTCGCCGGGATCGATCCTCTCCTCCCGGATGTCTACGCGATCGTCCATGCGCTGCTTCCTCCCTTTGGGTCAGAATTTGATTCATTGGGTTCAGGGACAGTATAGCACAGAATCCCGGGGAGTTCAAGGGATTTCTCCGCGAAGTCTGCCGTCCTATCCGCGGGAGGGAGCGTTCAAAAATTCTCCGTGTTGAACAGGGATTTCCGGACAAACACGCGCTCGAGTGTCTCGCGTTTTCCATACACTTCCACGTCCGGGCGGAGAATCGCTTCGGAAAGGCCGGTTCCTCCGACCGCCAGCTGGGAAAACGCCGCGACAGACAACTCCATGTCGGGGGTCTCCTCCGTTTTGCGCACAGAAGATTCTTCTGCCCGGAACGTTCCGTCGTTCTCCGGAATCAGCGGATCCCGCACCCGGAGGACGAACGGAGCGTCAGCGGGCTTTTTCAGCGCTTCCAGGATCCGCTGGACGTTGACGGCGCGGACCATGAAATTCTGGAGGGTCCGTTTTTTGATCTCCTTCTGACGCGGGGATCGGATCAGGGACAAAAGCTCCACACCGGACGGAGTCCAGAGCTCGATCCGATCGTAATCGAGGCTGAACCGGGCGAGGAAGCCGAGGATCGCCTCGAATCCGATCCTCCCGTCGTAAGCCAGATCCCACACGGCAAGCGTCGATCCGGCGGGAGTCCGGTCGTCCGCTAACAGGACGTAGGCGACGGCGCGATCCTTTTCCCGGAGAAGGTAGCAAAACTTCCGGGTCTGCCAGAACGGCCCTCCGAGAAGATTCTTCTGTCTCTCCTCCGTCCGGGTTGCGGCGAGATTGCAGGAGTGAGCAAAGCGGTTATAGAGATCCGTGTGCTCGGCGGCGGAATCCCCCGGACGTAAAAGCTCCGCTTGTCCTTCGAAGCGGTAATCCGCGAGCGCATCGGAGGGCATCTCATACGAGTTCTGGGTACACACCGCTTCATACCCGAATTTCCGGTAAAGGGAGTGGGAGGAGGGGCAGAGCATGGAGAGCGCTTCCCCTCTCTGCCGGGCCGCGGGAAGGAACGCTTCAAACAGCGCGCGCATAGCGCCATGACCGCGGAACTCCGGCAGCGTCGAAGCCTCGCCGATCCCTCCGGCCGCGACGTCCGTTCCGTCCAGCACAATCCGGTAGTCATAGTCGGTCAGACTGGCCATGAGGACGCCGTTCTCGTCAAACGCGCCCCACGCCTCCGTTTTTTCAAGCAGGCTGTCCGCGCGCTCTTCCTCCTGATCGCTCATCCGTCCGTGAAACGCAATCAGCGCGTTCATTCGCGCGGGAAACCGGTCCTCGGGGGTTAGGGGTCTGATGAACATGGGGGCCTCCGGGATGATGTTGGTGGGGATGGTTGATTATAGCATATTGAGAGGGGGAATGCAAGGGGATTCAGCACGAAAAGATTTACCGAAGTATAAAACGGCTAAATATGAATTGTTGTGGCAAACAAAGTTACAAAACCGCCGTACAGTTTCACAGATACAAATCCGGAACGACGGCGGTTTATTTTGAAAAGAGCGAATCAGGAAATCAATACTTCAAGATTACGAATCCTTCAATATATATAATCGATCACTCATAGAGTTACAGCTTCTATTTCGATTTCTTACCAAGGAACTTCTCACGGAGTGAAGGTCTTGGTCGTATAATTGTGCCATGGATTGGTCCAGCCGGATTTGCCTTCGATGTAGTAAATGATAAAGTCAGCTTTTACGCCCGAGAAAATACTCGAACCTACTGAAGTCGGAGCATCCCCGTAGAAATAGGCAGTCCCGAGTCTTTCACACCCATAGAAAGCAATAGAGTCAATCGTCTTCACAGATTTCCCAAGTACTGCTGTCGTCATCATCTTACAGTCATAAAATGCTGCATCCCCGATGTAAGTTACTTCGTCCGGTATCACTATGCTCGTCAGAGACGGATCACCATGGAAAGCATTGTTGTTAATTCTCGTCGTTGCCGCATTAATCGTGTATGTGCCGTTGCTCGTCCGCATCAGATATGGCTTCTTGATCAGTACCTGTTCCCTGCTGTAATCGTTAAAGCTGTAAAGAATACCTCCTTCATCAAAATACCATGTCTCACCGCTGTGCGCTCCGCTTTCACATCGGAATTCTTTGATCGTGTTTAATTCATATATACCGGATGGAATGCTGTACACCGTCGATGGTACTATTACGGTTTCTACTATCGTGTTGGAAAATGCACTTGGTCCAATGCTGTTCAGACCATCCGGGATCGTAATGGTCTTTAACCGCTCACATCCATAGAAAGCAACAGATTCAATCGTCTTCACAGACTTCCCGAGTACTGCCGTCGTCAGCATCCTGCAGCCGTTAAATGCTGTACTGCCGATGCTTGTTACATTGTCGCATACAGTAAGCGTTTGGATCCGATCTTTATACTCACTCCATGGAGCGGAAGTCATATTCCCGCTGCCGTCAATGACCATTTCGCCGTCGTCGTACAGCGTCCATGTCAGGTTATCGCCGCAGGTGCCACTGGCGACAACCTTACCATGGTCTTCTATTTGTCCTAATTTGATAGTAATGTCGTTATTCAATCCGCTCTTGAACGTGCCTGAGAATGTGTTCGTCCCATCGGCGTTTTCAACCACAATTGTGTACTGAATTGGGAAATGGTTCTTAAGGCTGTTGGGCAGACTTTCCTTAAAGCTAAAGATACCATCTCCGTTTGTTGTCGTCCTTAACGTCAATTCATCCGTTCCAAGAGTTAAGACAACATCCGTTTTACTTAAAGGTTGATTGTTCTCATCAAAAACGGTCCCTCTGACTTTAATTCTTTCCCTGCAAAGATTTTCGATAATCTCATTCACGCTATCAGCATATGCCTGTGCTCCATATTTATTCGGATGAACAGAATATGAACTACCAACGATTTTACCTTGATTGATATCTTCATTTTTCAAATCGAGCCAGATCTCATTGATCCAAGGTGATTTTGAATAAGCTTCATGACCGTAAAACCTAGTCTCTACATCTGCATACCAAATATCTATTATCCCATCCTTACGCATTTCAGTAACAGTTTCTTTGATCTTGTCATTGAACATTGTGATTTTCTCATTTATTTGTTCTGCTATTTTGGCTTTGATTCCTTCCTTACTATTATTGGTCGGCGAAAACAGCCAAGGATACCCCGCGACAATTATTGTAGGATGATTATCAGTAATACCGATTATCTGAGTATAAACCTTCTTTATATCAAGCATTATCTCATCGACTCTATCCCACATATCGTCAAGCATATTTTGTAAGTAGTCATAATATCTTACATCTAATATGCCCAATGATTTCGCCAAAGCTGCTATAACTATGTTGGAAAATCCTGCGTCATTTCCCCCAATTGAGAGAGTTACTATATCAACATCCCCGTTAATATGTTCGAAGATTTCCTTTTGAAGCGGCATTTCATATGTGCCCTTCAAGTTTTTCGATCCGTTCTCTGGAGGATAATTATACTCTTTGGGTTGTTTTTCTTTGGAAAAATGCTTTGTCTCAGCTCCTGAAACTGCGCCAAAGTACCATTGTATGGAATTCGTGCTTGTTATCCCTCTTGTCCAATCTACATAGTATTTTGACAAAGAATCTCCCTTTTCCATTACCCCCGGCACGTTCAGGCGGGATGGCCAACTCAATGTTGATCTGTGAGCAAGCCAGTTCTCGTCAATCACTTTTTGATAAGCAGTTCTTTTTTGTCCGTCTGCCGTGTACTGTCCGTAAAAAGGTTCAATTCCTTCTCCGGATGAATAGGAGTCACCAATTGAAACAACAATTAGGGGATCTGTTGGCACTCCAGAGGCGTCCGCGTTCAAAGTAACGCCGTCTGTTTGATATGTAGTCAGAACTGCATCAGGCGCACTGACAGCGAATTCCTTAGTCTCGTCGATTTTCTGCGCGTAATCTTCAACTGCCTCTAACTCATTTTCAGGTTCGGGGATCGTCGCTCCCGTCAATCTGCAAAGCTCGTCCCTTGTCAGCGAATCAAGGGTTGCAGTATCGATTTTTTCAACAGTTATGACGATAGCCGCTGATTCATACAAAGCAACTTCATAGTATTGATTCGTGTTCGAACTGTAGCCTACAACTGATTCAGATTCGGAAACCAGTACCTCTACTCCCACGTCGGATTCCAAACAAAACGCAAATGGGTAAGCAAACACCTTACCGTCGATCAAATAGATTGTCCACTGCTCATCGGTGCTCGAAACATAATAAGTGTTATACAGCGGATGCTCAACTCTTTCGGGGTCGATGATCTCTACATCTTCCGTGTACTTACCTTCCATATCGTAAGAATATGTCACGGGGAACTCTGTGAATCCGAGATCTTCAAAAATCGGCTTCGCTTCTACTTCTGTAAGAATGTTTTCGGATTCCTCGACATCCGTCACCTCAATTACATCGGCAATACCCTCATAGGGTTCTTTCTCCCCTTCAAAGAAATACTTCTCATACTCCGTATCCCCCGCCACATACCTTGCGAGGATCATCCGGTCCCGCGCATCCACGCCGGGGTTGCCGTCGATCATGCCGGCATTCAGATCTTTGATTTTGGCATCGTATCCGTCCCATCCGGCAAGATACCGGGCAAGGATCAGGCTGTCGGCGGAGGTGAGCTCGTCGTCTCCGTTCATGTCCCCGATCCGGACTCCGTTGCCGGTACGGAGGGGAATCATCTTGGTACCGTCCGTGGTCTCCGCTGCGCTCTCCGCAGGTTCCAGCCGGGATTCGGACGGCACAACAGCATTCTGTTCCGCCCCGATTCCGACGGGATCCGCCGAAAAGTCCCCGCCGTACGCAAAGGCAGGCTCGCAGAGGGATCCGATCATGAGAACGGCCAGAATTGCTGCGATCAGTTTCGTTTTCATGTTGTCCTCCATGGAAAATGAGGTGAATTCAAGTATAGTTTCATTATATCGCCTTGTCAGGCAAAATGCAACCTACACTTTTCTTTTTCGCCCACACTTTAGCTGAAAGTGATATGAATTCTTCCTAAACCCTCCTCCCCTCCCTTGCTTTTCCCGCGGAATCATGGTAAAATGGAGCCGCAGAGCGACTTCGCACTATTTTTTCACCGAGGTGTCCTATGGCTGAGAATACACCCGTTCTGTCCGAACAGCTTCCCGCCAAAACGAACGCAAATCTGCCGGAACGAGGGGCCGACCAGCGCACGCCTTCCATCCCGCAGTATTTTTCATGGATCAACAACACTTGGGAGGGTTCCACGGAGAAGCAGACGCTGATCAATCTCAACTTCTTTGCGTGGATGAAACGAACCTACGGGATGGAGCTCAAAATCTATCTGTGGGACGCCGGCAACTTCGACGGCCCGAGCGGCGGCTACGGGGATCCGGACAGCGCAAAGTTCCGCGCGCAGTATCCGAACGGTATCGGCCCCGTCGTGGAACGCGCCGCGCAGCTCGGGATCCGCATGGGCCTCTGGTGCGGTCCGGACGGATTCGGGAACACGCCCGAGGAGGAGGAAAAGCGATTCAACTTCCTGCTCGATCTTTGCAAGAACTATCACTTCGCGTTGTTCAAGATCGACGGAGCGTGCGGCGGACTGCGCCCTGAAAAAGCCGCGGTTTACGCAAAGCTGCTCAAAGAATGCCGGAAGTACTGTCCGGATCTCGTGGTGCTGAACCACCGGCTGGAGCTCCACGAGGCGGAAAAATACGTCACGACCTTCCTCTGGCAAGGCGTCGAGACCTATGTGGACATACACAGCGCCAACCGCGAAACCTGCATGCACCACCGCGGATTCATCTTCAAGCGCGGCCTGCCCGACGGACTCGAACGGCTGGCGGAGGATCACGGCGTCTGCATCTCCTCCTCCGTCGCTTATTTCGAGGACGATCTCATCTATCAGGCCTTCGGGCGGTCCATGATCATGGCGCCGGAAATCTACGCAAACCCGTGGCTGATGCGCGACGACGAATTTCCGAAGCTGGCGCGGGTCTACAATCTCCACCGCGCGGCCGCTCCGATTCTGGTGGACGGAATGGTCCTGCCCGAATCCTGTGGGGACAACGCCGTCTCGCGCGGAACGCCGGATCACCGGTTCATCGCCACGGGCCATCACGGCTGGACTTCCCTTCCCGTCCACCTCCGGCTGGGTGATGAGATCGGACTCGGTCCGCAGACGGGGAAGATCGCCTTGATCCAGCGTCACCCGACGGAAAAGCTGATCGGATTCTATGACTATAACGATACCGCGGACGTCGTCCTGATGCCGTTCCGCGCGCATCTCTTCGAGGTCGCGCCGGTTTCAGAGGCGTATCCCATCCTTGAAAACTGCGAATACGAAATGATCCGCGAGGATGAAGCGGGGCGTCCAGTCGAAGTGAAAATGCTCTGCTGCGAAGGTGGAACAATCGATCTGCTGGATCACGGGATCCGCTCGTTCTTCGGGTGTTTCGACCGGTGCGACAGGAGGGAATTCGCTCCGAAGTACCTCGGTCATCTCGAACCGTGCGACTTTGCTCTTCTTGCGGATCGTTCGGAAGAGCTGTACGAGGCGGCGCAGTTTGCCGCTGACAACGACGCGCTGGAACGCCGGGAGATGAAGCGGGCGGGAGAAACCGCGATTCCGGAGGTACGGGCGGCGCGCGACGCGTTCTTCTCTCAAGCGGCGTACCGGCTCCGCGGATGCGACAGCGCGGCGGCGTTTGACGGGGAGTATGAAACCTTCTTCGACGGCTGGTCCCGCTACTATTTCGGCGGACAGCGGATCGACGGCGGCTGTCTGCGGGTCGATTTCGGCGAGACATACGACGCGGATGAAATCCGGATCCTCTGCTTCTCTGCGGACAACCCGACCGCGCAGGTTCCCGCACAGCTTCTGCCCGAAACGGGAACGGTTTCCGCCGATCTGAAACACTGGCTGAGGACGGATCCTGTTTCTGTGACCGTTCAGAACGAACACCGGGCCGATCCGATCCTGATCGACGGCGTGTACCGGGTGGACACGATCGATGGCCGGATGCTCGACGTCTCCTACAAGTTTGAAGGAACATCCGTCCGCTATTTCCGCCTGCCGTGCCCGATGGACCGCATTCACGGCATCCGTCTGCTGAAGAACGGACATGAAATCTCTTTGACGAACCCGCGTGCCAACAATCTTCAGGCTCCGTTTGAAGCGCGGCGTCCGGTCGGATTCCTCGAAACCGAAGTCACGCTCCCGGAAGTGAAGGACGGAGATGTTCTCGCGGTCGCGGTGAACGGGGTGCACGGCACAGAAGGCGCGTACTGCACGGCGGAAATCGACGGTGTGCCCGTCGGATTCCCCGACCGCGCTCCTGCGTATCTTGCCAATATGTGGGAATACGTCGTCAGACAGACCGACCGGAACTACACCTACTATCTGCCCCTGAAACAGAGTCAGTCCGGGAAAACCGTTACGGTACGGCTGCTGTCCTGCGACGGGGATCATCCGGCGGAAAATCTGAGCTGCGACGTCTGGCTCTGCCCGAAGCACTGAACCGTAAAGCCTTTCGCGCTTCAAAGGAAATCAGGCGGCAAGCCCGGAGTTGTGCAAATCAAGACGAAAAAACAGAGCCGGATCGGAAAGGTTCGGCTCTGTTCGGTTATTCGACTTTTTGTAGGTAGAGCCAACGGATTCGGACTCAACGCCGACTGAGCAGCTTTTGTTTCAGGTCATCGTCGTCCCCGCACTTCAGGAGTGCGGAACAGTACAGGCCCTCCGTCCCGATCGCATAGGAAACGTCGAAGAAATCCTGGATCCCTCCGACAAGCCATATGCCCTTCCCGGCCGCCCGGATTTTCCGGTAGACGTCGAGCCAGTGCATCGGTCCGGGCTGTCCATAGCCGTAGACCCACTGCACCGCTCTCAGATCCGGCAGGGAGAGAACAGAGTCGAGGTGACAGAGCTCCCCAACCCCGTCGAGGTGGTAGATGACGTTGGTCAGCCGCTCCGTGTCCCGCCGCAGCGTCGGAAGGACGAACTCCTTGAACATGTCGTCGCCGATGATGAAGCAGAATCGCACTGGGCGATGTAGGCGGGATCGGGCGAGAGGATCCCGGACCAGTCCGTCCAACCCATATCGCCGCCCTCCGGATGGAGGATCTTCGAGAAATCGTCGTAGGCCGCGTACCAAGCCGTCTCGATCTCCCCGATCAGACGAAAAACCTCCTCCGGTTCGTCGTAGAGATCCATCAAAAGGTTTTCGATCCCGCTCACTCCGAGCATGTTTCCGGCGAACAGGGTCTGATTCGTCATCAGTCGGTCCAGACTGCCGGTATTGGTCATCTGCTGTTCGACCATGCGGTTATAGAGCGTATCCACCGCGCGGATATGGCGTTCCTCCTCCAGCCGGAAGGAAAAGAATAAGCGCGATCATTCGCTTTTTCATGGATATCGACTCTCCTCATTAACCGCAAAAGGCCGAACGCAATGAACCTTTCGTCATTTCTTCAAAAACGTCATTTCCATGCCGGACGTGTCCTTGATGATCAGCGTACCGGCATCCCGGAAGCTGAATTCGCTGTCAAATACGTCTTCTTCGGTAAAGATTTCGTTATTGACATAGGTCACGAGAAGATGGCCGTCCTTTGCTTCATATTTCAGTTCATAAACAACCGTTTCTTCTCCGACCTTCATGGTGTAGGTACCGATCCCGTCTTCCTTGAGGACGTAAATCGCTCCGAGGCCGCTTTCTTCGTCGGAATATTCCCATGTTCCGACAAGGGACGGTGCTCCGCCGTCCTTTTTCCCACAGCCGACAAGAATCAGAACGAGGGCCATGAGTAGTGCGAGTACGATTCTCTTCATTTTTTGTTCATCCATTTTTAAGTTTGATTTGTTAAAGCCGTGTCCGGCTTTGCGTACGATTCAGCTGTCGCGGAAAGGGTGGATTCGGATTGGTCCGTCAGTTTCCGAAATCGTAGTAATTCTTGACCTCGGCGAATTCCTTCGCGTTGATCTTGGTGATGCTCTTCATAGTGGAAGCGAAATTGTTGTTTCCGGACGAGGCGATGCTCAGAAGGTTCCCGTAAACGGAAGTTCCCCACTGTCCGAGTTCGTAGAACTTATTCTCGAACAGCAGCCGCAGCATATCCGAGGACTCCTCGTCCCGCACCGTCTTTGTGAGGATGTTCTTTTCAATGGTGGCGGGATAGATCGTATCCGTGGAGCAGTATCCCATCACCTCGAGGATCCATCCCGTCCGATCCAGCTCCAGATTGGTGATCGGGATCCCGTAGGAGGTCCCCCACGCCGTGTTGTAGGAGGAATAATACCCGGGCTGTTCTTCCGTGTACTTCGGATAGGGCAGCACGCCGAAATCCTGCTCCATGCTTTCGCGGAAGCTGCGGATGTTGCGGACCATTTCTCCGAAGAACAGCGCGCGTCCTTCCGGGAACACCGTGTCCGCCTTTGCGTAACCGAGCGGCCCGTCTCTCAGGAGCATCGGCTTGTAATTCCGGTCCAGAAGGCCGGTCGTCATTCTGTCCAGCTGATCGAAGAAGATCTCGGTCTGATTGATGATCGGTTCGCCGCTTTCGCTGAACTGGACAACCTGCGTGCCGAAGCTGGGGAGGAACCGGACCAGAAGGCCGCTGTTCTCCACCATTCCGTAACGGTCGTGCTCGTCGTATATGCCGTTGCCGTCGAGATCCGCGGAGGAGAGATCCACATATTCGAGGAAGCGGTCCAGAGTCCATTCGCCGTTGCGGACCATCTCGTAGGGATGCTCCAGCCCCAGATCCGTGCAGAGGAATTTGTTGAAGTAGATGCAGGAGGCGCCGTAGTCGTCCAGATAGTTGATCATGCCGTTGGCCATATAGTGGGTCTTGCCGTCCAGAGCGATCATATTGTTCAGGTCGTGCTCCCACCAATCGTTCGACAAATCGAGGGTGTCCACGTTGTTCAGCGGGTGAAGAAGACCGTTTATGGACGCCTGAAACATGAACCACGTCCCCACGTCATACGCGCCGTAGGCCGTGTCTCCCGCCAGAATCAGCGCTTTCATGTCGGTCAGAACGGTCGTCCAGGATTCGGTGAGTTTCTGGGACGCGATGGAGATATCCAGTTTATCCTCGACAAGGAGGTTTCGCTGGTGCACGGATTCGCCGACGATGTCCCCCGTGACCTCGTCGATATCGGGCGCGCACTCGTCGGAATCCGGATCCGGCGTGGACCATCCGATGAGGAAGGTGAGCCCGTCATACTTCACGTCCGCAGGCACGGTGTCGATCCATACGGTTTCCGGTTCCGTTTCCGGGACGGGGGCGTCCGCTCCGGAGACTTCGGCTGTTTCCTCCGGATTGCTTCCGGCATTCGAGCATGCGCAGAGAAACAGCAGGAGTGCGCCGAGGATCAACGCAGAAATTCTTTTCTTCATGGTTTCAAACTTCCTTTCTCTGAATTGCCTTTTCACGGCGGAACGAAACATGTTTTCGACGTATTATACCACGAACCGAACCGGGCCGTCAATAGTGGGGACTGGCCGCTTTCCTTCCCCGCGGTCCATTCGGCGGTCAGTTCAATTCCCCCAAATTGTCCATCACGGCCTTTTCGATATGTCTGGCGGTCAGCGCGCCGGCGCCGTTTGCCGTGGTCATATTGGTACAGTAAACCGCGCAGAGCTGCCGGACGGGGTCGCACCAGAAGTGGGTGCCGTAAGCGCCGGACCAGCCATATGCGCCGGTACGGAGGGGATACTGGGAACCTTTGTCAGCCAGCACCACACGCATGGACAGTCCCCAGGAATAGGTCGCGTCGGTACCGGGGAGCATCGGAGGAAGCTGGGCCGTCCGCATTTGCCGGACAGTTTCTTCCTTCAGAATGCGGACGCCGCCGGAACTGCCGCCGCAGAGAAGCATATGCGCGAAACGGGTGTAGTCGTCCAGCGAAGACGCAAGACCCGCCGCGCCGGAATGATAGGTCAGGGGAAACTGCTCGAACACATGCCTTTTCATATCCACCGGACGGATCACGCCCTTCTCCGCGGTCGCGTGCATCTGTACCATCCTTCCCCACTGGTCCTCGCTCGGCACAAAGCAGCTGTCGTTCATTTCGAGGGGAGAGAACAGTTTTTCCTTCGCAAAGTCGGCGTACGGCATCCCGGACGTCAGCTCGACAAGATGGGCAAGCACGTCAAATCCCGCAATCCCGCTGTAGGAGAACCGGGTGGAGGGATCGAATTCCAGATAGGTGCGTGCCCAGTCGTCGATTTTACTTCCAAGGGTGGCGTTATCCGCAAAAACGGGATTCCAGTATGAGTTCAAAAACAACGCGCCCGAACAGAGACCGGCAGAATGGGTCAGCAGATCTTTTACGGTAAAGTGAGTCGGCGCGGGATGGGACCCGATCAGACGAACGTTTTCATCGATTTCAGCCACTTCCATATGCTCCAGCGCGGGCAGATAACGGAACACGGGATCGTCCAGCGAGAGCTTTCCCGCTTCGATCTGCATCATGACACAGACGGCAGTCACGGGTTTTGTCATGGATGCCATGCGGAATATGTGCCCGTCGTTCAGCGGTACCTTCTTTTCTGCGTCGGCAAAGCCGTGATTGGCTTTGTAAACCGTTTTGCCTTTGCAGATCACCTGGATCGCGGCACAGGAAATGAGACCGTCCTCCAGATCGTCTTTTGCCATTTGGTCGATCGCTTCGGTCAGATTGGCGGAAAGCCCGGTCTCGGCAGGCGGGGCGTACGGAACAATGCTTGTCATGGTATGATCCCTCCGAATAAGCGGATTCCGGCAGTATTAAGGCGCATCCGGTCGGAGTTCATTATACTCCGTCCATGACAAAGTGTCAAGACGCGGGACCGTTCGGCGGTCACGGTTATACCCGACCGGTTCGGGAAATGACAGAAAACAGGCCCCGCAAAACAACGGAGCCCTTTGTGATTCATGCCGATTTACCGACATAAGGACGGATCAATGCACGGAATTCGGCGACAGACAGCGGTTCGTCCCAGAGTACGCTTGCAGTGTCACTGACGATCCCTTCGGAGACAAGGTACGCGATCTCAGCGGCGGCCCATCCGGGAACGCCCGCAAGCGCGGCTGCTCCCTGTTCGACGACGCCGTTTGAGAGACGCCGTGCCAGAAGGACGCAGGCTTCCGCGCGGGTCACGGTTCTGCCCGGTCTCAGGGTGGCGTCCTCATATCCGCGAAGGAGTCCGCTTGAAATTGCGGTGTTTACGGAAGCGGCATACCAACCGCTCACCTGACCGAGATCGCTGAAAGCAGCTTCGGAATCATTTCCGGCAGGGGCATTTTCCCCAAAGCTCTCGGCGAGGACGGCGGCGGCATATTCGCGGGAAGCTTCTTGATCCTCTTCTTCGTCGATCATACCGGACGCTATGTACAGCGCATAATAATCGTCATAGAGTCCGAGGCAGGCGTCCATCCCGGGATTGGCGCTGAACGCCTTCCAGATCACCTCTTCCCACGAGCCGTACTGTTCGAACAGCTCATCCGGAAGGGGCCCTTCCTCGTGTCCGTATTTCTCGAGATTTCTCGCTTTCGCCGCCGCGAGACCGTCCGGATCCCCGTCGTAGGAGGAGAGGCGGATCTCGTTGCGTTTGGCGCTGACGGCGCGCGCGATCTCTTCCGTACCGAGCCCTTCCGCTCTCATGTCGTCGAGCAGGATGTACATTTCGTTGATGCTCTCATGATACGCGATCCGGGCGAGACGTCCGTTTTTCCCGTTGACAAGATCGGGATCGGTCCAGTCGAATTCGGCGTAGGAGCTCAGCGATCCGTCCGGAGAAGGCGAAAAACCGTAAACCGCGTCGGGATTCACGATGATGTCCTTCATCGCCGCCGGATTCAGTCGCGGATCGTGCTCATAGGCCAGAACAGCGGTGGCGAGAAACAGGAAGAGAAGCGGGAAAAGAAGGAGTGACACTTTTTTCATGGCGAGGTTACCTTATGCCTTTCCGACCATGCGGCGCAGTTCCCTGTTCAGCTCCTGAAAGACTCCGCGCGGATAAACGTCGTCAAGGAGAGAGGAGATCGTCAGGATCTGATCGTCCGTAAGGTTATGGTTCTTTGCGATGTTCCTGAATTTCGTACCGGTGATGTACAGGCGGATCGCATCCACACTGTCTTTGTCCGCGGCTTTCTGCCTGACCACGCTGCTCCTGTGGGCGAACCGGATCAGGTCGCGGTTGAGAAGGTCGTAGGAGAGGCGGCCGGCGTCGTCCGTGTATGCCTTCACGATTGCCTGATAATCCTTCCCGTCAACAACGGCGGCTTCTTTTGGGAGGGATTCTTCCTCAGCTTCGGGAGCCTCGGCGGGCTGTTCCAGAACGAGTTTTACTGCGGGCTGTTTTCTGTAGGGAAGCCCTTTCGTGAGCTCGATCGCCTCGTTGAAGGCCTCGGTCGGAAACAGGGCGGAAGAGGTATTCGCGGTCGGAATGGCTTCTCCGGAGGTTTTGCTGATCCCCGCGATGCCCGGCTGTGAGGTGTCCGCGCGCAGGATAACGATCCCCGCGCCGCCGGAGGGGAGTTTCTGTTTGTACGCGAAACCGGGGATTGTGGTAAGAGTTACGACAGTTGTGCGGATCATAGAAACATCTCCTTTTGCAAAAAAGATTTTGTAAGCTTATTCTATCAGTTTTTATAAATGTTGTCAAGGGAGTAAGCCCGTTGTTTTCCTGTCTCTTACGGAGCCGTCTCGGTAAAGCTCTTCATCGAGCGCTCCATGGCTTTCAATACGATCTTCTCTTTTTTCTGATAGGCCGACGCGATATCCCGGCTGTCGCTGTCGAGCAGTTCGCGCGGCAGATGGGTAATATCGCCCCAGTCGAAGCACGCGCCGACATCATACAGCACGGAGTTGAATATGATTTCCAGAGACGCGCGCGATTCCTCGTCGCGGGTCGTCTTCCCTTTCAGATAGCTCTCATAATAGGCGGGGGTGAGCGTGTTTTTCCCCTCCGCTCCGAGCGCGTCGAGCACCCAGGCCGTACGCTGAAGCTCCGTGTTCGTGACGGGAATCAGGCAAGCCGCCGCCGGGCCGAAGTTGACCATGACATGGTAGTCGTCCTGTGTTTCATCGAACATCGGAAGGGGGAGGATCCCGAAGTCGTGATCCATTTCCCGCAAGCCTTCCACATGGTGGAGCTCCATACAGCAGAAGAGTCCCTGATCGGCAAGGAACATCTTCTCGTATTCCCACGGATTCTTGCTGCAGTTGGCGGAGATCTGCGGATTCAGAAGGAGGTCGGCGTATTTGTCCCAGACGGAAACCGTTTTTTCGGTGAAGAACGTCAGAACCGGGAGGTCGTTTTCGTCCTTCGTCGCGTATGACACGCCGGAGGCAATGAAGGCAATGCGCGCGGTATCGCCCGAATAGACAAGGCCGTACCGGTCGTTCGCGTCGTATGTGCCGTTCCCGTCGAGGTCTTCCGAAACGGCGGAGCAAAGATCGATCAGTCGATCCACCGTCCATGTTTTCTCGTCAACCATCCTGTACGGGCTTTCCAGCTGATAGTTCGCCCCGAGCGCTTTGTTGTAGTACAGCACACGGATGGACTTGCGGTAAAGGATGCTGATGTCTCCCGTGATCTGGTAATTCCGGCGGTTGACGGAAAGCTGCTCCACACAGTTCTGATCCCACCACGGCGCGTGGATCTCAAAATCCTCGATCATGTTCAGGTCGTGAAGCATCTGTTTTTCGGCAAGCGAAAAGCTGTCCTGGAGCCCGACAAATCCCGCGTCGTAGGCGTTGTCGGCGGACTGGACGCTGTTGTACATCGGCGTATAGCAGTATGCGTCCTCCGGACAGGTCACGATATCCACGTTGAGACCGTCCTCGACGGCGAGCTTACGGCGGTACACGGCATCGTTCAGCACGTCGCCGGAGAGCTCCTCGGCGAAGAAGTCCGCGTCGCGCCACACAGAACTGGCTTCGTTGTACACGAGGATCCGGAATCCGTAACCGTCCAGATTTGTGCCGTCCGGAATGTTTGCCGCGAAAACTTCGGGTTCTTCGTCCGCTTCTTCCGCTGCGGGCTGATCGTCCGGCGTCGCGGCGGCGGTATTCTGCGCGTCAGGTTCGTCTCCCGGTTTCTCGGAGCAGGAGAGAAACGCTCCCATCGAAAGAAGCAGGACGAGCAGAAGCGAAATCAGTTTCTTCATAGGTTCCTCCTTCATCTCTTTTTGTGGCTCCCAAGGGTGTCGGCTGCAGAACTCAAATTGCTGTCAATTGATTATACCACGAACCGAGTCGGGCCGTCAATAGGGATCGGCGCGAAAGGTCACTGCCTCTGTGAAAAGTCGTTTTGCTCTTGAATTTCAACTTCGGATGGGTTATAATGGGGGCAGGATCAACAGTTCAGAAAGGAACCTTCCCATGAAACGTATTCTTCTGTCTTTGGTATCCTTCGAGAAAAGCATGAAGAAGATGAACAAATTCATCAAGAAGATCAACAAAGCATACGGAGCGGAAGGATAAATGAATCAGTCCGTCATCCATACACTCAACGATCCGGAGCTGCTCAAAGCCCGGCAGGTGCACCTGGACCGTCTCGAGCGTCTTTTCGCGGGCGAAGAGTTGGAATCCCCGTTTATTCTATCCTGCTACTGCGGGAACGGGCGATCCGACCCGGCAAAAGACCCGGAGAAATGGGTCGAAGAATCCCTGACCGATATATACGAGCATGCGGAGCTGAAGCGTACCGGTTCCAAAAGCACTGGAACAAACCGAGGGCAGCAAACGGTCCGTGATCAGTCTTTGGGAGCTTGAGTACCGCGCCGGGCGGTTCTTGAAATACGAAGAAGCGCTCGGCACGGACTATTGCATATGACACGCGCCCGGACGGAAAACGGTGGCAGATCGGATATGAACCTTTGATAAATCGGAGTAAATCATGGCCACAGATATAAAGGATCCCGCATGGGCCTCCCTGTCCTATGCGGAGAAGAACAGGGAACTCTTCGAGCGTCAGAAGCATCTGCTCGGAATGTTCCTTGAGCGGGGCGCAATTTCGAAGGAGCAGTATGAGAAGAGCCTTCACGATTTGATTTTGAAGATGAACCTATCGGCATCGTTTCGGTCAAAGATCATCTGATCGAAGACCTTCATATTCTCAGGGAGAATTCCTATGGGACAGATCCAGTATATTTTGGGTTATTTGAAAGAATTCAATCTGGCGAGCATCCTGCTGCGGCTGTTTCTCTCGGTCGTTGTCGGCGGCATCATCGGTTTTGAGCGGGGACGCCACGGCAGCGCTGCAGGTTTCCGGACGCAAATTCTGGTGTGCGTAGGCGCCGCCATGACTTCGCTGTGCAGCCTGTACGCCTCCCTGTCGCTGGGACTGCCCGGTGACATTTTCAGGATCTCCGCTCAGGTCATCTCCGGCATCGGCTTCCTTGGCGCGGGCATCATTCTGGTCAGGAATAACACTACGGTTGCGGGACTGACCACGGCGGCCGGCATGTGGGTCACCGCCACCATCGGCATCGCCCTGGGATACGGCTTCTACGAAGGCGCTCTGGTCGGCACCGTTATCTGCGTCTCCACGACCACGCTCCTGACCAAGCTCGAACGAAAGACAAAGCAGTCGATCCACTTTTATGCGGAGATCCAGAGCATCGAAAACGTGCAGAAAGCGCTGGAAGAGCTCGAGTCCATTCTGGAGAAGGACATGGTTCTGGAAGTGATCCCCGCAAAAAGCGGTATCAGCGGAAACGTCGGCATCAACGTTACGACGACGCCCAGACACAGCTATGAGAGCATCCGGGATTCCCTTCTGAAAACCGACGGCATCCGCTATGTGGTAAAGGACTGATTCGAAAACGATGCCGGGGCCCCTGCCGCTCATGCCGCCGCAGAACAACGGTTGCGCGCGGATCATTATCCGCAAGTTGTTTGCTCAAATTCTCATCAAGTCTTGCATTTCCGTTTCGCACAGTGTATAATCATTCATGTAAGTCTTATGCCACAGAATTTAGAACGGAGGTAGCCATGAACCATCGCCGCACTCTTTCCGGTCTGCTTGCGGTCCTCTTTGTACTGATGAGCGCAGTCGCCTGCAGCGAATCCAAACAGAACACGGACAGTCCGCAGTAAAGCCCTCAGCCATCGGCGGATCTGACCGAACCCGCGCCCGAGGCCGAAACGGAAGAGGACAATTCCCGTCTGGCCGAGAAGGACAACCTCCCCGAGGCAGACTTCGGCGGAAGGACCTTCACCGTCATCAGCTCAACCGATTCCTCAGCGCACAAGTACATCGAAGTCGAAGAACTCACCGGCGAGGGAGTGAACGACGCGGCCTATGCGCGGAATGTGACCGTGGAGGATCGCTTCAACACGAAAATCGCCTTCTTGCCGAACGCAAGCTACAGCGACTGCTCGAACACCATCACAAAATCCGTAACCGCAGGCGACTCCGACGCGTTTGACCTTGTGCAGTACCATGTGGTGGAAAATTCCGGCGTCGCCATGAAGGGGCTTTACCTGAACTGGTACGACGTCCCGCATATCGACTTCACCCGTTCGTGGTGGTCCCATTCCAATATCGACGATTTGACGATCAACAACCGCTGCTTCCTTGCGATGGGCGACTTTGCCCTCAGCACCATCGGGGGAACCTACTGTATGTATTACGACAAGCAGGAGGCCCAGAACTATAAAATCGACGATCTGTACCAGATCGTCCGGGAAGGCCGCCTGACGCTCGACTATCTGAAAACGCTCGCGGGTCAGATTTACACGGACAAAAACGGGGACGGGATCAAGGACGAAGGGGATTATTACGCGCTCGCGTCCAATCAGCGCTCCAATTTCAACACCTATCTCTGGGCGTGCGACAACCAGATTTTCTCCCGCGATGACACAGGGGAACTTCAATACAACTACTACTCCGAGCATCTTGTAGACGTGTATGATTCCTGCTGGGATCTTCTCAACAATTACGAAGGCGTCTGGACCGGCATGGATCACGGTTCGGGGCTCCAGCTGTTCACAAACTACGGCGCGCTCCTGTGCAACGGAACGCTGGACAGCGTAGTCTCCTCTCTGGCTGATTTCGAGCATGACTACGGCGTGATTCCGTATCCCAAATACGACGAAGCGCAGCCGGCGTACAAAACCATGGTGGACGGATATCATGAAGCCATGGCGGTAGCCAAGACCGCGGTAGAGCTTGACTTTATCGGTACCGTGACCGAGGCCCTCTGCGCAGAATCCTACAAACAGGTGATGCCGGCATTCTTCGACGTGTGCCTGAAGCAGCGGTATGCCTCTTCGAAGGAAGACGCCGAAATGATGGATCTCTGCGTAGCGTCCCGCGTCTTTGACCTCGGGTATGTTTACGACAACTGGAAGGGCGTGTCCTTCTACTTTGAGCAGCTGCTCCGGGATACGCAGCATCAGGATATCACCTCTTTCTATGCGAGACAGAAGAAAGTGGCGGAAAAGTATTACTCAAAGGTTGTTGAACTCTTCACCAAGGAAGGCTGACGGAAGACGGTTCCCTTCTCAAATTCCGATCGGATGAACAGGACAGGAGCGGCGCGCTTTTTGCATACGCCGCTCTTCTCTGTTCCAAGCGTGAGCCGTTCCCGTCCGGGAACAATACGAGGTAATCAGATTATGACAAAGAGCGCAAATGATACATGCAGCAAAATCATTAAGGCGGCGTGGGAGCTGTTTTATGAGAACGGCTACGAAGACACGACTGTGGACGACATCGTCGCACGCTCGAAAACATCCAAGGGTTCGTTCTATCATTACTTCCCCGGGAAAGATGCCCTGCTCGGTTCCCTTTCGACCCTCTTTGACGAGAAGTACAAGGAACTCAGCGAAACCATCGACCCCGCCATGAACAGCTTTGATAAGCTGATCCTTCTGAATAAAGAGCTGTTCTTCATGATCGAAAATTCAATCTCTCTTGAACTTCTGACCAGGATGCTTTCCACACAGCTTACCACGAACAGCGAACGGCATTTGCTGGACAAGAACCGGTATTATTTCAAGTATCTTCGCCGGATCTGCACCGAAGGTCAGCAGCGCGGAGAATTACGCTCCGACATCCCCGTCACGGAAATGATCCGCTCGTATGCCCTGCAGGAAAGGGCCCTGATGTATGACTGGTGCATCTGCGGCGGGAATTATTCTCTTTTTCAGGATGCTTCCGTTCAGCTCCCGCGTTTTTTGTCGTACCTGAAAAAATAGTTTTCTCATACAGTATATCGTATAGACCTCAGTCTATTCTGTTTTTTCCTTTCATACAGCCGTTTCACGACATTTACTCCGGAAGTTCCGGCTTTTTCGTACAGACTTCAGTTCATATTGCGTTCTTCCTTTTCGTGTGCTATACTAACCGTATTCACGAAAAGGAGATTTTACGATGAACACACAGCAAATTCTGATGATGATCGCAATGGCGGTCTATCTGATCGGTATGGTCATCCTTGGGATCCTGTTCTCCGGGAAAAACCATTCTACTGCTGACTTCTATCTCGGCGGACGCAAGCTCGGACCGTTCGTAACGGCTATGAGCGCGGAAGCTTCCGACATGAGTTCATGGCTGCTCATGGGTCTGCCGGGCGTCGCGCTGGCAACCGGCCTCCCCGAAGCGTTCTGGACCGCGCTCGGTCTGGGTATCGGCACCTATTTCAACTGGCTCGTCGTAGCCAGACGGATTCGGCAATACTCCCAGAAAATCGGCGCGGTCACGATCCCCGATTTCTTCTCGCGGCGTTACCGCGACGATCGGCACATCCTGTCCGTGATCGCCGCTCTCGTCATCATCATCTTCTTCATCCCTTATGTGGCGTCCGGCTTCAACGCCTGCGGAACGCTGTTCTCCTCGCTCTTCGGCGTCGGCTATTTCAAGGCCATGCTGATTTCCGCCGTAGTCATTCTGATCTACACCTCCCTCGGCGGATTCCTCGCGGCCTCGACCTCCGACCTGATCCAGTCCGTAGTGATGACCGGCGCGCTGATCGTCGTGGTGGGCTTTGGCATTTCCGCGGCGGGCGGCTGGTCAAAGGTCGCGGAGAACGCAGCTTCCCTGCCCGGCTATCTGAATCTGACGCAGGGGTACGATTCCTCGACCGGTACCGCGGCGTCCTATCCGCCTTTGGTTATTCTTTCCACCATGGCGTGGGGCCTCGGGTATTTTGGAATGCCCCATATCCTGCTGCGCTTTATGGCCATTAAGGATTCCAAGAAGCTCACGCTGTCCCGCCGTGTTGCTACGGTCTGGGTCTTCATCGCCATGGGCGTCGCCATCCTCATCGGTGTCGTCGGCAGCGGCATGATCGCAAACGGAGCGATTGCCCCGCTCGCTTCTGCCGATTCCCAGAGAATCATCATCAAAATCGCGGAACTGCTTGGTTCCCATGGTGTGATTGCCGCTCTGATAGCGGGCGTGATCCTCTCCGGCATTCTCGACGCGACCATGTCCACGGCCGATTCCCAGCTCCTCGCCGCGGCCTCCAGCGTCACCCAGGATCTGCTGCAGGATACGTTCAAGCTGAAACTCTCCGACAAAGCGGCTATGATCATCGCCCGGGCCGCCGTTTTGGGCATCGGTGTCATCGCCATTATTTGGGCCAGAGCGGAAGGCAGCGTCTTCACAATCGTATCCTTCGCGTGGGCTGGATTCGGAGCGGCGTTCGGGCCGACCATGCTTCTCGCTCTCTTCTGGAAGAGGAGCACGAAAGCCGGGGCTGTCGCGGGAATGATCGCGGGCGGCCTCATGGTATTCGTCTGGAAATACCTTGTCCGGCCGTTCGGAGGACTCTTTGACATATACGAGCTGCTCCCCGCCTTCATCTGCGGCATACTGATCAATGTGATCGTCAGCCTTGCGACACAGAATACCGACGCCGCTGCTCAGGCGCAGATCGGGCAGGAATTTGATTCGATCGCGGTTGAGGACTGAGGCAGTCAGGTGTCACGGTTCAAATGAATAGGGTAGAGAGGGGAGAAATCCCCTCCCTCCCGTTGCACCGTACGTACCGGTCAGGTATACGGCGCTACATCAAAACAGAAATTCAAGTACATCTTGCGAGATAGTACGCCAAAGGATCGACCAAACCCGGTC
>SVQK01000095.1 GCA_015065385.1 Oscillospiraceae bacterium | reverse complement strand
ATTCTTTCTTGTGCGTCTTTGCTTCCTTCAGCTCGTCGCTCAGGAAGGACATGTTCAGCTGTTTGTTCATGCGTATATTATACCACAGATTGGCTGAAAAGTCCAGCTTTTATCGGCCTAATGATTTGTGCGGGGTTGCCTAAAGCCTTTTTTCAGGAATAGACGGATAGCGGGATTGTCTATGGCAAGTTCGTCGTAAAGCACTGAAATCCCGTTGTTCTTCGCCGCACAGCAAAGCAAATCCAACGCTTCACTGCCATAGCCGTTCCTCCTGTAACGTGAATGAATGATGACATTGACAGCGTACTGCTGCATACTGTCATCGAAGCGGTACGCAATTTCGCCGACAAAGTCACCGTCCTGGTTTTTCAGGTATCTGTAAAACCGCCTGTCTTCATGGTTTATGATCCAATAGTCGTACCAGGCTTCCCATTCAGGTTCAGGCCATGGAATTGTTCCGCCCCAGGCATGGTTGTAGGACATGGTTTCTTCATCCGCAAGCATCATTTGCCGAAACCACAAATCCTCACGCTTGGGCTTGCAGAGCGTCAGCATCGGGCTGTTCCCCCTTCCTTCTCCAGCACGCCGCCGTCCATTCTCCAGATCGTGTCCGCCCGCGCCGCGATTTCGGGATCATGGGTCACAAGCAGGATCGTCTGGCCGAGCTTTTCACGGGTTTTCATCAGCAGGTCCAACAGTTCCTTCGCCGACTGCTTGTCGAGGTTCCCGGTCGGCTCGTCGGCGAACAGGATCTTCGGCTTGTTTACGAGCGCTCTTGCCACCGCCGCCCGCTGCTGCTGGCCTCCCGACGCCTCGGACGGAAGGTGGTCGAGCCGGTCCCGGATCCCGAGCAGGTCGCAGAGCTCCTCCATGTAGTACTTCGATCCTCCGCCCGCGATCATCTGCGGGATCAGGATGTTTTCCCTGAGCGTCAGCACCGGGAGAAGCTGATAGCTCTGGAAGACAAATCCGATCTGACGGTTCCGGATCTCGGAGAGCCTGTCGTCCCTCGCTTCGTAGAGGTTTTCCCCGTCTAGGATCACCTCGCCCGACGTGGGCTTCTCGATCCCGCCGAGCATGGAGAGCAAAGTCGATTTCCCGCTTCCGGACGTCCCGACAATGGCGGCAAATTCTCCCTCTTCCATGGAGAACGTCGCATTCCGGACCGCAAAGATCCGCTTTTCTCCCTGGTCGTATTCCTTGCACAGCTTGTTCGCCTGTAAAATCATGTCAAGCCCTCCGCGCCGATATGGCAATCTCTTCGTCCATCATGGTTTCCGTGATCCTTCGCGTGAATGCGACCTGCGCCGCGGACGACGCTCCGAGCATCAGCAGCGAGCAGACAACGCCGAGAAGCGCTCCGAGCTGTACGCACGCGTCCGTCGTCAGAATCAGGAATCCGCCCACGCCGATCAGAACGGAAAGCCCCGATCCGACGGCGAAATTGGCCACTGTCTCCGGTGCGAGCGTCCGATGGATCTGTTCCCGCTTGGCTCCCAGCGCGCGCAGAACCGCGATTTCCCGCCGCCTGACCCGCAGATTCGCGCGGACGGAGGCGAAATTCAGAATGACCGCTGCGCAGAAGAGCATCCCGCCGTTCAGATAGAGGAAAATGCGGTACATGGTTCCGATGGCGTTATCCTTCTCCCGCTGCACGGCAACATCCGTGAACTCGAGCCGGTAGGTTTCCGCGATCGTTTCCAGTGCCGTCCCGATCTCTTCGTGCACCTCCGGTCCCTCGGCCCAAACCTCGATATCCCAGATGATACTGCCCGTCTCGTAAGTATTTAAGTCCTTCACGCCGGGCAGATTTCTCACCTCCCGCACGAGCGACTGCGGAATGAACGCGTCCCGCGCCGCGTGAATCCCGATGGTGCTGAGCGAGAAATCCGCCGTACTGGCGACCGTCGCGTGAAGCGTTGCGCCGCCGAGGACAAAGAACATCGGAAGGACCAGTCCGAGCGCCGCCGCAAGGTTGTTCTTCACGATCCGGCGTCTTGCTCTGCGGACGTAAAGCGCGCCGTAGGCCGGAAGCTCCTCCGTGCCGTCGATCGATCCCTTCAGCTCTTGTCCCGCTCTCCGCACAGCGATTCCGGCGTGGATCAGGTCGTTGACGTCCGTCTTTATGGGATGCGCGATCAGGACGCCGACGAGGACCGCTCCGGCATAAACCAGCGTCCAGAAGAGGACGTAAGGAAGGGGGAACGAGAATTTCAGCGCAACGAAAAACGTCCCCTCATAGCGCGCCAACATATAAACGGAGTAGCCCTTCATGGTCAGCGTTCCGAGAATCAGGCCGAGGGCAGTCCCGGCTCCGTAGCAGAACAGGGCTTCGAGCAACCGGAGACGCAAAAGATCGCGCCGTTTCAGACCGAGTGTCCGGAGGATCCCGAGTTCCCGCGCGTCTTCCTCGTTCCGGATGGCGAACAGCACGGCGGACGAGATGAAGAACATGAACACGAGAAAGATGCTGATGCTGAGATACATCGGCTCCATGAGGAAATTCTCGTTCAGATAATCCGCGTGGTGCTCGAGGTCGTAGATCCCCGCTTCAAAATAGGCGAGGGTTTCGTCCAGCGCCCCGCGCGTCAGGCTTGCGCCGAGGATCAGGATGCTCACGCCCGCAAAGGACAGCGCGGCGCAGACCAGAAGAATCGGAAGAAACTGACCGAACTTCTGTCGCAGTTCCCTTTTTGCGTAAAACCGAACCGTTCCCATATCCGTCTCGCTTTCCGTAAAATTGATTTCTGTAGTTCAGTATAACGGAAATCTTTCTGTTTGTCAAGATGTTTTCGGAAAGCGAAAAAATAATTTTTAGATCAGTCCCCGAAACGGCCCCGGTTCGCTTCAAACAGCGCAAAATAAGCCCTCATGTTCTCGAGTTCCCACCATGCTTTTGTCGAAACCGGAACGGAATCGAGATCGTAGATCAATGCGCCCTTCATGGAGAGGAAGAACGGGCTGTGCGTGGAAATCACAAACTGGCAGCCGAAAAAGCGGGCGTACTGTTCGATCAGCTCCGCGACCTCGGTCTGATATTTCGGGCTGAGGCTGTTCTCCGGCTCATCCAGCAGAAAGAGGCAGTCGTCCCGGAAGTGCGTCCGGAAGAAGTTCAGCGCGTACTGTCCGTTGGAGTCCGGCGTCGCAAGCTGTCCGGCGTGGGCGGTGACATACTTCGACATGGTCTTGTGCCGGACTTCCAGACGCTTCACCAGCTTGTCGTAGTCCGCAAGCGTCCGGTAAGCCAGCTCTCCCCTGTGTGCCGCCGCCTTTTCGGAGATATAATCCGCCGCCGTTTCGTCCCGCCGCTTTTCCGTCTCGAAGTTCTCCACCCTTCGGTCGATCAGTCCGTAGAAAACGTCATCGCTTGTGTAGATCGCGCTTCCGGGGGTTATGCCGCGGTCGCCGACGGTTTCCCATCTGCACATGCGTTCGATGTATTCGTGAAAATACAGACTTGTGTTGAACGGGGTGATTCTCGGCAGGTTCAGGGATTCCGCGATCAGGTTCAAAAGGGTTGACTTCCCGCTCCCGTTCCCGCCGCAGAAGATCGTCACCTCGGAGAACTCGATCCGGCGCAGTCCCTTATAGGGGAAGATCCCATAGGGGTATTCGCGGGGATGGGGATTTCCGTGGCCCCAATACCGTTCCGCATGATCCTCTTCCTCCTCGAGTGTAGGGATCGTGTACGATTTCAGATAGATCATCCGTCTGTTTCCACCTCCGTGCAGTCTTCGATCACAACGGGTTTTCCGCGGACGTTCATGCGGTTTCGCCGGATCGTCAAGCCTTCCGCATTCCGGCAAAAGACCGCGTGCTCCTGCCTCGGCGCGTCGATGAGATTGTCTTCGATCAGGATATTCCGGATGCTCTGTCCGGACGGGTGCTCCGAATCCGCCTTGACGACGATTCCCGCCGCCTCGCCCCATGCCCAGCCGCAGTTCAGAATCCGGTTGTTCCGGATGATCACGTTGGCAGGACAGACGCCTTCATACCACCAGGATTCCGCCGCGGCGACGATGGCCGGCCCCTGAACATTCCGGAAGGTGTTTCCTTCGATCAGAGCGGATCTTGTTTTGATGAGCACGCTCCGGGCGAAGTGCGAGGACGCATGGCAGCCGATCACCTCGAGGCGCGGCAGGGCCGTCACGTCCGCCAGCATCCATCCGTCCGTATTCTCCGGGAGCGGGCGGTCGAGGGTCACCCTGCACATCCATTCCTCAGGCATCGGTTCGCAGTCTGTGACGCGGAAGGAGTCCTTCACTTCGAGGGTATCGTAGGACGTCAGCTCCAGTATGTCACCGGGATCGGGATAGTCGAGTGTCTGCGCGTGCGTTCCGTCCGGCGTCTTTTCACGGATCCGGACCGTCCGGTCGTCCTCCCGCTCCACGATGGCTTGATAATATCCGTGGACGTTGGTGAAGTCGTCGCCCTGCCCTTCGAATTCGCAGTTTTCAAAGCGCAGAAGCCCCCGGATCGCGGTAAAATGGGTGGCGTCCGTGTTCGTTGACCACATCTGCCCGACCGCAGGAACGACCCGCAGGCGCGTCAGGACAATGTCCCGGCTTCGGTTCCCGACGACGCCCATCCCCGGTTGGGAGTGGATCGTCACGTCCGTCAGCCGGATGTCCTTCGCCTGCTCGATCAGAATCGCAGGACGGGAGTGGTAGGTGTGGATCGTGCAGAACCGCGTTCCGTCGGGTATGGAAGAGGACAGCTCGGCCTCCGCCGTGTGGGAATCGAGTACGGTGCAGGAGCGGACAGAAGCAGAAAGTACCGTTCCGGTCAGCGGATCCCAGAAAAGATAGCGGAGCGTGAGCGGCGTTCCCTTCTCCACCGGGCAGTCCATATCAAATTCGATGACCGCCCTGCCCGACGCCGGATCGACCGTGCGGACGGTTCCCTGACTGAACGGCCTCCGGATGTGATCGATCGTCAGCCCGACGATCTCCACGTCTTCGCAGTCCCGGAGGGATACGGGCTCCATGAAGCCGTCGATGAGAAGAGCCGCCCCCTTGGCCAGTACCCGTGTGCCGCGCTGTCCGGCAAAGTCGATGCCCCGGTCGAATTCGTATTTCGGATTGAACATGATCCGCTGCGGATTCCGGCCCCAATCGCCCCGCATCACATGCTCCTGAGCCGCCCGGGCCAACTCTCCCGTCACGATATAATTCCCGGGCGGGACGGTCAGCGTTGTGCCCGGATGCTCCCGGCAGTACGCCATAGCCGACGCGAACCGTTCCGTGTCGTTGCTGCCTTCGAACGAGGTCAGAATCGCTTCACTCATGGAAATCCTCCGTGTAGAACGCGCCGTTCTTGTCATAGGCGTACGGACCGGGCTCGTACAGCGTCACCCGCTCTCCGATCTGCGCCGTGATGGCCGCGTAGGAAAGATATTTGTCGGTCCTCCCGATCGGTGCGAAGCCGTTCTCGTACGGGATCAGCGTAAAGAGGCGAACGTCGTCCTGATCGCTGAGGATAAAGCGAAGGTGTCCGTCCTTCGGGATCCGGTGCCGGTTTTCCGTGAAGTATTCGTAGACGACAAATTCCTCCCCTTCCAGCCCCGGCACGTCGGACGGGGAGAGAATGCCTTCCAGAGGCCCTTCCTTCTCAGAAATGTGGAACGCCGCGACAACGCCCGCTTTTCCGATCCTGTTCTGTACCTTGAAGGGTTTCCCGGAGGTCCGGGGATCCTCAACGAGACAGTCGGCTGTGGGCATGCCGCTCCGGTCGCAGCGCAGGATCCGTCCGTCGTCAAAGCAGAGCGGCCTTAAGATTTCGGGACGGCTCCGCCCGATTTCGTCGCTGACATAGACCGGACCTCCGGAAATGGCCCGCAGAACACTGTTTTTCACCGCCTGCGTGTCGTCCGTCCACCACATGTCGTAGTCGTTCCAGAAGAACTGCCCCTGTAAGACGGAGTTGTAGGCGCACTGGAGGATGTGCTTGGTGAACCACGGGCGGTCTTCCGGCTGGAAATCGTCGCTGCACCGGGAGACGGCGGAATAGCCCCGGTTCCACATATCCTCGGAGGCCATGCCCATGCAGTTGATCATCGCGCTGTCGAAGTTCAGACCGGCCGACGCTTCGAGTCCGCGATGCCATTCCCGGGTGACGCGGCCCACGGTGTCCATCCCTTTATAAAAGCGCCGGGTCATGCTCTGATTGTCCACCTTGAGAAAATCCGCTCCGCAGGACTTGAAGAAGCGGTGCATGGTGTTGAACCACCCGAATGCCTTCTCCTCGTGCCAGTCGGACACGATCCGCCCGTCGGCTGTCGTGACCGCGTATGGGCTCAGCTTCCGATAGGCCTCCCCGGCGGGATCCAGCCCGAACCAGTACCCGGTGGAGGGATGCCAGATCCCGACCTTCATCCCGTACTCATGAATCATTTCGACCGTATGAGCCAGTCCTTCGGGGAACCGGTCGTAGGCCGCCTCAAAATCCGTCATGGAGGAGGCGTGCATGAGCCGAAACATCTCCTGACGCGTTTCGTAGGTTTTTCCTCGGAAGTTCCCGATCTCCGCCCACATATCGTCAAGGATCGCCCATTTCACCGGGATCCCCTTTTCACGGAATTCCCCGCACTTTTCGAGCAGGCCTTCCTCCGATACGCGGATCTGCAGCGCGTCCCAGGAGCACCAGCCGAGGTATTCGAAGACCTCCGGGTAGCGTCTGTCCCCCCTCAGAACGGTACCGAGAAGGGAGGCGGCGGCACGAACCGCCCGTTCCGTCAGCTCGAAGGGATCTTCCCCCTCCGCCCAGACGAAGGCGAGATCATCGCAGTTCCAGAGCCCGCCGCGGCCGCAGTTCGGATGCGCCCAGCTGAACTGTTTCGCTTCGAGCCCGTCCGCGCCTCCCTCGAGCACGCACTTATAGTCTTTTCCGACGGTCGGAACGATCACGCCCCATAAGCCGTCGGGATCCCGGTACAAAAGGAACTGCGTGTCCCGCGGAACTTCCTTCAGATCGTTCCCGAAAAAGGGAGCGCACCAGAATTCCGAATACCGCCAGTCGGCCATATACCGCACTTCTTTGCCGGGATCGATGCGGATCCGTACGCCGCACTCCGGATCGAGAGGCGTCAGATCGCGCGCTCCGTTGACCTCGATATAGGGACGGATTGCCGTAACGCCGTCGATTTCCTCCGTCAAAAGCTGGATCGGGGCCTCAGCTCCGGTCGAAAACCGCTTTACCGCCGTGAATTCCATATGAACACCTCCGGCATTTTTATCTGGATCCAGTATATCATATCCGTCCGGTTTTTGCAAGGAAAAGGAAAAGGAGCACTTCATTTCTCTCGGTCCAGGAGTTCATGGAGCGTTCCTTCTTTATTTTGCGGCTAACCGTTCCGTCCGGTCTCTCAGCCGTAGACCCTCCGGTCGTCCGTTACGCCGCCGTCCCCGTGAATGTCGATGAACGAACCGCGGTAGGTCGGATCCGGCTGGATCATTCCGATGACGAAGTCCTTGCACCGGGCGAGCACTTCCCTTGTCTCGCGCACGCTCTGGCTGATGTAAGTCCTGAGGTCCGCCGAGACGCCGACCGCCTCCATTCCTAACTCTTCGGCCAGCCACAGCGCGCGGTAGAGGTGATACTCCTGCGTCACGATGATCACCCGCTTCACGCCGAAAACATCCCGGGCGCGGATCAGCGATTCATAGGTGGAAAAACCGGCGTGATCCATGAAGACGTCCTCTCCCGGTATGCCCGAGGAAACGGCGTAGGCTTTCATGGTGTTCACCTCGTCGTAGTCTTCCCGCCCATGGTCGCCGCTCATGAGCAGCTTCGGCGCCGCGCCATTCTCATACAGGCGGATTCCGACGATCAGCCGGTCCGTCAGCATATGGCTGGGAGAGCCGTCGTCCCGCACGCCCGCGCCGAGGACAAGGATGCAGTCCGCGTCCCGGAGTTTGGCCTTGTTCTCCTCGAGGATCCGGTCGCGCGTTTTCAGGAGCATGGCGCAGTTGATCCCGGCGGCGGCGGCTACGGCGGTCAGCATCAGGATGCCGATGATTTTAAGTGTTTTCGTCAGTTTTCTGTGTGTTGTTTTCATTCTCCCGGCTCCGGATGTAGGCGTCTATCAGCTTTTGTTCCTTCTTCTTTTTATGCCGTTTCACGATGGCGCGGATGATGAGGACGGCGGCGGCGATCACCACAGCCCAGATCAGAAGGTAGGGCAGCGAGGTGACGAACCACACTGCGAAATTCTCAAATCCTTCGCCGATATCCTTGAGGTTGTCCTTCAGCCCGAGGACGATCCGCTCGCCGAAGGTGATGGTTCTGGCGTTGGGAACGGATTCGCGCCACACCTCATTGACGTATATGTGAACCGTGCAGTAGGAGATGAGGTCGTCGTACTTCCGGAGCTGGGATTTGTAGGAATCCATCTGGTAGTTGAGCTCGGAGATGCGGCTCTGCAGAAGGATCACATCGTCGAGGGACTCCGCTTTCGACAGGATCTCGAGCAGCGCGTCGTACTCCGTCTCCAGCGCGCGGATGTGGCTCTCGATATCCACATAGCTCATGGTCACGTCTTCCCGGCTCTCGGAACGATACGTCAGAGCGCCCAGACCGGAAACGGCGGACATGAACTCGTCGTACCGGTCGGCGGGAACCCGGATCGTCAGATCCGCGCTGCGGTTGTAGGCGGCGCTTGACCAAACACCGCCTCCGTGGGTCTCGGTCGATTCCGCATATCCGCCGAACCGTGCGACGCAGGCGTTCATCTCCGACATGAATTCATCGTATGCGGTGGTCTCGAACTGGACCGAAGCCGTCATGATGATCTTCCGCGCGGAGAGGTCGTTCTGCCCGGCGTTCAGGGAATCGCCCGACGATCCGGTTCCGGCGTCGTACTCCGGCTCTTCCATATAGGCTTCTTCCGCCATTCCCCAATCGCCGTTATAATCACCGGCGGGAGAATAGGATGAGGCAAACGAGTCCTTCGCAGAGTTCTGGGAACTGTAGGACGAGGAGGAACAGGATGTCAGGAGCATTGCCGCCGCAAGACAAAGGACAAATACTGAAAGCCGGCTGCTTTTCATGGGAACCTCCCGCGTATAGAATAGATTTGTAAGTTAGACGGCGCGGAGGCCGGGAAAGTTCCCGCATCGGAGAAAAAAGTTTCCTGATTTTTCGGGGGAACAGTTGCATTCCGGCGCGCACTTCGCTATAATGATCCCGATTGAAAACGGACGCTCACGAAACGGCGCGTTCGGATTGCGGAACCCTGCGGAGGAGGATCATGAAAGCTAAGAAATACGTCACCCTGAGCTACGACGACGGACCGAAGCACGACCGGAGATTTGTCGCCATGCTGAACGAGCGCGGTCTGAAAGCCACATTCAACCTGATCTCCGGATCCATGCCGGAGAACGATCCGGATTCATGGTATATTTCCAAAGCAGAGGCGGCGGAGCTGTACCGCGGACACGAAATCGCCGCACACTCACTGAATCATCCCCACCTCGAGCAGCTCTCTCCCGAGGAGATCGATTTTCAGATTTCCGAGGACATCCGGAATCTCTCCGCCATCGCCGGATACCCCGTTCTCGGTCACGCTTACCCGTTCGGAACGTACAGCGACACGGTGATCGACGTGCTGAAACACAACGGCATACGGTATGCCAGAACGACAAGGTCCACCGGCGCGTTCCTGCCTCCGGAGAATCCCCTTCTGCTCCATCCCACCTGCCATCACCGGGATCCCGCCGTGTTTGACCTGATCGAGCGGTTTCTCGCGGCGGAACCGGAGGACGGGGATCTGCTCTTCTATCTCTGGGGGCATTCCTTCGAATTCGACAGAAACGAAGAATTCAACAGCTGGGAGCACATCGAAAAGGTCCTCGACGCGCTGGCCGGTCATCCGGAGATTGCGTATGTCACAAATATGCAGTTTTTTGACAGAACTGTGAAGTAAGCGCTTTTCCCGAATCTGAATCATTGCCGTATTCGGAAGAATCGAACTGCCCGCCCCCCGCTCTCATTGCGCTTTGGTTGCTTTATCCGAATACGGACGGGATTTATATTGGTTTTTCATGCAAAGGCACGGAGCCTGTCTCCTTGACAAATCCATGTATATGGTGTATAATTCTCATAATTTCTATAGCCGGTTATAATCTGTTTTAATGCGCAGCGCCATTCTCAGGTTCTGACCCGCGTAACTCAGGAGGATTTTTTATGAATCGCGTGTATAATTTCTCAGCCGGTCCTTCCATGCTGCCCCTTCCCGTTCTGGAAAAGGCAGCCGCGGAGCTTGTCTGTTACGGCGACAGCGGTATGAGCGTTATGGAGATGAGCCACCGCTCCCCGGACTATGAAGCGATCATTCAGAAGGCCGAGGCGGATCTCAGAACGCTGATGCAGATTCCGGACAATTACAAGGTGCTCTTCCTGCAGGGCGGAGCGTCCACCCAGTTTGCCGCGGTTCCGCTGAACCTGATGAAGACCGGCAAGGCGGATTACGTCCTCTCCGGCCAGTTTTCCACCAAGGCTTATAAGGAAGGGCAGAAATACGGTGACTGCGCCGTAGCCGCCTCCTCCAAGGACGACAATTTCTCCCATGTGCCGAAGACGGATCGGAGTTCTTTCCGTCCCGACGCCGATTATGTCCATATCTGCTACAACAATACCATTTACGGGACGAAATTTCCGGAGGTTCCCGATACCGGAGACGTGCCGCTGGTTGCCGACATGTCCTCCTGCATTCTCTCCGTGCCCGTGGATGTGACGAAATTCGGCGTGATCTATGCTGGCGCCCAGAAGAATATGGCTCCCGCGGGTCTGACCGTCGTGATCGTCCGCGAGGATCTGCTCGGCTGGACCAATCCCGCGACGCCCTCCATGCTCGACTGGAAGCTCATGGCAGACAACGGATCCATGTACAATACGCCCCCGTGCTATGCCATCTATATGGCAGGTCTTGTGTATGAATGGCTCCTTTCCATCGGCGGACTTGAGGAGATCAAAAGACGCAACGTCAAAAAGGCCGCCCTGCTGTACGACTACCTCGACTCTCAGTCCTACTATATCGCACCCGTCGAAAAGGAAAGCCGCTCCATGATGAACGTCACGTTCGTCACGGGCGACGCGGAGCTGGATAAGCAGTTCGCCAAGGAAGCGGCTGCCGCAGGACTCAAAAACCTCAAGGGACACCGCTCCGTGGGCGGAATGCGCGCGTCCATCTACAACGCTATGCCCTACGAAGGCGTGGAAAAGCTCGTCGCGTTCATGAAGGACTTCGCGGCCAAGAATCCGAAGGGAGAAAACTGAACGATGAAAGAAATCAAACTGCTCAATAAAATCGCCAAGGCCGGCACGGACCGCTTCGATCCCGCCGCTTATACCGTATCCGCGGACGCAGCCGCTCCGGACGGGATCATGGTCCGCTCCGCCGCCATGCACGACATGGAGTTCCCTGCTTCCCTCAAGGCCATCGCACGGTGCGGAGCGGGCGTGAACAACATTCCGGTCGATAAGTGCGCGGAAAACGGCATCGTCGTCTTCAACACCCCCGGCGCGAATGCGAACGGCGTCAAGGAACTGACTCTCGCCGCGCTTCTCCTCGCCTCCCGGAACATCATCGGCGGCGTGGAGTGGGCCAATTCCCTTGTGGCGGACGGCGCGGTGACCGGAGGCGTTGCGAAAGCGGTCGAGGCCGGAAAGAGCGCGTACGGCGGCGTGGAGCTGAAAGGAAAGACCCTCGGCGTGATCGGACTCGGAGCAATCGGCGGACTGGTCGCCAACGCGGCGAAGTCCCTCGGTATGGACGTAGTCGGCTGCGACCCCTTCCTGACCGTTGAGGCAGCGTGGGGCCTGTCCAGCTCCGTCAAGCGCGCGGCGACTTACGAAGAGGTCTATGCGGTCAGCGATTATATCACTCTCCATGTGCCCGCCACCAAAGATACCAAGGGTATGATCTCGGAAAAGTCCATCTCCCTCATGAAGCCGGGCGTCCGCATCGTCAACCTCTCCCGCGCGGATCTGGTCAACGCGGCCGATCTGAAAGCGGCTCTGGCGGACGGTCGGGTCGCGGCCTATGTGACGGACTTCCCGACCGAGGAAGTGGTCAACGTCCCCGGCATCGTCGCCATTCCCCACCTCGGCGCGTCCACGGAGGAATCCGAAGAGAACTGCGCCGTGATGGCCGCCGAGGAACTGAAAGACTTTCTGGAAAACGGCACGATCCGGAACAGCGTGAACTATCCCGCCGTGGAAATGCCCCGCACCGACGCCGGACGCCTCGTGATCCTTCACAAGAATATTCCCAATATGATCTCTCACATCAGCTCGACTCTGGCGGAGCGCGGGATCAATATCGAGAACTTCGTGGACCATTCCCGCGGCGAATACGCGGTTTGTCTGGTGGACACCTACGCGGATATCCACTCCGAAATCGAGTCCTCCATTGAAGCGATGGAAGGCATCATCCGGGTCATCGTCCTCTGATCCGGTTCCCATCCCGATAGAGAAACAGGACTGCGGATTCAGACCGACCGCAGTCCTGTACTTGTTTGGTGGATCCGGATTCTGAGCTCAGCGGACGATGCTTCTCGCCTCGAGATAATACCGCTTGCTCTCCGCCTCTCCCATGGAGAAGGTCTTGCGGGGCAGTTTCCCGTATGCCTTCACATAGGGAAACAACTCGTTCTTGTCCATGCCGCCGAAGAGGAAACCCGCGGTATCCGGTTCCGACGCGAGCGTCAGGAGAGAGCGTTCGCCGTGGATATAGTCGCATGACGTTCCAGGATGGGCGGCAAGGAAGCGGTCGATGAACCGCTGGACCGACCGGACCGTCAGCCCGTCTGCCGGATCGGAAAACCGGAGTTCTGCTCTTCCCTTCGCCGTGACGACGGTAAAGGGCTGCCCTGCGCCGTCCGGGGAGGAAACGCTTCGAAGTTCCTCCATGAGTTCTTCCGTGCCGCAACCGCGTACGATCCGGTAGATCGGCTCGAACCGGAGGGATTCATCCCCGATGGGCGTGATCTCGCAGAGAGCGTACCGGGCGGGATGATCCTGCGATCCGATTTCCCGCTTCACCGTTTCCCAGTGGGCTTTGGCGGCGGCGAGGGAGTGGTTTCCGTCTCCGACCGCATAGACAAGTCCGTCCATGGAGCGCTCGTACTCCGCGATTCTGCGGGACAAACGCTCCGCTGCAAATCCGTTCACGGCATATCCGCGGATGTGGCCGCCCCCCTGCATCAGATCGAAATCGTACAGAAGGGATCCCGCGACAGCATGAGCTTCGTCGAAGAGTCCGATCCGGTCGTCAGCCAGAACGAGGACGTGCGGAAACTCCGCTTTCGCCTCCGCGCGGATCCTCTGCCTCGGCGGTATGCGTTCGAGTACGGTCCCTTCCGTGGCGCGCACCGGTGAGGACGAATCCGCGGCGTAATCGTATCCCTCAAGATCCACCGCGCCTACGATTCCGCGCCGCACGGAACCGTCGGGGAGGGATCTCTCCGTATAGACAAACCCGTCGATCCGCCGCATATTCCGGGGATCAAAGCTCTCCATAGCCTCCCGGACCGTCTCCGATTGCGCGGCTTCGTCCGGCGTTCCGAGATAGGCCTCCGGCATGATGAAACGGAGAGTGGAAGGCGCCCCGCCGATCTCTTCCCGGCAGGCGGACCAGTAGGCCGGCTCCGACGTGAACTGATCGCAGGCGATGACGGACCACTTCCGCATCTTCCCGGGATCGGAAGAAAAAGCGGGCAGCAGAATGTCCGCGGAAGAAAAGACTGTATTATATTTATTCATGTGTGTGCAGTTCCTTTCGGACGGTACGGGGGAATTTCAACTAATTATACATGAAGGGCGGGTTTCTGTCAAGAAGTTTGTACAGAAATACGCTCCGCTTTCTATTGACAAAAAGCGCGCGTTTCTCTATAATGTATAGGGGCGGTGCAGCCCGTCGCCGCGGAATCAAGGCACAGAAACACAGAGGTCAAAACAGTGAATTTTCATACGTTTCATATCAAGGTTGTAAAATTCGGCGGCAGTTCACTGGCCGACGCCGAACATGTGAAGAAAGTGGGCGATATCATCCGCGCCGATCCTACGCGCGTTTTTGTCGTTCCCTCCGCTCCCGGCAAGCGTTTCTCCGGGGATACCAAAGTCACCGACATGCTGTACGAATGCTACAACGTTTCGGCGGCGGGCGGGGATCTCGCCGAGGTGTTCTCGAAGATCGAGGAGCGGTATAACGACATTATCCGTGGCCTTGGGATCGAATTGGATCTGACTGAGGAGTACACCCACATCCGCTGGGCGATCGCCCATTCCGCAGGACGGGACTACGCGGCGAGCCGGGGCGAATACCTGAACGGGCTGGTGCTTGCGGCGTATCTGAAATACGATTTCATCGATCCCGCCCGATTCGTCAAGTTCTTCGACGACGGAACCTTCGACTCCGAGACCACCAACACCCTGCTCTCCGAAGAGCTGAAAAAGCACGAAAACGGCGTGATTCCGGGCTTCTACGGATCCATGCCCAACGGGACCATCCGCACGTTCTCCCGCGGCGGAAGCGACGTCACAGGTTCCATCGTGGCCCGGGCGGCAGAGGCCGATCTGTACGAGAACTGGACAGACGTGAGCGGTTTTTTGATGGCCGATCCCCGGATCGTGGATCATCCGCAGGGGATCTCCTTCATCACCTACCGCGAGCTCAGAGAGCTTTCCTATATGGGCGCGACCGTTCTGCACGAGGACGCCATCTTCCCCGTTCGTTTTGCCGGGATCCCGATCAACATCCGCAATACCAACGCTCCGGAAGATCCGGGGACGATCATTCTTTCCCATACGGACAGCTACGATCCTTCGAGCATCATCACCGGGATCGCGGGAAAGAAGGGCTTCTGCGTCATCACGATCGAGAAGGCGATGATGAACGCGGAAAAGGGCTTCGGGCGGAAGGTCCTCGAGGCCATCGAAAAGGAGAACATCTCCTTCGAACACCTTCCCTCCGGCATCGACACCATGAGCGTGGTGCTGAACCGCGCGGAATTGGCCGGGAGCCGTGACCGGATCATCAACCGGATCTGCGCCATGGTGGAGCCGGACGCGGTGTCCGTGGAAGAGGGACTCGCCCTCATTGCCGTGGTCGGACGCGGCATGGTAAAATCCAAGGGAACCGCAGTCCGCGTCTTCAAGGCTGTGGCGGACGCCGGGATCAACATCCGCATGATCGACCAGGGATCCTCCGAGCTGAATATCATCATCGGTGTGGACGAAGCGGATTTTGAAAAGGCCATGCGCGCCATTTACGCGGAATTTGTCTCCTGAACCTCACGAAGCGGTCCTCACTGTTCCCCTCACCCGAGTTTACGCATGAAAAAAGAGAGGTTCGCGCCTCTCTTTTGATCTTTCCGGGGATCTTATTTGGCGAACACATCCCACGGCAGCGCCATTCCGCCCAGCAGATGGAAATGCAGGTGCGGTACGGTCTGACCGCCGTCGGCGCCGCAGTTCGACACCACCCGGTAGCCGTTTTCGCATCCGGCGAGACGGGCGATTTCGGGAATCTTCTCAAAGATTTTCGCCACCGCCGCGCTGTTTTCCGGGCGGATCTCATCCATGGACGCGATGTGCGTCTTCGGGATGACGATCACATGAACGGGCGCGATGGGATTGATGTCTTTGAAGGCCAGAATGTCGTCGTCCTCGTAAACCTTGGCCGAGGGGATTTCTCCCGCGATGATTTTGCAGAAAATGCAGTCCATTTGACAGTTCTCCTTTTGCGTTCGAATTTCTTCCGCTCCATCATACCACAAACCAGACGAAAAATCAAGGACGGTTTTCCATGTTCAAAGTATTCGATATACACACGCACACCTATCCGGAAAAAATCGCCGAAAAAGCCTGCGTCAATCTGGGTCAGTTCTACAATTTCGATGTACTCGGAAAAGGGACCTACGCCGACCTCGAATCTCAGGCGGAAGCGAACGGGGTGGGCGGCTATCTGCTCTTTTCCGTGGCAACCAACGCCCATCAGGTGCCGAAGGTCAACGACTCCATCGCGGCTCTGGCAGAATATTCCCGTTCGCGAGGATTCATCACCTTCGGATACGCCGGGATGCATCAGGATTATCCGGATTTCGAAGGGGAAATCGCAAGGGCAAAGGGGCTCGGGCTCCGCGGCGTCAAGATCCATCCGGACATTCAGGGCGTGGATATCGACGACCCGCGTCTGCTCCCCCTCTATGAGATCCTTCAGGCCGAGGGAATGCCGATCTATCTCCACATGGGCGACAACCGTCCGGAATACCAGTTTTCTTCGGCGGACAAGTTAGTGCGCGTTCTTGACATGTTCCCGGATCTCGTGGCTGTGGCGGCGCATCTCGGCGGATACAAGGCGTGGGATTTCTCCGTTCCCCTGTTGGCCGGCCGGAAAAACGTGTGGTACGATACCTCGAGCGCGCTCTGGGCAATGACGCCGGAAAAAGCGGATGAGATCGTCAGCAGGCTCGGCGTGGAGAACGTCATGTTCGGCACGGACTATCCCGTGGTCAACACGAAAGAGGAGCTCGAGCGGTTCTTCCGCCTGAAACTGACGGACGATCAGCGGGAGGACATCCTCTGGAACAATGCGATGCGGTTCTTCGGCGTCCATGAATGAGTTCCCTCCGTCCCTCTGGGATATGCTGACAGAGGAAAAACGTCCGATCTGGCTGTATGGGACGGGAAACGGAGCTGACAAGATCCTCGACTCGGCGGAGCGGTTCGGCATCCGGATCGCCGGAGTGTTTGCGTCCGACGGATTTGTACGGAACAGGTTTTTTCGGGGATTTCCCGTTCTGAGTCTTGCCGAGGTGCGGGAACGGTGCGGCGAGGATTTCGTCGTGCTTCTTGCGTTCGGTACCGACCGGCCCGAGGTGATTGAACGGATCCTGGAGCTGGACAGCCGCCACAGCCTCATCATTCCGGAGGTTCCGCTCTACGGAGGGGAGCTTTTCGACAGCCGGTACGCCGCCGGGCATCGGGATAAGCTCGAACATGCCCGCTCTCTGTTCTGCGACGAGCGATCCCGAACGCTTTTCGACGACGCGGTTTCCTTCCGATTAACCGGACAGCTTCGGTTTATTTCCGACACTGAGTCCTTTGACGTTACCTGTGCCAGCCTTCTGCGCGGCGCGAACATCCGCTGTGCCGTGGACGGAGGGGCGTTTCGCGGAGATACGGCGCGTCAGATCGCGGATACGCTTCATCCCGAAAGCATCCTCGCCGTGGAGGCGGATTCCCATAATCTCGGAAAGCTGGCGGCCTATGCCGAGGAGGAAAAACGATGCCGGATCCTCCCCGTTCACGCGGTTCTCTGGGACGCGGACGGAACGGTTTCCTTCTCGAACGGAGGCAGCCGCGGATCGGGCGCGGACGGGCGGTCCAGACGGAGACGGATCGTGCAGCTTCCCTCCATGACGCTCGACTCTCTCTTGCGGGATACTCCGGCTGATTTCATCAAGCTGGATGTGGAGGGGGCGGAAGAGTTGGTTCTGTCCGGGGGTGAAGCGGTGATCCGCCGGGATTTGCCGTCCATGGCCGTCTCTTTATATCACAGGACGGATGATCTGTGGCTCCTTCCGCTCAGGATCCGTTCGCTTCTGCCGGAGCACCGATTCTTTCTCCGCCGCGTACTGTGCGTTCCAATGTGGGACCTGACACTCTGGGCGGTGCGGCCTTGACAATACCAACGACGACAAAACAGGACGAAAGCTGTGTGACTCCCGTCCTGTTTTTTGTATGATGCAGATAGGACTGCCTTTCAAACCTTCAGACTCCCACGCGGTTGATCCCGACGCCGGTTTCCACAAAGGAGCGGAGGTTCTTTTCCAAAATGTCCATCAGCCTGAGCCGCGCTTCTTTCGAAGTCCACGCGCAGTGAGGCGTAATGATGCAGTGCGGAGCGGTCAGGAGCGGATTGCTCGGGTCGGCGGGCTCCTTTGCCAGCACGTCCATCCCGGCTCCGGAGAGCTTTCCGGATCGGAGCGCATCCGCAACGTCCGCTTCATTCAGAACGGCTCCGCGCGAGGTGTTGATCAGCACCGCCCCGTCCTTCATTTTTTCGAGAAAGTCCTTGTTCACCATGCCGCGCGTCTCGTCGGTCAGGGGGCAGTGAATGGAGAGGAAATCGCTCTGCGCAAGCAGTTCTTCCGGCGTTACATAAAGGATCCCCTCCTCTTTCCCTTCGGTTTTCGATCTCCTTGTGGCAAGGACGCGCATTCCGAAAGCCAGACATATCGCGGCGAACTTCTTTCCGATCGCGCCGCATCCGTACACGCCCGCGGTCTTTCCGGCCAGCTCCGTGAAACGGGTCAGCTCGTAATGGAATCCCGGTATACCGGTCCAGTTCCCGTCCCTGACCATCTGCGCATATCCAGCCAGATCAAAGGCGTTGGCGAGAAGCAGGGAGAACGCGACCTGAGCAACCGAATCCGTGGAATATCCGGGAACGTTGCATATCTCGATCCCCTTTTCCCGGCACGCCTTGACATCGATCATGTCGTACCCTGTCCCGAGCGCGGACACATAGCGCAGATTCGAGCAGTTCTTCAAAACCGCCTCGCCGATCCGGACCCGGTTGGTGAAGACGATTTCGGCGTTACCGATCCGGGCGGGGGCCGCTGCGTCGGAAAGCTTATCATACACCGCCACGTTGCCGAACTGCTCCAGCCATTCCCAGGACAGATCCCCCGGATTGACCGCAAATCCGTCCGTAATCACGATTTTCATGGGTTGATCCTTTCTCCGTCAAACAGGAACACGCCGTAGCCGCTCCCCGTGACGTTTCCGTTTTTTGCAAGATAGTCCGCCATTCTTCGCTGAAGCTCCGTATTCCGCGGAAGTCCCGCGGGATCCCATGAATCCCGATGACCGAAGACGCGCCAGAGATCCCCGCAGTTTTTCACGTCGTGCCGCGCGAGGATGTGGAAGTTGTCCATAAACGCGCGGATCCGGGAATCCTCTCCGAGGAAGTCGTAGTTGCCAGGCCAGAGGAGCCACGAATCGCACACAAAGAACGCGGGACCGGTCCGCCCGAAGTAGCGGTAAGCCCGCCGGAACGACTCCTGAACTGCCTCCGGATCGAGCGGGCCGTCCTCCGGAATGTGCATGTTGATCACGAGGTCGCCGCCCTTCACCGTGAACCCGTTCTTTTCCCAAGTCAGGCCGTCGCGGAACCGGACTTCATGGAATTCCAGCCGCCCGAGCCGCACGATGGAGGCGTCGAGAAAGTTGACAAACCAGCCCCATTCGTAAAAGCCGATGTGTCCGCGCTCCCGTTCGCAGGTTTTCGACCAGACGGTCAGCTCCCGCATGGAGGCGGTGTATATTCCGTCGTCGATCCCTCGTTCCCGATAGAGCTTGTGGGCGTTGAGACCGAGCAGAAGCCCGCCCGCGAGCATAACGAGATCCGGCTCCTCCCCGAGCTCACCCGCGGCTGTGCGGATGAACGCGGTGTTTCCGGGATCTTCGGCGAAGGACTCGAGAGGATCAGGGCAGCGTTCGGCGAGGATCTGCGCGACGGGCTCCGCCGCTTTGAGATAGCTGTCCGGAAGTCCGATCGATGCGGCAAACGCGGAGAGTCCGTTTCCGTTTACCGGATCCGTCAGCCAGTTTTTCCTGTTTTCCATTGTTGTCTCCGTTGATTGAATCGATCCGATTCGTCGGGGTTAGAATGGCTGCACGGCGACGAGGACGGCTCCGGCCACCGTCAGCAAAAGGGAGACGATCGTCCCGGCGCGGAGCTTTTCCCGGAAAAAGACCGCTCCGAAGAGTGCCGTCAGCACCGTCACCGTCGCCGAGAGCAGCGGGAACTGAACGGACGCCTCCATCAGGTTCATACATCTGAGGGACAGAAGATTTCCGAGGGTGTTCATCACCGAATAGGCAGCCGCGGACAGAAGCAGTACAAGAAACAGGCGGCGCGTCATCGGCTCCCGCCCGATTTCGATAAACATCTCCCGGAAAGGCCGCGTTCCGCGCTTCCGATTCGAGGCTGCCGCGAGGAAAAGCATCAAAAGAACTGCCGCGCCGCACCGAAGAAGGGCCCCCGTCAGCACGAAGGAGTCCTCGTCCACTGCGCGGGGGGAGATCTGATGCATTTTGGAAAAGATACTCACCAGTCCGTTTGTCAGAAAAACTGCGGAACAAAGGACTGCGTACCGAAGCCGTTTTCCCGTCCGCTCCTCTCCGTTCTTCGTCATCACGGCCGGGAACAGGGAGACGGTCAAAAGCAGCATTCCGAGCCATTTGAACAGACCGGAGGATTCGGAAAGGGCGAAGACGCCGTATAGAAACGGCAGGATCATTCCCCCAGCCAGACAGAAGATCCCGACCCCCGCCACGGAACCGCAGTTCATGGCGGAGATCGAGGCTACCGAACAGATCAGCCCGGAAGCAGCATACAGAGCCGCAATCAGAAAGGATGTGCCGTTCATATCCTCCGGAAGGCCGGATTTGGCTATGAGAAACAGAACCGCGACCGCACCGGAAACGGCGATATTCCAAAGACAGACCGCGACACCCTCCCGTGCCCGCCGTTCAAAGAGCTTTTGAAAGACGAACTGGAGGGAGAAAAACGTACACGCGCCGAATAGCAGCAGATATTCCATAAGAATGAGCAGTAAAAGACGGTTGTTCGGCAAATGCTTATGCGCAGGTCGTCAAACGCCTTATCTCTTCACTCTTGCGTTGCCGCCCCAGACGGACCAGACCTGCTCTTCGTCCGCCGGCTGCGCGTAGTCGGTGAGGAAGGTGGTGGCAAGCGCGCCGGTCGCCCATCCGAACTGAACCCATTTTTCGGGCTCCCAGCCCTTGAGCATGGCGTAGAGCAGGCCGCCGACAAATCCGTCTCCGCCGCCGATCCGGTCGAGCACATGGATCGGTCGGGGTTCGGCGATATGCCATTCGTCCCCGCACAGCGTGATCGCACCCCAGATATGCTCGTTGACGTTCACCACCTGTCTGAGGGTCGTGGCGAAAACCTCCGCGTTCGGGAAGGTCTTCTTCACCACGCCGATCATGCCCTTGAAGCTGTCGATCTTCGCCGCAAGATCCTTTCCGCCTGCCTCCGGTCCCTCAATGCCCAGAGCGAGCTGGAAGTCCTCCTCGTTGCCTACGAGAATATCCGCTGCGGACGCGATTTCGGTGAACGCTTCACGCAGTTCCTTTTCGCGGCCCTTCCAGAAGGAAGCGCGGTAGTTCAAATCGAACGAGACCTTGGTGCCGTACTTCTTGGCCGCTCTTGCCAGCGCAAGGCAGAATTCCGACGTCTCCGGGGACAGCGCGCCGATCAGGCCGGAGAGATGAAGGATCTGCACGCCCTCCTCGCCGAAGATCCGATCAACGTCAAAGTCCTTTACGTTCAGCGTCCGGCCGACCTCTCCGGCGCGGTCGTTTGCGACTCTCGGGCCGCGGGAGCCGTAGCCGCTGTCGCCGATGTTGAACTGATGACGATAGCCCCACGGGCCGCCCTGCTCAATCTCCGCGCCTTCGTATTCGATCCCGCGGGATCTCAGATTGCGCTTGATGAAATCAGCGATCGGGCTGTCCTTCACGAAGGTCGTCAGCACCTTGGTCCGCATGCCGAGATAGGACGCGATGGAAACGACGTTCGATTCCGCGCTCGTAGCCTGCATGAAGAAGGTGTCGGACGACTGCACCGGCTGTCCGTTCATGGGGCAGATGCGCACGCCCATGGAAGTGGGGACTACGATGGCGTATTTACAGTTCTTTCTGAATTCCATGTGTAAACCCTCCGTTGGTATGATCGGTCAGAATCTGTTCAGGCGTTGTACTGAGTGGACGCGGTGTCGCCGACTTCCCCGTTCATCCAGTCCGTGTGGAAAAACTGGCCTCTTGGGGCGTCCACGCGCTCGTAGGTGTGCGCTCCGAAATAATCCCGCTGCGCCTGCAGGAGATTGGCGGGGAGTCTTTCCGTCCGGTAGCCGTCGAAATAGGCGAGAGCGGAGGTCATGGCGGGCATGGGGATCCCGGCGAGGATTCCGGCCGCGGCGACCCGTCTCCATCCGTCCTCCGCGTTCGTCAGAGCGTCTTTGAAATAGGGGGCGAGCATGAGGTTGGTGATGTCCGGATCCTGATCGAACGCCTCCTTGATCTTTCCGAGGAAGACGGAACGGATGATGCAGCCGCCCCGCCACATGAGCGCGATCCCGCCGTAATTCAGATTCCAGCCATAGGTGACCGCCGCCTGCCGCATGAGGGAATAGCCCTGCGCATAGGAGACGATCTTCGAGGCGTAGAGCGCGTTTTTCAGATCCGCAAGGAACGCACCCCGGTCCCCTTCGAATTTGACCGACGGACCGGAGAGGATCTTCGACGCCGCAACGCGTTCTTCTTTCACGGCGGAGAGGCAGCGCGCGAAAACAGCCTCGCCGATAAGGGTGAGCGGGATCCCTTCGTCCAGCGCGGAGATCGCCGTCCACTTGCCGGTTCCCTTCTGACCCGCGGTGTCGAGAATCTTGTCGAGCAGAGGAGAGCCGTCCTCGTCCTTCCGCGTCAGAATGTCCGCCGTAATGCCGATGAGGTAGGAATCCAGAACCCCTTCGTTCCAGTCGGCGAAAACGGCGTGCATTTCTTCCGCCGTCATGCCGAGGTAATCCCGCATGACCTGGTAGGCTTCGCAGATCAGCTGCATATCGCCGTATTCGATCCCGTTGTGGACCATCTTCACAAAGTGGCCCGCGCCGCCCTCTCCGACCCAGTCGCAGCAGGGGGAGCCGTCGTCCACCTTCGCGCAGATATCCTGAAGGATGGGCTTGACCCGCGGCCACGCTTCGGGAGAACCGCCGGGCATCATGGAAGGACCGATATAAGCCCCTTCCGCGCCGCCGGACACGCCCGTCCCGATGTAGAGCATCCCATGCTCCTCAACCAGCTTGCAGCGGCGGTCGGTGTCGGGAAAGTGGGAGTTGCCTCCGTCGATGATGATATCACCGGGAGAGAGCAGGGGCAGGAGCTTTCCGATGGTTTCATCCACAGGCGCGCCGGCCCGGATCATCATCATGACCACGCGGGGCGTCTCGAGCTTGCTCACCAGATCCTCGAAGGAATCCGCCGGGATAAAGTTCTTTCCCTTTCCGCGTCCGTTCATGAATTTGTCCACAACGCCGTCCCAAATGTCATAGACCGCGACGGTGTAGCCGTGCCGCTCCATGTTCATGGACAGGTTTTCTCCCATGACCGCCATTCCGATCATGCCGATATCCGCTTTGTTCTTCATTGATCGTCCGACCTTTCTTCTCCCGTCTCGGGAGGTTGTTCAGAGCTGTGCGTCAGGCGCGCGCTCTGTCTTTCATCTGTTCGAGCACCGCGTATGGGATCGTCAGCGAACCGAGTCCGCGGCCGATCGTGATGTGGGGCTTGAAGGTGCCGTGAAAATCCGTTCCTCCGGAGATTTTCAGCCCGTATTTCCGGGCAAGTCCGCGGAATTCGGCCTCCATCTCCGGCGTGTAGTCGGTGTAATACCCCTCTATTCCGCTCAGCCCTTCCCCGGCCAGTCTTTTCACAAAGGCGTCGAGGACTTCCGGCGGCTTTTTCGTCAGATGGAGATGGGCAAGATAGGCGTCACCGCCCGCGTACCGGATCAGACGGACGGCTTCGGTGTCGGTCAGTGCCTGCGCCTCGGAATAACAGGGGCGTCCGACGTTCAGCCATTCCGCGAAAGCCTCTTTCGGCGAGGAGGAATAGCCCTTGTCCGTCATGATCCGCGCGATATGAGCCCGGCAGAGGATCCCACCTCCCGCGACCGCCTTTACTTCGTCGAGCGTCACCGAAATCCCGTGCTCGCGCAGCATGCCGCAGGTCTCCTCGATCCGCTCCGTCCGCACCCGCCGGATCTCATCCACCGCGTCCCGCAGCACGGGAGAATCCGGGTCGATGAAATAGCCGAGGATATGCGTTTCCGTGTCGGATTGAGCGGACAGCTCGATCGCGGGGATCACCTCGATCCCGATCTCCTCCCCCGTCCGGACCGCTTCGTTCACGCCGTCCGCCGTATCGTGGTCCGAAACCGCGACAGCCGATAAACCGGAAGCCTTCGCGTGCTTTACCAGTTCCGCAGGCGTCATAGAGCCGTCGGACATGGTCGTGTGGGTGTGAAGATCGATCCGCCGACCGTCTTCCGGAAAAGAATACCGTTCTTCCGTCATGCCGCGCCTCTCAGTCGTCCCTTCTCTTCCAGAGCCCGAGGGCGGGATTGCTCACATAGAAGAACCGCTCCCCGTTCTGCTCGTGCCAGCCGTCGGTCAGCACCGCGGGATCGTATTCGGCGGCGGCTTCCCGGTAGGCTCTCCATTTGAAGTTGACGCCTTCCACCTCTTCGCGGGTCAGATGTTCCGTGCAGTAGGTGATGGAAAACCGCCCGTCGGACGAGCCGTGGATCAGATGAGCCGCCACGGACAGATTGGCCGCAAGATCCTCGTGCTCCTTTACCAGCTCCAGAACCTTCTCGCGGCCCGCATATCCGTATTTCCGGATGAGCCGGTCGTTTTCCGCGTCCTCGCCGAAGCGGACGACGCCGGGGGCCAGCACGATCAGCTCTCCTCCGTCCGCAATTGCTATGCGGGTCCGGTAAACGGCCTTGTTGCCGAGCCAAGTAGACTTGAATTCCCTCGGATCGAGATAGACCACGACTTTCCGGAACGGTTCGTCCACCGTGATGAGATTCCGCTTCTGGCTGTCCGCGACCGCCGCTTCAAAATTCGACCGCTCGCGTCCGACGTAGAGGCCATGGATGTTGGTGCGATCCCCGGTGTTCGTGGTGGTGGTCAGAAAATAGAGGATCGGGACATTCTTGAGAAAATGTTCCTCAGCGTAGTCGAACACCTTTCTGACCGGGGAGAAATCCCGCCCCATGATCCGCTCGAGCCCGTAAAACGCTCCGAGCATGTGGGAGGAATTGATCATGGAGGAACCGCCGCAGCCCACGAAGATGTTCTTCGAGTAGTTGGCCATGCCCACCACCTCGTGCGGAACCACCTGCCCCACGGATACGATCAGATCGTACCCGCCGTCGATCAGCCTGTGGTTGACCTCCACGTCGATCTTCTCGTTGACCAGTCCTTCGGATACCTCGGACACGAACGACGCCGGAACTTCTCCCAGTTTGATCACGTCGTCCCGCCAGCGGTGAACGATAAGATCCTCATGCTTCACACGGCCCATAAAGAAGGTCTCGCATTCCTCCTCCGACATCGGGGCATGCGTCCCGAGCGCGGGCATAACGTCGATCTCACACCGGTCTCCCAGAAGATCGATGAGGAAAGCCGTGATCTTTCCCGCTCCGGAATACATCCGTGTGAAATCCGGCGGGACGATCAGGATGCGCTTTGCCTCCGTTTGTCCGAGCTGTTCGTTCAGAGCCTGCCGCAGACTGTCGTCCGTTAGTCCGGCCTCGCTTCTGTAGTACATGATGCCTGTCACTCCCCTCCCCGGGATCACTTCATGCGTGTCCCGGAAAACGCTCTGTCTGTGCGTATTGTACCATGACCGGGCGATAATGTCAAGCCGATTTGTGGTCATCGGCGAGATTGGAAGCAAGTGAGGACGGGGAGACGGCGATTTACACCAAAACCGCACGGAAACCGGACGTCAATTTTGCCGGTTCAGGGGTTGACGAATCGGCGAGAATCCGGTATAATAAGAGAGACAGCTTTCTGCGACTGACGGGTGGGGCGTTCTCGTCCCGGCGGAATCGACCGCGTGAAGCAGAAAGCCACCGCGCAAGAGCGGGCAAGCCGACCGTCTGGGCATACGATTCCTTTGGGGACGTATGCCTTTTTGAATTGTGCGCAGGGATTCCGGGACCGCCGCCCCCCTGCTCCGACCGGCGGAGAATGGAGTTGATCCGGATGAAAAAAGTTGCCGTCATCATGGGCTCGGACAGCGATCTGCCCGTTGTGGAAAAAACGTTCGCCGTTCTCAGAGAATACGGGGTTCCTTTTGAAGCCCGCGTTCTCAGCGCGCACCGCACCCCGGAGGCTGTGCAGATCTATGTGGGTTCCGCGCGGGAGAACGGATTCGGCGTAATCATCGCCTGTGCCGGAATGGCCGCCCATCTCGCGGGTGTGTGCGCCGCCGCCACGACGCTGCCCGTCATCGGCGTACCCGTCAAGGGGGGAATGCTGGACGGCCTGGACGCCCTTCTGTCAACGGTACAGATGCCGACGGGCATTCCCGTTGCCACCGTCGCCATGAACGGAGCCGCCAACGCTGCCATTCTCGCTGTTGAAATCCTCGCGCTCTCCGACGAATCCCTCGCCGGAGCCCTTGCCGACGCCAGAGCTGCCGGAGCGGAAAAAGTGCTCCGCAAGGACGCCGCGCTTCAGGAGAATCTGGTATCCCAGTGAGAGGTCTTCCCCATCGAAGGCCTTCTCTGTTTTTCGCCACCGATCATTCTTAACACCGAAAGGATCCGACCATGAAAAGCTACAGCGAAGCCTATAAAAACGCAGGCGTGGATATTACCGCCGGATATACCGCCGTCGAGCTTATGAAAAAGCACATCGCCAGAACCGTGATTGACGGCGTCTGCGACAAGATCGGCGGATTCGGCGGCATCTTCGATCTGGGGACCGTCATGGAGAAATACGCCGTCCGTCATCCCCTGCTGGTCTCCGGCACCGACGGCGTGGGAACCAAGCTCCGCATCGCCTTCCTGATGGACAAGCACGACACGGTCGGGATCGACTGCGTTGCGATGTGCGTCAACGACATTATCTGCTGCGGCGCGCGGCCCATCGTCTTCCTCGACTACATCGCCTGCGGAAAGAACGTCCCGGAAAAGATCGCGTCCATTGTCGCCGGCGTGGCGGACGGCTGCGTCATGGGCGAATGCGCGCTCGTCGGCGGGGAGACCGCGGAAATGCCCGGATTCTATCCCAAGGACGAATACGATCTGGCCGGATACGCCTGCGGCATCGTGGACCGTGACCGGGTGATCGACAAGGAAACCGTGACCCCCGGCGACGCGATCATCGCCCTGCCCTCCTCCGGCGTCCATTCCAACGGCTTCTCCCTCGTGCGCAAGGTCTTTGACATCGAACACGCGGACATCAAAACGCCCGTGGCGGAGCTCGGCGGAAAGTCCCTCGGCGAAACCCTGCTCACGCCCACGAAGATCTACGTCAAGCCCATGCTCGCCCTGATGGAGAAGGTGAAGGTCAAGGGCGTCTCCCACATCACGGGCGGCGGGTTCTATGAGAACATCCCGCGTTCCCTCCCCGAAGGATGCGCGGCGAAGATCGACAAGAGCGCGGTGAAGGTCCTTCCGATCTTCGATCTGATCGCCAAGGTGGGCGGGATCTCCGAGCACGACATGTTCAACACCTACAACATGGGCGTCGGAATGGCGGTCACCGTGGCGAAGGAAGACGCGGATCGCGCCCTCACGATCCTGAGAGAAAACGGAGAGGACGCGTACCCCATGGGCGAGGTCGTATCCGGCGACGAAGGCGTGATTTTGGCGTAAGGAGACCGGAAGATGAGAAAAACAAGAATCGCCGTATTTGTCTCCGGCGGCGGTACGAACCTCGAGGCCATCCTCAAGGAAGCCGAGGCGGGACGCATCCCGCACGGAGAGATCGCGCTTGTTCTGGCCTCGAAGCCCGGCGTCTATGCGCTGGAGAGGGCGAAGAACCACGGCATCCCCTCCGTCGCGGTCTCACGGAAGGACGATCCCGACACCTTTGAATCCCGGATCAGCGAAGCGCTGGCGGAATACCGGATCGATATGATCGTGCTCGCCGGATTCCTCTCGATCCTCTCCGCGGACTTCACCGATCGCTGGGACGGGCGGATCATCAACGTCCATCCCTCCCTGATTCCCTCCTTCTGCGGAAAGGGATTTTACGGTCTGAAGGTGCACGAGGCGGCCCTCTCCTACGGCGTGAAGGTCACCGGAGCCACCGTCCATTTCGTCAACTCCGTTCCCGACGGCGGGAAGATCATTCTGCAGAAGGCCGTGTATATCGAAGACGGCGACACCCCCGAGATCTTGCAGAGGCGCGTCATGGAACAGGCGGAGTGGGAAATCCTCCCGCGCGCCGTCGAGCTTGTCGCCGCTTCCCTTTGCGGGGAATGACCGGAACCTGCATTTATTTCGTCAAGAAACAGTTCAAAATAAATCCATCATCCAGTCCGGAGGAACTCACATGAACATCTATTCCGTTTCCCCGATCCGCGACGTCCTGAACGGCAATCCCTATGTGGGCCGCGGGATCATGATCGGCATGACGCCCGACGCCAAGAAAGCCGCTTTCGCCTATTTCATCATGGGCCGGAGCGAAAACAGCCGCAACAGGGTCTTCATCCCCGAGGGCCGCGATCTCAGAACCGCTCCCTTTGACGCTTCGAAAGTGAAGGATCCCTCCCTCATCATCTATTATCCCATCCGCGACCTCGGCAAGATCGTCGTCGTCACAAACGGGGATCAAACCGACACGGTCCGCGACTACATCCTGAACGGCTCCACATTCGAAAACGCGCTCGACACCCGCTGCTTCGAGCCTGACGGACCGAACTGGACGCCCCGTATCTCCGGCATTCTCTATTACGGCGAGGGCACGTTCCGCTACAAGATGAGCATCCTGAAATCCCTCGACGCCGAAGGCTCCGACTGTGTCCGCGAGACCTTCTCCTATCCCGCCAAGGCCGGACTCGGACACTTCCTTCACACCTACGTCACGGACGGCAGCCCCATCCCGACCTTCCAGGGCGAGCCGGAGAGGATCGAAATCCCCGCCTGCGTCAACTGCCTGACGAACGAGATCTGGGACAACCTCGATCCCGACAACCGCATTTCCCTGTATGTGCGCACCACCGACCTCGAAACCGGCGAGATCGCCGAACGCCTCATCAACAAATACGAATGAGTAACGGAGGAGAGTCATGAAAGAATTCGAACTGAAATACGGCTGCAACCCCAATCAGAAGCCTGCGAAGATCTACATGAAGGACGGCGGCGATCTGCCGATCGAAATCCTCAACGGACGCCCGGGCTATATCAATTTCCTCGACGCCTTCAACTCCTGGCAGCTCGTGAAGGAGCTGAAAGAGGCGACCGGCATCGTCTGCGCGACCTCCTTCAAGCACGTCTCCCCCACCTCCGCCGCCCTCGGCTATCCGCTGAGCGACGATCTCAAGAAGATGTGCTTTGTGGACGACGTGGAGGGGCTGGACGATTCTCCCCTCGCCTGCGCCTACGCCAGAGCCCGCGGAACGGACCGCATGTCCTCGTTCGGCGACTGGATCGCTCTGTCCGACGTTTGCGACGTGACAACGGCGAAGCTGATCAAGCGAGAAGTGTCCGACGGCATCATCGCGCCCGGGTACGAACCGGACGCCCTTGAAATCCTGAAATCCAAAAAGAAGGGCGCGTACAACATCGTCAAAATCGACCCGGAGTATGTTCCAGCCGAGCAGGAGACCAAAGAGGTCTTCGGCATCACCTTCGAGCAGGGGCACAATAATTATAAGATCTCCGCGGACGTTCTCGGCAATGTGGTGACCGCCAACAAGGAAATCCCGGAGGCTTCGAAACGGGATCTCGTCGTCGCCCTCATCACGCTGAAATACACCCAGTCCAACAGCGTCTGCTTCGCGGTGGACGGACAGGCGATCGGCGTCGGCGCGGGGCAGCAGTCCCGGATCCACTGCACCAGACTGGCCGGAAACAAGGCCGATATCTGGCATCTCCGCCGCCATCCGAAGGTTCTCGCCCTTCCCTTCCTGCCCACGCTCGGCAGACCGGACCGCGACAATGTGATCGACGTCTATATCTCCGATCAGAACGAAGACGTGCTCGGCGACGATGTCTGGGCGCAGTACTTCACCACCCGTCCCGAGGAGCTGACCAAGGAGGAGAAGAGAGCGTACCTCGATTCCGTGACCGGCGTCGCGCTGGCCTCCGACGCGTTCTTCCCGTTCGGCGACAACATCGAGAGAGCCCGCCGCTCCGGTGTCAGCTGCATCGCGGAGCCCGGCGGATCCATCCGCGACGATCAGGTGATCGAAACCTGCGACAAATACGGCATCGCCATGGCCTTCACCGGCATGCGTCTCTTCCACCACTGATTTTCATTCCAAAAGGGAGCGTCCCATGAATATCATTGTCATCGGTTCCGGCGGCAGAGAGCACGCCATCATCAAAAAGCTCCGGGAAAATCCGGAGATCGACCGCATTTACGCTCTTCCGGGCAACGCCGGCATGAAGGAGGCAGAGTGCGTCTCCATCGGCGCGAAGGACATTCCCGCCGTTGTGGAGTTCGCAAAGACCAATGAGATCGGGTTTGCCGTGGTCGCGCCGGACGATCCTCTGGTGCTGGGCATGGTGGACGCGCTGGAAGAGGCGGGGATTCCCTGCTTCGGTCCCACCGCCGCCGCCGCTCAGATCGAGGGGTCGAAGGTATTCGCCAAGAACCTCATGAAGAAATACGGCATTCCCACGGCGGATTACGCCGTTTTCGATTCCGTACAAGAGGCGCGCGCTTACTGCCGGAGCGCGAAAACGCCCATCGTCGTGAAGGCGGACGGACTCGCGCTCGGAAAGGGCGTGCTGATCTGTCAGACGGCGGAGGAGGCGGACGAGGCTCTCCGGGAAATCATGGAGGACCGCATGTTCGGCGACAGCGGATCCCGCGTGGTGATCGAGGAATTTCTCGAAGGCCCCGAGGTCTCCGTCCTGTCCTTCACCGACGGGAAGACCGTGATCCCCATGGTCTCCTCCATGGACCACAAGAGAGCGGGCAACGGCGACACCGGTCTCAACACGGGCGGCATGGGAACCGTCGCGCCGAATCCGTATTATACATCCGATGTGGCCGATCGCTGCATGAAGGAGATTTTCCTCCCCACAATCCGCGCCATGAACGAAGAGGGACGCACCTTCCGCGGCTGCCTCTACTTCGGGCTCATGATCACGAAGGACGGCCCGAAGGTGATCGAATACAACTGCCGCTTCGGCGATCCCGAGACACAGGTGGTTCTGCCCCTCCTTGACTCAGATCTCTTCACGATCATGAAGGCCGTGCGCGAAGGAACGCTCGCCGAGTGTGAAATCCGCTGGAAGAACGCCTCCGCCTGCTGCGTGATCCTCGCCTCTTCCGGCTATCCGAAGAAGTACGAAACGGGGTTCTCTATCGATCTGCCCGAGCATCCGAAGCATGGAGCCGAAATCTATGTCGCCGGAGCAAAACTCAAGGACGGAGCGGTCGTCACGGGCGGCGGCCGGGTCCTCGGTGTGACTGCGGTCGCGCCCACGCTCGAAGAAGCGATCCGGAACGCCTACGACGCCGCGGGGGACGTGCACTTTGAGAACGCGTTCATGAGACACGATATCGGCAAAAGAGCCCTCGCCGCAAAAGGAGAATAAATTGGTTTACAGAGTATATGTGGAAAAGCGTCCGGGACTGACCGTCGAGGCGGACGCTTTGAAAAACGATCTGGTCTCCTTCCTCGGGATCCGGGGACTGGAGCGCGTCCGGATCCTCAACCGTTACGACGCGGAGGGGCTGGACGAGGATCTGTTCCTTTACGCGAAAAACACCGTCTTTTCCGAACCTCAGGTGGATCTGACCTACGACGCGCTGGACGTTCCCGAAGGGGATTTCGTCTTCGCCGTGGAGTATCTGCCCGGCCAGTACGATCAGAGAGCGGATTCCGCTTCCCAGTGCATTCAGATCATTTCCCGCGGCGTCCGTCCCGCCGTTCTTTCTGCGAAGGTCTATATCCTCTCCGGGGATCTGTCGGAGGACGATCTTGCCGCGGTGAAGAAATACGTCATCAACCCGGTCGAAGCGCGCGAGGCCTCCCTTGCGGAGAAGTCCACCCTTGCCCAGACCTATGACGTTCCCGCCGACGTGGCGGTGCTGGACGGGTTCCGCGATATGGCGGACGATTCGCTCGCTCCGTTTATCGCAAAGTGGGGGCTGGCGATGGACGAGGCGGATCTTGCCTTTACAAGGAGCTACTTCCGCGGCGAGGACCGTGATCCCACGCTCACCGAGATCCGCATGATCGACACCTACTGGTCCGACCACTGCCGCCACACCACCTTCCTCACGACCGTGGACAGCGTGAAATTCGAGGATCCGGTGCTCGATTCCGCGTGGAACCGGTACACGGCGACCCGTCACGCGCTCGGCAGGGACAAGAAGCCCGTGAACCTCATGGATCTTGCCACCGTTGCCGTTCGCGCACTCAAAGCGGAGGGAAAGCTCCCGCGGTTGGACGAATCCGAGGAAATCAACGCCTGCACGGTGAAGATCGACGTGGAGATCGCGGGAAAGACCGAACCGTGGCTCCTTCTCTTCAAGAATGAAACGCACAACCATCCGACGGAAATTGAGCCGTTCGGCGGCGCGGCAACCTGCATCGGCGGCGCGATCCGGGATCCGCTTTCCGGCAGAAGCTACGTCTATGCCGCGATGCGTGTCACCGGAGCCGGGGATCCCACCCAGCCTGTCGAAAAGACGCTCGAAGGCAAGCTCCCTCAGAAGAAGCTTGTGACCACAGCCGCGGCCGGTTATTCCTCCTACGGCAACCAGATCGGCCTTGCAACCGGTCAGGTCAGCGAGCTCTACCATCCGGGGTATGTGGCGAAGCGCATGGAGATCGGCGCGGTCATCGCGGCTGCTCCCGAAGAGACCGTTCGGCGCGAAAGACCCGTTCCCGGCGATCTTGTGATCCTGCTCGGCGGTCGGACAGGACGGGACGGATGCGGCGGCGCCACCGGTTCCTCCAAGTCCCACAACCTCCATTCGCTCGAAAGCTGCGGCGCGGAGGTCCAGAAGGGCAACGCGCCCGAGGAGAGAAAGCTCCAGCGGCTGTTCCGGAATCCGGAGGCCTCCCTGCTCATCAAACGGTGCAACGACTTCGGCGCGGGCGGCGTGTCCGTGGCGATCGGCGAGCTGGCGGACGGACTTGCGATCGATCTCGACAGGGTTCCGAAGAAATACGACGGTCTTGACGGCACCGAGCTTGCCATCAGCGAATCTCAGGAGCGCATGGCGGTCGTAGTGGCGAAGGAAGACGCGGATCGCTTCTGCGCTCTGGCGGACGCCGAAAACCTCGAATCTACCGTCGTAGCCGTCGTGACCGAAACGCCCCGCCTCACCATGACGTGGAGAGGGAAAACGATCGTGGATCTGTCCCGGGACTTCCTCTCCTCAAACGGCGCGGAAAAGCACATCGATATCGCTCCCCTGAATCCCGAGCCGTGGGACAAGGTAATTCCCGCGGACTTTGCGGACGGGATGAACGCGCTCGTGTCCGATCTGAATGTGGCGTCCCAGAGAGGGCTTTCGGAGCGGTTCGACTCCACCATCGGCGCGGGATCCGTGCTCATGCCCTTCGGCGGGAAGTATCAGACCACCCCTGCTCAGGCGATGGCGCACAAGATCTCGGTGTCCGACCGCAACGCCTCCACCGCGTCTCTGATGGCATGGGGCTACAATCCCATGATCGCGGAGAAGAGTCCCTATCACGCCTCCTACCTCGCCGTGGTGGAATCCGTCGCCCGTCTGATCGCGTCCGGCGCGTCTTTCCGTGAGGTCTATCTCACCTTCCAGGAGTACTTTGAAAAGCCGCTCCGGGATCCCGTGCGCTGGGGCAAGCCTCTGTCTGCCCTTCTCGGTGCGTTCGAAGCACAGATGGATCTCGGAATCGCGTCCATCGGCGGCAAGGACTCCATGAGCGGATCCTTTGAAAAGCTGGACGTTCCCCCGACGCTCGTTTCCTTCGCCGTCACGGTGGATCCCGTGTCTGCGGTGATTTCCCCCGAGTTCAAGGCAGCCGGACACAAGATCGCCCTGCTCGATCCGGAGACGGACGGACGCGGCCTTCCCACGCCGGATTCCCTGATTCTGAATTTCAACGCGATCCGCGCAGGGATCGATTCAAGCAGGATCCTCTCCGTCTGGACGCCCTCTTACGGCGGCGTTGCGGAGGCGGTCTTCAAGATGGCCGTCGGCAACCGGATCGGCGCGAAGCTCTCCGGGATCGCGCTTGACGAGCTGTTCGGCTATCGGTACGGCTCCTTTGTGATCGAGCTGGCCGACGGCGAGCTGCCCGGTGCCCGGATCATCGGCGAGACTGCGAATGAATACGCCCTGACGTTCGGTGACGAGCGCGTCTGCCTCTCCTCCCTTGAGAAGACGTGGAACAGTGTCCTCGAAGGCGTCTATCCCGTTCATGCTCGCTCTCAGAACGACGCGGAGCAGGTGGAAACCGTCACGGCGAAGAGCTTTACCCGTGTCCGGACGACGGAGCATTTCGCCAAGCCGCGCGTACTGATCCCGGCCTTCCCCGGAACCAACTGCGAGTACGACACGGCGAAAGCGCTCTCCGCGGCGGGCTTTGACGCAAAGATCATGGTTCTGCGCAACCTCACCTCCTCTGCGGTTGCCGAATCTGTGGACGCCTTCGCGCGGGAGCTGAAACAGGCTCAGGCGGTGTTCATCCCCGGCGGATTCTCGGGCGGCGATGAACCGGACGGCAGCGGAAAGTTCATCACAGCCTTCTTCCGCAGCGGCGCGGTCAAGGAGGGGACGAACGAACTATTGAAGACCCGCGGCGGCCTCATGTGCGGCGTCTGCAACGGTTTTCAAGCGATCGTCAAGCTGGGGCTCGTTCCGTTCGGCGAGATTCTGGACACCGATGAGACCTGCCCGACGCTGACCTTCAACAAGATCGGCCGTCACCAGTCCCGCATTGTCCGCACCCGGATCGCCTCCAACAAATCCCCGTGGCTGGCGGGATGCGAAATCGGTGAGGTGTACAACGTTCCGATTTCACACGGCGAAGGACGCTTCATCGCCTCCGACACCATGCTGAAACAGCTCGTCGAGAACGGCCAGATCGCCACTCAGTATGTGGATCTCGAAGGCCGCGCGACGATGGATATCGACTGCAACCCGAACGGTTCCGTGCTGGCCATCGAAGGGATCACCTCCCCCGACGGCAGAGTGCTCGGCAAGATGGGCCACAGCGAACGCTGGAACGAGGGCCTTTACGTCAACGTTCCCGGGAACTACGACATGAAGCTCTTCTCCTCCGCTACGGAGTATTTCAGATAAACAGATTTGACCGTCTTCCGTTCTCCTGTTATCCGGGAGCGCGGGAGACGGTTCTTTTGTTCGAAGAGGGAACCTGCACTTGCAAAAAGCCCTTTGACATGGTATAATCAGATCGATCCGAATACGCATCAAGGAGGTTTTCCCCCATGCCGCGCTATCTTCTCTTCCCTGTCAACGATGCGAAACCGAAGCAGACGTTCTTCATTCGCACGCCCGACGGAAAAACCGTCTCCGATTTTACCGCATCCTATGATCCCGACTACCCTGCGTTTTACGCCCATGTGGACGTGACCCGGTTCGGGGAGTGCTCCATCGTGGACGGAGAGGGACGCGTCCTTCCCGCCGAGCCCTCGGAACGTCTTCCGAAGATCGGCGAGATCCCCGGCGGAACCTATCTCCGTCCTGCGGTCCATTTCACGACCACGCTCGGATGGACCAACGACCCGAACGGTCTTGTGTTCGCGGACGGCATCTATCATATGTTCAGCCAGCACAACCCGATGAGCACGGAATGGGGCAATATGACGTGGGGACACGCCGTATCCCCCGATCTGCTCCACTGGACCGACCTCGGAGACGTGCTCTTCCCGGACGAGCGCGGAACGATGTTTTCCGGATCCGCGGTGATCGACGAGAGGAATGTCGCCGGGTTCGGAAAGGACGCGATGCTGCTCTTCTATACGGCGGCCGGGGACAGCAGCAAGATGTCGGCGGGCGTACCGTTCACGCAGTGCCTCGCATACTCCACAGACGGGGGCGAAAGCTTTACGAAGTACGATAAAAATCCCATTATCCCCCACATCGTCGGGGCGAACCGGGATCCCAAAGTTCAGTGGTCGGACGAGCTCGGGAAGTACACCCTTTCCCTCTATCTGGACGGATGCGATTATACCGTCTTCACCTCGGACAACCTGCTGGACTGGACGCGCTTCTGCGACGTCAGGATGCCGATGGACAACGAATGCCCGGATTTCTATCCCTTTCCGGCAAAGGACGGCGTGAAATGGGTCTTTTCCGGCGCGCATGACACCTATATTGTCGGCGATCTGACAAAGGACGGGTTCGTGCCTTCGCAGGAGCCGCTCCGCTATATGATCGGACCCGGGCCCTCCTATGCCGCTCAGACCTTCTCCGGAACGGGAAAGCGGCGGATCAAGATCGCGTGGGACAACGTTCCGGCTCCCGGCGCGGTCTTTCATTCGCAGATGGGCTTCCCGGTGGAGATGTTCCTGCACGAGGTCGGCGGGATCTGGCGGCTCGGCTCGAAGCTCGTCCCGGAGATCGCCCTGCTGAAAAAATCCCGCACCGATCAACTGAGGATCCGGAAGGGCGTGTCGTTCTCACGGACGGGCGTTTCCGAAAACCGCGCCCTGCTTCTTTCGATGGAAATCGAAGACGGGCCTTTCACGCTGGAAGTTTTCGGGGAGGCGATCGCAGTCGATCCTGAGAAAAACGAGCTCCGGGTGGGGGATGTAACCGCTCAGCTGACCTACACGGGCGAAAGGAATTTGCTGATTCTTGCCGACACCCTGTCGCTGGAGATGTTCGCGGACGGAGGGTTGATTTACGTCACCCGCTCCATCCTCGCGGACCGTTCGAAGGGCGTCTATCTTGACGGAGAACAAGCCTCTCTCGACCTGAAAATCGAGGAACTGGGGCTGTAAGACAAACGGGATCCCCCGCGTCCGGATCGATCCGTGGTTCGGACGCTTTTTCTGTCCCGGAGGCAGTCATCTTTTTCCCGTACGCCTTGAATCTGGCCGAGGAATGTGGTATAATGGCAGGGCAAACGGGAGGTACGCGCCGTCGTTCAAACCGGAAACAGGTGTGAATCCTGTGCGGGACCGCCACCGTGAGCGCGTTTTGAATCATCCTGTTTTCCACCGCCGGCAACCGCATGCCGGAAAGTCACCGGGTGACCGGGAAGGCGAGGCGGAGGACAGCCGGGATTTCTGCCGGGACAGGGGAGTTGAAGCCGGAGTTCATCCGACGTCAATTGTCATTTCGTCCTTGACGCAGGAATCAGCGGAGGACGCGCAAGCCGGGATACCTGCCTCGTCTGCGGAGAAGAAGCCGCGCGCTCCGGCTGCGGTCGGATCAGAAAACCGCATTCTCCGCGCGTTTGCGCCATTTTTTGATGCAAGGAGACGCATTTATGAAGAACTTCAAAGCATTCATCAGAATCTCCGTCCTTGTCATGCTGTGTGCGGTCACGGCGCTCTTCGTCCTGTCCTGCGGCAAGAAGGAAGAGGCGGCGACGGGAACGGACGGCAGCGCGAGCGGTGAAATCACCATCACGGTCGAAGTCATCAACTCCGCCGGCGAGCACACCGATCACACGATCACCACCAAAGCCTCCAAGCTGGCGGACGCGCTTCTCGAGGCGGGCTTCGTCGAAGGCCCAGTCGAAGAGTACGGTCTGTACATCACTACCGTGGACGGCGAGACCGCGGACTGGAATGTGGACCAGTCATACTGGGCTCTCTCCCAGAACGGCGAGTATCTCATGACCGGCGCGTCCGACACCGAGATCCACGACGGAGACCACTTCGAGCTGACCTACACGAAGGGCTGACGAATCGGAGGATTTCCCTCGCCGGGTCGATGATCCGGGAACGCGGGAGAAGAAGGACATGAAACTCAAATCCCACCGACAGCTGCGGGACATGCTGGTCTTAGCCATGCTGGGCGCGCTGATGTTCGCCGGGAAACAGGTGTTTGAAGCCTTTCCGAACTTCCATCCGATCGGTATGCTGCTTATGACCTATACGGTGGTCTACCGCAGCCGCGCGCTGATTCCTCTGTATATCTTTGTCTTCATTGAAGGCGCGTTCGCCGGATTCAATATCTGGTGGTATCCCTACCTTTACATCTGGCTCGTCCTGTGGGGCATGACGATGCTCCTGCCGAAGAACATGAAACCGGCGGTGGCGGTTGTGGTCTATCCCGTCGTATGCGCTCTGCACGGCCTCATGTACGGAACCCTGTACGCTCCCTATCAAGCTCTGATGTTTCACTACGATTTCGCAACGACCCTCAAATGGATCGCTGTGGGATTCCCGTGGGATGTGATTCACGCGGTCTGCAACCTCGGTATGGGACTTCTGGTCTATCCGCTGTCCCGTGTGCTGAAAAAGCTGGATCGGATCGGAGTCAAGGAGTAAGAAAACAGAAAGAAAAACGCGGTTCAAGCCATCCAGCCTGTCCGCGTTTTGTTTGTCCGGAAAGATTCTATTTCCTCCGCCCGCCCCTGCCGCGCTTTGAGAGTACGGAGAGTACGATCATGGCGACGACGGAAACACCGACCACAACCGCGATGATCGTCACGGGATCCCCGGTCGCGGGAGAGGCGGTCAAAGATTCGGCATATGCCGGAAGATACAGCATCGTCGGATTCACGAGAATCCTCCCTTCTCATTGGCGGATTTTTCCGCGATTTCAGAACGGCAGTTTTCTGACGTCGGGATTGCCGTGCGTGTAGACAGGCAGCAGTCTCGGGGAAACGGTGACATCGTCGATCCCGGCCTTTTCGCGTTCTTCTTCGAACGAGGCGAGGCGGGTAAGGGTCAGGGCTCCGGGTTCCACGGACTTTGCCTTCTCTGAGGCGTTCCGTCCAGCGTTGCGTCCGAAGACGATCACGTCCAGAAGGGAGTTCCCCATCAGACGGTTCCGACCGTGGATACCTCCCACGACTTCGCCGGCTGCGTAAAGGTTTTCGACCGCAGTCATGCCGTCCGGAGTGATGTCCAGACCGCCGTTCTGATAGTGGAGCGTGGGATACACGAGGATCGGCTCTTTGCGAATGTCGATCCCGTATTTGGCAAACATGCGGTGCATGGCGGGGATCCGGGCGAGGATCGTGCCTTCTCCGCCGATCTTTTCGATCATGGGCGTATCCAGCCAGACGCCGGTTCCGTTCGGCGTGGAGACTCCGTTGCCCCGGTCGCCGCATTCGCGTATGATGGATGCCGCGGAGACGTCACGAGTCTCAAGCGGGTGCATGAACACCTCGCCTTTCGCGTTCACCAGCTTTGCGCCGAGCGAGCGCACCTTCTCCGTCACAAGCGCGCCGTAAATCTGATCCGGATAGGCCGCGCCCGTTGGATGGTACTGGAGAGTGTCCGCGTAAAGGAGCTTCGCGCCGATCCGGTAGCCGAGGATCAGGCCGTCCGCCGTCGCGCCGTAATGGTTGGACGTCGGGAATCCCTGATAGTGGAGCCTTCCCGCGCCGCCCGTCGCAAGGATAACCGTCTTCGCGCGCGCTACCAGAAGTTCCCGGGTCTCCATATTCATGAGAACCGCGCCCGTGCATCGTCCGGTTTCGTCCGTGAGCAGTTCGACCGCGGCGGTATAGTCGATGACCGGGATCCCGCGGTTGAGCACTTCGTCACGGAGCGTCCGCATAATTTCGGCTCCGGTATAGTCCCGCGCCGCGTGCATTCTCTTCCGTGAGGTCCCGCCGCCGTGCGTGGTGATCATCGTTCCGTCCGGGGCCTTGTCGAACTCCACGCCCAGCCGGTTCAGCCACTGAATGGCGTCCGGCGCTTCGTTCACCAGCTTGTAGAGCAGCTCGGGCTTCGCGGCGAAGTGACCGCCTCCGAATGCGTCGAGATAATGGACCGCGGGGCTGTCGTTCGGCTTGTCCGCCGCCTGAATGCCGCCCTCCGCCATCATGGTGTTGGCGTCCCCGATCCGGAGCTTGGTGACGATCATGCACTTCACGCCGTTGTTGTCCGCTTCAATGGCCGCAGACGCGCCCGCGCCGCCTCCGCCTATAATGAGCACGTCGGTATCGTAGTCGATTTTCGAAAGATCCGCGTCCCCTTCCCCGATCCGGGGCTTTCCCTGCAGAAGGGCGGCCAGCTCGTGCGGCACCTTGTCCCCGCGGTTGACGCCCATTTTCAGGGTTTCAAATTCCGATTCCTTATAGTCCGGGTGATAGGCGGAGAGGAGCGCGTCCTTTTCCTCCGCCGTCATCCGCCTCGGTTCCAGCGCAAGATTGGCGTCCCGGGCGGCTTCCACCTTTTTCATCGATTCAAGGATTTCGCCTGTGTACATATCCCGGCTCCTTTCTTATGCCTCGATTTCCCTGTTGTTGTAGAGCTCTTTCAGCTCTTCCACCGGCTTCTGCATGAGTGCCGAAAGAAGATCCTCGAACTTGCCGTCACGGATTTCCTGTACCCGTTCGGTCAGATGCGCCGATTCCGGAGCCAGATACCGTCCGTTGAGCCGTCTTGCGAGCAGCGCGACCTGCGGGTGGGAGATTCCGGCCGGACAGCGGGACGAGCACACACCGCACATGACGCAGTCGAAGGATTCCTCCGAGCATTTCGCAAAGTCCCCGCGCTGGGCGTAAGCGATGTACTGCATGACGTTCAGTCCCTGCGTACAGGATTTGGTGCAGGCGTTGCATCCTACGCAGGCGTAGATCTCCGGGTAGAGCTGCATCATGATCGACACGTCCGGGGAGACCTTGGTGATATCGTACTGTTCCTTGATCAGGGGGAAGAACGGCAGGGTTGCCACATACATGTCGTTCTCGACCTTGGTCTGACAGGCCAGACAGACTTTCAGCTCGCGGTCGCCCTTGATGCGGTAGATCGTAGCGCAGGCTCCGCAGAATCCGTTCCGGCATCCGCAGCCCCGGACCAGCTGATAGCCCGCGTATTCCATCGCGCCCATGATCGTCAGATTGTCGGGCACGGAGTAGCATTTTCCGAAAAGGAAAACGTTGACAAAGTTTTCCATGTTTTTCTCCTGTTTGATCCGCTCAATATTCGTCGGGCAGCTCGCCCAGCTCGTCATACCGGAAGACGGGACCGTCCTTGCAGACGTATTTCGCGCCGATGTTGCAGCGTCCGCATTTACCGATGCCGCACTTCATGCGAAGCTCCATGGTGGTGTAGATCTGCTCCGGAGTGAAGCCGAGCTCCGTCAGCCCCGCCACCGTGAATTTGATCATGATCGGCGGGCCGCACACCAGAACGGTCTTTGAGAGATCCGGATTCAGCTCCTTCACATAATTGGGCACAAAGCCGACGTGGCCGTCCCAGCTGTCCTGCTCCCGGTCGATGGTCAGGTTGACGGTAAATCCCGGCGTCACGGACCACTCGTCGAGGATCTCGGCGTAGTCCACCAGATCGTCCTTCGAGCGCGCGCCGTAGATGATCTGCACGTCACCGTACTGATCCCGCTTGTCGCGCACATAGTTGATGACCGAGCGGAGGGGAGCCAGTCCGATGCCGCCCGCGATGAAGAGCAGATCCCGGCCTTTCAGCTCGTCCTCCACCGGGAAGGGACGCCCGTACGGTCCGCGGATCGTCACCTCCATGCCCGGTTCCAACATGTGGAGCCAGTTTGTGAGATGACCGCATTTCTTGATGGAGAATTCCATATAAGCGGCGTTGGTGGGGCTTGACGTGATGGAGAACATTCCTTCTCCCACGCCGGGGATCGACACCATGGCGCACTGGCCGGGCATATGCTCGAAGGGTTTCTTCCCGTCCCTTGTGAGGATGCGGAAGGTCTTTACATCCGGTGTGTCCTGCCGGATCTCCTCCACGACGACCGCCTGCGGAATGAGGGTTTCACTGTTCATTGTCGTCCTCCGAAAGCCGCTTCATAACCTTGACGATGTTCATGTGAATGGGGCAGGACCTGAGACAGCGTCCGCATCCCACGCACCCGAACTTGCCGCCGTTGTTTTCCGGGAAATACACCAGCTTGTGCATGAACCGCTGGCGGAACCGCTCCTTCTGGGTCAGCCGGGGATTTCCGCCCGCCATTTTCGTGAAATCGGAGTACATGCAGGAATCCCAGCAGCGGAACCGCCGGATTTCGCGTCCTGTGTCAAAGTCGCGGATGTCGTAGCACTGGCAGGTGGGGCAGACAAAGGTACAGGTCCCGCAGCCGATACAGGCCTCGGACAGCTCCGCCCATTCCGGACGGTCAAACAGCTCCGCGGTCTTCCCTCCTCCGAAGGAATCGGTTTTCAGGCCGCTCAGGGGAAGTCTCGCCACGATCTCGCGCGTCTTAGCTTTTGCCGCCTCCGCGCCGGATTCGTCCCGTTCTTCGAGCAGAGAGGCGACTTCGCCGAGGAACGCCGCGCCTTTGTCCGTATGGGAGGCGAGGAACCAGCCGTTCCCGTCGTCCGTGAAGCTCACGTCCCCGCCCGGTTCCGCCGCGTCGATGCCGAAGACGGAGCAGAAGCAGGTTTCGGCAGGTCGGCGGCAGGATGCGGTAAGGATCAGCCCGTGCTCGCGTCTGTTTTTGTAATAAGTGTCCACCGGTTCCGAGAGAAAGACCTTGTCAAGGATTCCGAAAGAGGCGGCGTCGCAGGCTCTTACGCCGAACACCGCGAAGTCCTCCGTTTCCTTTCTGGGATCCAGCACTTCGATCTTCTTGTTTTGAATCCGGAATCCGGCGAGGTTCTCCGTCTGCGGGAAGAAGAAATCCTTCGCGCTCCGGACAGTGTTCAGGCCGCGGGATACGACGACACCCGGCTCCCACGGCCGATAGGAAGACTTTCCCGGCTCTTCGTCCACGGGAACGTAGAGTTTCCGCTTTTCCGCCGTCTTTTCAAGGAAGGCGTTGAGTTTAACGGATGGAAGATAGAGCATCAGGCCTTCCCCCTTTCGTGGACAACGCGTGCTTCCGCGTCTGCCTCGGTGAAATCGACCAGAGGATTGCGCGCGTCTGCCTTCTCTCCGGCCCGGTAAACGCCGTAGAGTTCGTCGATGTCCTTGATGAATTTCCGGTTCAACAGATGCAGCGGAATGTTCTCAGGGCAGACCCGGGAGCACTCGCCGCAGTCGGTACACCGACCGGCCACATGGAATGCACGGATGATGTGGTACATATTCTCTTCAAATGTGTCGGCGGCGGCCTTCTGGGAGATCCCGGAGTCCGGATTATCAAACACGCAGTTTTCGCAGATGCAGGCGGGACATACGTTCCGGCAGGCATTGCAGCGGATGCAGCGTGAGAGCTCACCTCTCCAGAACGCAAACCGTTCCTCCGCCGTCATCTCTTCCAGCTTTGCCACCTGTTCGAACCGGGGAGCGTCCGGATGGTCCTCGCCCTCCTCGCCGATCAGCTCGTCATATACGACATGCCGTTTCGATTTACACGAGAGGCAGCGTTCCGCAAGCGCGTCGTATACGGAGATCCGTTCCTCACCGTAAAGCGTTTCAACGGTAAATCCCCCGTCCTCTTCCCGGATTCCGGTGACTCCGTCGATTCCGGCTTTGCGGATCCGCCTCATGTCCGCCATGCCCTCGCAGGGGATGCCGATCACATGGACGTTTTCGCGGCGGATGCGGTGCTCCGTCAGTAACTGATTGAAGGAGAAGGTATCGCAGGGCTTGAGGAAGCAGAGAATCTTTCCGGGCTTTTCGGACTCCCGGATCAAATACTTCGAGACGTTTGCCCCGCAGAACGCGTCGTAGACAAAATCCTTTTCCAGCTCTTCCGCGGTTTCGAACACGGCGGGGGTGACGTCGTAGCAGAATTCTCCGCGTTTCCAGCCGATGACGCGGTTGACCGTGCCGTCGGAGAGAAGCTCCTTCGCGCGCGCGATCATGGCGGCGGCGATTTCGTTATACCGCATGTTCGTCCCTCCCCTCTTCCGCGTCTTCCCGGCATCTCAGATCCGCCAGACGGCGGTTGGGACCGAGCGCGGCGATTTCCTCGGCAAAGCTCCGCATGGTTTCGGCGAACTTCTGCCCCTCCGCGGCGGATACCCACTCGACGCGGGTCCGGTTCCGCTCGATTCCGAGAAAGTCGAGCATGGAGAAGAGCAGCGTCATGCGCCGTCTGGTATAGTAGTTGCCGGTGGTATAATGGCAGTCCCCGGGATGGCATCCGCAGAGGATCACACCGTCCGCCCCGCGCTGGAACGCACGGAGGAAGAAGATGGGATTGACCCGGCAGGAGCAGGGGACGCGGATGATCTTGATATTGGCGGGATAGGAGAGCCGGTTCGTGCCGGACAGATCCGCCCCCGCGTAAGAACACCAGTTGCAGCAGAAGGCCACGATGGTGGGAACGAAACCGGTCTGTTCGTTTACTTGCATATCGCGTCAACCTCCGCCATGATCTGTGAATTGGAAAATCCGGAGAGATCCATCGCTCCGGAGGGACAGGCCACCGTACACGCGCCGCAGCCCTGACACACCGCCGGATTCACCCACGCCACGCGCCGGGTCTTGGTGGTCCGGTCGGGCATGCGGAATTCCTTGTCGCTGTAGGTGATGGCCCCGTAGGGGCAGACATTCGCGCAGTTCGAGCATCCGTTGCACATCAGCTCGTCGGAGTGCGCTACGCAGGGGTTGCCCGTCAGCTTGTTTTTGATCAACAGTCCCACCACCTTGGCTGCGCAGGCGGAGGCCTGAGATACCGTGGAGGGAATGTCCTTCGGTCCCTGACATACGCCGGAGAGGAAGATGCCCGCTGTGGGAGATTCCACCGGACGGAGCTTGGGGTGGGCTTCCGTGAAGAAATCGTTGGTGTCCATGGACGCGGTGAGCATGGTGGCAAGAGAACGCGCCGTTTTCGACGGTTCGATCGCCGCCGCCAGCACGACCAGATCCGCGCTGATGTGGAGCTGTTCGTTCATGATCAGATCGGATGCCTGAACGTCGAGGGTTCCGTCGGCTCTGGGAGAGACCTTTCCCACCGCGCCTTTGATGTAGTGAACGCCGAATTCCTCCACGGCGCGGCGGTAGAACTCGTCGAAGTTCTTCCCCGGCGTCCGCACGTCGATATAAAAGACGTAGACCTCGGTGTCCGGGTATTTCTCCCGGGTCAGCATGGCGTGCTTGGCGGTGTACATGCAGCAGATCCCGGAGCAGTAGGGCTTGCCTTTGTCCGGCGTGCAGCGCGATCCGACGCACTGGATGAACACGATGGTGTGAGGATGCTTTCCGTCTGAGGGCCGGAGCAGCGTACCGCCCGTGGGTCCCGCCGCGTTGGTCAGCCGCTCGAATTCGAGGGAGGTGATGACGTCCTTCGACTGCGAGTAAGCGTACTCGTCGTACCGGCTCACGTCGGAGATTTCAAATCCGGTCGCGGCCACGATCGCGCCGTAGTGTTCCTCGATGACCGTATCCTTCTGCTTGTAGTCGATTGCGCCGGCGGTGCAGACTTTCGAGCAGACGCCGCATTTGCCGTTTTTCAGCATGTTGCACCAGTCCGGATCGATGACGGCGATCTTCGGAACAGCCTGCGCGAAGGGGATATAGATCGCGCGCCGGTTGTCCATGCCGAGGTTGAACTCGTTCGGCACCTTCTTCACAGGGCATTTCTCGGTGCAGAGGCCGCAGCCGGTGCATTTGACCTCGTCCACATACCGGGCTTTCCGGCGGATCTTCACCGTGAAGTTTCCGACGAACCCGGAGACGGACTCCACCTCGCTGTAGGAGTAGATTTTGATGTTTTCATTCTGCGCGCAGTCCACCATTTTCGGTGTGAGGATGCACGCGGAGCAGTCCAGCGTCGGAAAAGTCTTGTCGAGCTGGGCCATTTTGCCGCCGATGGTAGGCTTCTGTTCCACGATATCCACGGGGAAACCCGCCTCGGCGATGTCGAGCGCCGTCTGGATCCCGGCGATACCGCCGCCGATAACCAGAGCGCGCTTGGTGACGGAACTCTCCCCGGCGATCAGCGGCGTGTTGTGCTGAACTTTGGCGATAGCGGCGCGTCCGAGAATAATAGCCTTCTCCGTCGCCTCCGCCTTGTCCTTGTGGATCCAGGAGCACTGCTCGCGGATGTTGGCGATTTCCACCATGTAGGGGTTGAGCCCTGCCTGAGCCGCTGCCCTGCGGAAGGTCGCCTCATGCATCCGGGGGGAGCAGGAACAGATCACCACGCCCGTCAGCCCGTAGTCGCGGATGGAGTCCTTGATGAGGTTCTGACCGGACTCGGAGCACATATAGGTATAATCCTGAGATACGACCACGGAGGGCTCGCGTCCCAGCGCTTCGGCTACAGCCTTCACATCGACGGTCGCCGCGATGTTGGTGCCGCAGTGGCATACGAATACGCCGATTTTCTGCATTGTTCAAGCCCTCCTTTCACTTTGTGTATTTTCTCAGGGCGGTGACGAGCGCCTGTCCCGGAAGATCGGCGTCAAGCAGCGCGGGGATATCGTCCGGTTTCAGCCGGTTCTTTCCCTGTTCCCGCTCGGCGATCAGACGGACGGCCTCCACCACCTTCGCGGGCTCCACGCCTCTGGGACAGCGTTCCACACAGGCGAAGCAGGTCAGACATTTATACAGGGATTCGGATCCCGTCAGTTTTTCGACGTCGCCGCGCTCCACGATGTACACGAACTCGTGGGGATGGTATTCCATCTCGTCGTAGGAGGGGCAGGTAGCGGAGCACTTCCCGCAGCGCATGCATTTGATCACCGCGGAACCGCTCATGCGGAGCACCCGGTCTTTCAGATCGTTCATAAACGGGCCTCCTCTCCGGCGGGAATCAGTCCCATCGCCTCGGCCATCACTTCGGTGAAATACCGGACGGGGATCGCGGTGTCGGAATTTTTCGTCAGATTGTAGAGGCAGAGGGGACAGGCGGTGATCATGAAGTCCGCGCCCATCTCCTTTGCGGAGGACGCGACGGCGGTGCTCCTCTTCTTCGCGGCGTCCCGGTCTTCGAGCGTCAGATATCCGCCGCAGCATTCGTTCCGCATGGGATACATCACCGGTTCCCCGCCGAGCGCGCGGATGAGATTTTCCATCACGGACGGGTTCTCCGGATCGTCAAAGGCAAGCGCGGCGGACGGACGGAGCAGAAGACATCCGTAATACGCGGCGATTTTCTTTCCTTTCAGGGGATGGACCGCCTTTTCATTTACGGCGTCGAATCCGATCTCGTCCCGCAAAAGCTCCAGATAATGGATGACCGCGCCTTCCCCGTGGTATTCCGGCTCGCCCTTCAGATAGTTGTTGACCTTCCGGTCGAAGTCGGGATTGACGGAGAACTCGTGGTTGGTCTGTTTCAGCACATTGTGACAGGCGGAACAGACGGTGAGGACCCTGCCGCCCATATCCCGCCCTGCCGCGAGAGCCCGGACGGAGGCCAGCTTTGTGGCGATCTCATCCCGGGCGGAGGTGTACGCGCCGCCGCAGCACTGCCATTCGGGGATTTCTTCGAGTTCCACTCCCAGAAGGGCGGCTGTCTCATGTGCGTACCGGTCCAGATCCCGGGCTTTGTTTTTTAAGGTACAGCCTGGGTAGTAAGCTATTTTCATTCTGTAAACTCCGATCTGTCGGATCATTCCCGGAGGAAGTCGGGCGCGGTCAGGAACGACCGGCCATTTCCTCGGGATGGAACACCTCGTCGAACCGTTCGGCGGTCAAAAACCCGAGCTCGACGCACGCCTCTTTCAGCGAGATATTGTCGCGGAACGCCTTTTTTGCGGTCTTCGCGGCGTTTTCGTACCCGATATAGGGATTGAGCGCGGTGACCAGCATGAGAGAGTTGTAGAGATTAGCCTTCATCTTTTCGCCGTTCGCGCGGATCCCGACGGCGCAGTGGTCGTTGAAGGACACGATCGCCTCGGCCAGAAGACGGACGGACTGCAGGAAATTGTAGATGCAGACGGGCATGAACACGTTCAGCTCGAAATTGCCTTGGGACGCGGCTATGGAAACCGCCGTGTCGTTGCCCATCACCTGCACGGCCACCATGGTGACGGCCTCGCACTGGGTGGGATTCACCTTGCCGGGCATGATGGAGGAGCCGGGCTCGTTCTCCGGGATCGTGATCTCGCCGAGGCCGAGTCTTGGACCGGAGGCGAGCCAGCGCACGTCGTTTGCGATCTTCATCATATCGGCGGCGAGCGCTTTGACCGCGCCGTGGGCGAAGACCAGCTCGTCCTTGGAGGTCAGGGCGTGGAATTTGTTTTCCGCGGTGACGAAGGACTTCCCGGTGATCTCCGATACGACGGCGGCGACCTTTTCGTCAAATCCCGCGGGCGCGTTCAGTCCGGTACCAACGGCGGTTCCGCCCAGCGCGAGGGAACGGAGCGGTTCAAGGGATCTTTTGATTAGCTCCGCATCCTTTTCGAGCGACGAACGCCAGCCGGAAATCTCCTGGGAGAAGCGGATGGGCGTCGCGTCCTGCAGATGGGTGCGGCCCGATTTGACGATCCCCTCGTGCATGGCCTCGAGCTTTCGGAAGGTGGTGATCAGCGTGTTGACGGCGGGGATGAGCTTATCCTCCAGAGCGAGAACTGCGGCAATGTGCATCGCAGTGGGGAACGTGTCGTTCGAGGACTGGGACATGTTCACGTCGTCGTT
>SVQK01000094.1 GCA_015065385.1 Oscillospiraceae bacterium | reverse complement strand
GCGTCCCATGGTGTCGGTCATGCCGTAAGAGGACGGACCGGCCGCCATGTTGTCGGGATGCAGGGTTCTGCCGGTGCCCCCGCCGGACGCCACGGAGAAGTACTTCACGCCGTTCTCGACGCACCATTTCTTATAGGTGCCCGCGACGGGATGCTGGAACCGGGTCGGGTTGGTGGAGTTGCCGGTGATGGAAACGCCCACGTTCTCGAGCTTCATGATCGCCACGCCTTCCGGAACGTTGTCCGCGCCGTAGCACTTGACGTCCGCTCTCGGGCCCTTGGAATAGGGAGTCTCGGAGACGACGGTGACGGTCTCGGTGTAGGGATCGAAGGCGGTCTTCACATAGGTGAAGCCGTTGATGCGGGAGATGATCATGGCGGCATCCTTGCCGAGGCCGTTCAGGATCACGCGCAGGGGCTTGGTTCTGACCTTGTTCGCGTTCAGAGCGATCTTGATCGCGCCTTCCGCGGCGGCAAAGGACTCGTGGCCGGCGAGGAAGCAGAAGCACTCGGTCTCGTCGGAGAGGAGCATTTTGCCGAGGTTGCCGTGTCCGAGACCGACCTTGCGGTTTTCGGCGACGGATCCGGGGATGCAGAAGGACTGTAAGCCGATTCCGATCGCGGCGGCGGCGTCCGCGGCCTTGGTGCAGCCCTTCTTGATGGCGATGGCCGCGCCTACGGTGTATGCCCAAACGGCGTTTTCAAAGCAGATGGGCTGGGTGCTGCGGACGATCTGGTCCACGTCGATGCCCTTGGCCAGAGTGATATCCTTGCACTCGTCGATGGAGGAGATGCCGTATTCCTTCAGGACGGCGAGGATCTTAGCCTCCCGTCTTTCGTAACCTTCAAACTGTGCCATTTGTTCGCTGTCCTCCTCTGATTATTCCTTGCGCGGGTCGATATACTTGGCGGCCTCGGCGAAGCGTCCGTAGGTTCCCTTCGCCTTTTCGTAAGCCTCGCCCGGTTCCATGCCCTTCTTGATGAAGTCGGTCATCTTGCCGAGGGAGACGAACTCGTAGCCGATCACCTGATTGTCCTCGTCCAGCGCCATTCTCGTGCAGTAGCCTTCGGTCATTTCGAGATAGCGGACGCCCTTCGCCTTGGTGCCGTACATCGTGCCGACCATGGAGCGCTCGCCCTTGCCGAGGTCTTCCATGCCCGCGCCGATGACCAGACCGCCCTCGGAGAACGCGGACTGGGTGCGGCCGTAAACGATCTGGAGGAAGAGCTCGCGCATGGCGGTGTTGATGGCGTCGCACACGAGGTCGGTGTTGAGCGCTTCCAGAATGGTCTTGCCGGGGAGGATCTCGGCGGCCATCGCGGCAGAATGGGTCATGCCGGAACATCCGATGGTCTCCACCAGAGCTTCTTCAATGACGCCGTCCTTCACGTTGAGGGAGAGCTTGCAGGCTCCCTGCTGAGGAGCGCACCAGCCCACGCCGTGCGTGTAGCCGGAGATATCCGTGATCTGCTTCGCCTGAACCCACTTGCCTTCTTCGGGCAGGGGAGCCGGACCGTGATCGGGGCCCTTGACGACGCAGCACATATTTTCTACTTCGTTGGAATAGACGAGATCGCTCATAGAATGAATGTACTCCTTTTTTGTGATATGCCTTGCGGCGGTATGCGTACGGAGCTATTATACCCCAAAACGCCGGCAAAATCAACCGCAAATCCGCGCTTTTCCCTGCGTTAGTAAAAAATTTACGTTTTTTCCCCGAAAAAGCTCTGCTGCAGAGAATCAGACTTCGACCTCGGCGACCATGATCTGCTTTCTTTTCCATGTGAAGGAGCAGATCAGCCGGCTTTCTGCGTAAATCAGGGCGGGATAGGAATATTCGCCGGGTCCGCGGATAAAATCAAGCTCCCGGATAAAGCTCTCGCCCCCGTCCCGCGATACGAGGAGGGAGAGGGGCGTCCGGGCTCCCCAGCCGCTGCCGACGGGGTTGCAGGCAAGGGCGATCCGTCCGTCGGGGAGGGCTGTGAGGTCGATCCCGCTGTTGTTGTTCGACAGATCCGTGGGATACGCCTCCGACCAAGTCGCCCCGCCGTCCGGGGAGTCGGTCCGCCAGATCCTACCCGAATCCGACCGGAGCAGCGCGTGAAGACCTCCCCCGTCCTCCCAGAGGCTCGGCTGGATCAGGCGCACGGGCCGCGCTGTCCGGAGATACTCGCTCCGGGAAAAGGTGAGGCCGCCGTCCTCCGACCGGTCGAAAAACGCCCGCCAGACCGTGCCGTCCGGATTCTCGTGGGATGCCCCGGCTACGAGAAGGCCGCGGGAGGTGAGGATCGGCTTGTCCTTGACCGGACCGCGTCCGCCCGATTCGTCCCCGGGGACAAGCTCCTCCTCTTCGCTCCATGTGAGGCCGCCGTCCCGGGATCGCCTCACGAAGGTCTTCCACAGGGTGATCCGGTGTCCCCGCTTGAAGAAGAGCGTCACGTCCCGCCCGCCTGTCCGGGGATCCGCGAACAGCACCGGATTCCAGCACGCCTCGTCGGTTGTGCGGGACATCTGAACCGGATCGGACCAGCGGGAAAAGCGGCCGTTTTCGTCGGGCTCCGAGCGGGAGAGCCAGATTTCGACGTCATCCGCGGATTCGTGATCCCCTCCGAACCACACGGCCAGCAGAGCGGGACCCGGCACGGCGCAGACCGAGGACGCGTGAACGGAGCGGGTTTTCGAGGGGAGAAGCGTTTCGGCGAGAAGTTTCATGGAATGCCTCCCTTGCGTTTTTTCTTTCAGTATAACACAGAGGGCGTCAAAACTCAACCTTTTTTTCCGAAACCTACTTGACACGCCCGGGGAAAGGGTGTATAATGGCCGCATAATGATTCAGAAAGACCGGGAGACACGCCGTGAGAACCTCCAATCGATTTTACTTCGTGTTTACGACAGCGATGGACCGCCAGAACGTCTCCGTTCGGATCGACTGAACAGGGAACGCACTCCGATCCACCGCTCTTTGTCGCAGGCGCGAGAAAGGTACGGTGGTTTTCTTTTTGAACGGAACTCCCCGGAGAGGACGCACGTTTCCGCAAATTTACAGAAAGCGGTGTATATTTATGAAACGCTACTACCAGCCCGAGATCGAAACCATGCCGCGCGAGCAGCTCCGCGCGCTCCAGTCCGAACGCCTCGTCAAACAGGTGAAGCATGTATGGGACAGCGTCCCCTACTACCGGAAGAAGATGGAAGACAAGGGCGTCACGCCCGAGGATATCCGCGGCATCGAGGATCTTCCGAAGCTGCCCTTCCTCTCCAAAGCCGATCTGCGGGAGGCGTATCCCTACGGACTTCTGGCAAAGCCTCTTGCCGACTGCGTCCGCATCCAGTCCACCTCCGGGACGACCGGACGGCGCGTCGTGGCTTTCTACACCCAGCACGACATCGACCTCTGGGAGGAATGCTGCGCGCGGGCCATCACGGCGGTGGGCGGAACCAACGAGGACGTCTGTCAGGTCTGCTACGGCTACGGCCTGTTCACCGGCGGCCCGGGTCTCAACGGCGGTTCCCACAAGGTCGGGTGCCTGACCCTGCCCATGTCTTCCGGAAACACGGAGCGCCAGCTGCAGTTCATGATCGACCTCGGCGCGACCATCCTCTGCTGCACGCCCTCCTACGCGGCATACCTCGCGGAATCCGCCATCGAAGCGGGACTGCGGGACAAGCTCAAGCTGAAGGCCGGAATCTTCGGAGCCGAGGCGTGGACTGAGGAAATGCGGCACGATATCGAGGAAAAGCTCGGCATCAAGGCCTACGATATCTACGGGCTGACCGAGCTCTCCGGCCCCGGCGTCGCTTTTGAATGCGAGGCGCAGGCGGGCATGCACATCAACGAGGACAACTTCATCGCGGAGGTCATCGATCCCGAGACGGAGGAGGTACTCCCATACGGTTCGAAGGGCGAGCTGGTCTTCACCGCCATCACCAAGGAGGCCTTCCCGATGATCCGCTACCGGACGCGGGATATCTGCGTGCTGAACGCGGAACCCTGCTCCTGCGGCCGGACGCACATCCGCATGTCCAAGCCCATGGGCCGGAGCGACGATATGCTCATCATCCGCGGTGTGAACGTATTCCCGTCCCAGATCGAGACGGTGCTTCTGAATCAAGGCATGCCCGCCAACTACCAGATCGTGGTGGACCGTGTCAACAACACCGACACACTGGACGTCGAAGTCGAAATGACGGCGGAGACCTTCTCCGACACGGTGGCGGATATCTCGAAGAAGGAAAACGAGCTGGTCGGCGCGCTCCGGGCGATGCTCGGCCTGACCGCCCGCGTTCATCTTGTTGCCCCGAAGTCCATCACCCGCAGCGAGGGCAAAGCAGTGCGCGTGATCGACAAGAGAAAGCTGTACTGAGCCCGAATCGCGCAAATCCCCCCAAAAAACAAGCTCAGCCGGAGATTCACACGAATCTCCGGCTGGTTTTCGTCTGTCCGGCTTTTTGCAGCTGAAACTCACCCGATCTTCGGCAGCTCCGCGGCGTATTTGGCGAGCTCCTCGTCGGTGGGGACATAGTCCTCCATCTTTCCGTCGTGGTACTTCTCGTACGCGACCATATCGAAGTAACCCGTGCCGGTGAGGCCGAAGAGGATGGTCTCTTCCTTCCCCGTCTCGCGGCATTTCACGGCCTCGTCGATCGCGGCGCGGATGGCGTGGGAGGATTCCGGAGCCGGAAGGATGCCCTCGCAGCGCGCGAAGTATTCCGCCGCCTCGAAGACCGCCGTCTGGGGAACGGAAATCGCCTCCATATAGCCGTCGTGATAGAGCTGGGACAAGGTCGAGCTCATGCCGTGATAGCGCAGTCCGCCGGCGTGGTTCGGAGCGGGAATGAAGTTCGAGCCGAGGGTGTACATCTTCGCAAGCGGGCAGACCTTCCCCGTGTCGCAGAAGTCATAGGCAAACTTACCGCGGGTGAAGGAGGGACAGGACGCGGGCTCCACGGCGACGAACCGATAATCCCGTTCGCCCCTCAGCTTTTCGCCCATGAAGGGGGAGATCAGGCCGCCGAGATTCGAGCCGCCGCCCGCGCATCCGATGATGACGTCCGGGACGATGCCGTACTTATCGAGGGCCGCCTTTGCCTCAAGACCGATCACCGACTGATGCAGGAGCACCTGATTCAGCACGGAGCCGAGCACATAGCGGTATCCCTCGCGGGACGTCGCTGCCTCCACCGCTTCGGAAATCGCGCAGCCGAGGGATCCGGTGGTGCCGGGGAACTGCGCGTTGATGGCGCGGCCCACGTTCGTCTCCATAGACGGGGAGGGGGTCACGGACGCGCCGTAGGTCCGCATCACTTCCCGGCGGAACGGCTTCTGCTCGTAGGACACCTTGACCATGTAGACCTTGCAGTCCAGCCCGAAATACGCGCAGGCCATGGAGAGCGCCGTTCCCCATTGACCGGCTCCGGTCTCGGTGGTGACGCCTTTCAGCCCCTGCTCCCTCGCGTAGTACGCCTGCGCGATGGCGGAATTGAGCTTGTGGGAGCCGGAGGTGTTGTTGCCCTCAAATTTGTAGTAGATCTTCGCGGGCGTGTTCAGCTTCTTTTCGAGGCAGTACGCGCGGACCAGCGGAGACGGGCGGTACATCTTGTAGAAATCGCGGATCTCAGTCGGAATCGGGATGAGCCGGTCGTCGTTGTTCAGCTCCTGCGCCACAAGCTCCCGGCAGAAGACGGCGGACAGCTCATCGGCGGTCATCGGTTTGCCCGTCGCGGGATTGAGCAGCGGAGCGGGCTTGTTTTTCATGTCGGCGCGGACGTTGTACCATGCGGTCGGCATTTCGTTTTCTTCAAGATAGATTTTGTAGGGGATGGGTTCCTTTGCCATGGTCGTTCTCCTTTCCGTCTTGCGGATCATAAAATGAGGTGATGGTTTCCGGGACGGAGATGGGGAAAAACAAAAATCCCGTCCCAACTTCGTTCGCTGGGACAGGATGAATGAATCATTCCTGCGGTGCCACCCGGCTTGACGCAAATCTGCGTCCACTCAGCGCGTACCATCATACGCCGGACTTTGTTGACGGAGGTCTGACTCCGGCTTCCATACCGGGATTCTCGGGGAATCCTTTCCGGTCGCCCTCGGAAGTCCATTCGGATGCGCAAGTCCTGCCGCGATTCCACCGCCCGCGGCTCTCTGTGAGGCTCTCTCGGATCCTACTCACTCTTCCTCATC
>SVQK01000093.1 GCA_015065385.1 Oscillospiraceae bacterium | reverse complement strand
GGGTTTCCCCGGATAGACTCATCTTTCAGAGAAAGATCTGCGCTCTAATTACTTCAGAGCTTCTTAAATTCAAAAGAATTTTCGGAGTCTTTGTACATTGTTGTTGTTCAATTTTCAATGAGCCGCTGCCGCCTCTTCGCGGTCCCCCGCTCGGTGACAGCTTGTTTATTCTACCACAGACCGGAGCCTTTGTCAACCCCTTTTCGAAAATTTCTTCCGACTTTTTTCTGCGGTGCCCGCTACCCGAAGGTCGCCCCCGGACAGCCTCGTTATTCTACCACGGCACGTTCGGATTGTCAAGGGATTTTTCGCAATTTTCCGCGATTCCGCAGTCTGTATGAATACACATCCCCATTTTTGGCGACGCTTTAGTTATGATTACCATAGCCGTCAGAACCGTTCTGATATACTTCCTATTATTCATCGTCATCCGGTGCATGGGAAAGCGGCAGATCGGAGAATTGCAGGCGTCCGAGTTCATCATCACCATCCTGCTTTCCGAAATCGCATCCGCTCCTGTCACAAACCCGAACCTTGCGCTCGGTGACAGCGTTCTTTCCGTTTTTATCCTGCTGGCTCTCGAACTCTCCGTATCGGCGCTTCTTCTCCGGTTCAATTCGCTCAAAAAGCTGTTCTACGGTTCTCCCTCCATTGTCGTATGCCGCGGGAAAATCGATATTGCCGAAATGCGCCGGAACCGGATGGAAATCGACGAGCTCATGGCGGAGCTGCGGCAAGCCGGTTATTCCGATCTGAACGATGTGAACTACGCCATTTTGGAGGACAACGGCAAACTCTCCGTCTTTCCGAAGGCCTCCAAAGCTCCGCTCACTCCGGAGGATCTATCCGTAAATTCAGAAGAGCGCGGGATCTCCCACATCTGTGTCCTTGACGGTCGGATCGCGCGGGAGGGACTCCGGGCGGCCAATTGGGACGAAAATCGTCTTACAGCCGAATTATCCTCCCGCAGGCTCTCCCTCCCCGACGTTTTCCTTTTCACCGTTGACGACACGGGCAAGATTTGCTGTGTAAAAAAAGAGGACGCCAAGGGATAACGTCCTCTTTTTCTTTTTCCCATTCAGACAAAATCCGTCTCGCCGTCCTCAAGCAGCAGCCTTGTCCGGTCGATCACATGCCAGCCGGATTCGCCCGACACGCCGAACGACTGCTCCACAGCCTGCGCGATATACTCGGGGTTCAGATAATTCTCCTGCTCCGCCGCTATGACGGCGGTGACGGTCAAAACGTCCTCCTTCTTCTCCGCGCGGAGGGATTTGATGAAGGACGTGATATCCACCTCTTTCTCCCCGCTCTTCGATCGTTTCGTCATCATCACCGGCTTGCGAAACAGCTCTTCGATCCTTCCGGGCAGATCGTCCGCAAACGCCGCGCCGTGCCATTCGATCACGTTCTCCGCCCACTTGACTTCCGTGAGCTTGGCCTTCTGCTCGTACACCTGCGTCACCTCCACGCCGTTGGGCATGACGGACCGGAGCTTTTCGAGCAGATCCGCGTTCGACACCGCCTTCATGAGCCGGATATCCAGCACCTCCGCCTCTCCCCCGCATCCGACGGACAAAGGCGTCCCGAACACCAGCTTCGGTTTCGGATTGAATCCTTCCGAATAATAGACCGGCAGACCGGAGCGCACGATGGAACGCATGACGGTTTTCGCCATGTCGAGGTGGGAGATGTACAGCATCGCGCCGAATTTCCGGAACCGGATGCGGATCTGGCGGGCCGGCTTGACATTCCCCTTTCCGGGTTCCTGATTTTTCCGGACGATTTCCCTGTCCGAGGTGATCTTCCCCGCACTGTCAGAGCTCTCCGGATGGCCCGGACACCAGCGGCAGTACTGCTTGTCCACCAGACGGTTCACGCCGCATCCCGAGCACTTATCCCGACAAGCGGGCGTTGACACAGCATCCTGCGCCTTGTGACGTTCGGACAGGAGGAAGGATTTCGTCACGCCGCAGGAAATCATGTCCCACGGAAGGATTTCGTCGTCCGGAATGGTGCGGTTGGCGTAGAACGCCGGATCGATCCCGACCGTCTCGAAAATGTCCATCCATCCGTCATAATCGAAGCAGTCCTCCCACGCGTCGAACCGGACGTGACGGCGGGCCGCTTCCTCGAGCGCTCTTCCCAGTCTCCGGTCGCCGCGCGCAAACACCGCCTCGATCCGCGAGACCTTCGCGTCGTGATAGTTGTACCGGACTTTCCGGTCAGTGATCTTTCCGGACAGGAACGACTGCTTGTCGGCGAGCTCCTCGGGCGTGTTCTGCCGCTCCCACTGGAAGGGGGTGTGCGGTTTCGGAATGAAGCATGCCACGGACAGGGTGACCTGAGGCTGACGCGCCTTGTTTCTGCCCGGAGTTCTGTAGTATTCGTCCACCACATGGGAGGCCAGCGTCGCAATCCCTTCGATATCCTCGTAAGTCTCACCCGGGAGTCCGTCCATGAAATAGAGCTTGATCTGATTTTTTCCCGCCTCGTAGGCAACACGGCAGGCACGGAGGATCTCCTCTTCCGTGATGTTTTTGTTGATAACGTCCCGCATTCTGGGAGTCCCGGCTTCGGGGGCGAAGGTCAGTGTGGATGAGCGCACGGAGGAGATTTTCTCCATCAGCTCCTTGGTAAAGGAATCCGCCCGCATGGAGGGGAGGGACAGGTTCACCATCGCGTCGTCCGTCCATTCGAGAAGCCGGTCGGTCAATTCGCTGATTTTGGTGTAGTCGGAGATGGAGAGCGAGGACAGGGAGATCTCGTCGTAGCCGGAATTCCGGATCATGGTTTTGGCGATGCAGTCCAGCGTCTCGGGGGACTTCTCCCGCACCGGACGGCAGACCATCCCGGCCTGACAGAAGCGGCATCCCCGCGTACATCCGCGCACCACCTCGATGGTCACCCGGTCGTGCACCGTTTCGATGTTCGGCATGACGGGATTCAGCGGCGGGATGCACGCGTCGAAATTCTCAACCACCCGTTTGGTCACCACCTTCGGGATCCGATCGTCTTCGGTTTCGATGGCAGCGATCGTCCCGTCCTCGTGGTACGAAATGCGGTAGAACATCGGGACATAGAAGCCCTTCAGCTCCGTGGCGACCCGGTAGAGATAGTCCCGCTTCGTGTAGGTCCCCTCCTCGTGCATCCGCAGCCACAGGCGCGCCAGCTCCGGAAGGGCCTCTTCGCCCTCGCCGATGGAGAAAATGTCGATGAAATCCGCTACCGGCTCCGGGTTGTAGGAACAGGGACCGCCCGCCACGATGATCGGATCGTCCTCCCCGCGCTCGTCCCGGCGGATTTTCAGCCCGGCCAGATCCAGCATGTTTAGCATGGTGGTGTAGCACAGCTCATACTGCATCGTGATGCCGATCATGTCGAACTGCCCGACCGGATCGCCGCTTTCGTGCGTGAAGAGCGGGATCCCGTGCTTCCGCATCTCGTCTTCCATGTCGATCCACGGCGCGTAGACCCGTTCGCACCAGACGCCGTCCACCGAGTTGAAGCAATCCACAAGGATCCGCATTCCCAGATTGGACATGCCGATCTCGTAGGTATCGGGAAAACAAAACGCAACCCGCATTTTCACTTCGTCAAGGTTCTTGAATACGCTCCCGGTTTCTCCGCCGGTATAGCGCCCCGGTTTCTGCACGTTCGCAAGTAAACTCCGGATGTCCTCTCTCATGGCAGTACCTCGTGTCACTGTTGTTTCTTCTCGTATTATACCCGAATTGCGCCTCTCTGTCAAGCAAACGGATGGTATTGCTCCGCCAACAAACCGAATGCGGTCGGGTATGGTATCCAGTATTTGTGCGAACAAAACTTGTCAGAGCTGTACCGTGTACGATCAAACCGTTTAGAAGCGAAACAGTATGAAAACCCCGGATCTCGGCACACGGGGCGCAAAGATCCGGGGATCGGTCCGGTTTGTCCGGGATTCAGCGGATGAACACCCGGGATGTGATGAGCATGGGGATGAGCCACGCCAGCTGATACAAGATCACGACAAGGGAACTCACGCCGGTGAGAAGCCCCGCCAGCTCGAGGATCGTCACGATGGACGCGCCCACGAGGATGGAGAGCACCGTCAGCGCGATATGGGTCTTCTTGGTCCGGAGCACCTTTCCGCAGTAGGCAATCACCTGAAGCAGGGACTTCTGCTGTCCGCAGGTCACGAGTCCGGAATCCACCTTCGCTTCGTAGGTCGTGACTTCGTCCATATTGGCGTAGCGCACGATCCGGAGGGGCATCTTCTTCATGCTCAGCTTCTTCGACACCATTTCCTCGTTGATGTTCGGGTCGAAGGTCCGGACGCAGGCGTAGAGGCCGTTGCCGGAGAACTGTTTCAGAATGCTGTCGATATCGGGATCCATCTCGTACTTGATGTACATCTTCGCCACCAGCTTGTTCTCGCGGAACATATACATGATGGAGAGCTCGTCGGACAGATCCACGTCGTCCTCGGCCGCCTCGTCGTCGATCTCGAATCCGCGGCTCCGGAGCTTTTCGCATCCGCCGAAGATGATGTTGACGCCGTCCACCTGCGTGGCGAGGAAATCGTCTTCGGTCTCGAAGATCTTCACGTTGGAGGAAATCCCGAGGTCCTTCGTCACATCCTCGAACACATCCTGCAGAGGCCCGCCCGCATAGGCGAACACTGAGGAAGCGTAGTAGAGGACGCGGTCGATCCTGGCGTTGTTGTAAATCCGCACGTTCTGCACCTTGACGGACAGGGACGGGAACACGCTCTTGTCGTCAAAGCTGATGATAGAGGCGTTGGAGTATTCTTCCAGAGAGGTCTCGCCGATGATCGCGCTGTCGTAGTCCTTCGCCGTCAGGTTCGCCCGGTAGAAGGGGTAGGAGAAGGAGATGAACACGGACAGCGGAGCCACCATGAGCAGGGATTCGTAGATCACCCGCGCCACATCGGAGGAAGTGCCGCCGCGGATGCGTCCGATGATCCCGACGATCACCGCCAAGAGCACCGACGCGCCCATGACTAACATCATGAAGGTCCCGGTGGTCTGGTCGGGCTTCTGGAGTCTTGCGAAGAATCCGTCGATAAAGTCGGTCTTTTCGATCTTCATGACGTCGCAGGCGTCCTCGGCTTCGGCGAACGCGCGGGCTTCGAGCTCGGATTCGTCGTCCTTGAGCCGTCTGACGATATGCTTGGTCTTCTTCGAGGACACGATGCGGAAATTCATCATTTCGCGCTTGTTCTGGTAGACCGAGCTCATGAGGGTCATGAAGCAGGCAAGTCCCACGAGGAAGTTGAACATCACGGGTTCGTTCGGGGACTGGGTCACATGGGAAATCACCGCCGAATAGAGGATCCCGGCCAGCGCCAGAAGGGCCGTCATGGATTCCGGCTTCGGAATGCCGATGAAGATCGCCTTGACGCCTTCGATGATCTCCTCGTACGCGCAGAGGCAGCAGAGCAGCATCAGCTGGAGGCTGACCATCGCGTAGACGGTGGGATAGACTCTCGGATCCAGCACGCCGCCGAACTGCATCCCGGTCCCGGTGAGCAGCTTGGTGACGGGTTCGATGTTTTCATACAGGAACAGGAGCACGCCGAACACCACGCAGAGGATCAGACGGATGAACAGCGACAGGGAGCGGTTCCGGTATTCCTTGCGGATGGCAGGGATCTGCGTCCGGTCCACAAACTCGGGGCGGTCAAGCCGCACGGTGGTGTCCCGGTTCTGCTGTCTCGCGGCGAGCTTGTCCCCGAGGGCTTTCGCCTTGTCGGACTTTCCGCCCTTGCCATCGTCCAGATCGAAGGCGACCATCAGATTGATATCGGTCGGATCGAACTCTTCTTCCGTATAGGGCGTGTCCGGGGTCTCCCATGTTCCGGATTCGCTGTCCGCGCCGTTCTTTGAAGGTGCGTCGGGCTGATCCGGGCCTGCCTCCCCTCCCGCGGCTTTCGTCGAGAGATAGCTCTCCAGATCCTGAAGCGTGGAATCCGCCGTGATCTCGGGCAGCTCGCCGCCGTTCTCGTCCACAAACGCGGACACGTCGGGGATCTCCTCCCCTACGTCCGCCGCGCTGTCCGTATGACTGCCGAATGCCGGTTCCTCAGCGGAGGAAGCCGATGTGACGGAGTTCGATCCGAAATCCCGGGCCGACCGGCTGTCCGCGAGGGATTCCGCCGCCCAGCGGAGCAGTTCTTCGTCCGAGAGATTGGCCGCGGAGCGCTTGGACTGATGTACGAATTCAGGCTGTTTTTTCTTTCCGCTCTGCGCGGGCTGAGGCTGGGGCGCGGAAGAAGCGGTCACGGCCGGCGCGGGTTCGGAGAATCCCATCTCGTCCGCTACGGCGACCGAATGATCTTCCGCCGCAGTCTGTAAAGCCGCCGCCGCGTCCTCTAAATTCTCCTCAGAGTCGGAAGGTTTGTCCGATTCGGCAGGAGCGGGAGCGTTCTTGCCGGCTTTTCTGGATTTTGCCGTAAAGCGCGCCCAGATCCCGGCCATTTCCTTTTCGGTCGCGTCCGGAACGGATTGTTCTCCGGCGTCTGCGGAAACGGAATCGGCTGCGGAGGGCTGCTCTGCTTCCGGTTGCTGCTCTGCTTCCGGTTCGCCGCTCAGGGTCTCCGAAGCCTGTTTCCACATGGCCTCGATCTCGTCCGCAAACTCCCCGACAGAACCGGATCCGTCCGCGGACTCGTCCGTCAGAACAGGTTCCGGCGACGTCCATTCGTCCATGGGAGTCGGGGCGGGTTCCTCCTGTTTCTTTCTTCCGAACACAGCTGCAGTCGCCTCGGCAATCAGCGCGTCCGTATCGTCCTCCTGCGGCAAAGGTTCCGCGGAAGGAGCAGAAAATACCTCTTCGCTGACCGGAGCCGCTTCGTCGAACCCCGCGAATCCCGGATCAGGCGCGGGAGCGAGAACCTCGCTCTTCGCCGCGCCGACGGGGGCAGCCGGAGCGAAATCGTCCGGAAGGAACTCGTCGTCCGCGGTCACAGCCTTCGGCTTCTTATTTCTGCGGAACAGGGAGAACTTCTTCTTCTGAGGCTTGACCTCGGAAAAGAGTCCCATCACCTGCTCGTCCGTCACTTCCTCGCCCACGGGTCTGGCCGCTTCCGGGGGGATCGCGTTCTCCGAAGCCGGTGCCGTCTGTCCGTACGCGTCGTTGAAATCAAGATTCTGATCGGCATCGGAGAAGTCCGCGCCGGATTCTGACGACGTGAAGGCCGGGGCCGGTTCCTCGTCCTGCGGTTCTCCGCCGAGGTCGAATTCGTATTCCCGGATCACATCGTCGTTCTGGGGCTGAGCCTTGCCGCCGTCGGACACGGGGATCTGAAAATCGCCGCCGTCCGGGCTGTCCTCCGCGGGATAGGCAAAGGCGGAATCCAGAGCGGACAAAAGCTCTTCGTCGCTCCGCATCATTTCGGCCCGTCTGCTCTCCTCGTCCTCCACCGTCTGACGGATTCTGGAGAATACGCCTCCCGAAGCGGGAGCTTCCTCGGCACGGGGGGATTCCGCGGTTTCCGCGCCGACGCTGTCCCGGAGCGTTTCGTCCTCGGTCGTCTTGAGGATCCGGGAAAACAGTCCGCTCTTCCCGCCTCTGTCAGCCGGTTTCTCCTCTGCGCTTTCCGAGAGGAAATCCTCGAGGGATCCGTTCGCCTCAGATTCCGACGATCCGCCGGACTTTGCTTTCCCATCCCCGTCCGCGTACGGCAAAAAATCGTCGGACGCGCCGCCGTTTTCGGGAGTATCGTCCAGCGTCAAAGGATCATTTTTCGCGTCGGATGCCTGTTCTTCCCGGTATTCGGGCATGTATTTTCTCAAAAGCTCGTTGATATCGAGGTCGCTGTCGGACTCTTCGCCGCTCCCGCCCGTCAGATCGATGGCGTTTTCGGGAAGCGACGCGCCGCCGCCCGTCCTCTCTCCGCTGTCCCCGGACTGGAACAGACGGCCATGTTTATTTTTCTTCTTCGCCATATCCTTCGCCGACCGCCCGTTCAGGGTGAACGCCGCGGCCTTTCCTTTCTTCGCTGATTCCGGTCAGAGTCCATTCAGCCGCCCTTCCGCTGCATCCGCGCCGCATGGCACAGAAGAACGGAAGCCGCTGTTGAAACATTCAATGAATTGACGTGGCCGTACATGGGGATCGATACGGTAAAATCGCACCGCTCCCGCACCAGACGGCTCACTCCGCTGTCCTCTCCGCCCATCACGATGGCGCAGGGGAGATTCCAGTCCGCTTCGTAAAAATCCACGCCGTCCGCCTCTGCCGCGAAGGTCCAGACCCCCGCTTTTTTCAGCTGCTCGACGGTATTCGGTATATTGGTCACTTTAGCGACGGCCATGTGCGCGAGGGCTCCGGCCGAAGCTCTGGCCACGGCAGGCGTCAGTCCGCAGGCCCGCCGCTCCGGGATGATGACCCCGTGGGCGCCCGCGCAGTCCGCGCACCGGATCACGGCCCCGAGATTGTGGGGATCCTCGATGCCGTCACAGACCACGATCAGAGGCTTTTCTCCCCGCTCGGCAGCAATCCCGAGTATGTCTTCCACGGTCGAATACGTCTTTTCCGCCGCGGCTGCCGCGATGCCCTGATGCTTTTCTCCTCCGGCCATGCGGTCCAGCGCGTCGTTCGTCGTTTCGATCACGGTGATTCCGGCGGCTCTGGCCTCGCTCACGATGGGAACCACCGAACCCTCGATTCCGGAGACGAAGATCCGGTCAACCGGTGTCCCGGATCGAATCAGTTCCGCAACCGCGTTCCGCCCGACGATCAGGTTGTCCGGCCTGCTCCGCGCGTCTCTCTCCGGTCTGTCGCGCTTTCCGAAACGTTCGCGCCGGTCGGATCCGTTTCTGCGCGGACCCGTTTTGCCCGATCCGTCGAAGCGGGATTTCGCGCGGTCGTCTCTCTGATTCCGCGCCGGTATCGCTTTCTCCTTGCTGTCGTCCATGCCGCCGCTTTCCGCGAATAAGCACAATTCGCCTTTATAGTATGATTCATTTTGAATTATACCACAGTTTCCTCCGTTTGTACAGACATTTTTGGGATTTAGCAAAAAAAGACACAATTTCGTGCCTTTTTCACGGAAATCTCCGCCGCGCCGGATCCGAATCACCGGACAAACCGATGCGGCGGACGGACTGTGCTTCTTATGTTCCCGTTATTCCGCCGCTTTCCCGGCAAAACGGAAGGAATCAAACGCCGCGGAAAACCCTTCCCCGAAGAACCGGAACTCCGCCTCCGCAGTTCCGCACGCCGGTCGCTCGAGATCCCCGGTGACCTCGGTGAATTCCTCCAACACCGGAACCCTCGCGCAGCCCGCGTATTGTCCGTTCAGATAAAGCTCGATCCGGCAGGGTGAATCGCTCCGGATCCGGGCCGAAAACACGGTCTCCCCGTCCAGACAGACGGAGCGGAAGAGCGCGCTGTCCCCGTCCCCGATCTCCCGGAGCGCATACCCCCACGCGGATGCGGGATCCCCGGCGATCCGGACAGAGCCCCGCAGCTCCGCCGAACGGAAGGCCGGAACCCTCTCCTCCGCCCGAAACAGCCCGGAGGTCATCTTCACCTCCCGAATGGACCCGTCCTCCTCGAAGAACACCGGCTCCGCGCAGACGTGACGGGAGAATTCCCCTGCGTAGGTGGAGCGGTGATAGAACAGATACCACTGTCCCCGGAACTCGCACAGACTGCCGTGGTTGTTCCACGTCTTCGGGTCGCAGCCGAAATTGTCGATCACGATCCCGCCGTACCGGAATCCATGATCCGGGAAATCGGACACGGCGTATCCGAGCGAGGTCGCGCGTCCTCCGTGGCGGTGGGTATCCGTAAAGAGGTAGTAGTACTTCCCGCCGATCTTTTTCACCGAAGAGCCCTCGTGGTATTCGTGCTCGGCGACGGACAGGGGCTGCACGGCGGTGTCCGGATCGATTTCTGTCATGTTGTCCCTGAGTTTTGCCGCGCGAACCTTGTCGAACTGTCCCCAGTAAAACCAAGCCTGCCCGTCGTCGTCCGTCAGCACCGCCGGATCGATACCGTGAACATGCTCCATCGGCCCGAGATCCTCGAAAGGCCCGGCGGGATATTCGCTCACAGCAACGCCGCACCGTCCGTCCGGAACGCAGTAATACAGATAGTATCTGCCGTTCCGGTAAGCGCAGTCCGGAGCGTACAGCGCGCCGAGATCCTTTGCCCAGCCGTCTTTCGTGTCGGCGAGGGAGAAGGAAACTCCGTGATCGGTCCAGTCCCGAAGATTATCCGAGGAATAGACATGATAGACGTCCGAGCAGTAGGTCCGCTTTCCCGGAAGATCGAAGGAACCGTACAGGTAGACCCGCCCGTCTTCCCAGACATGGGCTTCGACATCGGGGACAAAAACATCGGGCGGAAGGATGGGGTTGGTGATGATCATGAGCTGCCTCTTTCCGTGCGGTCATCCGAACCCGCGCACATCGGGATCCGGCATTTCTTTTCCATAATTCTACCGCAGATCCGACCGCTTGTCAAGCCGGACGGGAGGATTCGTCTCTGCGGCGCATGGAAAAACAGGACGTCCGGCCTAAGCTGTCGTCCTGTTTCTTTCAGAATGTGATTTGCTTATCCGCCACGGATCGATGGGTGACGGTCTGTCATCTGATCCGCCCGAAGAGCGCCTTACAGGTTAATCCGAATTACCGGAGAGCCCGTCTGGCCTCGAAGCATTCGCTGCAGTACACCGGTCTGTCGCTGGTGGGCTGGAACGGGATCTTGCAGGGCTTGCCGCATTCCGCGCAGACAGCGTCGAACATTTCCTTCTGCTCGCGTCCGGCGTTCTTTCTCTTGTCACGGCACGCCTTGCATCTCTGGGGCTCATTCTGGAAGCCCTTTTCCGCGTAGAATTCCTGCTCGCCTGCGGAGAACACGAATTCGTTGCCGCATTCCTTACACTTTAAGGTCTTGTCCTCAAACATTTTTCTTTCCTCGCTTTGCCTTGCCGGCTTTGAATTTTGTGCCCTACGCGGACTCGTACCGTCACCTTTGACAACAACGCTATTGAGTTAAGCTATCCGGGCGTTTGAACGGATACCGGCTCCGGCGCACCTCAGGGGGTACGCGCGAGGGCGGCTCTTCCGTTATTTTACATCCCTTTCGGGAAATAAAATCATAGATTGTTCTGCAGTAGTCCTTTGATCTTAACCTTCATGCGGTAGAGCGCGTTGCTGACGGACTTTCTGTCCCGGCCGAGCGTCCCGGCGATCTGTTCAACGGACATACCTTTTAGATAGCAGTCGAATACGTCCCGCTCCGTGGGGGCGAGTACGGAACGGATGGAGGCCGCAAGGGTCTCCGCGCTTTCGGAGGAAACCGCCTGCTCGAGCGGATCCCGGCGTGAGGACTCGTTCCGCTTTCTCTCCGCCTTCTCCTGCTCGAGCCTTCGCCGTTTCCGCCTGACCGCGGACTTCGCGCGGCGCAGTTCGGAAATCAGGGCGTTGTTCACGCAGATCTTGGCATAGAGGCCGAACCGCACGTCCTTTCCCCGGATCCGGGGGTCATAGGTCATGGCGGCTCGATAGAGAGCGAGCGCGGCGCACTGCCTCAGATCGTCTTCCCCCCACACCGACTCCCCATCCATTTCGGAAAAGGACGGCGCAAACCTTTTGACGGCGTTTTCCGTCATGGGCTTGTAACGGTCTGCCAGCGCGTTGAAGGCCGATTCCTCGCCGCGGCGGAGCAATTCCGTCAGCCGCTCGTCGGTCAGGGCGCTGATTTCATCCGAATTATCCAAAAACCGCTCCGCTCGTATTTCTGACTCTTGCTATCATTATATCACACTGTTGGATTTTGTCAAGTGCATGTTTCAATTTTCTTGAATTTTTCCCTTGAAATTATGTACCTTTTCTGAACGACTGGCCAAACCTGCACAAGTCGCCGCCATAAAATAACGATTTTATCGTCCGTTCGTGATAAAGCGGCTCATTTATCGAAGAGGTAGTTCACATTCCCGGTCACCATGGCGACGATCCCCCGGTAAACGACGTCCGGTTTGTCCTCGAAATTCATCCGCATCCGCTCGGCCTGCGGATAGGAATCCGCGCGGAGATCGAGACTGAACGCCACGCCGTCCCGATCCCTGATCGAACAGTGGAAGATGTAGCCGTCCCCGTCCCGCTCGAGGGAGTGATTCCAGACCGCTCCGCGCTTTTCGAGAGACAGATGCCGCATCGCGCTGACATAGCTTTTCTCCCGGACCGCGGCCAGCAGAAGGTCGTCGGACAGACCCCGCGCGATCATCCTTCCCGTCGATGTGACCACATACGCCGTCTGGCGCGCCTCCGTCCTCGGTTCGGTTCCTTCCGTCTCCCCGGATCCGTACACCTTCACGTCGTCGTCCGGATCGGACGGATCTTCCTCGGAATTGATCGTTTTTCCCGGTGTTTCTTCGTCGGATTCCCCGCCGTCAGGATCAACCTCAGCTCCGGCGTCAAGCCGCTCTGTTTTACCGCCGTTCGATTCTCCGCCGTCCGAGACGTCCGAATCCGGATCCTGACGGGACGCCTCCACAGTACAGATATGACCCTGTTCCAAAAGCTCGTGGAAATTCTTCACGAAGTCAAAATAATCGACGTACCCGTCCCGCAGAACGATGCTGGCAAGATCGTTGTATTCCAGCGGATAGCCGATCTTCTCCAAGAGGTAGAGGATGAACACCTTCACCTGCTCGGAGGAATGAAATGTTTCGGGCATGACACACTCCCCTTACGGGCATACGAAAACGGGAAGTCGAAGGCTCCCCGTTTTCCGTCCGTCTTCTGTTTTATATCCGTTATCCGGTTGGAACTCAGCCGGCGACCTCAGCTTCTGCGGCGGCCTCGTCAATGGATTCGGTCTTCGCCTTGTAGGTCATGTAGTCCTTGAGCTGAGTCTTCTTGAAGTTTCTGGTTGCGTAGTAATCGCTCTTGATGCCGGAAAGGACGTCGGTATAGATGTAAGCGTCCTGAAGGAATACCAGCGGGATCACGGGCATGTCGGAGAGCAGCTTGTTTTCGGCCTCGTGCAGGATGGTCGCTCTCGCGGCTCTGTCCTTCTCCGCAAACGCGGATTCGATGATGGAGTCATAGTCCGGGTTGGAGTAGCCGGTGATATGGCCATAGAGGTCGTAGGTCTCGGAATCCATATCCACGCCGTTGCCAGAGTAGGAAACCGCGAACTGGGACAGGGCGTTGAACGCGTCGGGAGCGAGCATGGTCATGTCGATGCCGATCACGTCGAAGCTGCCGTTGTCATAGAGCTTCTGGAAGTTGTCGTTGGTGATGAGGTTGTCTTCCGCGTTCACGGTACCCTTCACAGCTTCCACGGTGACGTTGAATCCGAGGTCGTTCCATACGCCCGCCACATAGTCCGCGATGGCCATATCAACCTCGTTGTTGCGGACGGTCAGGGTGAAGGAACCGGAGGTCACGCCCGCGCTCTGGAGCAGGCTCTTCGCTCCCGCGGTATCGGCGGAAGAAGAGATCAGGGCGCCGCCCGCGTCACGGAAGGAGGTGCCGGGGATGGAATCGAAGACTCTGTAGGGAATGTAGCCGGTCGCGGGCTTCGCAAAGGTCACGATGTTCACGATCTGGTTCCGGTCGATCGCCATGGAAAGGGCGCGGCGGACTTCCGGCTTCTCGAACAGAGGATTCGTGGTGTTGAAAACGTAGGTGTGCGTCGCCATCATATCGGTGACGGTCGCGCTGGAGGCGTACTGAGCACGCGCGGAAAGCGGAAGCTCGCCGTTGTAGAACAGGTTGCCGGACGTCAGCGCCATGAGCTGCGCTTCGGCATTGCCCGTCTCGTACTTGGTCAGGAGGCGGTAGGGGATGACGAACTTATCCGGAACCTCTTCCTTGTCGGGGTTGGTATAATAATAGGAGGAACGCTCGAGTCTCAGCACGGAACCGCCCACCATTTCCTTCGGGGAGAAGGGGCCGTTCGTGACGATGAAGGTACCCTTCGTCGCCCACTGATCCACGCCGTCGTTGGTGCGGTAACGGGTGATGACGTCTTCGCGGAGGGGAACCAGCGCGATGGAAGAGGTGGTCTCGAAGAAGCGGTCGAGGTCAACCTTCTGCTCGAACTGGATCTCGAGCGTATAGGTATCGACGGCAGCCACGCCGAGGTCGTCGATGGTGCGGTCGCCTTCCTTGATCGCGCGGGCGTTCTTCACCTCGTACAGGAGGGAGGAGGCTTCGCAGGCGTTGTCGGGCTCGAGGATCCGCTTCCAGGAGTAGACGTAGTCTGCCGCCTGAACGGTACGGCCGTCGCTCCAGCGGTTGTAGTTGAGGGTGACGAGAATGACGAATTCGCCGTCCTTGTCCTTGTCGATCTTGTAGCTCTTCATGCCGGCCTTTTTCCACTTGCCGTTTTCGTCAAGTCTGGTCAGGCCTTCGTAAATCTGGCTCATGATCTTGAGCTGCGCGTCGTCGATAATGCTGCGCTGCGGATCTAAATCGTACACCTCGGTGGTGAAGTACATGTCAATGATCGCGCCTTTGTCATAGTCGCCGGTCTCGGTCTTTTCCAGCGTGGTGCATCCTGCGAGGGCGGATGCGAACATCACCGCGCAAAGGATCAGGGACAACACCTTTTTCATGATTCTGTCTTTCCTCCTGTTTCGGCGCCGGACTGACGCCCATTTTGATGCGGGGTTATTTACACTCACCATATTATAACACTTTTTTCCGAGAGAATCAACATATTCTTGTGTCGATGGGTCAAGTTTCATCCACATGCACAATTACAAGCGTAATTTTTGTGCAGATTCCACACAGATTTTCCTCTTTTGACCGCATAAATCCGTCCCGGGCGGGGGATGCTGTAGGTAAAAAGCACAGATCGGGTCCGGGAAGCGCGCGAAGCGGAGGAAACGGCCCCGGAAGGAGACGGCATGGAACGGGACAGCGACCTCTTCTTGGAATACGGAACGGGCTCCGAAGGCAGCGGGGAGACAGCGTCGCCGCTCCGGTTTCCGGGTCCGGTCCTCACCTCCCTCGAGGGATTCGACGTTTCCTCGGCGGAATGCGGAGCGGGCGGATACCACAGCCTCATGAGCGGTTCCCTCTGGCTTGGTCCCCCGGAAGAGAGGCGCCGTTTCGTCCGCGCGCTCGGCAGTCTTCTGACCCTCTACCGGCGGAGGATGGCGATCCCGCGTCAGGGGCCGTTCCTCGTCTGCGGGGTGGGGAACGAGCGCGCGTCCGCCGATTCGCTGGGGCCCCGGACAGCCGGAAAAGTGTTCGCCACCGATCCGGCCCTGCGCGATTCCGGGATCCCCGCGGTCTGCGCCGTCCGCACGGGGATCCCGCGGGAAACGGGCATCGACACCGCCGATCTTGTCTCCGCTCTCGCCGAGAAGACCAAGACGGCCCTCATCGTAACGGTGGACTCCCTCTGCGCGAAAAGCGGGGACCGCCTCGGAACCGTCGCACAGATCACGGACTGCGGCCTGATCCCCGGCTCCGCTCTGAGCCATTCCTCCGGAGAGATCAGCCGGAACACCATGCCCTGCCCCGTCCTCTCCGTCGGCGTTCCCACGGTCGTGCGGGCCTCCGCGCTGCACGGGACTCCGGACGGCTCCGCCCTGCCCGAGGGGAGACGGGAGGATGCGGAAACCGGGGCAGGCCGTCCGCTCTTCGTCACCCGGGCAGACACGGACGCCATGGTCTCCTGTTACGCCGTCCTCATCGCGCAGGCCATCAACACCGCCTTTACGGGAAATCCTCCCGGGGACGTCATGGATCTCGGAAACCGGGCGTAAACTGGAGGGACCATCCCACCCGGCAAAGGAGATCCTATGAACCGACCGGAATCCGAGCTGACGCTTCCCTGCCCTTCGCCGGACCGGGAAACGGCTGTCCGAACCGAACTCCCCCCGCCCGATCCCGTCCTTGATCCGGACGCTGAAGAAACTCCGCCCGCAGAGGACGAGCCCGAACTCCGGACGGAACCCGCCCCGTCCGATCAGCCGGATACCGCCGAATCGCGCGAACCGGACGCGGCGACCGTTCGGGCCGAGCGGTGCAATCCGGCAGACTCGGCTGACCCGGCTGAACCTTCCGAACCGGATCTTTCCGTCGTACGTCCAGTTCTTTCCGGACTGAGGATCGCCGTGCCGTGGGCGCTGTCCTGCTTTGCCGCGCTGGTTTTCGTCTGGTCCGCCGTGACCGTTCTCTCCTCGGCGGAACTCACGCGGGAGAAGATCGGACGCGCCTTGCTCGGATCCCTTTTCGGCGGACCGGACAGCGTGATCGTATCGCTCCCCGGCGTCTCCCCCTCCCATCCCGCGCCGGACGGCAGACGGAGCGATTCCCTGCTGCTCCCGCCGGACGGTACGATCCCCGCCCCAAAAGAGCGCGCCGAAGCGGAAGAGAACGTCCCGCCGCCCGCCGATCCGGCAGAACCGGAACAGGACGAGCCCGCTTCGGAGGATCCGTCCTCCCTTCCCGCGTCCCCTATCCGCTTCACCAACGAAACCGGGTACGCTCCCGATCCGGACGCGCTTCTGTCCTCTCCGCGCGCCGTGCCGAAATTGGAGGATCTTCGCGCGAGCTGGGGGGAGGACGCGCCGCTTGTGCTGATCCTGCATACCCACGGAACCGAGGCCTATTCCGAAGCGGCGGCGGGGAACTGGAGAAGCGCGGATCCCTCCCTCTCCGTGGTCTCGCTCGGAGGGATGCTTGCGGACAGGCTGCGGGAAGCGGGTATTCCGGCGATCCACCTCACGACGCTGTTCGACACGCCGGATTTCAATCTTTCCTATTATAATGCCGCGCAGTCGATCCGGGAGGTTCTCGCCCTCCATCCCTCCGTCTCCTACATACTGGATCTGCACCGGGATTCCATGGTCTTTCCGGACGGCACGGTCTATGCCCCGGTGACGGAGATCGGAGGCACGCGGACAGCCCAGCTCATGTTCGTCGTCGGGACGGACGAGGCGGGCGCGGAGCATCCCGGCTGGCGGGACAATCTCTCCCTCGCCCTCCGGATGCAGACCGCGCTTTCCGGCCGATATCCGACCCTCATGCGGGACATCAACCTGCGCTCCGCCTCCTTCAACGAACAGTACACGAAAGGCTCGCTGCTCGTGGAGATCGGCGCGTCGGGCTGTACCCACGAAGAAGCGGAGGCCGCCGTCGCCCTTCTCGCGGACGCGCTGACGGACGAGATCCGCGGGGACTGACGGGACCTCTCAGCCGAACATCAATTCGTCCGCCTCGGCGAGGGAGGGCAGGAGAAGATCGGGCTTTTCCGCCTCCGACGCGCGCTCCACGTCCTCCTCCGTCGTCTCTCCGGTCAGGACGAGCGCGGCGGAAATGCCGTGTTTCTTTCCCGTTGCGATATCCGTGTAAAGCCGGTCGCCGAAGATCATCATATTCTCCCGGGCCTCGCCGGTGATCTCCGCCATCATCGCCGCCGTCTCCGGATAGGGCTTGCCGAAGTAAACGGGCGTCACGCCGGTCGAAGCCGTGACCGCCGCCGCGATGGCCCCGCTGTCCGGGATGAACCTGGTCTCCGTCGGGCAGTTGAAATCCGGATGAGTGCAGAGATACTCCGCCCCGCCCCGGATGAAATCGCAGGCGATCGTCAGCTTTTCGTAGGTCAGCCCGGTGTCGAAGCTCGTCACCACGATGTCCGGCGCGGCTCCCGCGGGATCGGTCAGCTTCCCGTCCGGCCCGTTCACCATGGGGATCCCGGCGCGGTCAAACTGCCGCCAGAGCTCCGGGGTTCCCATGAGGTACACCCGCTTCCCCGCTCTTTTCCGGGTGAGAAACGCCGCCGTCACATCCCCCGAGGTACAGATTTCTTCTCCGGACGGAGCGAACCCGAGGCGGGTCAGCTTGTCCATATAGAACACTGGATCGTGGGAGGCGTTGTTGGTGAAGAACAGCACCCGACGCCCGCGCTCCCGCAGTCTGCGGATGAACCGGACGGCAAAATCAAAGGGTACGCCTCCGAGGTAGATCGTCCCGTCCATATCGAAAATGAACAGATTCTTCGCGCGGAGCAGTTCGGAGGCTTCCGCGCGGTTTTGTATGGTGAGCATGTTCGTTCCGCCTTTCAGGTTTCGTCTTTATACGCGAGCCGGAGCAGATGCGCGGCGTACTGCGCAAACCCCAGATCGTTCGGATGAAGCTCGTCCGCCATGAACTCGTTCCGGTGGGGATAAAGCGCGTATCCGTCCACAACAGTCAGCCCGACGCGCTCCGCCGTCTTCCGGATCGTCTCCCGGCACTCGTCGAATGTTCCCATGGCTCTGGGGATATTGTAATCCTGTCTCCACGGAGGCGTGATGACCCGGATCCGCGCGCCGCCGTAGAGCTCCTTCACGCGGGAGAGCATCCCTTCCGCCTTTTCCCCAAGAACGCCGAGCGTTGGGAAGAATCCGAAATCGTTGGTTCCGTAGGCGACGAACACCGTGTCGGGCAAGAAGCCGAAGTCCGTCACTGCCTCGGGCAAAAAGAACGCGCCGCCGATCCCCTGAATCACGCTCCGTGCGTTCCGCGCGAGGGAGACCTGATAGGCGAAGGAGAGGCAGTCGCAGTCCGCGTTCCACCCCTGCGTGATGGAGTCGCCGAGGAACAGGATCTTTTCGTCGTACCGCCAAGGTTCGAGCGCCGCTCCGTCTTCGATCTCCACCGACCGGATGCGTCCCGGTTCGAGGTGGCTCGGAAGAACGACCGTCACCCGGTGCCCGCCCTTTTGCAGATCGGCGGTGAATGTCCGATTCTCCGGATCAGGGGTGAACCGGTGGGACAACAGCCCGTCCGTCAGCACCTCGTATTTTGTGCCGCCCGCCGTCTGTACGCGGACAAAGGACGAATCCGTCCAAAAGTCCAGCCGGATCCCGGTGGTAGCCCGGACGTTCGGAAGGATCCATTCCGCCGCTTTTCTCCACGCCTCCGTCTCCTCCTCTGTGACCTTCGAGAAGCACAGCGCGCCGTCCTCCTCCCATGCGCGGACCGCGCCGACCGTGATCCGCCGGATTTCCTCCCTGCTCAGCTTCATACTCTGCCTCCATTCGTGAATAGAACTCTGCTGAAATGTAATATTTCAAAGATTTGATTGATTTTTTCGCCGACGTATGATAGAATGAAAGAAAAACGTCTGACATCCAAGGGAGACCTCCCATGGCGGAACAAACCATCGTCGGCATCGATATCGGCGGAAGCACCACCAAAATCGTGGGCTTCGGCGGAGAATCCGGAAACCGTCTCGTCGAACCCCTCTTCGTCCGCGCGGCCGATCCCATCACCTCAATCTACGGAGCCTTCGGAAAGTTCCTCGACACGAACGGTCTGGAACTCGGCGACGTGAAAAAGGTCATGGTCACGGGCGCGGGCTCGTCCTATCTCTCCAAGCCCATCTACGGGCTGAACTGCGAGACCATCGCGGAATTCAAGTCCATCGGCCTCGGCGGGCTCTATCTCTCCGGGCTGGACAAGGCCGTCATCGCGTCCTGCGGAACCGGCACCGCGCTCGTTTACGCCGAAACAGGCTGCGAACCCCTTTATCTCGGCGGCACGGGGGTGGGCGGCGGCACGCTGGTCGGGCTGTCCAAAAAGCTGCTCAACATGGACAACGTGGATCACATCGCCACGCTCGCGGAGGACGGCAACCTCGAACGGATCGACCTCAAAATCAAGGATATCACGAAATCCGACATCGTGCCGGGCTTTTCCGATATCATGACCGCGTCCAACTTCGGCCAGATCAGCGATCTCGCCACGAGAGCCGATATTGCCCTCGGCATCATCAACATGGTGTTTGAAACCATCGGCATGCTGTCCATCTTCGCGGCGCGCAATCACGGCGTCCGGGACGTGGTGCTCACCGGCAACCTCTCCCGCGTACCGCAGGCCGAAACCGTCTTTTCCACCCTCAACCGGATGTTCGACATGAATTTCGTCATTCCGGAGTATTCGGCGTTCGGGACCGTCATCGGAGCCGCGCTCGCCGGATGTGCCGAAGCCTGAGCCTGCTCCATTATACCATCGACGGAGCGGAAAATCAACCTGAACCAACGACAAAGAAATACGGAGTATCCATGAAGAGTTGCATTCCCTCCCTGCGCCCCGGTCTTTTGCTGACCGCGCTCGCCGCCTCCCTCCTCCTTGCCGCGGGATGCGCGCAGGATGCCGCCCCGGTCGATCCCGCCGAAACGGAACCTGTCCCGGCGGAAGAAACCGAGGTTCTTGAAGAGACCGAAACCGCGTCTGCCGTGATCTCCCCGCTCGGCGGAGGCCGTGTCATCGTCATGGGGAATTCGCCCGTGCATAAGCTGACCGAGGAGGAGATGGCCGCCTATCCGCAGACCACCAACCTGCCCGCCCTCTACATCGATCTCGGGTCAAAGAGTCTGAACAGCGTCCAGCACCACGTCTTTTCGCCGGGAACCTATTCCATCGTGTACAACGGCGAGGGGATCATCGAAATGCCCCTGCAGATCAAGGGACGCGGAAACTACAGCTGGTCCTTCCCCCAGAAGACCTACGGCCTGAAGCTCGACGACGCGGCTCCCCTGCTCGGCATGAACGCCGGAAAGAAATGGGTGCTCATCACCACCTATTCGGACAAGACCCTGCTTCGGAACTTCATCGGGCTCAATCTGGCGTCGAACATCTTCGGCATGGAGTACGCCGTCCAGACGCGGTATGTGGACTTGTACGTCAACGGCAAGTACAACGGCCTCTACGTTCTCTCCCAGAACATCACCCTCGGAAACGGTCAGGTGGACGCGGACGCCCTCTTTGAAATCGAGGCACAGTACCGCCACGGAGACTGCTCCAACTGCATCATCTGCCCGAGCGGCACGCACATCATTTTCAGCGAGCCCATCGACGAGGCAGCCACGACCGAAGAGCACGACGCCCTCATGAGCAAATACCGCCAGCTCATCGTCAAGGCCGACGTCGCCATCACCACCAAGGGCATGAAGGAGTATTCCCGCTTCATCGACGTAGATTCCTTCGTGGACTGGTACATCGTCAACGAGCTGCTCAAGAACTACGACTCCGGCTTCACCACCTCCTGCTATATGTACGTCAAGGACGGCAAGCTCCATATGGGCCCCTGCTGGGACTACGACACCTGCATGGGCAACCAGAACGCCGCCACCTGCATGTATCCGGAGGGCTATCATGTGGCGACCTCGGGCTATTCCCCGTGGTATCAGACCCTGACGCAGGAGAAGGACTTCAAGCAGGCGATCCACGACCGCTGGTCCCAGCTGTACGACGACGGAAAGATCGCAGAGTGGATGCAGTTCATCGACGATCAGGCAAAAACCATCTCCGAAAGCCAGAAGCTCGACAAGAAAAAGTGGCCCCAGAAGCTGAAGCAGACGGATCTGCGCGGCCATCTCTCCCTTTTCACCTACGACGAAGAACTGGATTATCTGAAAAACTGGCTCAACACCCGCATCGCATGGCTCAACTCCGAGTGGCACAACTGACCGGCTGACTGACACCGCGGCGAAAAAAGCAGACTCCCCGGATCCAAGGGAATCTGCTTTTTCTTTGTTCTTCCGCGTTTATACTATTCTCAGCCTAAAAGGCTAACTTCATGGGTTTTGAGCGCTTCATGTAGGAGGCGAATCGCCTTGCGATGAGCTCGCGTACAATAACTCTGATAAGGTTGGATAGCTAAATTGGTGTGCCGAAGGTAAGCAATACTGTATGGGTACAGCCTATCCTTTTCCCCTTTCAAAGTTCTTTGCCAGGCTTTCTCCGAAAGAAAGCCGCGTTTCCCTTTTAGCTTGAGATTAGTATTACTGCACAAAGAACAGATTGCGTTCCGGAATGAACCGCGCCGTGACGTTCGTGTCTTTGAAGAATTCGAGCAGCTCCGCCACGGTCATTTTTTCGTCCCCGTGCTCGCGGAACCAGTCGTATTCCTCCCGGTGAATGTCCCGGGCGAATTTGAACGCCGACTTGAAGAGGGAGAGCGGGAGCAGGGTGTTCTCTCCGAGGGTGACCGTCAGATCGGTGCTTTCCCCGCAGATCACGATCGCGTCGCGGAGGGCGCATCCCATCTCAAATTCCGGCAGGATCCGGTTCGCTTCTCCCGGCGTCAGCTCCGTATCGTAGAGGGTGGACATGACGCCGCCGTCCGGGATCCGCCCCCACCGCACGGACGAATGGACTTCTCCGAGAGAGAGGGAATCCACGGTATCATTCCCGCGCGCGAGGGTCAGCGTCCCCGTCTTCGAAAGGCTGAATCCGATCGGCGCGTCGAATCCCTCCCCGAGAGTGAGATACCCGCCCGCAGGGATCGCATAGCCGTCGAGGGCGCGGGTCTTCGTCGTCCCGATCGTCCAGCCGTCGAGGGATATGTCCTCGGAGGATCCGTTGTAAAGCTCGATGAAGGGCCGGTCCGTGTCCCGTGTCGCCGCCTCGTTGATCACCACGCCGTCCGCGGTTCTGATATCCGCCTCAGCCGGGAAGATGATCCGCAGGGAGGCGTTTTCCGCGGTGAGGATCAGGTTTCCGTTGTTATACGTCCCGCCCGTCACCTCCACCGACGCCCCGTCCGGAACCGTCAGCGGGATCACCGTGGACAGCGGGTATTTCCGCGCTTCTCCGTCCGCCGCCGGGAACCAGCCGAGCTCGCAGGTCCCCTCCCCCTCAAGGGATACGGAGAGATCGGCCAGCTTTTTGCCGGATTCCTTCGACGTCGCGTCAAGAACGGCGTCCACCCGCTTGACGGCAAACGAGCGCAGGCCGCTCACGTTGGTCCTCCACGCCGCGAGGGATCCTCCGCCCACGCCGAGGGATTTCGTCGTGTACCCCATCTCGGGAAGCATCGCCAGATTGAATTCCCCGATCATCGCATTGACCCGGGCCGGATCGAAGACCGCCGTCGCCAGGGTGCAGAAGTACATGTACACCCTGTTGCGGAAGGTCTCGTTGTGCATCAGGTTATTGTACACGTTCCGGATCAGAAGCGCGCTCGTCCCGCCGATGGTGTGGTAGGGATCCTTCTTCACGTCGTGCCCGTGTCCGAACGCCAGATCGAGGTCCTTCAGAAGGAACCGGTACCGCCCGTCGCGCACGCCTTCCCCCGCGGGATCGAGTCCGCTCTCATTCACCCGGAAGGCCCTGAGGTTGTTGTCCGGCCAGTCCGAGTTGCAGCAGTAGAGCTCGATGCACATGTATTCGATGAAGTTTTTCAGATCGAGGGCTTCCTCCGCCAGCGCATAGCCCGCCGAAGTCTTCGCGTCCGCCGCGGCGAGCCGGTTCATGGTCCGGATGAACTCTCTCAGATCCGCGTCCTCCCCGGTGTCCACGGACCACATGCTCCCGCCGTAGTTCTCGAACGATCCGGACAGAATCGTCAGCTCCTCCTCCGGAACGCCGAAATGGGCTTCGAAGAAGTCCGCGTCGTAGTCCTCGATCATCATGAACATCCCGCGGTACTGGCCGTTGATGAACTCCGTCACAGGGCGGATGGCGGGGACGATCTGCCCCGTTCCCTCGCAGAGCTTGATCTGCAGCGGCGTTGCGATGACGTTGTTGCCCTCGTTGTTCGACCCGCCGCGCAGAAGGATCGTGTTGGCAAAGGAGAGCGTCCGCCCCGTCGCGGGATCCCGGTAGCCGGGATACAGATCCATCGTGAACGTGCCGTGATCCGGAGTGTAGGACTTCCGGCTGAACAGCTTGAGGGATTTCTGAACGTTGGCCCTCGTCCATCCGCCGTTGACCCGCATTCCGCCGTTTGAAACGTAGTCGTACGCGCCGCCGCCGTCTCCGGAGTACTCCATGGACATCGCCCGCTCCCACTCGATCCCGCCGTTGTAGTAGTTGGCGTTGGTGTTGCCGAGGGACCAGCCTGGCGGATTGCCGTGCTTTCTCGCGTCGTCCCGGGCTTTCCCCTCCACGAGGATCCCCTCCTCGTAGCCGTACAGTCCCGTCGGATCGGACACCAGCGAAAAGACCGGCGTGGTGAACCGTCCCTCCGGCGCGGAGATATAGGTGAAGCTCCGGCACTGCCCGACCATGGCGTTTCCGTCGTAGAGCGCCGCCCGGATCACCGCGCACTGCGTCACACCGTCCCCCGTATCCGCGTACGGCAGGCGGATCTGACCGACCGCGCCCTGTCCGTTCGGCGGAGGGATCATGCCCGTCGAGGTGGTGTAGACGATCCGGTAGGGGGAATCCGTCGTCAGGGTGATATGGGCGGGCCGGTCTTCCTCGGAGTAGATCCCCGGCGCGACGGACGGCGTGATGGTCAGCTGCGTATCGTCTCCGGCCTTCACCACAATCCGCGTCCCGTCCCCGCTCGCATCCGGCACGGACGGCTGTGCGTTTTCCGCGGCGTTCGTGACCTGCGGCAGACTCCCGTCCGTGGTTTCGATGGAGATCCCGTGCGGTTTTGACGAACAGGAACCCGCCGTCAAAAGGCAAGCCAGAAGCAGCGCGGCCCATTTTCCCGATTGTTTCATCCGGAACCTTCCTTCCCCCTGTCCCACTGTCGGACAGACGCCCCGCCCTCCCTCTTTGGGAAAGAGAACGGAGCGCGTCGTGTTATTTTCTGATCCAGACGATCATTTCCCTCGTGTCCTCCCGGTTGTCCCAGAAGGCATAGGGGATCGCCGTGATCTCGCATTCCTCAAGCTCCGCGCAATCCGCCCGGCGGTAGAGCGCGTCGGTGTTCCACGGTTTTCTCCGCAGAGCCGGTCCGACGAGCTTCACCATGCCGGGGAAGAGCGTCCCGTCCTCCTCGGCGCGGAAGCCGTCGGCGCATACGACCTGCAGCGCGTCCAGATCCTCGCCGTTGTCCGCGGATTCGAGGCAGTACACCACCGGCCCGCGCATGATGGCGACCCGGCCGTTATCCGCCCGCAGCAGAGGATTTGCTTCGACAAACTCCACGGGCATCGGCAGATCGAGAATCACCTCGTCTCCGTCCTCCCATACGCCGTCCAGCACCGCGTAGCCCTTCTCGAGCCCGGGGCTGACCTTCGCTCCGTTGACCGTGACCGAGAAAGTGCGCGCCCATCCGGGGATCCGAAGCGCGAGCCGGTATTTCCCCGCGCCGGGCTTGAAGGAGATCCGCCCGTCCCACGGATAGTTTCCCGTCTGGGAGAGCTTCACCGTCTGACCGCCCACATCGAGCTCCGCGTCCGATCCGACGTAGAGGTGGACATAGGCCGTGTCGTCCGAGGAGGAGTAGACATATCCGCCGAGGGAAGTGATCATCCGGGCGAGATTCGGAGGGCAGCAGGCGCATCCGAACCAGCCGGGCCGCTTCGAGCGGATGTGTCTCGTCACGCCGGCCCGCTTCGTCGCCTCCTCCCACATGGCGAGGGGATTGGTGTAGAAGAAGTGCTGTCCGTCGAGCGCCATGCCGGAAATCGTGCCGTTGTAGAGCAGACGTTCCATCACATCGGCGTACTTCCGGTCGGAATCCATCCGGAGCATCCGGCTGGCGAAGAACACCATGGAAATGGCCGCGCAGGTCTCGCCGTAGACCGTATCGTTGGGCAGATGGTAGTCGAAGGAGAACGCCTCGCCGTGCACCTGGGATCCGACGGCCCCGGTGATGTACATCTGCCGGTTGACCACGTTGTTCCACAGAGTCTCCATCGCGCGGGCAAGCTCTCCGTCTCCGGTCTCTGCCGCAAGATCGGCCGCGCCGGTGTAGAGATAGCCCGCCCGGACGCTGTGTCCGATCGCCTCGGTCTGCTTTTTCAGGGGCTTGTGGGCCTGATTGTACTCCTTGTCAACGTGCTCCTGACGGCCGCCGCCCCAGAATGCGGTGTAGCCGCGCTTTTTCAGCTCTTCCTCGAAGAAGAAGGGCTCCGTGCCGCGCTCGTTGATCATGTAGGCGCAGAGCTTGAGATACCGCTCCTCCCCCGTTGCCCGGTACAGGCGGCAGAGCGCAAGCTCCAGCTCGGGGTGTCCCGGATAGCCGTGGAGCTTCCCCTCCTCCGGTCCGATGGTCCGGTCGATCAGGTCCACGCACCGGCGCATGACATTCAAAAGCTTGTCCTTGCCCGTCGCCTCGTAGTACGCCACGGCGGCCTCGGTCATGTGCCCCGCGCAGTAGAGCTCGTGGCATTCGTTCAGGTTGGTGAATTTCCTGTCCGGCTCCGCGATCTGGAAGAAGGTGTCGAGATATCCGTCCTCTTCCTGCGCCTGCGCGATGAGGTCGATGACTCCGTCCGCCGTCTTTTCCAGTTCGGGATCCGGATGGGTGCTCAGGCGGTACGCCACGGCCTCGAGCCATTTCGCCACGTCGCTGTCCTGAAAGACCAGTCCGCCGAAATCGCCCTCCTCCAGTCCCGCCGCGATGCGGAAATTCCGGATGGCATGGCTCGGTTCGATCCCGGGCACGTCGTCGTTGATGGCGCGCCACTGGAAGGGTATGATCTTCTCCCGGGCGATTTCCTGATACCGGCTCCAGAAGCCGTCCTTCACGCTCACCTGTTTCAGCGGCGCAAATTCGTTTGTCACAAGACGCATATGCTCCTCCTGCGTTGTTTAGTGTGGGAATACGGTTCTTTTTCCCCGATCCCGCGTCAGTCTCCGTTCCGCAGCTCGTCGATCATCTTCCGCGCGGTCTTATTGACGATCTTCTCGTTCTTTTTTACCGTGGACACGAGGTCCCGGCTGTCCGAGGAGGACATCGAAAAGACAAATCCGTCGCGGACGTTCACGCAGAACAGGGAGTCGCCCAGATCCACCACGCGGTTGGCGAAGATCAGATCCAGCATGGCGATGCTCTCCGGATCGCGGGAGTACTTTCCTTTGAGGGTGATGTCGTAGTAGGCGGGGGTCAGGTGCAGTTTCGCGCGGTAGTTCGCCTCTTCCAGCACCGCGCCGGTCATCTCCGCGTTCTGGTTGGTGATGGGGATGATGGGCGGCATGAAATAGCTTACGAGGGCGCAGTAGTCCTTCTGTTCCTCGTCGTACTTCGGATACGGAATGATGCCGAAATCGGTCTCCATTTCCCGGAGCGCGGCCACATAGAAGAAGGAACAGTCGAGGAACAGCGCGTGGTTTTCCGCAAACATTCTGGTGCATTCGGTTGGGACGTCCACGTCCTCCGCCACCCGGAACCACGCCCCGTTGTCGTAAGTCATGGAGAAGATCTTCTCGAATACGGACAAGAAGCGTTCGTCGGTTATGGTGAGCGCCGGGACGCCGTCTTCGCCGAGCTCCATGCACTTTTCTCCGGCGCCGACCCAGAAGCTGGGAAGCACCATCTTCGCATGGCCGAGATAGCCGAACACGTCCTCTGCGTCCCGCTTTCCGTTGCCGTTCGCGTCCGAGAGAACCGTCTCCATCATTTCCTTCATGCGGTCCATGGTCCACTTTCCCTCGAATACCAGCGAATAGGGCCGTTCCAGTCCGTTCTTCTCCACCAGATCGGAGGAAAAGAGCAGGATATAGGTAAGGTCGTGCGTAGTGATGGACAGATCGCCGATCATGGCGTACCGTACGTCGGCCAGAACCAGCGCGTCGTTCACCTTGCCGTCCCAGTACGGCTTCTCGGGATCGAGGTACGGGAGCGAGTTGTAGTCCACCGTATAACCCTTCGACATCAAGGTCGGCGCGTCCACGCAGAACACGTTCGCCACCTGAATCACATCGTCTCCCGCCTGAATGAGAGGGGTGATCGACGAGGCCGCCGGATATCCGTTCGTCATGACGTACTCGCCGATCTTCACGTTCAGCGCGTTGTCGGACTCCGCGACCGTCGTAAAGAGCGCGTCGTTCAGCACCTCGCCGTTCAGCTCCTCTACGATCAGGCCGCTCTTCATGTTGGGATTGTCTACGACGCCGAAGGTAAAGCCCGCGCCGCCGAAATCAAGACCTGCGGGCAGCTCGGGCGCGGGAACCGTCTCCTCCTCCGGCTGGGTCTCCTCCGGTTCCGGTTCCGTGGGAGCGGCAGTCGAAGCTGTTTCGGACGGTTCCTCGTCTTCCCTGCTGTCGGCACAGGAAGAAAAGACAGACAGGACGAGCAGAAGGGCAATCAGAAAGCTGAAGGATCTTTTTTCATCATTTGAATTCCTCGCATCGGAACCGGTACCGGTCTTCGTCACGAACGACCGGAAGGGGACTTTGACTCAGAATGCGATTTCAACCGGCGCGGCGGTAAACGAGGCAATCACGGCGTGTCCGTTTTCGAGTGCGAATACAGCGGTGTTGCCGTCGCCGGGCGTGTACATCGCGCGGAGGGAGGGATAGGCGTTCAGCATGTGTTCAGCCGCTTCGACGTCCTCCACGAGCACGGCGTCCGCCGTCACCCGGATCCAGCGTCCGTCCGCGGACATCGCGCAGATCTCCACCTTTTTCGAAGCGAGCATCTGCTGGGCGACCGCTTTTTTCAAGCCGGTCTGGATGGTCAGTTTGCCGTTCCAGAGATCGACCGTGCCGAAGGGCCGCACTCTCGGCTCCCCGTTCTCGACGGTAGCGAGGTAATAGGTCCCCGCCGCTTTCAGAAATTCATAGACTTCGTTCATGGATTCCTCCTGAATCAAACAAATGCAGCGCATTTGAGAAATACGGTTTCGTTCGCCCCGGCTCAGCCGCCAAGATTGGTTTCCGCCCAGTCGGGATGGTTGTCGAGTAGCGCGCGGAGAAGGCTCACGGCGACGGTCCCCTTCCAGCAGTCGGTGAGGAAGACGGACACCTCGTTCTGCACGTCGAGTGTCCCCTCCAGATCCGCCATCATGGTGTCGAGGGCGGTGAGGCTGGTGACGGTGAAATCCGGCGTGATGGGACAGAAGCCGGCTTCGCGGAGCGCGCCGTCCGTCCCGGGATCCTGCGTCGTGATGGTCCACCGGGTCCTTCTCCCGGTCATCTCCCGAATCCGGCGGTTCGCCTCGGCCAGTCCGCCCGCCGTGTTCTCCTCGTCCGTGGTTGCGACGCCGTACGCGCCGTAGGACTGTCCGGCCAGCATCTCGGGGAGGGTGGCGTCGTGCCAGAGGAAAACGGTGCAGTTCATGCCGAACCGCTCAAGCTCGGCTTCGATGCTGTACTCCGTGTTTTCCTCCGGCGAGGTACAGAAGATGAACAGCCGCTTCGCCGGTTCGATCTGCGGGACGGTCTGGGGCCGCTGTCCCGCGGGCGTCTCCGGAGCGAGGGACGCGATGAGCAGAGGGGTGGTCAGGCGTTCGTTTCCGTCGGTGATCCGGAGGCTCGGAACGCCGTTACGCTCATCGATTGTCTCCATCCCGAGCCCCAGCGCGGCGCAGACCGGACGGGCCTCCGCATACCAGACAGTCCCGTCCTGAAAAACGCCCACGGTGTCGCCGATCTCGCCGTTCACCGCGGAACTCCCGTCGTCCGTCAGGATGGACACATAGGCGCCTGTGACGCTGTTCGAAAGGAGCAGATTCCCATCCTTCGGGACGGAATAGGCGATCTTCTCGAACGTCCCGAAAAAATCGACCGGGACATACGGTTCGCCGTCCCGCAGAAGAAGAGGTTCCACGGCGTCCTTGTACCACGCCTCGTCGTTGCGGATCAGGGTCGGCATCGTGTTCGCCGGTTCCGCGGGTTCCTCCGGTTCGTCCGGATGATCTCCCCGCGCCTCGTCCGCCGGAACCTCCACCGTTCTGCGGCGGGGCGTTTCCGCGTTCCGCTCCGGTTCGTCCGGAGGAACTGTGGTCACGGGCTCTGCGGCCGGTACGGGTTCCGGCTCAGGATCCGGTTCCGTCAAAGGCTCCTGATCCGCGCCGAACCAGTCCGGCGGCTCCGCTTCTCTGACCGGGGGAGCCGATTCAAACCAGTCGTTCTCCTCCCGATCGGAGCCGGGCGCCGTCACGTCTTGATCAAATTCCTCCGTCCCTCCTCCTGCGGCCGCGGCATGGGACACCGGCGCGGAAAGAAGCGCGGCGGACAGCAGAAAAGCGAGGCCGCGTCCTGCGAGGGTTCGATGTATTCCGTTCTTCACAGGATCGTCCTCCTTTTCCAAATTATGATCGGAATCGTCCGGTGTCTCCGGCAAGCCCTTGTCGTCAGCCGAGCCTGTCCCGGTAGTACGCGACCGCCAGATCCACCATCAGGCCGTAGCTCCGCGCGCCTTCGGTCCCCTGCATTTTCAGATAGGTGTTGTTCACGGTGTTCGAAACCGTGGCGACCGTGTTTTCCCGGTACTTATCGAAGAACCGGCTGTAGCACACCAGATCGTACTGCACGCGGGGATCCAGCCCTTCCCGCACGCTGTCCCGGAGAGCGCGGTCGGCGGACAGGGCGGAATACAGATACTCGTACAGATTCAGATACCCGGAATACCGCATGAAGGGATCCTCCGAGCGGATGCAGACGAGGAACGCCAGAAAATTGGCCTCGTCCTCCCGCGCGATCCCCCGCTGATGCGCCATTTCGTGGGCTGTCGTATAGACGTTGACGTAATAGGGGTAGTTGGTGTTCAGATTCGCCTCCCCGGTGAAATAGGTGTACATCCCGGAGATATGCGTATAGGTCATGAGATCCGAGGTCACAAGCTCCTTCACCGGCGCGTCGAGCTTGGCGAGGAACCCGTATTCGTCGGAGAGCGCGGCATAGGAGTCAAGACAGAGCGCCACCGCTTTTTCATGGGAATACGGGCGCACGGAGCCGCGGTCCCGGATGATCATCACCTCGTCCGCGAGCCCGTTCAGCTCCTCCACGGCGATCCGCATGGTCCCGGCCAGCTCCTCCACGGTCACCTTTTCCCGGTCCAGCCCCAGCTTCTTCCCGACGGAGGGAGTCCGGTAGCCCGCGCCGAACGAGAAGACGAACATCGCGTAGAGCAGGGCTGCGACGGACAGAAGCGCGATCAGGGTCCGGACGAAATAACGGGAGCTCCGTCCGGCCTTCCGCACGGCAATCACGATCACCGCGACCGCGATCACCGGGGATCCGAGCACGATGAATTCCGCCAAAGAGAAGGGGATCCACCCGGTCAGGTGGGCCATGAAGACGCGGATATGGGAAGACACCCCCGCGTTGAAGGCGTCTGCAAAGCGGGAGGAAAGAATATAGCCTATGTTGATCCCCGCCGCCGCGATCCCGAGCAGGATGAAGACGAGCGCAAGGGGATGGATCCATCGGTTGAGCCGGCGCATAAAGCGTACCATAGGGATTCCTCCTGATGAAATACCCGAATACTTGTTGTGATTCAGTCAAGCCCCCGCGGAAGCGTCAGCCCGAGGGAGCCGGCGAGCCGTCCCATGTCGTCCGGAAGCGGAGCCGTGACCGTGAGGATCTCTCCCGTCATGGGATGGGGAAAGGTCGTGCGGGCCGAGTGGAGCGCGTGCCGTCCGATCAGGGGACTTTCCGATCCGTAGAGGGAGTCGCCCGCGATGGGGCATCCGATCCCGGCGAACTGGACCCTCAGCTGATGGGTCCGCCCCGTGACGGGGAACGCCGCGACCAGCGCGTGTCCGTCCGCTTCGCCGATCACCCTGTACTCCGTGACGGCCTCTTTCGCGCCGTCCGCTTCCGGGGAGCATTCCTCCCGCTCGATGACGCTGTCCGGACGCCGCCTCATATAGGAGCGGAGCGTGCCCTCCTTTTTCGGCGGGATCCCGTCGAGGACAGCCAGATACTCCTTCCGGATCCGTCCCGAGGTCATGGCGGCATACATTTTATAGGACGCGTCCTTCGTGTTGGAGGTGAGCATGCAGCCGCTTGTGTCGCGGTCCAGACGGTTGACCGGGCGGAAAACATAGATCCTCTCCCGGTATCTCCACGCGAGCGCGTTCGCCAGCGTATCCAGCCGGTGCCCCTGAGAGGGATGCGCGGGCATGTCCGGCGGTTTGTTGACAGCGGTGATCCATTCGTCCTCGTACAGGATCTGTACGGGGAGATCCGAAGGGATCAGGTAGGGACTCACGTCCTCTTCCCTGTCCTCCGTCCCGAGGGTCAGAAGCTCGCCCTCCCGGAGCACATGGCGCACCGTGACGAACTGACCGTCCACAAGGATCCCGCCCTCCGAGAATTTGAGCTTTTTTATTAAATTGGAAGAAAAGCCCAGCTCCCCGCGCAGCACGTCCCGCACCGTAAGTCCGGCGTATCTGCCGTCGATCGGGATGTCCACGTCAGCCCTCCATGGGACGCCAGTAGGTGTAAAACGCGATGATGGTGCGCTCCGCCCCGCCGTGCTCCAGATCGTGGGCCGTGATGACCACGCCTTCGAGGGACAAGAGCTCCCACGCGTAAAGATCGTCGATCTTCGTCCGCATGACGGTTTCGCTGCCGCAGTAGACGACCAGCTCGTCGTCCCGCTTCATGATCACCCCGGAGCGCCCGATCACCTCTTCGATCCCTTCGATCCGTTCGGTGACGCACTTGATGCTCCGTTCGTTCAGATAATTGGCGAGATCGTTCTTGTAGCGTTTGGAGTTGACGTTTTTGCTCTTCGTCCAACCCTTTGATTTTTTAAGCATGTTTACTCCATTCGAACGAGAGGGTTTTGTGTCAGTTGCCGAAATTGAACTTTTTTCAAAAAACTCTTGCAAATTCCGCCGCGGGAGGCTATCATAAAGAGACTGTTGATGCGGTGAACCATGCGTTCTTCCGCCCGGCAGATCGGCGTTCCTGTATATTATACCATATCCGCGCACCCTTGTGTACAGGAAAATATGAATTTTTCTGAAGAATGCGCAGCGAAGCGCAAAAATCAGGGAAAGGCAGGCTATCCTATGCTACCGCTTGACAAATTTACGGACGCGGCGGCGGCGGCCATCGGCGAAAAAGGACTCTCCCTCGACGATATGACCATGGCCGTTCGGATGGATCTGGACTTCGACGGAAACTTCGGCGAATCGTGGCTGGTTTATGAAAAGAATACCCGCCTGATCCACCGCCTCCTCGGCGACCCGGATTCCATTCCCCGCAAGCAGCACAAACACCACACGGACTTTGACGACTGGGGCAAGATCGAATACGCCGCGAAGGTCCATTATCTGGATTCCTTCTCCATGGATCTCTATTCGGATCTTACCGTTGACACCTGCCTCTCCTCCACGCGGCTTCTGATGCTCCGTCACGAGACCGTGCGCCCCGAGATCCCGGAGGATACGGAGAAGGAGGAGCGGGACAGGATCCTCGAGGAGTGGAACAGGAACACCGTCACCGAGATCAAGGCGCAGAGCACCAACGCGACCCGCCAGCGCCTCTTCGCCTTCTGCGAGCTCATCGACCGGTTCCTCCGGGGCGACGAGATCGCGGACGACGACCAGATCTTCGAGCAGTTCAACGCCAAATGCCCCAAGTGCGGGCGGGTCTACGAAAACCAGTTCCGCAAGGTCTGCAAGCACTGTCAGAACAAGAACGCCCTGCTTCACCGGCTTCTTGAGTTTCTCGTCCCCTACAAGTGGCATGTCGTGCTGGTGGTCTTCTGCATGCTGGCCTCCTCCGCCGTGTCGCTTGTGAGCCCGATCATCAACGGCGAGATCCTCTACGACCGGGTCATCAGCTCCACGGGCAAATGGCACTCCCTGACGAAGCTCTTCATCGTGCTCTCCGTCATCGTGGGACTGGCCCTGCTCTCCCTGTTCATCAACATCATCCAGAACCGGACCAACGCCAAGCTGTCCACCCGGATGATGAAGGAGATGAAGCAGAAGGTCTTCGACTCCATGCTGGGTCTTTCCCTCTCCTACTTCAACAACAACTCGACGGGCCGTCTGATCAACCGCGTGAACTACGACGCGGAGCGCATCCGCTCGTTCTACATCGACGGTCTGCCGCACTTCATCATCAACGCCCTGAACTTCATCGGCCTGACCTTCTTCCTCTTCTACCTGAACTGGAAGATGACCCTGCTCGTCTTCATCCCGGTGCCGCTCATCGTGGTGATCTTCCGGGTCATGCTGCCGAAGCTGTGGAGAATGTACTCGAAGCAGTACCGGGCGTCCTCCTCCATGAACTCCATGCTGGGCGACTCCCTCAACGGCATCCGCGTGGTCAAGGCCTTCGCAAAGGAAGCGGAGGAGACCAACCGGTTCTACAACTACTCCGACCGCCTGTACGCCGCGAACCTGAAGGTGAACATTACCTCCCTCACCATCTTCCCCATCGTCTCCCTGCTGATCGGCATGTCCTCCCAGGCCATCTGGGGCTTCGGCGGCCTGCAGGTGATGGGCGAGCATATGACCTACGGTGAATTCACCACCTACCTCGGGTACATCGGCATGATCTTCGGCCCGCTGCAGTTCTTCTCGACCTTCACCAACCTTGTGACCGACACCATGAACGCCGCGCAGCGCATGTTCGAGGTGCTGGATATGGTTCCGGAGGTCATGGAGGCGCGGGATCCCATCGTGAAGGATTCCTTCGACGGCGATATCGAGTTCAAGAACGTCTCCTTCCACTACAATCCCAACCGTCCCATCCTGAAGGACGTCAGCATCAAGATCCACGCGGGCGACAACATCGGGCTCGTCGGACACACCGGCTCCGGCAAATCCACCATAGCAAACCTCATCACCCGCATGTACGACCCGATCGCCGGGCAGATCCTCATGGACGGTGTTGATCTCAAGAAGATCAAGATGTCCTCGGTCCGCCGGAACATCGCCATCGTATCGCAGGAAATCTTCCTGTTCCGCGGGACCATCGCCGACAACATCCGCTACGCGAGACCGGACGCCACCATGGAAGAGGTCATCGCGGCGGCCAAGGCGGCAAACGCCCACGACTTCATCGTCCGCCTGCCCGAAGGGTATGAGACGGAAGTCGGCTCGGGCTCCCGTTCCCTGTCCGGCGGCGAGCGTCAGCGCGTATCCATCGCCCGCGCCCTGCTCATGTCCCCGTCCATCCTGATTCTGGACGAGGCCACCGCGGCCATGGACACCGAAACCGAACGCCTGATCAGCGACGCGCTGGCCAAACTGGTGGAAGGCCGGACCTGCATCACCATCGCGCACCGCCTCTCCACCCTCAAGGACTGCAACTACCTGTTCGTCATCGAAAACGGCGAGATCGCCGAGGAAGGCCCGCCGGACGAACTGCTGGCCAAGGGCGGCGTCTACTACAAGCTCTACAAGCTCCAGAGCGAAGCCATGAAGAAAGTCCTCTCCGGTATGTAAGAGAATCGGATCCACAGGAGGTTATCATGAAGAAAGAGAATACCCCGAAGGCCGAGAAAAAGAAGAACGGCTCCTCCGCCGCCGAAAAGAAGAACGAAAGCGCGGAGGCCAAGAAGACGGAGGCAGCCGAGGCAAAGGCGGCGGATGCGGAAGAGGACGGCGAAGTCAACGCGGACGATCTCTTCAAGCACCGCGTCTCCATCAATATGACCCCGGAAAACAGCTGGTTCTCCGCGTCCGAGGGCGGCCTGATCTCCCTGAAAATCATCAACGCGGAGGGCGAGGAGGAATCCTTTGAGCGCGTCGTGATCCGCCGTTCCTTCCCCGTCACCTCACCGGACGAATTCCTCTCCGTAAGAGAGCCCGACACGCGCGCGAAGGGACGCGGCTCCGAGATCGGCATGATCCGCAACATCAACATCTTCGACAAGAAGACCGTGGATCTCATCAACGCCGAGCTGGAGATCCGCTACTTCACCCCGATCATCCACCGCATCACCTCCGCCAAGGAAAAGTTCGGCTACAACTACTGGGAAGCCGAAACCTCCGCCGGCAAGGTGTCCATCGTGCTGAACAACCCCTTCTCCAACATCCGCGTGCTGGAGGACGGGCGGATCTACATCTTCGATATGGATGGCAACTGCTTCCTGATCCCCGATCCCACGAAGCTCGACCGCCTCACCTACCGCACCATCGAGATTTACCTCTGATTCCACGGGAGGTTCCTCATGAAACTAATGTACGATCTCCCGGAGAAGGATCGAGCCGCGTACGACGCCGCCGCTTCTCCGGACGAAATCCTCATGTACTGCGTCCCGTTCAACGTCCTCGACGAGAAATTCGTCAAGGGATGGACGGCGGTCACCGACCGGAAGATCTACTGCATCCTCGACGGAGCGGTGCTCTCCTCCTACGAGCTGGAACGGTGCACCGTCTTCTCCACCGAAGTGCTGTACGGAAACTGCGCGTTCTACGGCGTGGTGGACGGTGTGACGACGCTCATCTGCCAGTTCCTCTCCGGACGCAACCTGCCCCGCTATTCCGTGCTGGTTCAGGCCTGCGAGGATCTGGCGAAAAAACGGCGCGAAGGGCTGGAACCCGGGGCTCCCGTGGAGAACAAGGAAAACGAGCACTTCTGCCCGAAATGCGGACGCCCGTTCATCCCCGGCACCACGATCTGCCCCTTCTGCCGCAACTCCGCGGAAGTCTACAAAAAGCTCTGGGGCCTGACGCGGGGCTTGCGCTTCATGCTCTTCTTCCCGCTCATCGTGTCCGTGGTGTCTCTGGCGATCCAGTTCATTCTGCCCGCCATCCAGCGCACCGCCGTCAACGATTATCTGACCAACGAGAGCATCCGGCCCGTCGGCTCCTTCCTCGAGGACGAGCACACGCGGGCGTTCCTCTTGATCTTCCTCGCCATCATCTCCATCGATCTCGTGCAGAGAGTCCTCGGCGTGATCCAGAGCCGCCTCTCCGCCATCGCGGGCAACAAGTTCACCCTCATGATGCGGACGCTGCTCTACGAAAAGATCTCCACCCTGTCCATCTCCTCCATCTCCCACAAGTCCACCGGCGACCTGATGGGGCGCATCACGGGGGACGTGAACGCGGTGCAGGCCTTCATGACCGGGCAGCTCCCCTCCCTCTTCACGCAGGGGGCGTCCTTCATCCTCGCGCTGATCTTCCTGCTCATCATCAACCCGATCATGTCCATGTTCGTGTTCATTCCGATCCCGTTCGTGGTGTGGCTGGTCCGCAGATTCTGGTCCACCATGCAGAACCGGAACCGGAAGGACTGGGTGCTCGGGTATCACGTCCGGCTCTTCCTGCAGGACATTCTGAACGGCATCCGCGTAGTCAAGTCCTTCGGCAACGAGGAGCGCGAAATCGCCACCTTCCACCGCCGCACCGACCGCCATGCCGCCCAGACCGAATCCAACGCCCTGCTGTTCGACACCTTCTTCCCGCTCCTCGGTTTCGTGACGAGAATCGGTTCCTACCTGATCCTGTTCTACGGCAACTACCTCTTGTTCAAGGGGACGATGAACTACGGCGACCTGCATCAGTTCAACTCCTACGCGAACATCATCTACGGGCCGCTGCTCTGGATCACCGGTATCCCGCGCCAGATCTCCGCGTTCCTCACCTCCCTCGGCAAGGTGCTTGAAATCTTAGAGGAACAGCCGGAAGTCGCGGATATCAACCTCCCGATCGATATCGACATCGAGGGCGACGTCACCTTCGACCATGTGACCTTCGGCTACGACAGCTACAATCCCGTGCTCGAAGACATCAACCTGACCGTGAAAAAGGGCGAGATGATCGGCGTCGTTGGCCATTCCGGCTCCGGCAAGACCACGCTCATCAACCTGCTCATGCGTCTGTATGACGTGACGGACGGGGCGATCATGATCGACGACGTCAACATCAAGGATATCTCCCAGAACGCGCTGAGAAGCCAGATCGGCGTGGTGCTTCAGGAAACGCACCTGTTCTCCGGCTCCATCCGGGACAACATCAAGTACGCCAAGCCGCACGCCTCGGATGAGGAAGTCATCGAAGCCGCCAAGCTGGCGAACGCGCACGACTTCATCGTCAACCTGCCCGACGGCTATAACACCATGATCGGCGAAAAGGGGTATTCCCTCTCCGGCGGCGAACGTCAGAGAGTGGCGATCGCCCGCGCGCTGATCCACAACCCGAAGATCCTGATTCTGGACGAAGCGACCGCCGCCCTTGACACCGAGACGGAAAAGCTCATCCAGGACGCCATCAACAAGCTCGCCAAGGACCGCACCGCCTTCTGCATCGCCCACCGCCTGTCCACCCTGCGCAACGCCAACCGGCTGATTGTTCTGGACAAGGGCCATCTGGTGGAGTTCGGCACGCATCAGGAGCTGCTCGACAAGAAGGGCTTCTACTGGCGTCTCGTCATGGCACAGCGTCAGGACTCCGGCATGCTCGACAAGGCCGACAAGCTGCTCAAGGCAAAGCAGGCCACGGCATAAACTCCCCGAAATCAAACGGACGGAAGAGATCGTCGCAGATCCTCCCGTCCGTTTTTCATTCAGTCCTGTTCGTCCAATCTGTCCAGGATCCCGTCGAACAGGGGATCGGACAGCCATTCGCGGAGCTCGTCCCAGCCCTCCGATCCCGCCTCCGTCCTCACCCAGCCGCCGTCCGCCTCTCCGCGGAAGAAGAGGGACGTTCGTTCGGCCTCCGGGTCGTACTGTTCGAACATCCTCCCGAATCGCACGCACTCCCGCAGATGAAACAGGGCTTCCTCTTCTCTGCCCTCCGCCAGATCCGCCTGTGCGAGTTTCCGGTGGATCCGTGCGGGAAACTGCGCGTAGAAGAAATACTCGCCCTCCGGGAAGAAAAGGTCGTACAGGCTGAGAAGACGCTCATAAACCTCCCGCCGTTCTTCCGAAGAAAACGCGGGTTCTCCGCCGTCGTCTTCCGCTTCCGCAAGACAGGCGAGACAGTACAGAGCCTCCGTTCCGTCGATCAGCGCTTTATGCCGCAGTTCCCGGATCCGTTCGGAGCCCTTGAGCAGATGGATGAGCAGATCGTCACAGCCGAGCTCCGGGATCTTTTTGGCAAGCTCCACCGCCTGACTGTGCCGCCCCATCCGATCAAGAACACAGCTCGCCGTGGAAATCGCGTCCGCCTTCAGCTTCATCTCCGACTCGTGCCCGATCACCCATTCCGCGAGGGAAAGGCTTTCCTCAAGCTGTCCTTCCAGCAGCAGAGCGTCCGCCAGAGCCGCCATCAGCACATGGGAGTTCGGATAGGCTTCCAGCCCTTCTCTGAGTATCCGGATCCCTTCCGTACGGTTTCCGTCGGAGGCCGCGCGGTTCGCCGCTTCACGGATCGATCCGATGTCACGATCCCGCTTTTCCAGATCCACGCCGAGCAGCGTATCGGTGCTGACGCCGAACAGATACGCAAGTCTCGGCAGAAGGGAGACGTCCGGCATGGCGGAATCGCATTCCCACCGGCTGACCGCCTGCGGAGAGATCCCGAGAAGCTCCGCCAGCATTTCCTGCGTGTAGTCCGCTTTTTTCCTGAGGGTTCTGACGCTTTCGCCGAATGACATGATGGTTTCCTCGCAGTCTTTTTGGAGTTCGAACCGGCCGTTCCGTGCTCTCATGATACCGCGCGGTCCTCGAAAAGGCAAGGGCCCATTGTTTGATTTTTCCGCAACTGCCGGTTGAATCTCCCAAATCCCGGTCAGATCCCTCACCTGATTCCGAACCGCTCTTCGGCGACTTTGGAGACGGTCTTCACCCAGTGCTCGAAGGTAAAGCTTTTTCGGATATCGGTGATATCCACATACGCGCCGTTCATCATGAGCTGGACTGTCGCCTCCGCGATCATGGCCTCCCGTCCGAACGGGTCGGCGAGATACTTCTCCAGCTCGATGTTCATCTTCCGGTCGCATCCCTCGATCGCGCCGATATAGAAATAGCTGTCCTTGCCGAGCAGCTCTCCGATGCGCTCGAAGCACGCGATCCCCTCCGCCACCTCAGCGACGGTGACGCGCCGCGTGTATCCCGTCAGCCGCTCCCCGCCCATGAGAATGTTATCCACCGTGGTCTCGAGGACGTTGGCAAGATCCGGGAGGATGGAGGTGTCGGGGAGGGATTCACCTCTCTCCCACTTGCTCACCGTCTGAAACGCCACGTTGAGCCGTTCCCCCAGTTCGTTCTGCGTGATCCCTTTGCTGGTTCTCAGGGCGCGGATCTGCTCGCCCATTTTTTCCGGATTGACCGGCATGGCTGTGATCTCCTTTTTCGTTTTTGTAAATTCCGAAGCCGCAGGCCCGCTGTCTTCTGAACACAGTATAGCGCATCGGTGGCGGGATTGCAATAACGCCGCGCGGGAGTTTTGAGGATGACTTTTCGCGGATGATTTCGAAGGAAAGCCACAATTTTAGCATTTTCCGGCGCGGAAGAGCGTCCGCGCAGGTTGACAGAGGAGCGGCCTTTGGAGTATAATAGGGCCGGATTCCCGAAGATTCACCTGGACGATCAAGCGAAACGGAGACAGAAAGATGAAGAAAGAACTCGGCATCCTGTTCATCGGCAACAGCCACACCTATTTCAACGATATGCCCCTCATGGTCAAGCGCCGCGCGGAAGAGGAGGGGATCCGCTGCCGGGTCACCATGTTGTCCCACGGCGGCTGGTTTCTGGCCCAGCACGCAAATGAGCCGGACGTGCGCTTCGACATCCTGTTCGGCGGATACGATTACGTCGTTCTGCAGGAGCACGCGCATCCGTTCGGACCGGTCGAGAAGTTCCGCGACGCAGCCAACCGTCTGAATGCGTTGATCCGGGAGGCGGGGAGCAAGCCGGTGCTCTACGAATGCTGGTCTATGAAGGCGGAGCCGGAGGTGCAGGCGCTCATGAACACCGTTCACCGGCAGATCGCGGAGGAGATCGGCGCGCTCGTGGCTCCCGTGGGCGAACGCTGGTGGGCATACAAAGAGAGCCATCCCGAGCTCGAGCTCTACTGGGAGGACGGAGCCCACGCCTCCCCCGCCGGTTCCGAATTCGCCGCCGCCCAGATCTGGGAGACGATCCGGGAAGATCTTGCCTTGTCCGAAAAAGAGGATCCCGCGGACAATTGACCCGCCGCCGCGTTTTTCATGCTATTCTCAACCTAAAAGCAAAACCATATGGGTTTTGATCGCCCCATGTAGAAGGCGAACGGCCTTCTTGCTCAACTCGTTGAGCGGGTGAGCATCGCGTGCGATAACTCTGATAAGGTTGGATGACTATATTGGTGTGCCAAAGCTTCAGCTTCACTTGATTGGTATAGCCTATCCTTTGTTCCCTACCCATGAAGTTCTTTGCTGCTCAACTTGTTGAGCGAGCTTTCTCCGAAAGAAAGCCGCGTTTCCCTTCTAGCTTGAGATTAGTATCACATCCGGACAGAAAAAGACCCGCATAAGCGGGCCTTTTGTTTTGAGAGCGATAAACTGTGTTCCTCTCACGCCTTCTTCCGCGTCACATTGCGGATCACGATCAGCGTTGCGATCATGAGGACGACCGCAATCACGAGGGAAATCAGCGCAGTCGCAAGACCGGGCATGAGATTGCCGAGGATCCCGGCGATGATGAAGGAGACGAAGGAGACCGCCGCCACCGTAATGGCATAGGGCAGCTGCGTGGACACATGGTTGATGTGGTCGCACCGCGCGCCGGCCGAGGACATGATGGTGGTGTCGGAAATGGGGGAGCAGTGGTCGCCGCAGACCGAACCGGCCAGACAGGCGGACATGCCGATGTACATGAGCTCGGAGGATGCCGGGAAGATGCTCGTCACGATCGGAATCAGGATACCGAAGGTACCCCACGAGGTTCCGGTCGAGAAGGAGATGAACACAGCGACAAGGAAGATCACGGCGGGCAGGAAGGTGGTAAGTCCCTTAGCCGCGCCGGACATGAAGTCTTTGACGAATTGCGCGGAGCCGAGGAGGGAGGTCATGTTCTTGAGCGAGCCCGCGAAGGTCAGGATCAGGATCGCGGGGACCATGGCCTTGAAGCCGTCCGGGAAGCACTCCATGGCCTCCTTGAAGGTGATGACCCTGCGGCAGATCAGGTAGATCATGACCGCTACGAGCGTGATGATGCCGCCCCACGGCAGACCGAGCGTCGCGTCCGTGTTGGAGAACGCGCCGATGAAGTCGCCCGCGTAGTCCTGTCCGCCCCAGATATCGGTGCCGAAGAAGCCGCCCACATAGATCAGGCCGATCACGCAGATCACGATCAGAACCGCGATCGGAATCACGAGGTCAAAGACACGCCCGCGGGTCCCGACCTTGCCGGTGTTCTCCGCCGCGTGTTCGGTGCCGGAGGTGAAGAGGTCGCCGTTCTCCAGAGCGTTCTTCTCGTGCTTCTCCATGGGGCCGTAATCGAACTTCATGAGCGCGAGAACGACGATGAAGACGAGGGTCAGGAGGGAGTAGAAATTGTAGGGGATCGCGCGGACGAAAAGGGACAGTCCGGAATATCCCGTACCCTCGGCGTAGGAGGCGACCGCCGCCGCCCACGAGGAGATCGGAGCGATCATGCAAACCGGAGCTGCCGTCGCGTCGATGATGTACGCCAGCTTGGCCCGGGAGATCTTGTGGGAATCCGTGACGGGCTGCATGACGGAGCCGACCGTCAGACAGTTGAAATAGTCGTCGATGAAAATGAGGACGCCGAGGGCAAAGGTGGCGAGCTGCGCGCCGACCCGGGTCTTGATGTTCTTCTGCGCCCATTTGCCGAACGCCGCCGACGCGCCGGTCCGGTTCAGAAGGGCCACGAGAATGCCGAGGATCACGAGAAAGATGAACACGCCCGCGTTCCCGGACACGGACTCGATGATGCCGTCGCTGATGACGGTGTCGAGGGTCTTGGCAAAGGAGAAGTTCGTCGCCAGCAGTCCTCCGACGAGGATGCCGATGAAGAGGGAGGAATAGACTTCCTTCGTGATCAGAGCCAGAACGATGGCAATCAGCGGCGGAAGGAGGGACAGCGCGGTGGCGTAGGCGAAGGATCCGCCTCCTGCCTCTTCGTCGCCGTCCGCGAATACGGTGACCGCCAGTGTCATGACCAGAACGACGGCCAGCAGGACATAGGGGATGACGCGCCTGATGCTGCGGTTTTTCATGTCGGGTTCCTTTCTGTTTCAGAGATTTCGGAAACAAAAAACAGACGCCCCGCGTTTCGTTCGCCGGACGTCCGATCGACCCGGAATACAGCATTCCGGAGGAAAGGGCGACGCAAGCAGCGCTCCACGGTTCGTGACAGTGCGCACCGTATTCCGATACGCCCCAGGGGATCCGGGACCTCCCCTTCGGCGGTTCGACCTCCCGCGGACGGCCTCTGGATCCCGAACCCGGAGTTTTGCCCATCCGCAGCCATTCTCACCGCGCCTCTGCTTTGATACTGCCGCCATTATACCACGGTTTCTTCAACAATGCAAGTACTTTTGCGGATTTTTGAATAAAAATGCAGGTTTTGTCCCGTAAACTGTGAATGCCGCGCATGACCTCTTCAGCGCAGCCAGCGGCTCAGTTCCTCCTCGTACCATGCCGCGGGCCGTTCTCTGACGACGTAGGCGTGCGGGCCGGTTTCGTCGTACCGGAACGAGTTCTCCCCTGTCGCGGGATCTGCTGACGCCCATCCTCGGCGGATGGAATATCCCGCTTTTTCGGGATCCTCCGCCAGCGCGAGCAGGACGGTCATGGGATCCCACGACGAACGTCCCCGCGGCGAGCCGTGATCGCGGAAGGCCCGGACCAGCGGATCGGCGTCGTTCTCCGGATCGCCCCCTGAAATCACATCCGCGCCGACCTCCCAGCCGAGGAAGACGACGGGCTTCGGGAAATGCTCCAGCACATAGGCCGCCCCCTCCCGCGACCGGGCGTTGTTGGCAATGTTGTGCTCGAATCCGCGGCCCCCGTTGTCCCATCGCCCCGCCATCATCCACATCCGGCGCACCTTCCGCCCGACAAGGTCAGACCCTTCGGGATCCTTCAACAGGGCGGCCCAGACCTGCGGAAAGCCGATCTCGATCAGCTCTGCCGTCCCGTCCGGACAGTCCGCGAGAATCCGCTTGAGGAACGGGACGGGCGGCTCGGCCTCCTCGTTCCGCTGCATCCTGTGGGGGAGCGATTTGACCATGTTCTCCTGATAGGGCGAAAGATTCCCCGAGAAGTCGGACGCGTCGGAATCCACGGCGATCGGGAGGTCTCCGAGGCCCTCCGACGTCAGAAAGGCGTTCAGGGACGGGACGGAATAGGGCATGCAGGCGTCAAGCACCGCGCCCCGGAAGGTCCAGAGTCCCCGTTTGTGCGCGCGGCAGAGGATCCGGACGGCGGCAATATCGTCGCAGTCGGTCCACCAGTCCGTTCCGAGAATAATGTTGCGTTCCATGAAGTCCTCCGTTTTTTCTCCATTATAGCCGACCGGGAGCCGGATTGCAAGGGTGAAAGACCCGCATCCGCCGAAAAAACCGGATCGCCGGTCCCCATATGCGGGATGCTCCGGCGGTCCGGTGAGGTAAGGGGGGCAAGTTGATTCGGCGCGTCAGTTGTAGATCGTGGTGATGAAATCGCCCGTGATGAGGTTCAGCACCGTGACGCCCTGCTCGGCGACGATGTAGATGATGTCTCCGACGTAAAGCCCGCGGGTGTTCCAGCTCCAGTACCACTTGTCGTCCAGATCGACTTGGTTGGTCTTGGTGAAGCCGGTCTGCTCGTCGTAATGATAGAGGACATAGCCGTTGTCCGCCGGGAATCCGATGACGCCCTTCTGCGGTGCGATGAGGAGAGCCTTGTGGTTGTAAAGCGCTTCGGAATACGATTCGTCGAGGATCAGCTTGTCCTTTTCATAGACGGCGTAGGGATCGGAGGTGACGAACATGGAGAGCTTCATGCCGCCGGTCCGTCCGGTCTCCTCGTCCGCGTCCTGACCGAGGCCGAAGAGCAGGCCTTCGCTCCACGGGTGCATGTACCGGGAGAATCCGGGGATCTTCAGAGCGCTCATGACCGTCGGATTTGCGGGATCGGAGAGATTCACGGCAAAGAGCGGATCCACCTGACGGAAGGTGACGAAATAGCCGACCTCCCCGTCAAAGCGCACGGAATAGACCCGCTCGTCCGGCGCGAGGGACGCCACGGAGCCCGTGAGATTCATGGATTCGTCGAAGATATAGAGACCGTTCGTCTGTCCGGATTCGAGGTATTTCCAGTTGGAGAACTCGCGCTCGTCGTCGTTCCAGATTTGATAGGCGTTGTTCCACGAGGTCGTGACGACGCGCAGATACCCGTTGTATTCGTCCATGGAGAACTGGTTGAGCAGGTCGCCGTCCACAGTGCCGGTTGCGACGATCTCCATCGGACCGGTCACGGAGAGCTTCAATAGCTCGGTGCGGTCGCCCGACGCGTATTCCTCCACGCGGTAGATGCTCTCGTTGAACTCGTTCGTGAGGTCGTTGAAATAGCGGCTGTCGGCGAGGTAGAGGTAATTCTTGCTCATATAGAAGGTGTTCCCCGCTCCGAGGACGCTGAGGGAATCTTCCATCGCGCGACCGGCGACGTCGTAGCGTCCCACCACGGTGTAGCTCGACTCCTCGGTGGTCTCAGGCCAGCAGATGCGGTCCACGGCCACGGGTTCGGCATCCCCGTCCGTGTAGAGGATGGGAACGTATTCGCGCGGCATGCTCTCGTCGATCTTGTATCCGTACCAGCCGTAGTTGTACTTGTTGGTAATGAGGTAGAGCTTTCCGTCCATGAGGCGGCTGGACTGATAATAGCCGTCCTGCCCCGCGGAGCTCACAAGGACGGGATTCGCCCGGTCGGAGATGTCGTAGAAATCCGCGAGCACATACGACTTATCCTCGTACCGCCATTCGCCGTCCACCTGCCCGTTGGCATTTTCCCCGCAGTTTGCGATCACAACGGCGGTATCTCCGAGGATGAACATCTCCTCGGCGTTCTTCCAGCTGTTGTAGCTGTAGTCGGACTTCTCCCCTTCGACTTTGGCCCAGTTCCATTCGTCTTCATAGTACCGTTCGGAATCCGCGGCCTTGGTCCGGGACAAAAGGGCTGTGTCGGCTCCCGCGGCGGTGTAGATCCGCAGTTCCCCGTTGAAGAGGGCGTAGATGTACGTTCCGTCGGTCTTGACGATATCCGCCTCGTCGATACCCTTCACCTGCGTGTTGGTCTCGGAGAAATCGACCGAATCGTCGGCGTATGCGGCTTTTTCGGCGACCATATTCACGGCGGTATCCGCGGCGGCGGTGGGTTCGGGAGCCGGCATCATGGGAGCCTCGGCTTCGACGGCATCCTCCTCGGCCATCCCATCCGCCATGGCGTACCGTCCGTATCCGCGGTTCGCGGTGCGCGTATTCAGCTTCTTGAAGACCTCGGAATAGGTGGCCGGGATCACGATGGAAACGGACTTCGATACCGGAGCGGCGGGCACGGGATCGGTCTTCTCGTCCTTCTCATTCTTCTCATCGCCGTTCTCGTCCGGATTCGCGGCGGGGCCTTCGTTCCCGGCAGGTTCCGCCTCGATTTTGCCGGTTCCGGGATCGGCCGTCGTCACCGCGGGTTCGGAAACGGGATCGGTCTCCTCTCCTCCGGCGGCGGGCTCGGTTCGGGAGCACGCGGCCAGCAGCAGAGAGGCGAGGATCAGGGCGGTCATGCGTTTTGCGGTTTTCATCTTCATCGTCTGTTTTCCTCCGTTGAACTTGTTTCTGTCCATTAGACGGCGGGAAACGGAAAAAGTTCCGCCGGAGCGAAAAAAAGAAAAAAACGGGGAGGAGCATTTCTTCCGCTCTTCCCCGTCGGAGGTGTTTCGTCAGGTCTCAAAGCCTGCGAACTGGTTCTGATAGAGGTTGTAGTAGACGCCCTGCTTTTCGAGTAGTTCGTCGTGGTTGCCGGACTCCATGACGCGGCCGTCCTGCATGACGATGATGATATCGGCGTCCCGGATGGTGGAGAGGCGGTGCGCGATGATGAGGCTCGTGCGGTTCTTCATCAGCGCGACCATGGCCTGCTGAATGTGCATCTCGGTCCGGGTATCGACGGAGGAGGTCGCCTCGTCGAGGATCAGGATCTTCGGATCGGCCAGAACCGCCCGGGCAATGGCCAGAAGCTGGCGCTGACCCTGGGACAGATTCGATCCGCCCTCGGCCAGAACCGTCTCATAGCCCTCCGGCAGACGGTTGATGAACTCGTCCGATTCGGACATATCGGCGGCGTGTTCCAGCTCTTCTTCCGTGGCGTCGAGCCGCCCGTACCGGATGTTGTTCCCGATGGTGTCGCGGAAGAGGACCGTATCCTGCAAAACGATGGCAATGGCGCGGCGGAGCGTGGACTTCGGAATGTCGTTGACGTTCACCCCGTCGATTTTGATCTCGCCGGAATCCACGTCGTAGAAGCGCGTCAGGAGGTTCACCACCGTAGTCTTTCCGGAACCCGTCGCGCCGACCAGAGCGATCTTCTGACCGGGCTTGACAGTGAGGCTGAAATCGTGGAGCACCTGCTTGCCGGGGATGTAGGAGAAGTTGATGTTCTTGAACTCGATCTCGCCGCGGATCTGCTCCACGGTCATGGGATTTGTTCCCTCGTCCACTTCGTCCGGAGTCTCCAGAATGGCAAACACACGCTCCGCGCCCGCCGCCGCCGTCAGAAGGGTCGCGTACTGGTTGGCGATCTGGTTGATGGGGAACGTGAGCTGGCGGGAATACTGGAGCACGGCCTGAATATCGCCGGGGAGAATGATCCCCTTCATCGACAGAAACGCGCCGTACGCCGCCACAAGCAGGTAGTTGACGTTGTTGATGATGTTGTTGACCGGGCCCATGACGCCGCCCCACAGGTTGGCCTTGATGGAGCACTTCCGGAATTCCTCGCTGATCTCGGCGAATTCCCGGCAGGCGTCCTCCTCCTTGCCGTAGGCCATGACGGTCTTGTAGCCGGTGACCATCTCCTCCACCTGAGAGTTCATCTGGCCGAGGAGCACCTGTCTCTTCACGAAATACTTCCGCATGAAGGCGGAGAGCTTCATGGAGGCGAAAATCGTCAGCGGAATGGTGATGAGCGTCACAAGCACCACGCTCCAGTGATAGGACAGGAGCATGACGAGGGACAGCACCAGCGTCAGGACCGCGGAAATCAGGGAGGTCAGGGAGCTGGAAATGGCGTTCGACACGTTGTCCACGTCGTTGGTCATGCGGGACATGATATCGCCGGAGGGATGGGTGTCGGTATAGGAGATGGGCAGGTACGAAATCTTGCGGAACAGATCCTGTCTCAGCGTGTAGACCGTGGTCTGGGAGATCTTGGCCGACGCAAAGCCCTGAAAGAGCTGCATGACCGCTGAGGCCAGATATACAATCCCCATGAGCACAAGCGTGTGGACGAGCGCTTCGAAATCCACGTCGAGACGGGAGGCGGACAGGGTCATCGTGTTCATTGCCGCCCCCTGCAGTCTCGGGCCGAGGGAGTTCAGCACGGAGGTGATGATCGTCGTGAGCATGATGAGGAACACGAGCCACTTGCTCTTCCCGATGTAGCGGAGCAGCTTGCCCACGGTCTCGCGGAGATTCTTCGGCTTCTCGCGGATCATGCGCCCGGCGCCCGGTCCCCTCGCCTCGGAGTGGTTCTTCTTCATCATCTGACGGAGCTCGTCCGCCGTGGGTTCGTTTTCTTCCTCTTCTTTCTTCTTATCCATCTTACCGGGGAGCTTGTCCGGAGAGGGCGCGTTTTCCAGCATCAGGTCATTTTTCTTGTTGTTCTTCGCCATTAGTCCGCGCCTCCTTCGTTGTTTTTCATCTGGGAGCTGTAGATATCCCGGTACGCCGCGCTGGTCTTCATCAGGTTGTCGTGGCTGTCAAACGCGGTGATCTTCCCGTTTTCGATGACGGCGATACGGTCCGCGTGCATGACGGAGGCGATCCGCTGCGCAATCATGATGACGGTGGTGTCCCCGAACTCGCGCCCCAGAGCCTGGCGGAGCTTCGCCTCGGTGCTGAGGTCGAGCGCGGAGGTGGAGTCGTCGAAAATGATGATCTCCGGATGGCGGAGAACCGCGCGGGTGATGGCGATGCGCTGCTTCTGCCCGCCGGAGAGGGACGCGCCGCGCTCAGCCACATAGGAGGTATAGCCTTCCTCCATCTTGGAGATGAACTCGTCCGCCTGCGCGATCTTCGCGGCTTCGACGATTTCGTCCATCTCCGCGTCGGTCTTGCCCCAGCGGATGTTTTCGTCCACCGTTCCGGAGAACAGCTCGCTCTTCTGGAGGACAAAGCCGATCCGGGAGCGCAGGGCATGCAGATCCCAGTCCCGGACGTTGACGCCGTCCACAAAGACATCGCCGTCCGTGGTATCGTAGAACCGGGGAATGAGGTTGACAAGCGAGGATTTGCCGGAACCGGTCGCGCCGATCACCGCCACGGTCTCTCCCTTCTTCACCTCGAAGGAAATGTTGTCGAGCACGTTGTCGCCGGACGCGCCGGGATAACGGAAGGACACGTTCTCAAAGCGGACCGTCCCGATCTCCGAAGCGTCGGAGGTCTCTCCGGACTTAATGGTGGGATCCGCCTCCAGCACTTCGCGGATTCTCGCCGCGCACGCCTTCGAACGGGCGACCTGCTGGAACATGAAGGACATCATCATGACGGAGGAGAGAACCTGCGTGATGTACTGCGCGGCTGCCATGACGTCGCCGACGTTGACCGCGCGCGCCTGCACCTGCAGCCCGCCGATGTAGATGATGGCGATGACCGAGCCGTTCATGACGAGGGACATAGCCGGAAAGATGGCGGACATGATGTAGCTGACTCTGAGGTTCGTGCGCTGGAAGTCGAGGTTTGCCGTCTCGAAGCGGGCGATCTCGTGATCCTCGCGGGTATAGGCCTTGACGACGCGGGCTCCGGTGACGCTTTCCTGCACCACGGAGTTCACCCGGTCCAGCTTTTCCTGCACGACGGTGAAGATCGGGACGGCCTTGATCACCATGATCAGCACGATGATCAGAACAAGGGGCAGAGCCACGAACGCCACGATGCCGAAATTGACGTTGAGCGTCAGGCACATGGCGATGCCCATGATAAAGAAGATCGGCGCGCGGACGAACATGCGCAGGATCATCATGACAAAGTCCTGCAGGGTCGTGATATCGTTCGTCAGCCGGGTCACGAGGGAACCCGTCGTGAAGCGGTCCGTCTGCTCGAGGGAGAGGGACATGACCTTGTTGAAGGCGTCAACGCGGATATCGCTTCCGAAGCCCTGAGAGGCCACGGAGGCGGTGTAGCAGCACATGACGCCGCAGAATCCGCCGAACGCCACGAGCAGGATCATCTTGAGCGCGGTGAACAGGATGAAGGACATGACCTCCGGATCCACCTCTCCGGTGACGCCGGTCTCCACGACCTTATTCACGATGTTCGCCATGAGCTTCGGCTGAAGCAGATCCACCACGACCTCGCCCATCATCATGAGCGGGGAAATGATGGCGAAGAACCAGTATTTTTTCAGGTAGGATACGAGGCTGACTTTTTTCAAAACGGCTCCTCCCCCTCTTCGCCCTGCTTCAGATTGGCCTTGAGCTTCAAAAGCAGCCGGATCAGCGTCTCGGTCTCCTCCGGGCTCATGCCTGCGCTGGCGCGGTTCTGCTCGTCCCGGATGGCGCTGCGGATCCTCTCGTCGATCTCCCGGCCCTTCTCGGTGAGAAACACCCGGGTCGCGCGCAGGTCGTATTCGTCCGGGGTGCGGCTGACGTAGCCCTCCTTTTCCAGCTTTTGCAGGGAGACGCTGGTGGTGGGCGCTTTCAGTCCGGTGGAAGTGGCCAGATCCAGCTGCGTCCTGCCGTCGCGCTTGGCAAGCTCCATGAGGATCAGCTGGCCGGACCGCTGGGAAACGGGATGCTCGACGCCGCGCTTGCGGATGTTGTCCCACATGAGGCGGGAGACCTCGTTCACCAGCATCATCGGCGCGTTCCGGTAATCCTTCGGGTCGTGCTCCTCTTCGGGACCTTTCCCATTGAGTTTCAAGTTCATGCGGACACCCTTCCTTTCGGTTCATTCAACGGTAAATAATTTACGGCTGAATTATATCACGGCGGAGGGGCCCCGTCAAGTACGGTTGAACAAATTTAGTTGATTTGTAAATTATCCACAAAAGCGGGAAAACCGGTCGGCGGGTTTGTATATTTATTAATCAGGACCGCTTTTTCATGAAAATCAGTCCTGTTTTTTCAGGCGCAGGATCAGGCGGGCGGCAGCGTTTCCGTCAAAGGGAATGAGCGGCCAGAGGTAGCGTCTGCGTCCGTCCACGGTCCGGTTGAACACGGCGAAGAGCACACCGACCGCAATGCCCGCCAAAAGCCCCGCCCAGTCGAAGGCGGCGGTGAGCAGCAGCGTCAGGATCCGCAGGAATTTGAAGGTGTAGCCAAGCTCATAGCTGGACTGGGTGAAGTTGGCGATGGCGACAAAGGCCATATACAGGATGACGTCCGGGGACAGCCATCCGACCGTCACTGCGAAATCACCGAGCAGCAGTCCGCCCACCACCGACAGGGAGCTGGCGAGGACGTCCGGCGTGTTGAGGGAGGCGAGCTTGAGCCCGTCCAGCGCAAACTCCGTCACGATGAGCTGAACCAGAATGGGCAGATCCCCGGGGTCGTGGGGGATCAAAAACCCGAGCATGTCCGGGAGCAGATCCGCGTGATTCAGCACAAGGATCCACAGGGGCGTGACGATCATGGTGAGCCAGAAAATCAAATGGCGGAGCAGACGGAGGTAGGTCCCGGTAAGCGGGGAAAAACAGAAATCGTCCGTCTCCTGAAGAAAGTGGAACAGCGTCACGGGAAAGAGCATGGCCTCCGGACTGTTGTCGCAGAGGACGATCACCCCTCCCTCCAGAAGCGCGGCCGCGGCGGTGTCCGGGCGTTCCGTCGTCCTGAGCTTCGGAAAGGGATTGAGCCAGCCGCGGGGCTGCAGGGCTTCCGCCATGGACTGATGCCCGAGGACGAGGGAATCGGTGCGGAGGGAGGCGATCCGCTCCGTCAGATCCCGGACATAGGCTGCGTCCGCGCGCCCTTCCACCCACAGAACCGCCACATCCGTCCGGGTGCTCTCTCCGACCGCGAGTCTCTTTGCCAAAAGGGCGGGCGTGCGGATCCTGCGTCGGATGAGGGAGACGTTGGTGAGGATGTTTTCGACAAATCCGTCCCGGCTGCCGCGCATGACCTTGTCGTTTTCCGGCTCCTCGGAATCCCGGACCGGATAGGAGCGCAGATCCACCGCGAGCGCGTCCCTGCCGAACAAGTCTGAGAACACGGCGGTGCATCCGGAGAGGACCGCCGCGGCCAAAGCGTCGAAGTCAGAGAGGATCTTCACCTGTCCGGCGGGAAGGGCTGTCCCGGCAAACCGCGCGGCGTCACGGACCGGCTCCGCTCCCGAGGCCCCGCAGGATTCGAGAGCGGAGACGAGCTTATCAAAGGACTCGGGTCTGGTCAGCCCCTCGAGCGTCCAGAGCCGGAACCGGATCTTCCCCGGTGTCAGCTCCCGGCTGCACAGATCGAAGCTCTCCCCGTCCCGCAGCAGGGCCGCAAACCGCGCGGTGTCCTCCTCGTATTCCCCCGTCAGGGATTCAGCGCGCACATCCATACAAAAAAACCATCCTCCGAAAAGAATCACTCTCTTCCGAGGATGGACGTGGGACGGATGCGCTATTCACTTCTTCTGCGGATTTTTGAAGAACTGATAGAAATAACAGGGGATCATGCCGTTGTAGAGCTTGCGGATCTTGTCGGCGCGGCGTCCGTACAGCTTCTGGAAGTTCTCGCTCTGGGTGATGACGTAGATCTGCCAGCGATCGAGCCGGGAAAACGCCTGCCCCATCGCGCGGTAGAGATCGTCGGCCTCCTCGCGGGTCAGGAGCCGGTCTCCGTAGGGCGGGTTGGTGACGATCGTTCCCCTTCGTCCGAGGGTGTCGATATCCAGCGCGTCCATCACGAAGGTGTTGACGCAGTCCTTCACGCCGGCTCTCTCAGCGGATGCCGCGGCGATTTCCACGCACTTCGGATCTATGTCCGTCGCGTAGGCTTCAAATCCGGAGTCCGTCAAAATCTCCGCCTCCGCCGCCTCCCGTGCTTCCTTCCACGAGGAAGCGGGAAAAGCGGGGATCGACTCGGCGGCAAAGCTCCGTCTGAGGCCGGGCGCGATCCGTCGCATCTGCATCGCGGCTTCGATGGCGACGGTTCCGGATCCACAGAAGGGATCCCAGAACAGAACGTCCTCGCGCGGGCGGGAGAACCTGGCCATGGCGGCGGCGAGCGTCTCCCGGATCGGCGCGTCCACGGTCTCGGGCCGGTATCCTCTTTTGTGCAGGGGAACGCCGGAGAGATCGATCATCAGATTCGCCCGATCCTTGAAAAGGAAGAACTCGATGCGCACCCGGCTTCCGGTCTCGGGCAGGCGGGTCAGACCGTACCGCTCTCCCAGACGGACGGAGACCGCCTTCTTGACGATCTTCTGACAGTCCGGAACGGAGAAAAGGCCGCTCTTGACGGAATGGCCGGTCACGGGAAACTCGTCCTCCCTCCCGACGAACTCCTCCCACGGCAGCGTCTTCGTGCCGTCGAAAAGCTCCGTAAAGGTCTTCGCCTCGAACGTGCCGAGGTTCAGATACAAGCGCTCGGCGAACCGGAACCGGACGCTGGCTCGGGCGCAGACGGAAGAATCCCCCTCAAAGGTGATCCGTCCGTCCATATTCTCGACTCGGCGGCATCCGAGGGCTTCGATCTCCTCCCCCAGCAGTCCTTCCAGACCGAAGAGGCAGGTTGCGGTATAGCGGTAGGTTCCGGGCATGTCAGGACTCCCCTTCTCCGCCCTTCGTTCTCGGGGCGGACGCTTTCGGCAGGGAGAAGGAGAAGCGGCACCACTGGCCGTACTCGCTTTCCACCCTGATCTGTTCGTCGTGTGCTTCGATGATGATGCGGGAAATATAGAGGCCGAGCCCGGTTCCCGTTTTGTCCAGCCCGCGGCTCTTGTCGCTCTTGTAGAAGCGGTCGAAGACGTAGGGCAGATCCTCGGGCGAGATCCCGTCCCCTTCGTTGAAGACGCTGACGGTGATTTTCCCGCCCGTCTCGTGGATGGAGAGGATATACTTTCCGCCGGGCTTCGAGAACTTGATCGCGTTGTCGCAGAGGTTGTAGAGAACCTGATGGATCGCGTCCACGTCGGCGTTCACATACATGTTGTCGCGGTCGGCGTCGAACTGCACGTCCAGCTGCTTTTCCTCGAGCCGTTTTTCCGACGCGATGATGATCTGCCGTCCCATCTCGCAGATATCCATGGGAACCTTGTTGAACTTGCGCTCCCCGGCCTCGATCTTGGTCAGGTCGAGCAGGCTGGACACAAGGCGCGACAGGCGGAGGATCTCGGAACGGATCACTTCGAGATAGTGCGGGACCTTTTCCTTCGGGATCGTCCCCTGAAGGATCATGTCGATGAAGCCGGAGATGGTCGTCATGGGCGTGCGCAGATCGTGGGAGATGTTGGCGAGGAACAGGCGGCGGGTATCCTCGCTGTGCTGGAGCGTGGACGCCATATTGTTGAACGCCACCGCCAGCTCCGCCACCTCGTCGTTGCCGTTCTCCGGCACGCGCACGTCGAAATTGCCTCCCGCGAACTCCCTCGCCGCCATACTCATGGAGCGGAGCGGGGAGACGAGTCGTTCGGTGATGAAATAGACCGCGATCAGAGCCGCCAGCATGAGCCAGAGCGAGGACATGACCATCGTCCGGATCATGGATTCGAGCAGCTCGTCCATATCGGTGTTGGAGGTCGTGGCCATGACGGAGCCGACCAGCCGCCCGTCCACCGCGAAGATCGGCCGGATGCAGATCCGGTGCTTTTCCTCGAAGAAGCCGTCGAGCGTGCTGTTCACGGAGATCTTTTCGGATCCAGTGAGTTTCTCAAGCTGCTCCACAATGCCGTCGGGATAGCGGACGTCGTCCCCCTCGTCGATGATGCCGTCTTCCCCGGTGTAGTCCCGGGATTTCTCGGATCCGCCCACCAGCTTGACGGCGCCTTCCCCGTCGGAAATGAAGAGCACCACGTCGTCCACGGAAGCGACCATGGCGTCGAGCACCGGTTTCAGGAGCACCACGGAGTTGTTCAGGTAGTCGCTGAAGCTGGTCTTGCCGCTGCTCCAATAGTCCGTGACGATGTAATCGGACACGGTGTAGACGATGTTGCCGAGCGTCCGCGTCTTGTTGTTCTCGTCGTAGATATTGACCAGCGTAGTGATGATGGTGGTGGACAGAAGGATCGAGATGATGTTGATGAGCATGAAGGCGGAGATATACTTCACAAAAACGCTTCTGAACATACGGTTGCTCCGCTCTGACAGTCGGTTCGGGAGGACACGGTCTTCTCCGGCGGGATCCCTCCCAGATACACCCCGGAAAAACGAACAACAGGGAGGGGACTTTCTGAGAAGTTCCCTCCCCGGATTTCATACGCCGAAAGCTCTTTCAAAGACTTGCGGCCGCCGGATCACTGGATCAGCTCGAACTTGTAGCCGACGCCCCAGACGGTCTTGAGCGTCCATTTGTCGGAGACGCCCTCGAGCTTTTCGCGGAGTCTCTTGACGTGGACGTCCACCGTGCGGGAGTCGCCCAGATAGTCGAATCCCCAGACCTTGTCGAGAAGCTGGTCGCGCGAGAAGACATGGTTGAAATGCGAGGCGAGGAAGTAGAGCAGCTCCAGCTCCTTCGGCGGGATATCCACCGCTTTGCCGTTGAGCTTCAGCTCGTACTTCTGCTTGGAGATCTCCATGTTCTCGAACTTGATGGTCTCCTCGTCGTTCTGGTTGTCGTGGGCGGAATACCGTCTCAGAACGGCCTTGACTCTGGCGGAGAGCTCCTTCATGTCGAAGGGCTTCACCACATAGTCGTCCGCGCCGAGCTCCAGTCCGACCACCTTGTCTAAAACCTCGTCCTTCGCGGTGATCATGATGACGGGCTTGGAGGAAATCGCGCGGATCTCGCGGCAGACCTGATTGCCGTCCTTGTTCTTCGGAAGCATCAGATCGAGGAGGACGAGGTCGGGCTCGTACATCTTGAAGAAGCTGATGCCCTCCACGCCGTCTCCGGCCGTTTTGACCTCGTAGCCTTCGTTCTCGAAGAAATAGCGCAACAGATCGCAGATGTTGGGATCGTCGTCAATGACAAGAAGTTTTGTTCCCATCTTTATATACCCTCACTTATTATAAAAGTCGTTTCAAAGCCAGCAGTCCGCAGCATCCGGATGAAAGGCTTTACGCCATGTAGTCGCCGTTGTAGCTGACGAGGACCGCCTTGTCCACGCCGTTCGCGGAGGAAACCTGATTGACGAACTCGGTGTCGTCGCCCTTGAGCTTGACTTCGTAGCTCACTTCGATGTAGCCGCGGGAGACGGTCTTGGATTTCACGGCGTATCTCTTCGCGCCGCTCTTCACGATCTCCTCGGCGTTCTTCTCCGCCGCGTTGTCCTTGCATTCCACAACGAGGATGTAGGACGCGCCGCCGGCGCTCTTGACATTCACAAAGATGAAGAGGATCAGGCCGATCAGGAGAGAGCCGATGATGGCCAGCAGGTACATCGCCATGCCGCCCGCGGGAGCCGCGCCGAGCACGATGCCCACGCCGATGGCCCAGAAGAGGAAGACGATATCCAGAGGATCCTTGATCGCGGTACGGAAACGGACGATGGAGAGCGCGCCGACCATACCGAGAGACAGAACCACGTTGGAGGTGACGGCGATGAGGATCAGGGTTGCGATCATGGACAGGGCCACGAGGGACACGCCGAACTGACGGTTGAACATGACGCCCTGATAGGTGACCTTGTAGATGAAGAAGATAAAGAGGCCGAGGAGGAAGGAAGCGCCGATGGCGAGAACGGTATCGGTCAGGGAGAACTCCGCGTTTCCGGAGCCCTCTAAGAACTTGCTCTTGAAAATATCTCTGAATGACATGGTATGATCCTTTCTGTACTGTATACTTTGAATTTCGGAACCGATGGGGGCGCGGTTCAGCCGAACTGGCGGCAGATCTCGTACTTGGACGAGGACTGGCGGTCGCGGCAGATCGGGTTGAGGAGATAGCGGATGATGTCCGGGAGGAATTCGTTGTACTTGACCTCGAGGACGTCAAAGCTTTCCGTCGGGACGCAGGGGGCGGGATCGAACAGGTTGTTCGAGAAGATGCCGGTGCGGATATCGCAGTCCAGCGTGACGCGCACGTCCGCAGGCTCATAGATGAAGGGCGTTCTGGTGTATTCGACCAGCACCTTCGGCCGCAGATTCATGCCGCGCATCTGGGCGTAGAGCTCCGCTACCACGCCGCGTCCGTCGTCAAGCATCCAGTCAATGTCTCCGGCTACGATCTTCTCGTACTCTTCCTTCGTGATTCTGGCCTGCAGCTTCTGTGTGAGCTCTTCGCGCTTGACCTTTTTCTCGAGGGATATGAAGCTGTCGTCGCCGTTGTAGATCCGGATGCGGAACTTGGCGCGGGGGTTGACGCCGTTCACTTTCTCAAAGTACGCCGTATCGGTGAAGTTGTCAAAATAGAGGGAGCGGATCACATACCGTCCGTCGGCCATGGTGTGCGGATCCCTTTTCATGACAGTTCCGAGGCGTCTCGAGAGAAGCTCGCGGTCCCAGGCATTGATGTAATACTTGAATTCATGCCTGTATTTTGCTTCAGATACCATAGAACCCTCCTTATCAATATCATTTACCATCATACCACAACAGAAGGAAAAAGTCAATGGATTCGCGTCATTTTCCGCCTCCGGTACGGGATCCTTTCTGAATCTTTCTGTCAGAAGTATAACCGCTCCATGTGACAGGCGCATGAAAAAAATGTGACGGGGGGATGGTTTCCCCATGAATTTCCGTCCATGGAGAAAAAACGCGCGAAAATGCCGCCCCGCCCTTGCGTTCTCCGGCGAAAGAGTGTATAATAGCTAAGAATGGAATCCAAACGAAGAAAGCGAGCACACGGTTATGAAACTCGGCATCATCGGCCTTCCCAACGTGGGAAAAAGCACCCTCTTCAACGCCTTGACCGGTCAGGGAGCCCCCTCCGCCAACTATCCCTTCTGCACCATCGATCCGAATACGGGCGTCGTCCCCGTCCCGGATCACCGTCTGGACGTTCTGGCGGAGATGTACCACCCGGAAAAATACACCCCGGCGACGGTAGAGTTCGTCGATATCGCGGGACTCGTGCGCGGCGCGTCCAAGGGCGAGGGCCTCGGGAACAAATTCCTCGCGCACATCCGGGATGTGGACGCGGTGATTCACGTTCTGCGCTGCTTCGAGAACGGCGATATCATCCATGTGGACGGCTCCGTGGATCCGGTCAGAGACCTTGAGACGATCAACATGGAGCTGATCTACGCGGATCTGGAGGTCCTCGAAAAGCGGATCGACAAGACCCAGAAGCTCCTCAAAGGCGACAAATCCTTAAAGGAGAATCTCGACGTCTACGCAAAACTTCAGCAGTCGCTGAACGAAGGAAAGACGGCGCGGCAGACGGAGCTTTCGGACGACGAGCGCGCGCTGCTCGAGGATCTGAACCTGCTGACCCTGAAGCCCATCATCTATGTGGCAAACGTCAGCGAGGACGAGGCGGCGGGCGTCTCTCCGGACAACGCGATGTACAACGCGCTCAAAGCGGCTGCGGACGCGGAGGGAGCGGAGGTCATTCCGGTCTGCGCGGGCATCGAGGCGGAGATCGCGGAGCTCGATCCGGAGGAAAAGAAAGCCTTCCTCGAGGATCTCGGGATCACGCAGAGCGGCCTTGACCGGCTGATTCAGGCGTCCTACGCGCTGCTCGGCTACATCAGTTACCTGACCGCCGGCCCGAAGGAGGTCAGGGCGTGGACCATCGTCAAGGGAACCAAAGCCCCTCAGGCGGCGGGCAAGATCCACTCCGACTTCGAACGCGGCTTCATCCGGGCTGAAATCGTCTCCTACGACGACCTGATCGCCTGCGGATCGATGAACGCCGTGAAGGAAAAGGGCCTTCTCCGGAGCGAGGGCAAGGACTACGTCATCGAAGACGGCGACGTCGTGCTGTTCCGGTTCAACGTATAAGATCCCGAAAAACCAAAGCGCGCCTTTCCCTGTTCCGGAAACGGAGGGGAGAGGCGCGGACTGTTTACAGGGAGGGGGACGGAATGCCGTACATCCCCCGGTACTCGTTTTCGAGGATCGAGCAGACGCCGACCGAGACATAGGATCCTTTGACAAACAGGCTGTCCCGGAGCGTTCCTTCGTAGCGCATGCCGACCTTTTCCATGACCCGGCGGCTCCGCTCGTTCCCGATCATATAGTGGGCCTCGATCCGGTGGAGGTGCAGCTCGAGGAATCCGAACCGGAGAATGGCCCGTACCGCCTCGGGAGCGATCCCCATGCCCCAGTACGCGCGGTTGAGGACATAGCCGATCTCCGCGGAATTGGACTCGATCCGGAACGCCGTAAAGCCGCAGGTGCCAATCATTTTGTCCGCTTCCCGCCACACGACCGCCCAGTCATGGAAATCCCCAGCCCGGTAGCGGCTCTGCAGATAGGTGAGGTAGCGTCGGGTATAGGTCTCGGATTCGTGTGGCTGCCACAGGAGGAATTCGGACACGGCGGGATCCCGGGCGTATTCGTACATATCTCCGCTGTCCCGTTTCAGCATCTTGCGGAGCGTCAGACGCGGCGTCTCGATCACCGGAGGATCCCGGAAGATCCGCGTCAGCTCGTCGTGGTTCATGTTCCGATCCCGCCTTCCCCGATTTTTCTGCTTCATTATAATCCATTGCGGGGCGGTTTGCAAGGCTTTGGGGTACAAATTTAACAATTCCCGGGTTGTAATGGCGGGCATGGTGTGATACACTCTTTCTGACGAAAAGCGACTGCATGACGGACGCCGCCCCCGCATAGAATCGGACAAACGATTCCGGGAGGTGTCCGTCCCATGTCCGATTCCGCCATCCGCCGCGCAGCGATTCTCTGGCTCGGAGGGCTCTGCCTCTGCGCCGCGTCCGCCGTTCTCGCCGCAGGGATCCTGTCGGAAGCGGAAGGGGGAGCGGTCTACGCACTGGTTCCCTCCCCATCCCTCGCGGACTGGCTGGGATCCGCGGTTCTCTGGTGCGTTCTTGCCATGGCGGCGGGCGCGACGGTGTTCGGACGGTTTCTCGCCGGGATCGGCTGCGTCCTGCGGGGAGCGGCGTTCGGAACGGCGTGGGCGCTCTATGCCGAAGGAAGACTGATCCTTCCCCGCCCGTCCGTGCTGATTCCCCTGGCCGGGATCGGAAGCGCGCTCTGGCTGGCGGAAACGGCGGCAGTCCTTGTCTCGTCCGACGCGCTGTTCAAAGCCTACGCGGCGGGGGACGCCGACGGATTCCGGTCCGCGCTGAGGACGGGATGCGGGAGCGCGATGACGGTCTCCGGGTGCGTTCTTCTGGCTTCCTGCCTCGCCCGGATGGCCATGGGATAAAAAAGCGGCGCGATCATGCGACGGAGGTTCAAGCACACATGCCGGAATTCAACCGTGATCCGAGGGAACGCCTCTCCCTCGACCAAATCGAAGAGATGGAACAGGCGGAAAAGGCGGAGAAAAAGAAGTTCAATCTCTTCTCCCGCGCCTACCGCGATGGAAAGGGCGTGGACAAGGAAGAAATCGCCATCGCGGACAACCCGACCTTTCTGAACTTTTTCAAGCTGTGCTGGCGGAAGCTGAACGAGCTGCTCTCGGTGAACCTGATCTCCATCGTGGGCAACTTCCCGATCTTCTTCTTTCTCTTCGCCATGAGCGGGTACATGTCCATCCATACGACCTCGCCGAACTATGCCGCGTACGGTCCGCTCCGGGGCGCGATGCTCTTTCACAGCTCCCCTGCGACAGCGGCCCTCTGGACGATCTACGGACGGACCTCGCCGGTCACGGTCCACACGACGGGCGACTATATCTTCATGGGGCTGGCATTCCTTCTGCTCTTCACCCACGGTCCGGTGCGGACGGGCGTGACCTATCTGCTCCGGAACATGTTCCGCGCGAAACCGGTGATGATCCTTCAGGATTTCTTCGACGCGATCAAACGGAACCTGAAACAGGCCCTGATCGTCGGCGTCCTCGACCTCTGCGCGATCGCGCTTTTGGCCTACGACATCATGTTCTTCTACCTCAACTACAACGTGAGCAACATGATGACGGCGATGTTTTTCCTCAGCCTCTGGATGGTGGTACTCTACCTCGTGATGCGGCCCTATATCTGGCTGCAGCTCGTCACGTTCGAGATCGGCGTCTGGAAGATGATCAAGAACGCGCTCCGGTTCACGGTGGTAGGGCTGAAACGGAACGTGATGGTGTTCCTCGGCACGCTGTTCATGGCCGCCTTCGAGTACGCGCTGCTTTTGGTGTACTTCCCGCTCGGCGTGATCTTCCCCTTCGTAATCCTGCCCTCCGTCGTCATGATGATGGGCGTTTACGGCGCGTTCCCGGTCATCAAGCGGTATATGATCGATCCGTACTACGAAAACGCCTGATGGCTTTTCCTCCCGGGACAAACCTCACAGAAGCATACGGAAAGGACAACAGAAATGAACGTGATTTCCACAGACAAGGCTCCGGCAGCCATCGGCCCCTATTCTCAGGCCATCGTCACAGGCTCGCTCGTCTACACCTCCGGGCAGATCCCGCTCGATCCCGCCACGGGAGAGGTAGTCGGGGAGGAGATCGTCGCGCAGGCGGAGAGAGCGATCGCCAATCTGAAAGCCGTGCTCGAAGCGGCGGGAACCGACCTCGGCCATGTGGTCAAGACGACCTGTTTTCTCAAAAACCTCGGCGACTTCGCGGTTTTCAACGGGATCTACGCGAAGCATTTCCCCTCGAATCCCGCCCGCAGCTGCGTGGAGGTCTCCGCTCTTCCGAAAGGGGTTCTGGTGGAGATCGAAGCGGTCGCGGAGCAGTAAAAACAATACGACTAAACTCGCGTGAGGAAGGAGCGGATCGTATCTTCCTCATACTAATCTCAAGCTAAAAGGGAAACGCGGCTTTCTTTCGGATGAAAGCTCGCTCAACAAGTTGAGCCGGCAAAGAACTTCATTGGTAAGGGGACAAAGGATAGGCTATAGCAATCATGTGAAGCTGAAGCTTTGGCACACCAATATAGCCATCCAACCTTATCAGAGTTATCGCACGCGATGCTCACCCGCTCAACAAGTTGAGCAAGGAGGCCGTTCGCACCCTACATGAAGCGATCAAAACCCATACAGTTTAGCTTTTTAGGCTGAGAATAGTATCACATGTTTTTCCGGATGCGCTCGATCGCTCCCTTTTCGATCCGGGAGACCTGCGCCTGCGAGATGCCGATTTCGTCCGCGATTTCCATCTGCGTCTTCCCGGCGTAGTAGCGGCCCGCGATGACGTTTCTCTCCCGTTCGCTGAGATGGGCGATGGCGTCCCGGAGAGCGATATCCTCCAGCCAGAGCTCGTCGTCCGCGTCTTTATCCCGGATCTGATCCATGACGCAGAGGGAGTCCCCTCCGTCGCTGTACACGGTGTCGAACAGGGACACGGGCTCGGCGATGGCTTCGAGCGCGGCCCCCACCTCGGCGGGATCCTCCCCCACGGCGGCGGCGACAGCTTCAAGGGTCGGTTCCCCGTCCGCGGACAGCTTTTCCCGGGCAGCCAGCGCGCGGTAGGCCAGATCTCTGACGGACCGGCTCACCCGGATGGCGTTGTTGTCCCGCAGATACCGCCGGATCTCTCCGAGGATCATGGGGACGGCATAGGTGGAAAACTCCACGTCGAGGTCGGTGTTGAAATTGTCCACGGCCTTGATGAGCCCGATGCACCCCACCTGAAACAGATCGTCCGGGTTCTCTCCCCGTCCCGAGAACCGCCCCACGAGGGACAGCACCAGACGGAGATTCCCGTCGATCAGCTTTTCCCGTGCGTCCGCGTCGCCCTCCGCCGCTTTTTTCAAGAGTTCTCTCTTCTCCGATGAAGTCAGGACCGGCAGCCGCGACGTGTTGACGCCGCAGATCTCCACCCTTCCTCCTGCCATCCGGCACCTCCGCAAAACACGCCCACCGGCGTTTACTTCACGGGAAGTATTCCACCGGAGGGCGCTTTTTTATGCAAAGGCCGGAATGGCAGGTTCTGGGCGGCCGCCTGTCACCGGACGAGCCAGATACAGACCGTGCCGGTATCGGACGAGGTGCCGCGGGCGGTTTTCACGTCGAGCTCGCGGACGGCGGGGACGTCGAAGATCTCCTGTCCCTTCAAAAGACGGGAGACGGCGTCCTCTCCCGCCGCTTCGTCCGGGAATTTCAGATAGATGCAGTCGTTTTCGATCTGATCGGCGACAACGGACGAGAGCGCGTCAAAATCGTAGGAATCCAGCACGCAGCCGAGCCGGACGTAGTAGTTGTACGCGTCGGCGGTACAAAGCGGGACGGATTCCGGATCGTCGATGGTGTGCGTGCGGAGGATCTCCTCGGTGGTGACGCAGAAATAATCGTAGCTGCGGTATCCCTCGAGCGGCTCCCCGGAGAAAAGGGGATCGTCCCATGTGATGTCGGTCTGGTACCAGTCCCCGGAAGATCCCTCCGGACGCAGCACATTCCACTCATGGGGCGCGCCTCCCATCAGCTCGGTCCCCTGCACCCGGCGGCATTCGGAACCGAGCCGCTCGGCCAGCAGCTGGAAGGCGGCGGCATATCCCGAGCAGACTGCCCGCCGGTTCACAAGGCATCCGTACGCGGAGGTGCTCTGATTCAGAAAATCGTCCGCCTGACGGTCCCCGCCGAGCGCTTCCGCCGCCGCGCTGTCATAGTCGGTCTCATCGACTAAAATGTCGTGGAGCAGCAGGAGGCGGTCCCAGAGCGTCTCTCCCGCCGCGCACCGCGCCAAAATCTCCTCGGCGCGCGCCTCGAGCTCTGCCGCGCGGGTCTCGATCTCCCCGTCTTCGACGAGGATCTCGGGGCGGAAATCCACCGTGACGGCGAGGCCGGAGGTCTTCTTCAGAAGGGATCCGCTCCCGGACAGCCAGAACAGCTCGGGATGATCCGCGAGCACCTGACGGAACACGTCGAAGATCTCGTCCGAGCAGTCGTAGGGGAACGAGACCTCGCGTCCCCCGGCGGACAGACTGTCGTAAAGGTCCCGGTAGAGAGACTCCCGGTCCCATGCGGGAGAATCGACGGTCCTCCCGGTCAGGGACACCGGCGCGGGGTCCGGATCGGCGGACAGAACGGCGGACTTCTGTCCGTGATGAAGAGCAAACGCGCCGCCGACCGCGATCAGGGCGATCAAAGCGATCTCCACGAAGGAAAGATGGGTTCGTCGTTTAGCCGTCATAGTCCTCCTCGTTCCGGATCACAGGGCGCGTGCGCGGGGTCAAAGGCTGTCGTAGTCGGGGACGCTCGGCGCGCCGCCTTTTTTTGTCGTGCAGAGGGCCGCCGCCTTGTTGGCACGGAGAACCGCGCTCCGGACAGCTGCCCCGTCGGACAGGGAAAGCTCTTTCGTGACAAATTCATGCAGGAAGGTTCCGAAAAACACGTCTCCCGCGCCGGTGGTATCGATCGCGCGGACGGGATAGGGCTCCGCGTATCCGGAACTCTGTTCCGCCGCATAGTACGATCCCTTCTCTCCCATCGTGACCGCGGCGAACCGGGGGCCTTCGGCAAGGAGCGCGCGGGCGATTTCGGCGGGATCGGCGTACCCGGTGAGCATCTCACCCTCCTCCTCCGATACCTTGACCAGATCCACCTGACGGATCGCGTTCCGGGAGTGGGAGACAAAATCCCCGCCGGCCCAGAGAGAGGCGCGGTAGTTGGGATCAAAGCTGACAAACGCTCCGGACTCCTTCGCCAGCTTCACGGCAGCAAGGGTGGCCCTCCGGGCCGGTTCCGCGCAGAGGGACAGCGAGCCGAAGTGGAAGAGCTTCGTGTCGGAAAGCATCCGCCGGTTCAACTCGTCCTGCGTGAGGCGGAGATCCGCTTCATGACGGCGGTAGAAGGCGAAATCCCGCTCCCCGGTCGGCGCGAGGGAAACAAAAGCAAGCGTGGTGTTATAGTCCCCGTCCACGGCCAGCCCGCCGCAGTCCACGCCGAGGGATTCGAGAAAAGTCCGGAGCGCGCACCCGAAGAGATCGTCCCCGACCTTGCCGATGAATCCCGCTTTCGCACCATACTTAGCGAAGGCCGCGGCGACGTTCACCACCGCTCCGCCGGGATTCTGGATATACCGCGGGAATCCCTCCGCGCTCATGCCGTCCGGGGTGAAGTCGATGAGGATTTCTCCGAGCGTGACGATATCGTAATGTTTCATCGGATTCACACTCCCGTGTACGCGCCGTTTTCCGTCAGGATCCGGCGGATTTCATTTGTATCCGCGTCCTGCACCGGCACGTTCTGATCGATGGCGACCGACGCGCCAACGCCCGCCGCTTCTCCGGTCGTCGTGCAGATCGGGATAATGCGGATCGAGGCCTGAGCTTCGTGATCGCAGGAAATGCAACGCCCGCCCACAAGCAGGTTGGCGCAGGCGCCGCGGCGCGGGATCAGGGAGCGGTACGGGATGGTGTACCATGTGCCCCGCTCGAAGTAGTAGTGGCTGGTGCCGGATCCCTCGGGGTTGTGGATGTCGATGTCGTAGTTTCCGGCGGCGACGGCATCCTCAAACTTCGCGCAGGCAACCAGATCCGCGCCGGTCAACACATATTCGCCGACCAGCATCCGGCTTTCGCGGACGCCGATTGCGGGGGCGGTGTACATCAGTCTGGCCCGCTCCATGCCCGGAACGCCGTTCACCCGGAAGAAGTCGAGAAGCTCCTGCACCTGACGGCGGGCCTCCATTTCCGCGCGGGTCACGTCGAAGGGATCTACGGGATTGAGCTTCACGACGCGGGTGGTATTGAAATGCAGGACGCCGTCGATGGGGTAGTCGAACACGAGGATATCCTCCCGCGGATTCGAGAAGCGGCCCGCTTCCTTCCACTCCCGATGGAGGCGGCGCCACATCTCGCGGTTCGAGAAGAAGGCTTGCTTGTCCACGTTGGCAACGCGGAAACAGAGGGTCATGGGCTGGCAGAGGTTGTCCGGCTCCCGTCCGAGGCGGGTGGGAACGTCCGCCATCACGCAGAGATCCGCGTCTCCGGTGCAATCGATGAACATCCTGCCCGGGAAGGTCAGAACGCCCGCTTTGGTGGCGACGGAGACGGATTCGATCCGGTCCCCGGTCTTCGTCACGCCGCAGAGAGTCGCGTGGAACAGGACTTCGACGCCCGCTTCGACCGTCTTCCGGTCCAGAAGGAGTTTCAGGGCTTCATCGTTGAACTGGCTGTCGCCGCGGATATCGCCGGTCGCGGTCAGATCGTTCACCAGCTCCGCGAGGAATCCTCTGCTGAGATAATGGCGGCGTTCTTCCCCGTTCTCGTCCGTCACCATGGTGGAATAGGGCATGAGGGGAAAGATGAGGTTGTTGGACGCCGCGCCTCCGAGAAAGCCGGACGCCTCGAGCAGAAGGACGCGCTTGCCCAGTCTGGCCGCCGATACCGCAGCCGCGCAGCCGGTGAAGCCTCCGCCGAGGACGATCACGTCATACAGCGTTTCGCAGGTCATGGGATTACCTCCTTGAATTGTGATAGAGATCACTCCGCGTTGTTCGCCGGGGAAAGCGTGCGTTCGAGTTCGTCGGCGGAGAATACATAATGGATCTGCCGCTCCGGCGCGAGGGAATCGGTCTTCTCCTGATACGCGCGCAGCTCTTCGATCAATGTGCGGTCCGTTCCGAGGAACAGGTTTTCACATCCGGTCACCGACTGTCCGAAGATCCCGTAACGGTCCAGATAGTACAGCCTGCCGGATTTGTCCCGTGCGGCGTCGAAAAAGGCGGCGAAGGATCCCGCCATCCAGTACGCGTTCTCATAATCCGGCGCGGAAGCTTTTTTCAGGAAAAGGAGCAGTTCGTTTCCGGCGGTAAAGAGCGGATATCCCTGAACGGTAGACTCCGAATCGCCGTCCTGAATGAGAACGATTTCGCTCCCCTCGCCGTTTTTATCCTTGAAGGTCTTCAAAACCTCCGCGCGATAATATGTGACGGTCTGTTCCGCATTTTCGCCGAGCCAGTCGCCGACGCGGGCCAGAATCACAAGATCCGATTCTTCCATGGCGGACGCGACGGTGTATCGTTCCTCGAGGCTGACCTTCATGTAGGAAAGGCCGTTCCGTCTCGGAGGGAGCGCGGCGCCTCCCGAGCATCCCGCAAGTATAAGCGCAGTCAGAACCGCCGTCATCAGGCGCAGACAGTTTTTCATCGGACAGTCTCCTCCCGGGGCCGCGTCTCGGCGTCCCCCACAGTATTATACCGGATCCCGGTCCCGTTTGCAAGAGGGAAGACGCGAATTGCCCGAGAAATGCGTCCCGCCGAGACTCAAAAATCCTTGAAAAACAGGTTGACATTCCCGTCGGAGCGTTGTATAATTTCATACAACCGAAATGAAGTTCAACCGACAAAGGAGACGCCGTATGAACATTGCCGTCCGTTACTGCTCGAAATCGGGCAACACAAAGGCCGCCGCGGAAGCCATCGCCGACGAGCTTGGGGTAAAAGCTCTCTCCGTGGACGATCCCGCCGCCGTCATCGATGAACAGACCGATCTTCTGATCGTCGGAGGCGCGCTCTACGCCTACGGGATCGACGAGCGGCTCAAGGTCTTCCTCTCCTCCTTATCGAAGGAAAACGTTGCGAAGGCCGCCGTCTTTTCCACCTCGTGGCTGTCGAAGCACGCGCTGGCTCTCATGAAAAAGGCCCTTGCGTCCAAGGGGATCCCGGTGGCGGAGGAAACCTTCTGGGCCAAGGGAAAGGAGATCTCCTCCCACCTCGACGAAGCCCGCGCGTTTGCCAAAAAGGCTGCGAAGGCATAAGCAAAACTCAGGCCAGTCCGCATCAAAACGGAAACCGACGCGTTCCCCCTCTGTTTCGAAGAGGATCGCGCCGGTGTTTTTATACTGTGAGCATTTGCCTCAGATCAATCCGACGGATGCGGTGAGGATGGAGAACGGAGGGACACGGAGAGAGCCGTCGAAGGAGAGCTCACACCTCTCGGTCTTCACGGCCTCGGGTTCCTCATAGGAGTTGTGCGCGTGAGGATCGGAGGCGGTGAGAAGGGCGACCTTCGCCGTTTTATCCGTCGTCAGGCCCGGGAAGGTCAGCTTCACCTCCGCCGACTCCGTGACGTTCAGATTGGCGAGGGTCACGGTCAGGACGCCGTTCTTCACCGTCGCGCTGGCGGAGAGACCGGGAACGCTGTACCGCTCCCGCGCGATCTCCCCCTTCGAGCCGGAGATCCGGAGCGCGTCGCCGCCCTGATGCTCTTTCATCATATCGAAGACGTGGAAGGTCGGCGTGCAGATGAAGCGGTCCCCTCCCGCCAAAAACAGGCAGTGAAGGTTGTTCACAAGCTGCGCCACGGTGGCCATCCGGATCTTGTCCGCGTGGTTGTTGAAGAGATTCAGGGTGGCCGCGGCAACCATGGCGTCCCTCATGGTGGACTGCTGCTCGAAGAGATTGCCGACCGCGTCCGGATTGTTCGGGGCGGGCTCGATGCCGTACTCCCTCATTCTGGGAGACGGACCGGATCCGCCGGGATGCCAGCAGCCCCATTCGTCGATCACCAGACGGGCATGCTTCTCCATGCCGTATCCGACCACAAAGCCCCAGTTCCGCTTGATGGCGCGTTCCACGTCCAGAGCCTGCCGCAGCTGCCGGTACCACTCCTCTTCCGTGAAGGCGAGTGGATCCCCCGCCGATCCGCAGTAGAAGTGAAGGGACAGCCCGGACATGAGGCGCGCGGACGGTTCGATCACCCGGAGCACGTCGTTCGGCCACCGCCAGTCGGAATGATCCGCGCCGGAGCAGATCAGCTCCAGCCCCCCGCAGGCGTTGTCCATGATCATGGCGTATTTGCGGTATTCGTGGGCGTACATCTCGCCGGTCATATTGCCGCCCCCGCCCCATGTCTCGTTGCCCACGCCCCAGTATCTGACTCCGAAGGGCTCGCGGGATCCGTTCTTCTCCCTCAGCCGCGCAAGCGTCGTGGCTCCGGCGGGGGAGTTGCAGTAGTCGATCCAGTCGCGGATATCGAGGGGCGTGGTGGAGGTGATGTTGGCGGCAAAGTACGGTTCCGCGCCGACGAGACGGCAGAAATCCACAAATTCATGGGTTCCGACGGCGTTCGGTTCGAGTCTTCCGTCGCTCCGGGTCCACCAGTTGATCCGGGTGGGGCGGTTTTCGCGCGGTCCGATCCCGTCGCGCCAGTCGTAGATCTCGGCGAAACAGCCGCCGGGCCAGCGGATCACGGGCGCGTGGATCTGCCGCATCTTCTCCACAAGTTCTTTGCGGAATCCGCGGATGTTCGGAACCGGGGAGTCCTCGCCCACCCAGATCCCGTCGTAGAAGACGCCGCCGATGTGCTCGGTGAAATGGCCGTAAAGCTCCGGTTCCACGCGGGCGATGCGGTCGTCGCCGTGAACAGTCAGTTGAAACATGGTCCCTCCTTATGCAATGAGGAAGAATTTGACGATGAACAGCAGGGAAATGACGTAGGTAAGCACGGAGACATCCTTGGCCTTTCCCGTCGTTACCTTGAAGAGCGTGTACGCGATCAGTCCGAGGCCGATGCCGTGTCCGATGGAACCGGAGATGGGCATGGCGAGCAGCATCAGCGCCACGGGAAGCAGCTGGCTCATGTCGTCCAGATCGATCTTCTTCAGACCTGCGAGCATGAGCACGCCGACGTAAATCAGAGCGGCGGAGGTGGCTGCGGCAGGAATCAGGGCAGCGACGGGGGCGATGAACATGCAGAGCAGGAAGAGCACGCCGGTGGTCAGCGCGGTGAGTCCCGTTCTTCCTCCCGCCTCGACGCCGGATGCGGATTCGATGAAGGTCGTGACGGTGGAAGTTCCCGTAACGGATCCGGCGACCGTGCCCACCGCGTCGGCGAGCAGGGCTTCCTTCATCTGCGGCATCTTTCCGTCCTTATCCACCATGCCGGCCCTGGACGCCGTTCCCACAAGAGTCCCGATGGTGTCAAACATATCGATCATGCAGAAGGTGACGATCAGTGTGACGGCGGTGAACCAGCCGATTTTCACAAAGCCCGCGAAGTCCAGCTTGAAGAGCGTCGTTTCAGCCAGATCTGCGAAGGGAGGGATAAAGGACGCGGTCTTCAGTCCCTCGAAGGGATTGACGTGCAGGAAGATCGCCTCTCCCGCCCAGTAGATCACGGACGCGCCGAACATGCCGAGCAGAACCGCGCCGCGGAATTTGAAGTGCGCCAGCGTGACGATGATGATCAGTCCGGCGAGCATCGTGACAATGGAGAGAACCATGACCGGATAGGCGGAGCCCATGCTGTCAGCCGCGACCTTGGGCGTGAGCGCGCCGAAGAAGTCCCGCATGGCGAAGAAGGGGCCGCCTTTCTCGGAATACAGACTGACGTTGGAGCCGAGGCCGATATTCATGAGCATGAGACCGATGGATGGCGCGATGCCGAGCCGTACGCCCAGCGGAATGGCCTCCACGATCTTCTCACGGATGTTGAAGACGGACAGGATGATGAAGGCAACGCCCTCGATGAAAATAATGACCAGAGCGGAACGGAAGGATTCAAGATAGCTCATTCCGGTCATGGCGGCGATGTTGCCCACCACAACGGCGAAAAAGCTGTTCAGCCCCATTCCGGGAGCCATGGCAAACGGCTTGTTGGCGCAGAACGCCATCACGAACATGCCGACGGCGGACGCGATGCAGGTTGCGAGGAACACGCCGTTCCAAAGGTTCTGTCCCTCCGCTCCGAATCCGGTCAAAAGGTTCGGGTTCAGGGCGATGATGTACGCCATGGTCATGAAGGTGGTGAGACCGGCCACCAGTTCGGTCCTGACATTCGAGCCGTTTTCTTTCAGTCTGAAGAGTTTTTCCATGTTCTGTGACACTGCCTTTCTGAAAATGATTGTTGAGCCCGGTTAATTTCCGCTTTCGTCGAGTTCGAGATACGCGTCGATGATCTTCCCGTAGTTCTTCGCGCTCATCTTTTCTTTGGCCTTGTAGGCGGATTCGGTGTCGTTGGAATTCGCCGACACAAGGTTCTGAATGACGAACGCCATATCGAAGCTGCCGCACATATAGCCGAAGTCGAACACGCGGCTGTCCATAAGCAGATCCAGCATGTCCGCGGATTCGGTATCCCGAGAAAACTTGACTTTCAGGGAAGTCTCGTAGTACGCGGGAACGATCTGCTTCCACGTCTCCGCGTTGAGCGCCTCCACCACGATGGAAACGGCTTCCGGATCCTTTACGGTGATCGGGATCATCATGCCCCCGTGTGCGCCGTCGGACATGGTGTAGTAGGAAGACTGATCCTCGTCGTACTTGGGATAGGGGATGATGCCGAAGTCAAATTCCAGATCCCGGTATCCCACCGCGCTGTTGAAGAGGCCCGTGTAGCAGAGCAGCCGGTTCCCCGTCCATGCGGTCCCTCCGGTTCCCCATGTCTGCGTATAACCGCCGGGGGAGTCCCAGTACAGAGCGTTCAGCTTCTCCACGATGGAATGCGCCTTGTCCCGATCGAAGGTCATCTGGGGAACGCCCTCGCTGTCCCGTGTGAAGAGCGGGTTGTCGAAGGAATACTGATAGGTGACCACGGCGGAAAAGGGATCCCCGGAGATGGCCAGAATATCGTTTTCGTCCTTGACGCCGTTTCCGTCCAGATCGGTATAGATCGTGTCGGACAGGTTTTTCAGCGTGTCGTACGTCCATCGTCCCTCGCGCACCACGGGGTAAATGTCTTCCAGACTGTAGGTGGCGGCGAGATCCTTGTTGTAGTACATGCAGTAGGTGAAGCGGAGCACATCCAGATCGAATTCGCCGATCATAACATAGGCGTGGTTCTTCACCGAGAGGGCATCCGCCGCGTTTCCGATGTACCACGGCTTGTTCAGATCCACATACGGGAGGGCGGTGTACCAGTCGAGAAATCCGCCCTTGTAGCACATCGCGGTCTCTCCGATAATCTGCGCCAGACAGACGCTGTAGGAATCGTCCCCGGCCTTGACGCAGCTCTGGATGATCGGAACGGGATCGCTTTTGTAGTCGCCGGTCAGCGCAATATCGAACCGCTCGGAAACGGCAATGTTGCGGTTCACGATCGCGTCGTTGACCACATCCCCGTTCAGTTCCTCGCCGAAGCTCAGATCGGATACAAAGTCGCTGCGTTCCCTTGTCAGCACACAGAATTCCGCGCCTTCCATATCCCGCTCGGGCAGCTCGTCGTCCACCTTTGCGCGCGCGTCCGCCACATCCTCCTCCGGCGCCTCAGTTTCAGCGGCGGGGGAAGGAGATACGTCGGGCGAAGCAGTCAGGGCCGTGGGTTCCGTCTCTGCGTTCCCGCTGTTGCTGCACCCGGCGAAGGATCCCGCGAAAAGAGCAAAGGCAAGCAGGAAACAGGCAGTTTTCTTCAAGTTCATGAAATCCTCCTTGATTCTGCGCAGAGGAACAGTCGCCCGCCTCTGTTCAGGAATGCTGCGAACGCTTTCCATCGGCAGCGTTCTGAGAGTATTATACAAGAATCCGGCAGATTTTACAAGCCCTTTCGGAAACTTTATCCAAATCCGGCGCTTGAAAATCCATAGAATTCCACTCTTTGTGATACGTTTTATTACAGTTATGTTACACTGAACAGGAAATCCTTGACAGTTATCGTAAAGGATGATATACTGAACCGTACTACCGATAGGATCGGAGGGACAAGCATTGGAACCGGAACAGAGAATCAAACGCATGAAAGAGGCCGGGATCGTTTTCCTCCGCGGTTTGGACAAAGCAGAACTGAGCCGCGCCGAGGAAATGCTTAACATCCGCTTTCCCGCCTCGCTTCGGGAGGTACTCCGTCTGGGTCTGCCCGTCGGATGGGGGGACTCTCCTCCGGATCTTTTCCCTCGATGGAACGACTTCACTGCGGAAAACGTGGAGCGCCTTCGGGACTGGATCGAACAGCCCGTGCAATGGCTGAGAAGGGACGTCGAACGGAACGGATTCTGGGCTGACTCGTGGGGAGCGAAGCCGGAGGATGCGGAAAAGACAGCAGCACGGTTCGACGAAATCGCGGTACACGCCCCGCGGCTGATCCCGCTCTTCGGCCATCGCTCCATTGTCAGCGGAACTTTCTCGGACGATCCGCCGATATTCTCCTCGGTCGGAATGGACACCATCCGGTACGGAAGCAATTTTGACGGATGGATCAGAGCGGAACTTGACCGCGACTGGACGGGCGGGAACAAAGAAACGGTTCCTCCGGTTCCCTTCTGGGATGACGTCGTCGAAGCATACGCCAAAGCTTCTTTTCACCGCTCGGTTTGATAGAGGAGTTCTCAAAAAAAAGCGTTCTGACGGAAATCAAACCGCCGGAACGCTGTTTCTTATACGGGGGTCGGACGAAAGGCGAAAAACAGGACGGACAGTTTGACCTGCCCGCCCTGCGGTAAGTACTTTTGAATGACTTCAAACGAAGCCTCAAAGCGCTTTCAGATTAGTGCTTTTTCTTGGAGACAGCAAACCCGGTCAGGGACACGACGGCGGCAACAGCGGCCACGACGCCGAAGTCGAAGGTCTGGGCAGCAACGTCTTCGGGCTCTTCTTCTTCCTCGGCGGAAGCGATCTTCTCACCGAAGAGGTTCACTTCGGAAACCTGGAACAGGTTCGCCTCGGAGGAAGCGGCCTCGAACTTCACGAAGGATACGCCTTCAGCCTCGGCTTCGCCGGCGTAGTAGGTGAAGTTGGTCTCGGCGAAGAAGCTGTCGTCGCCCTTGGCCAGCTCGGTCCAGTTCTCGCCGTCCGCGGAAACGGAGATCGTCCAGTCGCTCGGGGATCTGCCGTTGTAGTCGGCGTTGTCGTTCGCGGTCGCCATGGTGAAGCCGTTGATGTTGTACACACCGTCGAGCTGCGCGATGGAGACGATCGGGAATTCGTTGGTGCAGAACTTGGTGGCGGTGTCGCCGTCCCACAGGTTCTCAGCGCCTTCTCCGCCGAATCCGGTGGAGCCGTCCACGAAGGTGTAGCCGGTGATCACGGTCTTGCCGTCGGCGGCTTCCTCAGCGGACGCGAATCCGGGAACTTCCGGTTCCGGTTCCGGTTCGGGTTCCGGCTCGGGAGCCTCGGCCTTGTCGTCCAGAGCGGCGTCAACGGGCTTCTCGGGGGCAAGATCGCCGAACAGCGTCAGCTCGGAAACCTGGAAGGTGCCGGAAGCGGTGCTGTCCGCGCTGAACTTCACGAAGGACACGCCCTCGGCGGAAGCGTCGCCGGCGTAGTAGGTGAAGTTGGTCTCTTCGAAGAAGGTGTCGTCGCCCTTAGCCAGCTCGGTCCAGTTCTCGCCGTCGGCGGAAACGG
>SVQK01000092.1 GCA_015065385.1 Oscillospiraceae bacterium | reverse complement strand
CTCGTCTGGCCTCCTTTTGATTTTTCGTGCAGTTGGTAGCCGCACGTCTATTCTATCAAAAGGAGCTTTTTTGTTCAAGACTTATAGGCATAGCCTTCTCTGAACCCCCCGGACAATCCGGGGGTTTTCGGTAGACAAAAATCAGCCCCTCTTGACACGCGCCGGGACTTGTGCTATCATACGGACAAGACCATGATATCTTTTTCTCAATGCAAAGGAGAGCCCGCCATGCCCGAACGAAAAGACTATATCGAGCTGTTCGACAATCTGTTTCCGAACTTTTTCACATGGGACTCCATCCGCGCTATTCCCGACGACCACATCTGCGAGGAAATGATCCTCGACCTTCGCGCCTTCTCCCCGGACGAGGTGAAAATCGACATTCCGGAGGGGATCACCTTCGGCTTCTTCCACGGAAACTTGGACGATCTGCGCCGCTCCGTCGCCGAGGTGGACGACAGCTGGGTGCGGTATTATAACGATCCCTCCCGTGCCTTCTGCGCTTTCGACGGGGAGCGTGTCGTCAGCTTCTGCGACGTGGACGAGATGGGAACCGTCCCCTTCATGGGAAAAACGGTCAAGGTGGGCGGCCCCGGATGCGTGGGAACCATCCCTTCGTACAGACGCCGCGGGATCGGCCTGCGCATGGTCCAGCTTGCCACCGGCATTTTGAAGGACCGGGGATTTGACTACAGCTTCATCCACTACACCGGTGTCGCCCGCTGGTACGCGAAACTCGGATATGAGACTGTTCTCCGCTGGAACGGAAAGGGATTTGTGGACTGAGCCCAAATCCGAACTCTAAAAAATGAACCTTACTTAAATAGAGCGGATCCGCAACAGATCCGCTCCCGTTTTTTATTTCATCGGATTACCGGCTGAGGAAAGCCGTGAGAAGCGCGTAGGTATTTTTCAGCCCGTCGATGTGCGTGCGCTCGTATCCGTGGGAATTCGAGGTTCCCGGACCGATCGCGGCATGGCGGATATCGTATCCGGCGACGATGGTCGTGTCGTCGTCCGTGCCGTAGTGGGGCGTGAAGATATCCATGACATAGTCAGCGCCCGCCTCGATCGCCGCCTGTCTCACCTCGTTCGTCATCTCCCAGTGGTACGGGAACCGGGAGTCCTTGCAGAAGATCGAGACCTTATGCTCGTCCGAGGTCTGATCCGGCCCGGTCGGCGCGATATCAACGGCGAGCATGTCCTCCACGTCGTCCGGGCAGAAGGAGGTCCCGTGTCCGATCTCCTCGTACATGGCAAAGTACGCGTAAACCTTCCGTTTCAGCACGATCCGGCCTCCCGCGATATCCTCCATGGCGCAGAGCAGAACCGCGGCGGCTGCCTTATCGTCGATGAACCGGGATTTGATATATCCGTTTGACACCGTGAAGCGGGGCTCGAGCGCGATCATGTCCCCGGTTTCGATTCCCAGCGCGCGGGTGTCCGCGGCGGTTTTCACGTCCTCGTCCAGCACCACAGCGACGTTCGTCCGGAAATCCGGCATCGCTGCGCGCAGCTCTTCCTCTGTCACATGGACGGAATTGGGCACGCGGCATACCGTCCCGGTGAAAACTTTTCCGTCCCGGTTATACACGCGCACGTTCTCCGTCACGCAGTAAAAGGGATAGAGTCCTCCCACGGGACAAACGTTGAGCGTCCCGTCCGGATTGATCCGGCGCACCATCAGTCCGATGTCGTCCAAATGTGCGGTGACGCAGAGCGGTCTTCCCTCCCCGCCGAGTTCGGCAATCACGCCGCCCTTTCTCGTGACGGCGTAGCGGACCCCCATTCTGTCCAGCTTCCGGCAGAGCCAGTCCTGAATCGCGCGGAACTGGGAGGTGGTGGAATCGATGGCGATCATCTCCCCGAAGAGATCGAGGCATTTCTTCCCGTCAAAACTGAGCATGGCATTCTTCTTCATCTCTTCCGGTTCAGATACCGGTCCAGATCCTCTTTGATCTTGTCCGGAATGGTCCTGCTGACGGGACAGACAACCGCGTCTGCCATAAAGGCGGTGAAGTCGGCGCAGAAGTCCCCGTCCGCCCGCAGCTGTTCGTCGGACAAAAGGATCGCGGTGTCGTAGCGGCAGTGGATCGAGCCCTGACCGCTCGGAGTTCCCCGCGCAAAGGACAGGGACGGAACGCCGTGATCCGCGAAGGGCGTGGAATCGCTCGAATACACGCCGGAATGCGCGTCGATCCCCCATCCCCGCGCACCGGCGAAGTATTTGATGAAGCTCACAAGATGCTCTTCCGCGCTGACGCAGGCGATGAACTTGCCCATGACCGAGCCGATCATATCGAGGTTGACGTTCAGCACAACGTTTTTCAGCTCCTCATCATGGGCGGAACAGTAAGCCTTGGAGCCGAGAAGCCCTCTTTCTTCGCTCCCGCAGAATACGAACCGCAGTCCGTACCGATGCGGCGCGCTCTGGCGGAGACGATCCATGATTTCGAGCAGTCCGATACATCCGGACATGTTGTCATACGCGCCGTGGGTCAGGGGAACCGTGTCATAGTGGGCGGTGAGCACGATCCACTCGCCGCTCGTTCCGGGCAGCTCGGCGACCACGTTCCGGCTCTTCCCCTCGAACTCCGTTTCCTCGACCTTGATCTTCACGGTTTTCGTCCGGTTCTTCACGAGCTTTCTGGCGTCGCGCGCGCAGATATTGACCGCAAGCGCTTTCCGGCCTTCCGCCACGAATCCGCGCAGTTCCTTCGAATCGATATCGTCGTCCGGGAAGTTCACGTTGCCGTTGTAGGTGATGAACCCGAGCGCGCCGTTGTCCAAAAGGTCATGATAGCCGAAATAGCGCAGGCCTCCGTCGATCAGCACGATCTTTCCGGCAACCGATTTGAGCGAGACGGGATCCTGAGAAGGCAGATAGAGGAAGGGCGCTTCGATCTCCCCGCTCCCGCAGTTTTTGTAGCCGACGCATCGGATCTGTTCCCCATCCGCCTCGAGGGATGCTGCCTGAATGTCCGCCATCTGAACCGGGAACGGCTCGAGCCATGCGGACGCGCCCATCGCCTCGGCTTCCGCTTTCAGGTATTCCGCCACCCGGAGCTCCTCCGCGCTGCCCCCGGTGTGGACGAAATCGGTATCTTTCAGGATTTTGCGTATATGCTTCAAATTCATGATCCGGCCTCCGCATGGATGTATTCTCACCCGGATTATACCACACTTCCGGCCCGGTTGCAACCTCAACTTGAAAACAGTCTTATGCTGTTCAAAATCAAGGTCGCTCTCGCGTTGTTCCCGGGCCTTGTGCAATATTTACAGAATTTGTATTAAAAATCCGGCGTTTTGCCCCGTACCGCTCGGAGCTTGAATCTGTTATAATAAAACCTGAACGATACGGCAAAAAGATTGATCGACGGAAGAACACGCGGAGCCTTCCGGACGCGCGCGATCCCGAAAAACTCTTGATTGATTCAGCATAGAAACCTATATCTGAGTTCAGAAAGGAGTCCACTTATGAAGAAAAAACTGTCCCTCTCCCTCGCCGTGCTGCTCCTCGCGTCCTGCGCCAACAACAGCACACAGGATCCGGAGGCGGCCGCGTCCGATCCGACCTCTCCGACGGAAGAAATCCAGCAAGCCGAAGAGACCGAACCCGAAGAACCCGCCGTACCCGCCCCGGATCTTCCCGAAGGCCTCGGATTTGAAGGCGCGGCCTTCACCTTCGGCGTGGTAGACAATCCCAACGCGAAAAACTCCATCATCGTGGAGGAGATGACCGGAGAAGTCCTGAACGACGCGCAGTACACCACCGTTCAGTCGGTCAACGAGGCCCTGAACGTCGAGATCGGCGAGTTCGTCATGACCAGCGGTTACCCGGCTGCCAACGCCATTATGCCGCAGATCACGGCGGGCGACGACATGATCCAGGTGGCGAACGTGTTCTGCGTGGACGCGCCGACCCTGATGGGCAAGGGATTCGCTCTCAACTACGCGGAGATCCCGTACATCGATCTGGACAAACCCTACTGGGACGCCGGCATCAACGACTCGCTGTCGCTGGGAGGCGTGCGGTACGCGGCGATCGGCGATCTGTCGATTTCTACCCACGACCTGACCTACATTCTGCTCTTCTCGCAGTCCCTCATCACTCAGAACAATCTGGACAGCCCCTATGCGCTGGTCTTCGAGGGCAAGTGGACCATGGATGCCATGAACACCATGATGGAATCCTCCATGATGGATGCGAACGGCAACGGGGAACGGGACAACGAAGACGTCTTCGGGTATCTGGCCGCAAACAAGATGGTCCTGCCGAGCTTCTGGATCGGCGCGGGCGAGAAATCCATGGAAATCGACGAAAACGGAGTCCCCGTCCTTGCGATGAACGACGAGCGGTTCGTCTCCGTGATCGAAAAGATCTTTGCCATGACCTACGATAACAACGCGCGCTTCAAGACCTCCGAGGACTCCGACGTGCCGACCGCGTGCCGTGACATGTTCGCCACAGGCCACTCCGTGTTCCTCGACTGCTCCCTGTTCTGGGTGTCCGCGCTCCGCGACATGGAGACGGATTTCGGCATCATCCCCTATCCGAAGTTCGATGAAAACCAGCAGGACTACTGCGCGCGCGTGAGCTACTATATGCCTCCCATGATCCCGATCACCAATCAGAGACTCGAGCTGACCGGCGCGGTGCTGGAAGAGGCCAACTACTTTGCGAAGCTCAACATCACCCCGGCTTACTATGAGATTTCCCTCAAGGGCAAATACTCCCGCGATCCCGAGAGCATATCCATGCTGGATCTGATCTTCGCAAGCCGCGTGGTCGATCTCGGAGACACCCTCTTCTGCTCAAACGTCCGGGACGGCTTCGTCGCCACGATGTACAGCTCCGACAACAGGGACATCGCTTCAAACGTAGCAAAGAACGAAAAGATCATCAACAAGACGGTACAGAAGATGATCGAAGGCATAAGCGGCTGATTCTTCCGTCAATAACGCTCCGATTCAGCGGAAACAGGACTGCCCCGCGCCGTACCTCACGAATGAGCGTACATGCGGGACAGTCCCGTTTTTTCTGCCGTCAGTCCGCCCAGTTTACCTCGAATTCCGCGTTCCGGTCGCAGACCAGCCGTCCGTCCTCGATTTTCAGCTCCGCCATCTGCACCGCGCTCCGGGGATGATACTCCGGATCGGGATGGGTGAAATAGACGATGAACGCGCGTCCGCCCGTCACGAACACGTCCGCGTGGGCGCCCCGTCCCTGATCGTCCCGTCTCGTCCCGCTCTCGCGCAGGATGTTCTCCGGCTGGCGGACGAAGTGCTCGAGGTCGTCGGACCGGTACACGGCTTGCCCGTTCCACACGTCCGCAATCATCCAGTACGTCCCGCCGAAGGAAAATACGTTCGGCCCTTCCTCGGGCTGATCCCCCGCCGCGACGCCGCGATAGATCCATTCGGAGAGATCCGCGCAGTCCGCCGGACAGTCCGCATAGCAGGTGGCGGAGTTCTGGCGCTCGTCCTTGTACCACATCCGCCAACCTCCGCCCGGAAGCGCGAAGAGGCAGGGATCGATGATCCGGGCCGACCCGAAGCTCACATAGCCCCGGTGCTCCCAGCGGAAGAGATCCTTTGAGACGTAGTGCTCGATCCGGGAATCGCCGCCCCAGTTGAGGTAGACGCCCTGAATGTAGGAGACGAACATGTGATAGTCGCCTCTTCTCTTCTCATACACGATTTCCGGGGCCCAGAAGGTATTCTGTCCGAATTCGAATTCCAAATCGAGCGCGCCGCGGTAGTGCCACTCGCTGCCGTTTTTCGATTCGGCGACGCCGATGGAGCAGCCATAGCAGTAGGATACGCCCTCCACCTGCTGATTGGCGCGTCTCTGCGTGTAGAACATGTAATAAAGGCCGTCCTCTTCCTTCCGAATCACCATCGGATCGGCGGGACCGTTGTAAATCGGATCCTTGAACAGCGGAGCCGGAATCATACGGGATCTCCTTTCTCATGAAGGTCTGTTCCGCTCACCGGCGGACGACCTTCTGTTTTTCGACGACTGCTTTCGTATAGACAAACGCGGCGAGGGTGAGAAGCAGGGACAGGGCGCACAGGATCTGCTGACCGTAGATCTCAACGCCGCCGATCCGGTTTCCCACCGCCTGAACCGCCGAGAGGATCCGGCTCCCCGCGATGGACGCGGCAAATCCCGCGATCCCGCCGACGGAGGACCTGACCGACATCGCCTGCACCAAGTACTCCGGCTCGACATAGCTGTAGGTCATGTTGAAGGAGTTCTGATTGCTCCCCGCCATGCTGACGTAGTACAGCGCGGTGTACAGCGCGATCAGCCAGCGGGAGGAGGGGGAGGTGAACGCTCCGGAGGCAAATCCGGCTGCGGCGATCAGAAGGGCGAGCCCGAATCCGTGGGCGTAGGAAGTGCGATCCGAAATCCGTCCGAACGGCTTTGACACGGCGAACCGGCAGAGATTGGCCGCCATGTTGACAACCTGCGCCGTTCCCACCGAGAAAGCAAGCTCTTCGGTCTTGTACGTCCCGAGAAAGCCGACGGACATATACTGCGCGGCGTTCCAGATACAGGTGAGGACCACGATGCGCAGAAACGCGCGGTTGCCGAGGATCGCTCCGAGAACTTGTCCGAGCGGTCTTCTCCCCTCGTTTCCCTCGCCCGTGTCCCGGCGGATCAACAAGAGACAGACAAGACAGCAGAGATTCAGCGCGAAAATCGCCGCGGCCAGAACCAGAAATCCGCTTCTGAGATCCCCGTCCGCCTCGAACCGGTCGAAGACGAATCCCGCCGCGAGGGTGAAGAGGATCCCGGATATCAGGGAGATCATCTCCTTCACCGCGGAGAATTCCCCGCGCTTCTTCGGATCCACATAGCTGTTGGCCCAGCGGAAGAGGATCGAGCTGACCGCGTACTTGAAGGCGTAGCCGAGCAGCATCCCCGCGCCCGCCGCCGCGGCTTTTCCGGCCGGAGGGAGCGGAAGGAACGGCGTCAGATACACCCCGAGAAACAGGGTCTGGCTGACGGTATCCGCAATCAGTACCGTCCGCTTGACGTTTTTCACCCACTGCATCAGGAGGACCGAGAAGAGCTGAAAGAGAAACGAGAACGAAACCAGCGAGGCGACGATCCCCACCGCGGCGTCGTCCATCCCGATGTGTTTGAGCAGCTTGGCGAGAAACGCGTCCGACACAAGGATGGACACGAAATACTCAAAGGCGCACTGCGCTGTGTAGGCGTTCCGGGACCGCCTGTATTCCGGGGAATCAAACGGACTGACCAATGGCGCAAACCTCCGGCTCCCTCTCTTTTTCCGAGGGACTCCTTCCGCATTATAGCACATCGGCGGCTCAAGAGCAAGAAAAGCGGAAAGAAAAACGGACGGCGGAGAGATTTTTTCATTCTCCGGGTGTTCACGGAGCGGATTCTCTGGTATAATGGAGAAAAAACGAAAGGACGGACAGATCGATGAAGACACAGGCTTTCCCCACTATGGTGACGCCCTTCAACCGGGACGGATCCGTGGACGTCGGCGCGGCGCGGGCAATGGTGGACTGGTATTTTGAGAACGGATGCGGGGGCGTTTTCGCCGCCTGCCAGTCGAGCGAGATTTTCTTTCTCACGGAAGAGGAACGGGTCCTTTTGACAAGAACCGTCGTGAACCGGGTAAACGAGCTTGCGGCGGAGCATCCGGAGCGGGACAGGATGACGGTGGTCGCCTCGGGCCATGTGTCGGATGAATTCGACCGTCAGGTTCATGAGCTCTCCGCCGTGGCAGACGCGGGTCCCGACACCGTGATCCTCATCTCAAACCGGATGGATATCGAAAACACCTCCGACGGCGCGTGGATTCGGGATGCGGAACTGCTGATGAACGCGCTGCCCGGCGTCCCCCTCGGTGTGTACGAATGCCCGTATCCCTACAAGAGGCTGATGACCGGGCCCATGCTCGATTTCTGCGGAAAAAGCGGGCGGTTTCAGTACATGAAGGACACCTGCTGCGACGCGGCGACCATGGCCGATCGGTGCGGACTGCTCCGGGGCACGCCGATGAAGCTCTACAACGCCAACGCGCAGACGCTGCTCGAATCCCTCCGAAACGGCGCGTCCGGTTACTGCGGCGTCATGTGCAACTTCCACCCGGATCTATACGCATGGCTCTGCGAACACTGGGAGGAGGATCCGGAGACGGCGGAGATCGTGCAGGCGTTTCTCGGAACGGCAGCCTTCACGGAATCGCTCGCCTATCCCGTCACGGCGAAATTCCATCTTAGAGAAATCGCCTCCCTTCCCCTCTCCTCGATCGACGCCCGGACCCGTCCCGCCTCCGATCTGACGGATTACCACAAGAGCTGTGTCCGGCAGGCGGAGATCCTCGCGCAAGCCGTCCGGGAGCGGATCGGGCTTTGATTTGGAACTTATCCTCACGGACAGAAAGGATTTGACATGGATCTCAAAGCGTACTACAGGACTTATTCCTCCGACAGCTCCGCAGGGACCGCGAATCAGGTGCTGACTGCCGACCCGGAACCGGTCGAGCGCACGGGCCGCGTCTGGTTCCGTCTGGAACACGGCGGGGAGAACTATTCTCTTCTCTTCTCAAACCGGATCGATTCCACCTTCGCCGACGGATCGATCAGCCGCGCGAACGATATCGGCGGGGACTGGGACATTCTCTCCCTCCGGGTCGGGCTGTCCGACAAGCGCGGCGAAGAACCCGCCTCCGTCCTTCCGGTCACCTTCGAAGGGCAGAGCATACGTCATGTTTCCGCGGGCGATCCCGAGCCCTTCTTCACCGATCCGATCCCGCTTCAAGCGAAGGGCGGCGAATGGCTGTGGTATGAAATCACGGTTCGCGGCGCACGGTATCCCTATCATGAGGAAATGGTACTGACCACGGCAGTGCGGGACGGGGAGGGATGGCGGGAGGACAAGCGGATCCCGGTTCCCCTCATGATCGGCTCGGACAGGCCCGTCAGCCTCCGTCTCGGATTCCTCGGCGACTCCATCACACAGGGATGCGGCACCGGTTACAACAGCTACACCCACTGGGCGGCGAAAATCGCGGAAGGACTTCCCGATGAAATCTCTGTATGGGATCTCGGGATCGGATATGCCCGGGCTTACGACGCGGCGTCGGACGGCGGCTGGCTGGCGAGGGCGAAGGAATGCGGTGTCGTCAACGTCTGTCTCGGCGTCAACGATCTTGTCCGCGGACGGAGTGACAGGGAAATTCTCGCGGATCTGACCGCCATTGTCCGCACGCTCAAAGCGGCAGGATGCAGAGTGATCCTCTTCACGGTCCCTCCCTTCGATTTTACCGGAAAGGCGGAGGAGTACTGGTATTCGATCAACCGCGCGATCCGGGAAACGCTGTCGAAGGAAGCCGACGCGCTCTTCGACTTTGCCGCCGTTCTCGGGCGTCCGGCTCCGGAGGAACACCGCTCGGTCTGGGGCGGCCATCCGAACGCGGAAGGGTGCCGGATCGCGGCGGAGGCGTATCTCAAAGAATACCGGGCCGGACGGCTTCCGTTCTGATCCGGACAGACAAAAATCACGCGGGAGTTGTCCGAGGGGATCGGATCGCTCCCGCGCGTTTTCTCTTATGAATTCGGGAATCAGAGTCCCATTTCCTTTTTGACCTCGCCGAAGCACTTCACGGCAAAGTCGAGGTCTTCTTTCGTATGACCGGCGGAAATCTGGGTGCGGATGCGGTCGCGGCCTTTCGGCACCACGGGATAGCAGAAGCCGACCACATAGACGCCCTTTTCCAGCATCCGGCGGGCGAATTCCTGCGCGACATGGGGATCGTACAGCATCACGGGGACGATGGGATGCTCGCCGGGGAGAAGATCGAAGCCGAGCTTTTCCATCTCCGCGCGGAAATAGCGGGCGTTCTCGTGAACCTTGTCGCGCAGAGCGGTGGACGCCTCGAGCAGATCGATAGTCTTCAGGGTCGCCGCGCAGATGGCGGGAGCGAGGGTGTTCGAGAAGAGGTACGGGCGGCTGCGCTGTCTCAGCAGATCGACGATCGGCTGTCTCGACGCGGTGTATCCGCCGGACGCGCCGCCCATGGCCTTGCCGAAGGTACCGGTGATGATATCCACCCGGCCCATGACGCCGCAGAATTCCGCAGTGCCGCGTCCGTGTTCGCCCATGAAGCCCACGGCGTGGCTGTCGTCCACCATGGTGAGCGCGTCGAATTCGTCGGCGAGGTCGCAGATGGCGGGCAGGTTGGCGATGTAGCCGTCCATGGAGAAGACGCCGTCGGTGGCGATGAGGATCTTCGGGCAGTTCATGGCCTTTGCCTCTTCCAGCTTGGCGCGGAGGTCGGCCATGTCGTTGTTCTTATAGCGGAACCGGTGCGCTTTGCAGAGCCGGACGCCGTCAATGATGGAGGCGTGGTTCAGTTCGTCGGAAATGATGGCGTCGTCCGGACCGAGCAGGGTCTCGAACAGGCCGCCGTTCGCGTCGAAACAGGAGGAATAGAGGATTGCGTCCTCTGTCCCGACAAAGCTTGCGATGCGCTTTTCGAGTTCCTTGTGAATTTCCTGCGTGCCGCAGATGAAGCGGACGGAGGAGAGGCCGAAGCCCCAGCGGTCATAGCTTTCCTTCGCCGCCCGGATCAGCTCCGGATTGTCGGACAGGCCGAGATAGTTGTTTGCGCACATGTTGACCACGGCGTCCTTTTCGGTCGTGTCGATGCGGGAACGCTGAGGCGTGGTGATGATCCGTTCGGTGCGCCAGGTACCGGCTTCGCGGATGGCATTCAGCTCTTCTTCGAATTTCAGATACGCGGTTTTCATGCAAAGTCCCCCTTATTTCGTCCAGTCCAGAATGACCTTGCCGGATCTTCCCGAGTTCATCGCGGCGAAGCCCTTTTCAAAATCGGTGTAATGGAAGCGGTGCGTGATAACTGGAGTCAGATCGAGCCCGCCCTGCACCATATAGCTCATCTGATGCCAGTTGTCCATCTTCCGCCCGTAGATGCCCTGCAGCGTCAGGCCCTTGCAGATGATCTCGTTCATATCGACCTCCATGGTGGTCTTGCCGAGACCGAGGAGGGAGATCTTGCCGCCGTTGCGCATGACGGAGCACATCTGACGGAAGGCCGGGGCGGAACCGGACATCTCGAGTCCGACGTCAAACCCTTCGGTCAGGCCGCACTTCTCCATGGCGTCGGTCAGGCTGTCACGGGAGATGTTCACCGCGGCGTCCACCTTCATCTTCTTCGCAAGGTCGAGGCGGTAGTCGTTCATATCGGTGATAACCACGCGGCGCGCTCCCGCATACCGGCAGATCCCGGCGGCGATGATCCCGATGGGGCCCGCTCCGGTGATCAGAACGTCCTCGCCGACCAGATCCCACATGAGGGCGGTATGGGTGGCGTTTCCGACAGCGTCGAAGAAAGCCACGACGTCCTCGGGCAGGGTGGGATCGATGATGATGATATTCGTCTGAGGGATGCAGAGGTATTCGGCAAACGCGCCGTCCCGGTCAACGCCGACCGAGGTGGTGTTCCGGCACCACTGGATATTGCCGGTGTGGCAGTTGCGGCAGTGGTGGCAGGTGATGTGTCCCTCGCCGGATACGCGCTGGCCGATCTCGAGGCCGGTCACGCCGGGACCCATCGCGGCAACTTCTCCGACATATTCATGACCGATGGTCATCGGGGGATGCGTGATGTGCTGCTCCGCCCACGGATCCCAGTTGAAGATATGCACGTCCGTGCCGCAGATCGCGGTCTTGTGGATCTTGATAAGGACCTCGCCCGGTCCGGGTACGGGTACGGGAACCTTGCGCAGTTCCAGCCCGGGGCCTGCTGTCGGCTTGACGATGGCGTCCATCCATTCCTGCATGATGAAATCTCCTGTTTTTCCTGAAAGATAAAGAATTGTGTCCTTTGATTTATTGTACCGCGTTCCGGGAGGAAAGTCAACAGCATACCGCAAAATGGAAGAATATACGGAGTCACGCCGGACGGAGCCCTGCGTCTTTGGATCCCTGAGCGTCCATTTATTCGGGGAGGATCCGTCCCGCTCTCGGGCAGCGGATCCCGCTCGCCGGATCGTACGGACCGAAGCAGAAGCCGCATCCGACGCAGCGGGAAACGACGCCGTCCCGGTCCCGGATCTTTGTGGGAAAATCCGGTTCGCAGAGCAGCGGGCGGCACACGGACACCGCGCACGCCCCCGCTTCGATCGCCTCGAGCATGGCCGGAGCCGAGCGGAATCCGCCCACCTCGATGACGGGAGTCCCGATCTCCCTGCTCAGGCGGCGGACGTTGTCGAGAAAATACGGCTTCTCCGCCACACCGAGGGGCGCGGAATGCCAGCCGGAGATCTCCACGGCATCGAGCAGGCCTTCCGCAGATCGAAGCGCTTCGACAAGATCCCGGTGGTATTCCTCCGTGTTTCCTTCGTCGTCCCCGTTGATTTTGAGGAAGAGCGGGCAAGATTCGCCGCAGACGGTCAGGACCTCCTCCATGATCTCGCGCAGGACGCGGAACCGGTTCAAGGCGCATCCGCCGTATGCGTCGGTCCGGTGGTTGAACTTCGGATAGAAGAACTGGGAGAGCAGATAGAGGTGCGCGCCGTGGAGCATGATCCCGGCCATCCCCGCCTTCCTCGCCCGAAGCGCCGCCTCTCCGAACGCGCGGACCAGAGAACGGATCTGCTCATGCGTCATGTTGTCCGGCGTGAGAACGGGCAGGCCGCCGTTGTTTCCCTCCGCCTTCATCCCGCCGTGCCCGATCTGCATGACGACGGGGACGCCCCGCTTCCCTCCTGCCTGCGCGATCGCCTCCGCGTCCGGGAGATAGCCGTCGTCCCAGACCGCGTTCTGATACGGGTTGCTCCGTCCTTCCGGCGAAACGCAGGTGTGGGACGTGAGGATCATGCCGAGCGGTTCTTCCCCGAGCCTGCGGTAGATCTCGACCTCCACGGGGCGGATATGGGCGTCGGGCGTGGAGCCGAACAGCTCCGTGGCGGAACGGATCAGCCGTCCGGGGAGCGTGATGCGCTTCAATGAAAGCGGCGCGAACAGAATGCTTTTGTCCATTGCTTCATCTCCTTGCGAGGCAGCGTTTTTTTGATTATACCACATCCCGGCTCCCTCCGTCAACTGTTGTGCGCCAGAGCGTCCGCCCTTGACAGCCTCTTCGGGATGTGCTATCATAGGGACGAACAAAGCACTACCGGGAGGCAGTTATGGACGAAATCCGGATCGGATCCCGACGCGAACCCATGTGGGACGATTTTCTGATCGACACGGAGCAGACGGACACGCCCCTGAAGCTCCACCATCCCGTTGCGAGGGACTGCGCGGTCTTCGAAGAACCGTGGGCGCAGGGGAGCAGTCCCTATATGTGCGTGCTCCGCGACGGGAACCGCTATCTCATGTACACCGACCATCCGACGGGACTGATCTGCTCCGAGAGCGCGGACGGCATCCACTGGGAGCGTCCGGGCCGGGGTCTGGTGGAGCTGAACGGATCCCGGGACAACGCGCTGGTCGCCTTCACGGAGAGCGGAGACGGCGCGGATTCCGAGCCCTGCGCCGGTCACTTCGACGGATTCCGGGCGTTTGTGGACAACAATCCCGCCGCCCTGCCCGAGGAGCGGATCAAAGCGGTGGCGAACGTGAACGCGCGGCTCCATGTGTACGTCAGTTCCGACGGTCTCCGGTTCCGCCATGTCGGGCCGCTGTCCGTTCCGGCGGAAAATCCCGGCACGCCCTACGACAGCGTAAACACTCTGTTCTACGACAGGCGCATCGGCAAATACCGGGTCTATGTGCGGGACTATTTCTCCCCTTCCAACCCGGCGGACGGGATCTGGATCCGGGCCATCAGCACGTCGGAGAGCGCGGAGCTCTTCCCCGCCTCCGGATCGTGGCCGAAAGCGCGGTATCTCCGGTACGACACGCCGAACGCATGGCAGATGTACATCAACTCCGTCATGCCCTACGAGCGGGCGGATCACATGCTGGTCGGGTTTCCTTCCCGCTATGTGATCCGGCGGGAGTGGACGCCGAATTTCGACGAGCTCTGCGGCAGGGAGGCGCGGCTGATCCGGTCCGGGCCGGAGCGTGACCACAGACTGGGACTTTCCGTCAGCGACACGCTCTTCATGTGCTCCCGGGACGGGCTCAACTTCACCCGCTATCCCGAGGCCTTCATCCGACCGGGGCCGGAGCATCCGAAAAACTGGGTTTACGGCTCGGTCTATTTCTCCAACGGGATGTTTGAAACCGCGCCGACCCATCCCGGATGCGATCCGGAGCTCTCCTTCTACTGCATGGAGGGCCGCTTTTTCCCCGATCCCCCGGAGGCATGGCGGTACACCATCCGGCTCGACGGATTCGCGTCGCGGACAGGGGTGTATCCGGAGTCCAATCTCGTCACGAAACCCTTCATTTTCGAGGGACAGGATCTGTTCGTCAACTTTTCGACCTCCGCCTACGGCCACATGCGCTTCAAATTGAAGGACACGGACGGAAACAGCATTTCTTCCGACGAGACCTTCGGGGACAGCGTGGACCGGAGAGTGCGGTTCAGCGGGGATGTAGGCGCGTTCGCGGGACGTCCGGTGATCCTCTCGGTCAACATGTTCGACGCGGATCTTTATTCCATCATGTTCCGATAAACCAAGAAGAAAACCGGCGTATCCGAAACTCCCCAAGGCGGGAGCGGAACGCCGGCTGCTTTGTTTTATAGTTCAGCCGTCAGAGACTCGAAGACCGGCCAGCTTTCGTCGGGATAGAACCGGTGACCGGCGGGACCGACCACCAGCTTGCAGGCGTCCGGAACTCCCGCGGCGGCATACACGGCTTTGACAGTCTCGAATCCCTCCTTCACGCCGTCGAGCGGGAAAATGGGATCCTCTTTCCCGCAGACGATCACCACGGGGGTGGGCGCGCTCAGCATGGCGAGATCGGGCATTTCCATATTTTCGAGAATATGCGGGATGTGGTTGCAGATGCAGTGGTCCATGGCGAAGATCGACTTGCGGTAGAGGTTGAATGCGCAGGATGGCATGACCGCGGCAAGTCTGTGCTCGATGGCCGCCGAGTGCCACGTCGCGGTGCCGCCTCCGGAGTTGCCCATCATATAGATCCGGGAGGGATCGGCGCAATCGGACAGGCCGTTCTCGATCGCGTCGATCAGCCGGGTAATGTCATAGATCCGCTCGCCGAGAAGAGTCCGGCCCAGAAGCAGCGCCTGAGATGCCGGAAGAAGACAGCCGCCCCCGTGTTTCAGCTCGCCGAGTCCCCGCTGTTCCATGGCGATGGCGATGTAGCCGCGATCCACGGCCTGAAGCGCGAAATCACGTCCGCCCGCGATAGTCTCCTCGTCTCCGGGAAACTTCGCGCGGCCGATGGAGATGTGCATGCCGGTGGAATGGCCCTGCAGACAGATCATCACGGGCAGCTTTCCGCTCTTCTCAAGACGGGAGGGAGCCTTCGGGATCAGAAGATGCGCGGGCACGCGGAACCCGGGTTCGGATTCAAACGTGAAGCGGATCTCCGTAAAGCGCGGATCCGCTTCCTCCGTGAACTCCGTCTCCACGGCGGGAGGCGCTTTCGGAACCGGCATCTTGTCCCATCCGATCAGGGAGCGGAAAACCCGGTCGGCCCGCTTTCTCTGCGGTTCGAGGGGTTCGGAGGGATCATAGGAATACGGAAGGCGAGCCGCGAGATCGGCGTCCGCCAGCGAAGTGTGAAGATCGTACAGCGACATGGCGCGCTCCTTTTCAGTTTCATCGAAAGTCCGCCCCGGGAAGGATCCGCGCCGCCCGGGGTACCGTCACCGGTATTATAACACAGAACGCCTTCCGAATCAAGCGTTCTTTCCATTTCCCGGGACTCTTGCAATCCGCGCATGATCATGGTATAATGGCGGCGTCTCCGGCCCATCCGGGATCGGAATCGGAAAGAAGGGGAGTTCTCTATGAACGTCGGTACTGTCATCACGCTCGTGATGCTGGGTTTTGCGCTGATCGGAGCGGCGGATCGGGCGATCGGCTGCCGCTTCGGTCCCGGGAAATCTTTCGAGAGGGGATTTGAAGCCTCTGGTCCTCTGATGCTCGCCATGATCGGGCCGTTTGCCCTCGCCCCTCTTGTCGCCCGGATCCTCGCGCCGACCCTTGCCCCGGTCTGCGACGCCGTGGGGATCGATCCGTCGGTCATCGCGGGGCTTTTCATAGCGAACGATTCGGGCGGGTGGCCTCTCGCCATGGCGGTTGCGCGGGACGAGGTGCTTGGACGCTTCTTCGGATCGATCGTCGGAAGCACCATGGGCTGCGCCGTCATGTTCGCGTTTCCGGCGGGATTCGCCATGACGCCGAAGGAAAAGCGGCCTCTCGTGGCAAAGGGGCTGGCAGTCGGGCTGATCACCGTTCCCGTCGCCTGCTTCGCAAGCGGGCTCTGCTTTGGGATCGGGATCGCCGCGCTGCTCCGGAATCTGCTCCCGCTGATCGTTTTCTCCGGGTTCTTCGCCGCGGGGCTGCTTTTGTTCGAGCGGATCACCGTGAAGATCGTATCCGCGATGGGAGCCGCGCTCACCTTTCTCTTCACAGCCGCCTTAGCCGTCTCCGTCTTCATCAAGGTCACCGGAAAGGATCCCGGCTGGTTCGGATCCTTCGACGAAGCGGTGGAGATCATCGGCGGTATCGCGGTCTTCCTCTGCGGGGCGTTCGTTCTGCTCTGGTTCCTCGAAAAGCTCTGCGGGCCGCTGTTCGAAAAGCTCGGGAACGCGACGGGAACGGACAAGACCTCCGTTCTCGGAATCGTCACGACTACGATCAACGCCATTCCGATGTTTGCCATGACGATGGACATGAACGACCGGGGCGTGGTTCTGAACATCGCCTATCTCGTCCCGGCGTCCTTTATGCTCGGGGATCATCTGGCATTTCAGCTGACCGTGGACTCCTCGACCGCCCTTCCCTTCCTCGCCGGAAAGCTGGCCGGAGGAGCCGCCGCCATCGCGCTCGCCTTGCTCCTGACGCGGAAAAGCACAGAGAAAAAATAATTTATAAAAATAGACCGGATTTGCCTTGACAAAAGCACAAACTCGGTCTATAATATTAAACGTAATACCGGATCCGCCCTTCCAAGGCGCTTTCAGGAGGCGTTTATGAGACGTTTTACCGCCATATTTCTTGCGTTTTTTCTGATCTTCTCCCTCTTTTCCTGCCGGAAGCGGGAGGAAAACGGTCCCGTCAGCCATGCGGGGAACGCGGTCTCAAACGGGAACTCCGCTTCAAACGGCATGCTCGAGCACGTCTGGACCGGGACCGTCTATGAGCTGCCCGACCCATGGAATCCCACATCCGTGTGGTATGATCCCCAGACCGGCACGGTGCGCACGCTCGCCTACGCCCATTTCGACTATGACGACGGAGAGGAGCACCCCTACCGGGAGTACGCGCTCTTCACCCTCACGGAAAAGACGTTTCTGAAGGAGCCGGTCGATTTCTCCGCCGAGCGGGGGGACGCGGATTCGTTCGACATCGGATCTGCCGTGATTGACGGGGACACGCTCTGGACGATCCTCTCTCGCGTGACGAAGGGAAACTACACCCGTTTTCTCGTCCGCCGGGATCTTGTCACCGGGGAGCTGGAGGAGCGGCCCGTTTCGGAGCTGTTCGCGGGATCCGGAGAGTTTCTCTCGGGGATGAAAATGGACGCGGACGGCGATCTCTGGATCATGAGCATGTCCGAGGTGATCGCGGTCCGCCCCGATTTCACCCGCCTCTGCTCGGTCGTGCTGGATTCGCCGGACGATCTGACCGTGCGTCCGGACGGAGCGGTGTTCGTATCCTGTCATACGCCGGGAGGAAAGTCCTTCGCGCGGATCGACAAGGCGACGGGGCAGAAGACGGAGGAGATCCCGCTTCCCGCGCTCTTCCGCGAGGTCTGCTTCCCCGCCTCGCCGGAGTACGCCTATCTCTATTCCGCTTCGGGCGGCGTGTACGGGGCAAAAATCGGGCCGGACGGCTCCCTCGAATCCGAATGCCTTCTGGACTTCGTCAATTCCGGCATGAACGCGGACAAAGAACGACTGCTCGGTACTGCCGGGGAGGAGGGGCTGCTGTTCGTCGAAGGCGATCCGGTCGGAAGGGGGCAGATCGTGGTCTACCGCCCTCTCGGAACGGTCTCCCTCGCGGATATTACGGTGCTGACGGTCGCTTTTTCCCGCCAGCTGTGGGATGGAGTGCTTCAGGAGTCCATCGCGCAGTTCAACCGCACCCACGACGACGCGCGGATCGTCCTGCTCGATTACAGCACATGGGCGACGGACTCGGATCCGACGGCGGGCTCGGACAGGCTGGCGCTCGACATGGTGACGGGACTCTGCATGCCGGATCTTGTCGTCGGACGGCCCGGGGAGGACAAGCAGATCGATCAGATCCTGAAAAAGAAGATGTATCTGGATCTTGCCCCCTTTCTCGAGAGCGATCCCGAAGTCAACCGCGAGACGCTCATGGACTGCGTGCTCACTGCCTTCGACGACGACGGCGCGGTCTGGTGCCTTTCCAATTATTTCCTGTTCGAAACCGTCCTCGCAAACCGCGCCCTGCTCGATCGGGCCGGGATGGGGGAGCTTGACCGCTGGACGCTGGAGGAATTTCTCGACTTCGCAGAGCGGCTGCCGAAAGACGTAGTCCTCGCAAACGTTCCGCTCACGCAGGATTCGGCGAACGCGATGCTTCTCGGGGACTACGGCCTCGGCGCGTTTCTCGACCGGGAAGAGGGAACCTGCTCGTTCGACAGTCCGCTCTTCGTCCGGTACCTGAAATTCGCCGCTGGCCTGCCGAAAAATCTCGAGGAATACAGAAGCAAAAACGCCTACGGGGCGGCGGACAGGAACGGACAGTTTGATTTGTCCTATACCGACCGGGTCGCGCTGAGCATGACCTCCTTCTGGATGTACAGCGATTTCACGAGATTTGAAACAGCGTTCGGGAACAAGGACTGGGTCATGATCGGGTATCCGGAATCCTCCGGGAGCGGTACGGAAGTGAGCGCGCAGAACGTCTGCTGCATCACCGCCTCCTGCCCTGCCCCCGATCTGGCGTGGGAATTTCTCCGCTCCCTCGTTCTGACAGGCCAGAGGAACGACGGACTCCCCTCCACCGCCCAGAATATGCTGTCCTCCCTGAAAGAATCCTTCGCGGAAGGTACCGAAGATCTGTACCGCTCGGAATTCATTCAGTACTTCGACGGCACGCTCGAAAGCCGTACGCCGAAGCCCGACGTCCCCACGGCGAAAGAGCAGCTGAGGCGTCCGGGGATCGTCCTCGACTACACCAAAGAGGACACCGCCCGGATCATGGCAGCCCTTGACGGAGCCGGGATTCCGCTCTCACACCGGATCCCCGACGAGGTGATGGAGTTCGTCAACGAGGAGATGTCCGCGTTCTTCGCCGGCATCGGTTCCGCCGAGGACTGCGCGAAGAAGATCCAGTCCCGCGCGTCTGTCTGGATGGCGGAAAACCGGTAAAAAATCGCCCTGTGACACAGCCTGAAAAACCGTGCCGCAGGGCGGTTCGGAGGGGAAAGCTTTATCGCTGAGACAGCAAACTTAACTCTGGTTTTCAAACGTGCAGCTGCCAGAGCCCTTGATTGGCTTGACTTTCAAACACAGGATACCAATTCCGACAGCATTCTGTTTGTTCGCGGAGCAATAGTTAATCGACTCTCTGTTCCTGTTCCTTCTGGACCTCGGGGATGGCGGAATACATGGGCTCCGCGTCCGGTTCGATCTTCTTGATCTTGCGGATCGTGTAATTCTTCGTGATCCGCACGACAAGGCCGGAGAGGCAGACCACGCCGATCAGGTTCGGGATCGCCATAAGTCCGTTGAAGGTGTCGGAAAGGTCGATGGCGAGGGAGGCGTCGAGCGTGCAGCCCGCCAGAATGATCAGAACGAAGATGATCTTGTAGATCATGGTGGACTTGGTGCCGAAGAGGTATTCCCACGCTTTCGTGCCGTAGAAGCTCCAGCCGAGGATCGTCGTGAAGGCGAAAAGCGAGACGGCCACGGCGATGAAGATACCGCCGAACGTGCCGAAGTTCGCCGTAAAGGCTTCCGTCGCAAGACCCAGCTTGGTCACGCCGGAGAGGGACGCGCCGGTCTCGAGATCCACCACGCCGCTCGTGAGAATGACGAGAGCGGTGCAGGTGCAGACGATGATGGTGTCCGCGAACACTTCAAAAATGCCCCACAGACCCTGTACGACGGGTTCCTTGACGTTGGACGCCGAGTGCACCATGACGGAGGAACCGAGGCCCGCTTCGTTGGAGAACACGCCGCGCTTGAAGCCCCACTGCATGGCCTGCGCGATCACGGCTCCCGTGACACCGCCCGCAGCGGATTTGAAGTTGAACGCGCCTTTGAAGATCGCGGCGAAGGCCGGGCCGACCTGCCCGATGTTCATGACGATGATGACGAGCGCGCCGATGATGTAGAACACCGCCATAAAGGGAACGATTCGCTCGTTTGTCTCGGCGATCCGGTGGAGGCCGCCGATAATGACGAGGATCGCCAGAATCATGACGACAACGCCCACGATCAGCGGAACGATCTTGGAATCGCCCGCGTTCACGGCGGTGGTAATGCTCTCGGAAATAGACACCACCTGCCCCATGTTGCCGATGCCGAAGGAGGCGAACACGGCGAATACGGAGAACAGAACCGCGAGGATCTTGCCGATCACTTTGCCGTACTTCATCTTGCCGACGCCGTCGTGCAGATAGTACATCGCGCCGCCGGACCATTCGCCCTTCTCGTTCCGTCTGCGGAAGTAGATGCCGAGCACGTTTTCCGAATAGTTGGTCATCATCCCGACGATGGCCGCGATCCACATCCAGAACACCGCGCCGGGACCGCCCATCGTGATCGCGTACGCCACGCCGGCGATGTTGCCGGTTCCGATGGTGGCGGAAAGAGCGGTACACAGCGCCTGAAACTGGGAGATGGAGTGCCTGTCGTCGCTCTTGCGGATGTTTTTCTGCGAGAACAGGCCGCCGATGGTGTTCTTCCACATGTGCCCGAACCGGGTGAACTGGAAGAATTTCGTGACGACGGTCATGAGAATGCCCGTGCCGATCAGAAGAACCAGCGCGGGAACGCCCCACACAACGCCGTTTACCGCGTCATTGACCTTTGCGAGTCCGCCTAAGAAGTTTTCCATTGAGAGAAACGCACCGTCCTTTTTGGTAAAATATACGGAAGAAAAAACAAAGAGCCCGCCGAAGCAAGCTCTTTCAGCAATCGGACAAGCCCCCCCACGGATCGGGGGTGACCGTTACTCTGTCCTTTTGCCTGAGAGATTAAGCCGGACAACCGGCCTTGCACCTTCGGCACCCGGATTTTCCCGGGCTTCTCCAGAGCGTCATCCGCAAACAGTCCTCGCCGAATCCGGCACCTGAGAGTTTTACTCCTTCGGTCACCCCGTGGGGGTATTTCCTGTCCGCTTCATATGACTTGTATAATTATACATCGTGTTCCCCTGTCTGTCAAGGGGGTGCGATAAAAAAACGGGAAAAACGTCGCCTTTTCCGAAAACCCGGTCTCAGGCGCACTTATTCTCGGGCCAGCTTGTAGATCAGGTCGTAGGCGAACGCCAGATCCTCCATGGAGCAGTGATTCTGGACGAAATGGGTGGTGCAGCAGATCCAGCGCTTCCCGCGGAGCAGGCCGAAGACCCGGCGGATATCCGCCTCGAGCTCTTCCTGACTCACAAGTCCCAGCTTGGTCTGAATGCAGATCCCGCCGAGGATGGCGAACTTGTCCTGATACTTGTCGAGATACAAATCGTAGGACATCCCCGCGCTCTCCTGCCACGGATGGACCAGATCCAGCCCGAGCTTTTCCACGCCGTCCGTGACCTTGGCGATGCATCCGTCCGAATGGAGGGAACAGAAGCACCCGCGGGAATGGACGTAATCCACGACCCGCTTCATGTGGGGATAGATGATCTCCCACCAGAGCTTCGGATTGAACAGCAGATCCTTCTGCGCGCCCCAGTCGTCGGAAATGTGAACCATGTCCACGCCCAGATCGATGCAGTGACCGGCAAATTTCACGGTCCACTCCGCCTGCCTCCGGTAGAGCTCGTCCAGCTCGTCGGGGTACATGGCCAGATACAGAAGCTGATTTTCGATCCCGAACACGCCGTTGAACTGTTCGAAGAATCCGGGCGTCTGGATGTAGCAGAACCGTCCGCGCTCCTTGTGGAAGGCCATGGCATCCTGAATGTTCCGGTAATTGTCCAAGACATCCGGATCGCTGAAAAAGTCCTCGTCCACCAAAAGATCCGGGGAAAGCTCCTCGTTCTCGGCGCGCACCCGGTCGAGCACGTCCCCGCGGAAGGATCCGGGACCGCCGAAGAGATGGCTCATGTCGAATTCATATTTGTCCTCGAACGCCGCGACGGAACCGTAGGTATGCGTCAGTTCCTCCGACAGGTTCGCGGAGACCCATCCGTAAATGGGCTGACGGTCTGTCGGCTTTCCGAGGATGGTGTTCCGCACTCTCTCCGTACTGTTCATGTTGACCTCCGACCTTTCAATTCCGTCCCATCCGCGCGGCCAGCTCCCGGATATAGGAAGGAGCGGTTCCGCAGCATCCGCCGATATAGTCCACGAATTCAAGCGCGGGGGCGACCTCGTCCGCGAAAGCCTTCGCGCTGTAGGCTGTGGAGACCGAACCGTCCGCCGCGAGCACCGGGATCCCGGCGTTGGGCTTGAAGAACAGCGGGATATCCGTCTTTCCGGCAAACTTCCGGATCACCGGGACCGCGAGATCCGGACCGAGGGAGCAGTTCATCCCGACCGCATCGACGCCGAGCGGTTCCAGTTCTTCGATCATATCCTCGGGGGAATTCCCCATCATGGTCTTGCCGAGCCGCTCGAAGGACAGGCTGCACAGCACGGGGACGCCGTACTTTTTCGCCTCTTCCGCCGCAACCCGGAGCATCCCGAGATCGATGAAGGTCTCGAGCACGATGAGCTCCGCGCCCGCTCCTACGCCCGCTTCAAACATCTCCCGATAAATCTCCGCCACCTCGTCCTCTTCCAGATCCCCGTAGGGCTCCATCAGCTCCGAGAGCGGGCCGGCGTCGAGCGCGATCCGGATGCCGCGGTCCCGGACGGCGTCTTTGGCGATCCGCACGCCTTCCGACACAATCTCAGAGACGCTCCGCTTCGAGGATTTCTTCACCGCCGGTCCGTTCGCTCCGAAGGTGTTGGCAAAGAGGATCTGCGAGCCCGCGTCCGCGTATTCCGCCGCGATCTGGGCGACGATTTCCGGGTGCTCCGTGTTGTAGGTCCAGACGGGATCTTTTTTCCAGCCGTGCGCCGCGGCCTTGTCCCAGAGAGTGGTGCCGATCGCGCCGTCAAGGAGGGTGATGTTCTGCTTCATAATCTTCCGAAAGCCTCCGCTTCTCAGATTCAGATGCCTCTATTATACACCCCGGCGCCCGTTTTGGCAAGTCCCGGAGAGCAAAACTCCTCCCGATCCGGAAAAATCGGAAAGGGGGGAGAAGGGGAAAAACTCATACGGAATGAGGCCCGCGGGCATTCTGCTCGCGTCTTGCGGTCATGAGCTTGTCGATCACGGTCCGGCGGGTGACGATCCCGATGAAGGTTCCGCGGTCGTCGGTCACGGGGATGAAATTCTGCTCCTCGGCGCGAAGGATCAGCTCTTCGGTCTCCACGTCCGCGGTGACGGCGGGGATGAACGCGGGGCGGATCAGATCCTTCACCTTAACGCCTCCCAGGTCTTTGGGATCTTCTCCCTGATGCTTCACCATATACCAGAGGAAGTCGCCCTCGCTGACGGACCCCGCGTAAGTACCCTCCTTCGTGATGACCGGAATCGCGGTGTAGCCGTGGATTTTCAGCTTTTGAATGGCGGACCGCACGGTGGCGGTGTCGAGTATGTATTTCACCTCGCTCTTCGGCGTCAGCATCATCAGAACGTTCATGTCCAATCTCCCGGTGGATTCGTTGCAATGTTATTATACCGCAAAAATGTTATCTTGTTGTGAACATCGCATAAAATCAGGAGAAAATATTTCTGAATGTTGTGATTTTTTCCTATTTCGATTGACAGGCGGGCGGATCTGTGCTACAATGACTCAGAACCGAACCGCACGGAGGCTTTATGAACCGCTTTGATCTCGCCGCCCTCATGAAGGAGACGGAAACCGAACTGTTCCGTCCGGGCGGAAACTTTGACACCCTGTTCGGACACGATCCGAAGACGGTGGAACAGGCGCGTTTTGTCATGGCGATCGCGCTGACCGCCGCCGACGCCTACTATTCCCGCATGACCTCCCTCGAGTTCCGTCTCAGAGAGGCGGACGAACACAGCGTGACGAAGCGCGGGGAGGGATGATATGTTCAAGATCGGATTTGCCGACTATTACCTCGACAACTGGCACTGCAACTATTTTCCCGGTTTTCTCCGCGACGCCATCCGGGAGAGAGGGATCGACGCGGCTGTCACCCACGCCTGCGGACTTCACACCGCGCCCTCCGGCATGACGAGCGCGGAATGGTGCCGGATCCATGAAACCGAGGAATGCGCTTCGATGGAGGAGCTGTGCGCTTCGGTGGACGCCGTCATGGTGATCGCCGCGGACGACTCCCGCACCCACGAGGAGACCGCCCGCGTCCCGCTCATGTCCGGCAAGCCCTGCTTCGTGGACAAGACGTTTGCTTACGATCTCGAAACGGCCAAGAGAATGGCAGCTCTGGCCAAGGCGCACGGAACGCCTCTGTTCTCCTCCTCCGCCCAGCGGTACTGTCAGGATGTGATCGACTACAAGGCGTGCCATCCGAATAAACCGCTGTTTGTTTCCACGGTCGGACCGCACACCCTCGACAACTACGCCGTCCATCAGCTGGAGGTCATCGAGGCGCTCATGGGGCCGGGGATCCGCCGCCTCAAGGCGTTCGCTCCGGGAGAAGCCGTCACTCAGCTGATCCTCGACTACGGAGACGGGCGCATGGCCTCCTTCATGCAGACGCCCCAGCCGTGGGCCGAGTTCAATTTCATGGTCACAGAGAGCGGACGGGGAACGGACGGGGCGCGGCTCAAGAGCGACGACTCGAACTTCTACCGGAACTTCTCCCGCGCCGTGCTCGACTTTTTCCTCTCGGGGCAGTCTCCCGTGGATCTGAGAGAGACGTTTGAAATCGTTTCCGTCATTGAAACCGCCCGGAAAGCGCGCCTGGCGCCCGACGAGTGGTTCGACGTACCGGTGTGAGGTGACGCTATGGCCAAAATCAGACTGCACTATCTTGTCGGCGATGTGCACCGGGGCGGTCACGACGTTCACAGGGTCGCCGCCGCGATCCGGACGCTGCTCGACGAATCGGGGGCATTCGATTTGACGATCGTATGCGACACGGAGCGCACGCCCTTCTCCGACCGGCCCCTCTCCGACATGACCTTCGCCGACTGGTTCAAAAAAGGAGCCATCGACTCCGCGGATGCCGTGATTTTCAACTGCGGGAACTACCGCTTCAACGACCCGGAGGAGCAGAAGATCCTGACGGACGCGGTCCGGGACGGATGCGGCTTCGTCTTCCTGCACGGGGATCATCCCTGCTACTGGGCGGAGGTCGGCATGAAACCCTTCCCCGAAATCGAAAAAATGGCGATGTACATGTGGCGCGAGCCGACCCAACACGGGGATTACGGGGACGCGCGCATCACGATCCGGTCGCAGGAGCATCCCATCACCCGGGGACTGCCGGACTTTGACACCCGGGACGAGATCTTCTGCCGGATGAAGAATGTCTGGGATGTTCCCGCAGAATCCCTTGCCACCGCCTATTCCGATCCCGCGGTGATTTCCCGCCACGGACAGCCCGGGACCGGGTTCGACGAATCCGTCCTCACCGTGGGGAGCTACGGGAAAGGCCGCACTGTCAATCATTCGCTCGGTCACGTCTGGCCGTTCTACACCTGCCACGGAATCGGGGAGAACACGATGCTCTCCTTCGCGCCGCGTCCCTTCCGGAAGATGCTCGTCCGCTCCTGCGAATGGGCCGCCCGCGGGTGCTGCGATCTGACAAGCGGATACGACGGACGCGGCGTCCTCCGCTGAATCATCCAACCGTTCCGGCACGCAAAACCTGCCGGACTTTCATCAAAGGAGAAACCGACATGTCTCAACGCAAAACGAAATTCGACCGCTCCCGGCTCCTGATCGGGACCTACTGCATCGACACCTACGCGCGCGACGAAGCCCATGTCCGCGCCATGAAAGCCTGCGGCATCGATTTTCTGACCGCCGCTCCGGCCGATCACGAGCTTTTGGACAACTGCAAGAAGTTCGGCATCGGCGTCATGGTCAACGGCATTCTTCCCGGATGGTGGGGAGGAGACGGGGACAACGCGGGGAAATATGCCGCGTCCGTTCCGCTCGAGAAGATCCGGGAGGCAGCGGAACGCCTGAACGCCGATCCCTTTTTGAAGGATCATCCCGCCGTCTGGGGCGTGGATGTCGGCGACGAACCCTCCGCGCTGGACTTCCCCCATTACGGAAAGGTCATCGCGCTCGCGGAGGAGATGCTGCCGGAGCGCATGGTCTATCTGAACCTCTATCCCAACTATGCCTCCGTGGCGGAAAACACCTCCGGTCAGGTCGTATCCCAGCTCGGGACCGCCACCTATCAGGAGTACATCGACCGGTATGTGGAGAACGTCAAGACGGACTATATCTGCCTTGACAACTATGAATTCGCCGCCGGGACGGACAAGCTCTATGACAATCTCCGGATCGTCGCCGACGCCTGCCGCAAATCCGGGCGGGACTTCTGGATGGTACTGCAGGTCAATTCGAACGATCCGGAAAAATGGCTCTCCGTCGATATGCTCCGTCATCAGGCGTTTTCGTCCATGGCGTTCGGCGCGGTCTCCCTGAACTGGGCCTGCTGGACCGCGGGATGGTGGCACAACGAGGTGCTCGACAAGCAGGGCAATCAAACCGAACAGTACGAAAAGCTGAAAAAGGTCAACGCCGAAGTCCGCCGCCTCGAACCGCTCTACATGAAGCACAAGAACCTCCGCACGGTCTTTGTGGGATCCGCGTTCGACGATGCCGTGAACAAATCCGGAGTGGATCACGCCTCCTCGTACTCCTGCCTCGCGTTCGGAGCGGTCCGTCCCGGAGAGGGTGAGAACGTCGTCCTCGGCGAGATGGAAGGACGGGAGAAGGACACCCGCGCCATCTTTGCAGCCGACGTCACGGACACCGGATTCACTTCTTCCGGCGCGACCCGGACGCTGTGCTTCAAATCCTTCCCCGGCTGGAACTACCGCACGGTCGGGAATGTCCCGGTTTCCATCGTCCGCGAAGGGGATCTTGTAAAAATCCTCTATCCCGCCTACGGAGCCGTGATGGTCACCGCCGAAAAGGAATAAACCGAAAAGTCTGAATAAGTGTCCCGCCGCAGCCCTCCCACATCCGGGAAAGGAGCGGCGGGATTTTGACGTTGTCTGGGAACCCGCTTTGTCTGTTTCATATCCGTCTCACGCCGCGCATATGCTCGGACAGACTGAAACGGGCAGGTGATCTGTATGAACGAATCGATTGAACAAAGACCGGGAGTTCGGGTCGGCGGCGGGGCGCGCGGATCGGCGGAAGAACTCCGGGTCATGAAGCGTCTGCCTCCCCTGCCCCGCTCGTCGTCCGACTCCGATCCGCGCCCGTCTTCCGCCGCAGAACCGGATATACCGGTGCCGCCCCTTGCCCGCGGTCTGACAGACCAGGAGGCGGAGCGGTCCCGGGAAAGGTACGGCTCGAACGCGGTGGTTCCCGGAAAACGTCCCGGTTTTCTCCGCTTGTTTCTCTCCTCCCTGAACGATCCCATTATCCGGATCCTGTTGTTCGCGCTGGCCGTCAACACCGTGTTCAGCTTTTCGGGGACGGGCTGGGCCGAATCCGCGGGGATCGCGCTGACCGTCCTTGTGTCCGCGCTGGTCTCCACGCTGTCGGAACGGTCGTCAGGCGCGTCCTTTGAAAAGCTCTACGCCGCGCTCGGAGACAGCCGATGCCGCGTTCTCAGGGACGGGGCAGAAAAAGCCGTATCCGCGGGAGAGCTGGTGCGGCACGATCTGGTCCTTTTGAAGCCGGGAGACACCGTGCCCGCCGACGGGATCCTGCTCTCGGGGGATCTTTCCTGCGACGAGTCCCCGCTGACGGGAGAAAGCCGCCCGGTCCGGAAATCGCACGCTTCCCCAGAACCGGACAGAGAGCCGCGCCCCGGGGATCCCCATTCCCTTCTGCGGGGCAGCCATGTGACGGAGGGCGGCGGGATCATGCTGGTCACCGCGGTCGGCCCCTCCACGCTGTACGGTCAGATCGCCGGGGAGCTTGAGGCCGAGGACGGAGTCAGCCCGCTGAAAAACCGCCTGTCCGCGCTGGCCCGGTCGATCTCCCGGATCGGCTATGTCTCCGCGGGGATCGTAGCGGCGGTTTATCTGGCGGATTCCTTCTGGTTCGACGCGGGACAGAACGCCGCAGTTGCCCTGATGCGCCTCACGGATCCCTCTTTCGTCCTGCGGGAGCTGAGTCATGCCCTGACCCTCGCCATATCGATTCTGGTGGTCGCGGTTCCGGAGGGACTGCCCATGATGATCACCGTCGTGCTGGCGGCCAATATGAAGAAGATGATGAAACACGGCGTTCTGGTTCGGCGTCTGGTCGGGATCGAGACGGCGGGGAGCGTCGATCTGCTGTTCACCGACAAGACCGGAACGCTCACGACGGGACGGCTGACAGTGGAGAGCGTTCTGACGGTCGGGAATCCCTCTGCGGATCCGGCCTCTCGGTCTCTTCCGGATCCTCCCGGGCACATCCGTCCTTTCCGGAAAAGAAAAGAAGAATCACCGGAAAAGGTGCGTCCCAGATCGATCCGGACACCCGACGGGACCGTCTTCACGAGCTTGCCCGGGATCGGGAGCTGTCCGACGGCGATCGCGCTTCATCTGAGGGAGAGCGCGTCCGTCTGCGCTTCCTCCGGAAATCAGACGGAAAAAGCGCTGGCTGTATTCTCCCGCAGACTCCCCGCAGTCCCCGTTCACTCGGCAAAGCGGGAGAGGATCCCTTTCGATTCATCCCGCAAATTCGCGGCGGGGGTGAGCGGAAACCGGATCCTGCTCCGCGGCGCGCCGGATCTTCTTCTCCCGTACTGCGCCTTCTGGATGGACGAGGCCGGAAACGCGCGCCCCATGAATCCCGTCCTCCGCTCCGCGCTCGAAGCTCTGATCCGGGAGACCGCGTCCTCCTCCGCCCGCCTGATCCTGCACGCGGAGGCCCCTTCCGACGGATTCGCCGCGCTGCAGAAGGAACTCGGATCGGTGCCGCTGACCTTTGCCGCCCTGTCCGTTCTGCGGGACGAGATCCGGCCCGAGGTCCCCGGCGCGGTGGAGGAGTGTCGGACGGCGGGGATTCAGGTGGTCATGATCACCGGGGACAACGCGGATACGGCGGCCGCGATCGCACAATCCTGCGGGATCCTTCCACAAAACGCTCCGCGGATCGTCGATCCCGCAAGGATTCCAGAGGGGGCCTCTCCCCTTCTTTTGGACGGATCTGCGCTCCGCTCACTGACCGACGGGGATCTCTGCAGGCTTCTGCCGCGTCTCGCCGTCATTTCCCGGGTGACCCCCACGGACAAGAGCCGTCTGGTCCGGTTGGCGAGGGAGGAGGGACACATCGTGGGCATGACCGGGGACGGCATCAACGACGCGCCGGCGCTCAAAGCCGCAGACGTCGGATTCGCCATGGGGAGCGGCGCGGACGTGGCAAGGGAGGCGGGGGATATCGTGATCACCGACGACAACTTCGTTTCCATCACCCGGGCGGTCCTCTATGGGCGCACGATCTTTTCAAGCATCCGCAAGTTCATCACCTACCAGCTTACGATGAACCTCGCGGCGGTCGGCGTGTCGGTTCTCGGGACGGTCTTCGGGATCGAAAGTCCTGTCACCGTGATTCAGATGCTCTGGGTCAACATGATCATGGACACCCTCGGATCCCTTGCCTTCGCGGGCGAACCGGCGCTCTCCGACGTCATGCTCCAGCCGCCGGTCAAACGGGATGAACCGATCCTGACGAGAGAGATGGCAGCGCAGACGGCTCTGACCGGATCGTTTGCGCTCTTAGTCTCGATGCTCTTTCTGCTCTCCCCCCCGTTCAAGCTCCTGTTTCCGGGGGACAGCATCTACCGGCTGACGCTGTTCTTCGCGCTCTTCGTCTTCATGGGCATCGTCATCGCGTTCACCACCCGCACGCCGCGGATCAATCTGTTTGCCCACCTCGCAGAGAACCGCTCGTTCTCCCTCATCATGCCGGCGGTCCTCGTCATGCAGCTTTTGATCGTCTATTTCGGCGGAGAGGTATTCCGCTGTGTTCCGCTGGCCTCCGACGATCTCTTCCGCGTTGCCCTGCTTTCCGCCGCCGTCGTTCCGCTCGACACCATCCGGAAATGCTTGCTGAGGATCCGCCGGATCCGGAAGGAAAGCAGGCAGACGGAACGGCCTGATTGAAACCAAAAAACAAGCCGGACGAACCGACAAAGGTTCAAGTCCGGCTTGATTGCGTTGGGCCGCGTTTATTTTGTGATGGTGATCTTGTTGATGACGCCGGCCTGATCGGGGTCGATGCCGCGGACGATGGTCATGCAGCAGGCAAGGAGCTGGAAGAACATGACGGCGATCTGCGGGAAGGTGAACTCACATCCGGTGGCGGGAATGACGAACGGGGTGGTTCCGGCGGGAGCTTCCGAAGCGTCGTCGGTGAGTACGACCACATCCGCGTTCACGTTCAGGAGCTTTTCGATGATGTCGCGGGAATCGCCGGAGGTCGCGCCCTTCGGAGACAGCACGAACACCAGATCCCCCGGCTTGACCTGCGCGATCGGACCGTGATGGAAGTCGGAGGTCGGATAGCCCTTCATCTTGAGCTTGTTGGTCTCGAGCATCTTGAGCGCGCCTTCGAGGGCGATGCAGTAGGAAATGCCGCGGCCGAGGAGGATCGCTCCGGGAATATTCCGGTACTTCTCGGCAAAGGCCATGATATCGTCGTACTTCGCGTCGAGCATTTCCTGAGCCTTGGCGGGAAGAGCGCGGAAAGCGTCCAGCAGATCGTCGCATCCAGCCCAGACAGCCGCCATAGCGCCGAGAATGGTCATCTGCGTGGTAAAGGTCTTCGTCGCGGCGATGCTGGCTTCATGACCGCATCCGCAGAAGAGGTGGTAGTCCGCCGATTTGGCCATGGGCGAATCCGTATTGTTGGTAACGGCGACCGTGATCGCGCCGTCCTTCTTCGCGGATTCGAGGACCGCGAGAACGTCCTCCGCCTTGCCGGACTGGGACACGCCGACGACGAGATTGCCGGAGAGATCCACATGCGCGCCGTACTTGGTGAACACGGAGGGAGTGCCAAGGGTGCAGGGGATCCCGGCGAAAATGCCGAACAGATACTGCGCGTAGACACAGGCGTGGTCGGATGTGCCGCGGGCTGCGAAATAGACGTTCTTCACGCCGTTCGCCTTCGCCTTTTCCACAACCTCCCGGATCACGGGCAGATTGAGATCGAGGACTCTCGACAGAGCTTCGGGCTGTTCGCGGATTTCTTTTTCAAGATTGATCATGATGATACGCTCCCATATTGATAGTGATCCGACAAGCCGAGGGCTAAATCAGATCCAGAGATTTCAGAATGAAAATACCGATGAAGATGGTGAACACGCAGAGCATGGTCGAGAGCAGAAGGATCTGCGCCGCAAGCTCGTGGTCGTTGTTCATTTTTTTTGCCATGATGTAGCTGGAAACCGCTGTGGGCGCGCCGAAACAGATCAGCACGACCCCGAGGGACGGTCCTCTCAGGCCGAAGAGAGCCGCCGCGGTGACCGCAACTGCCGGGATGATCACCGTCCGGTTGAGCGCTCCGAGAACCGCGTATCCGGCACGCCCTCTCAGACTTTCCGACTTGAAGTTCGCGCCGAGGGACAGAAGGGCAAGGGGAGTTGTCAGACCGGAGAGATAGTGCAGAGTCTTCGATGCGGCGGTGGGCAGGGGAATCTGCCAGAGCATGAACGGCACGCCGATGATCACTCCGATGATCAGGGGATTGGTCACGATGGACTTGAGGATCCCTTTCAGGGTCTTCCATCCGAATTTCTGCTCCCGGCTTCCGGAGAAGATCGACAGAATGACGACGGAATAGGAGTTGAACATGAGGATGACGAAGGGCATCGTGATGGCGATCACCTGTCCGCCCACGTCTCCGAACATATTCTGCGCCAGCGGCACGCCGAGGATGGCGAAATTCGAGCGGCAGGAGCCCTGAATGAAGGCCCCGCGCATTTCCGGTTTCCGCACGATGAAGGGGGACAGGAGGGACATGAGCGTGAAGCTCGCCGTGACGGCCACGATCAGATACAGGATCAGCAGTCCGTCCCCGCTCTCGGCGAGGGAGCTTTCCGCCACCTCGAGAAAAAGCATCACGGGCAGGCCGACCTTGAAGACGAGCCAGTCCGCGACCTCGGTGAACGAATCGGTGAGCTTCCCTGCCCGTTTCAGGATCCATCCGAGAACCACCAGAAGGAAGATGGGCAGGATGGCGTTGACGCTGTACACCAGATTGTCGATCATATCAACTCTCCCGGCTGTCGAAGAACCGCTCGATCCCTTCGGCGATGGCGTCCGCGATGGAGGCCTGCCAGGTCGGATCGATCAGGTTTTTCGCGTCCTGTTCATTGGTACAGAACCCCAGCTCGATGAGGCAGGCGGCAGGGTGGGAATCCCGGATCACGGCGAGAGAGGCGTTCTCCGCGTTGATTGGGTTTCGCAGATCCGTCGGAGCCGTGGTCTCTACAAGGTCGTCGATGGCCGCCGCGATGGTTTCCGCCGCCGGTTCGTTCCAGTCGTTCGCCTTCGAGCCGCTGACGTGGTCGTAGTAAATCTCGACGCCGCACGCGTTCGGATTTCCCGTGGTGTTCGTGTGGATCGAGACGATGTAATCCGGATTCAGATCGTTCATCATGGCGACGCGCTCGTTTGGATTGAACTTCCAATTGCCGTCCCAGTCGTATTCGGGCTGGTCGATCCCGTTGTGGGTCATGACCGTCTGAAAGCCCCGCTTCACAAGATCCTCGTTGACCATCGTCGCAACGGCGAGTGTGATATCCTTCTCGAGCGTCCCCGCCGGATAAAAGGAGGTTTCCGCGTCTCCGCTGCCGCCGTCCTCGAATCCGTGTCCGGGATCCACGCAGATGAGAATATCCCGCTGCTCCACCACCTCCGGCATGATCCGTCCGACGCCCACGGCGGGCATCGCGGGAGGAAGGGATATGATCTCTTCGCTGACTCCGGCGGCGTCCCCCCGATCCTGCTCCGTCTCCGCGGTCCGCTCCCCGGTTTCGGGAGTCGAACCCTGAGAGGATTCAGTCTCGGCCGCTTCGTTCCCGGAATTCCTTTCGGAACAGCCCGCAAGGAAGAAGACTCCGAGAAGCGCGGCTGTCAGAAAAGCCGCCGTTTTCTTACATTGCAGTTTCATAGCTATCCGTTGTCCCGCGCCGCGGAGGGCGGACGGGAAATGTACCAGAATTCATGCCTCACTCCTCCAGACTGTCGAAGAACCGCGCGATTCCCGCGGCGATCCCCTCCGCCATGGAGCGCTGCCAATCCTCTCTGAGCAGGTTCTGCGCGTCCACCTCGTTCGTCGCGTAACCCATCTCGATCAGGCATCCTGGGGCGTGGGTGTCGCGCGTGACCGCGTAGGAGGCAAATTCATGGGTGATCTCGTTCCCGAGCTTTGTCGGCGCGGAAATCACCACATACTCGTCGATGGCGTCCGCGATGAACTCGGCGGCGGGCTCGGACCAGTCGTTCCATTTGGTCGGGCTCGTGAGGTTGTAGAATACGATCGCGCCGCAGGCTCCCTGATTCTCGGCGGAATTGACATGGACGGAAACCATATAGTCCGGGGCGACGTAATTGATGTACGCGGCCCGCTCGTCCGGCATGAACTTGTTGTTTCCGTCGTAGTTGAATTCCTCCGGGAAGGTCACGCCGTCGTGGGTCATCATGGTCCGGAACCCTCTCGCCTGAAGCTCCTCGTTCAGCATCTTCGCCACAGCGAGCGTCACGTCCCGCTCTCTGACGTCCAGCGTCTTCCACCAGCTGGCGTCCGTGTCTCCGGTTCCGGGATCGTCGAATCCGTGGCCGGGATCGATCAGGATCAGCTCGTCCCGATCGACGTACACGCCGGGCATGACCCGTCCGACGCCCATCGCGGGGGAGGCAGGGGGCAGTTCGATGACTTCCTTTTTCGCTGCCGCGCTCCCGTCCCCGGCCTGTTTTTTCGAACATCCGGCGAGGCAGGAACCTATCAGAGATAATAAGAGCGCGAGAACGAGAAGAAGCGCGGTCGGTTTCTTACAGTGACAGATCATACCATCATCCCCGATATTCCTTCGGAAGGTAGACGGCCGGAACCACGGACCGGACATAGGAGGTGAGGAAATCCGCGCTCAGACCGCCGATATAGTGGACTTTCGCAAGCTCGTCCCGGTAAGAGGACAGGGGGAAGACCTGAACCTCGCTCCGGCCCTTTTCCATATGGGTGAAGGTGGGAGTCAGGGTCACGTCCTTCACGGCGACCTTCCCGCTGCTCCGCTTTTCGGCGGTAAAGGTCAGGATGCCGCCCGTGAGGTTCTCGTAATACGGCGAGGTGGAGAGCAGGTTCCCGAGGGAATAGGCCACGAGGGATTCGGTCCCGTCGTTCTTGTCGAGCCAGTCCACGGCTCCAACGGTATAGCCCGTTCCGACGATCACGTCCGCTCCGGCCTCCGCCATGTAATACGCCGCGGCGCACTGTTCTCCGGAGGTCATGCCCTCGTTCCAGTCCGCCATGACGATCACAAGATCGCTCTCCTCGGAGGAGCGGGCGATCTGACCGTCGCGCTGCTCACCGTCGGGGGATCCGCCTATCCCATCGGATCCGAGAGCGTCAACAGCCAGATCGCCCGCTCCTCCGAGGAGAGCGATCTTGTGATCGTCATGGCGGACTGGAACGAGGGCATGACCTCCGGAGAACAGTGCGCCGCGGCGTATTACATGGCGGAGGCCGGAG
>SVQK01000091.1 GCA_015065385.1 Oscillospiraceae bacterium | reverse complement strand
GTCTCAGTTCTTTCGCCGCACAACCTCCGGATTTACTGCTTCGGTTTTACGTTTACCCTTCGGGCTTCGGTTTGTTGTGCAACCTTACCCACCGTTTAGCCTTATATCCGGTTTCTGTTCGTAGGCTCTTCGGCTTTGCTGCTCCGCTTCCTCCCCCGAGGTCATTTCTGACTTCGGCTTGCGGTTCGCTACGCTTGGCGGTAAATACCTGCGACGGGACTTTCACCCGTTAGAACTGGGACATGCCCGGCACACACTGAAAAAGGACGCATCCTCAACCGGGGGTGCGCCCTTTCTTTGTGTTTGCGGCTGTGCCGGACCGCGCGGGGCCGTCACTCTTCGGTCAGTTCCAGAAGATAGAAGGCAACCCATGCGACGCGGCGTTCGAACCAGCTTCTGAGCCACTCGACCTCCTCGTTGAAGGGAAGCGTTTCGTCCTTCGCAAGCCCGGAATAGCGGCCCAGTTCCTGCCATCCTGCCTGTTCGTAGTTGCGGCGGAAGGATTTGCCGTAGCGGGAGAGGATCCAGTCGATGAGGCACCTCCCTTCCCCGTTGTCCGCATAGAGGTTCTCGATGACGGGAAAGAGCTCTTCGAACCGCTCCCGGACCAGACGGCAGAACGCAGGATCCTTGAGCAGCTCGTGGAACCAGTAGTTGTCCATCCAGACGCCCTCGGCGGAATCCCCGGAACCCGTGCCGAACCGCCGGACGTTGCAGTAGGTGAAATACTTGTCCTCGTTGCAGCTCTCCGACACGTTGCCCATCGACAGGTCGTAGTCCCAGATCGGCCCGGCATAGAGCAGACCGTCCTTCAGAAAATACCGGGTCGAGAAATCGTAGACGTCTATGGATTTGGTGAGCTCCGAATGAATATAGAAGTTCACGAAGGAATCCACGTCGATGTACTGGGAGTACTCGGCCATGTCGTGGGTCATGAGTGCGGCATCCAGCAGATCGAAGAAATCCTTGAGCACCGCGCGGCTTTCGGAATCCACCTTTTCCGGACGGGTCACCTTCATGCGCTGTCCGTGCTTCGGCTTGAAGTAGTAGGATCCGTCGTTCCGGTTCATATCGACCTCGAAGAGGAAGTCGTAGTTCTCCGGGTCGATCTCCACCCGTCCCCGTCCGTCGGTGATCGGCTCGATCAGGTTGTAGCTGCCCCGGTACTCGCCGTTGAGATAGACCTCCACAAACCGGCAGTCGGAGGTATAGGGCAGGTTCATCTGTGCCGCGAGGTGATAGGCGATATAGTTGCGCATCAGGGTCTTGTCGTAGAGATTGGCGAGCAGCGTCCACTTCCGCCCCCGGTCCATGCCGAGCAGCGAGACCCGTTCGGAAAAGCGGATGTTGTAGGGGGATTTCGACGCGCCTGAGGTGGAGTTGCCGCGCAGGGAGATCTCCGCGCTGTCGTCCGACACGACTTTGTACTTCTCCCCCTCTGCGCTCACCACGACGACGGAACAGGGGGAATACCCCCACCCCACGCCGCCGGAGGTGATGATGTAGACCCGCGGGGTATCTCCCCGTACGAATTCCAGTGCGTCCCGGGCGGTTTTCAGTTGTTTGTAGAGCTCTTCCGCGCGCCTCTGATCCTCCCCGAGCGTGTTGAGCTGTCCCATCACCTCGTCGCGGACGGCCCGAAACTGCTCGAAGGACTCCGCCGTGTAGTATTTGAGCGGCAGATCCAAATCCTCGAGCCGGATCAGGGCTCTTCGCGCGGAATGGTAATCCTCGAAGAGCGGCGCGGGCTCCTCCGTCTCCGGCTCGGCAGGCTCCTCCGTCTCGGATTCGGAAGACTCGACAGCTTCTGTGTCCGGATCATCCGGCGGAGACTCGGAGGGCGTCTTTCCCGCGCAGGAGGGCAGGAGGAGGAGAAGACTCAAAAGAATCGCTGCGATGCGTTTCATCAAAAGAATACCGCCTTTCAGGGGATGTCAGAATCGGACGGGGAGAGGCGCGCAGGGAGGTTTCCCGTTTTTATTTCAGCAGTCTCGGATGCTCGAGGTTCGCAAAGCGGAAGGTCTCCCCTTCCCGCTCAAACCGGAACTCCATCCTGCTCACGTCGGTTTCGGGCGTCAGTCCTTCAAAGGTCGCCTCATAAACCGCCCATCCGCCGCGCAGGTCGGATGTTTTGACAAAGGGGAATTCCCGCTCCCCATCCGACGTGAAAACGGCAAGGGAGGCGGTCAGGCCGCTTATGTTGAAGAGATGGACCCGCATCCCGCGGAATTTACCGAGATCGAGTTTCTGATAGGGATACGACCGGACGGACGCGCCGAACACGCCGCCGTTTCCGTCCTCCGCCTCGATCCGCACAGAGCAGTCGTCCTCGCAGCGGAATGCCGGATCCGGGCACACCTCGCTCCCCGGAAGAGGCTTCCACACGGGCCGGTAGAAGAGGTCGAGAACGTCCCCGCGCAGCTTTGAGCCCCACGTCGAGGTCACGGCGGGATCGTACCACGGGCGCGCTTCGATGTTGATATAGGTCTCACGGTCGGTGAAGAAGGGGAGAACGGGATAGTCCCCGGCATAGAGGTTCACCATCGGCTCCATCGACTGGATGCCGTACGCCGCGTTCGCTGGCTCCGGGATTTCCGGACACCACGCCGCAAGCTCCCGTTCCGAAAGGACTTCGCATTCGGCGGGAAGATAGACGTTGTCCGCTCCGGCCACATACAGCCCGCGGATCCGCTCACCCGGCGCGTTCCCGATCCGGACAGGACCGCCCGAGAAGGAGAGGATCACGCGCCCGTCCCGGATCTCCCAGCTTTCGAGGAACGCCGGAGCCTCGGGGCGTTTTTCGTAGACGTTCGCCAGCGCGAGCTTTGCCGTCCGCTCCGCGAGAGGGTATTTGTTGGTGGGATGGATCGGATGATTGTTCAGAAAATACCCCCAGTCCGGCCGCAGATCGCCGATCGGAACCGAGATGAACTTATCCGGAGCCTCCTTCGCCACGGTCACGAACGCGTCGTTCAGATACCCGAGATTGCACTCCCCGCTCGGCCCGTAGGTCCACGGATAGATCAGGGAGGAGATCATATAGAAATCTCCGGGATCGGCTGCGAACCGGTCGGCGTAGGTTTTGTGATAGAACCGGAGATAGTCGGCATAGGCCTTCTGCCAGAACTCCCCGCCGCATTCGTTCTCACCCTGATACCAAATCACGCCGCGGACCTTCACGCCGTGCAGAGGAGCGATTTTCAGGTTGTACTGAGCGGTGGGCTGCTGGAAATTGCAGTCCCCGCGGGTGTTCCACTTTTCCCCATCGGGAATGGTTCCGGTGCGCGTCATGACGCCGGTCATAAATTCGTCGGCAAGGATGGCGTCCCGCGGGAACCACGCCGTGATGGGAGTCCCGCCCCAGGATGCGTTGAGAAAGCCCACCGGGACGTCTCTTCCGCGGTTCAATCCGAGATAGATCTGCTCCGCGAACTTCAGACCCATGGCGGAGACGCCCGCAAGGCCGCCCCTGTTGTCCGGACCGATCCAGTCGCCGCGGTGGAACTCGTCCGGCTCCCATGGGAAGAGGTTTTCCGGCACGTCGTAGGACACGGAAAAGACGCGGATCTGCTTCTCCGCGACGGAGTCATAGAGAAATTCGGCGTCGGGAATGAAGAGGTTCGTCAGCTCCATGTTGGACTGACCGGACGAAAGCCAGAGCTCGCCGAAGAGAACGTCCTCCATGACCCGCTCGTCCTCCCCGTCCGAAACGGCGATCGTCCACGCGTCGAACGAAGGGGCGGGCGTCCGGATCGTCGCGGAGAAACTGCCGTCCCTGTCCGGAAGAGCCTGTGCTTCGGAAAAGACAGCGCCGTCCGGACCGACTGCCGTTACACGGACGGATTTCCCCGTGTCGGACCGACCGTGGACCGTCAAAAGCGAATCCGCCTGAAAGAGAGCTCCGGATGAAAAGATAGAAGGAAGTGAGAGCATATGCGACTCCTTGTGACCATGACGGGATTTTTCTATATTGTACACGTTCCGTCCCCCAAGGTCAAGCGTTTTCGTTAAATTTGTCGGAAACCCTTGCGGGACGGGGACAGGAATGCTATAATGAAGACGGAAATACGAAACCGATGCTCAGGAGGCGGATATGGCTCTCACGACAATCGTTCACGAATGCGACCTCTGCGTGGTCGGCGGCGGACTGGCCGGAATGTGCGCGGCGATCGCGGCGGCCCGGGGAGGATCCCGCGTTGTGATCATGCAGGACCGGCCCGTATTCGGCGGAAACGCGTCCTCCGAGATCCGGATGTGGGTCTGCGGATCGGACGGCGGGGACAACCGGGAGACGGGGATCATCGAGGAAATCCAGCTCGAATCCCTCTACGCCAATCCCGACAAGAATTACGCAATCTGGGACGGCATCCTCTACGGCAAGATCCGGGAGGAGGAGAACATCACGCCGCTCCTCAACTGTTCCTGTATGGACGCGAAGACGGAGGAGCGGAACGGAGAGAAGATCATCACGGAAATCACCGGATGGCAGACTACGACGCAGAAATTCCACACCGTCCGCGCGCGCCTGTTCGCCGACTGCTCCGGGGACAGCATCTTAGCGCCTCTCACGGGGGCGGAATTCCGGGTCGGACGCGAGGCGCGGGAGGAGTTCGGAGAAAAGACCTCTCAGGAGACGGCGGACTCTCAGACCATGGGCATGAGCTGTCTGCTCCAGTGCCGGAAGACGTCGAAGGCGACAAAGTTCATCCCGCCTGTCTGGGCAAAGAAGATGACCCCCGAGGTGATTGCCCTGCGCCGCCCAAACATGAATAACACAGGCGAGAATTTCTGGTATCTCGAGCTGGGCGGAAACCGGGATTCCATCGGGGACACGGAGGACGTCCGGGAAGAGCTGGTTTCGCTGGCCTACGGAATGTTCGACTGGATCAAGAACAGCGGCGAGGTGCCGGACGCGGATTACTGGTCCCTCGATTTTCTCGGATTCCTTCCCGGAAAGAGGGAATCCCGGCGGATGGTAGGGGACTACATCATGTGTCAGGGAGACGTGCTCGCGGGCGGGCGGTTCCCAGACACGGTCGCGTTCGGAGGATGGCCGCTGGACGATCACCATCCGGACGGCTTCTATCACCGCGGCAACCCGAACGTATGGGGGAGCACGCCCGCGCCGTACGGGATCCCCTACCGCTGCCTCTACTCGAAGAACATCGGGAACCTCTTCTTCGCGGGCCGGAACATCTCCATGACCCACGCCGCCATGAGCTCCGCGCGGGTGATGGCGACCTGCGCGACCCTCGGCGAGGCGGTCGGAACAGCGGCGAACATCGCGCGGGAATTCGATACGTCTCCGCGCGGCGTGTACCTCGAGCACATCGGACTCTTACAGCAGAGACTGATGGAAAACGGCTGCTTCCTGCCCCGTGTGAAGCGAACGATCCCCTCGTTTGTCCGGGAGGCGGAGCTGATTTCCCCGGACGGCGGAACGATGGAAAATCTTCGGAATGGCATCGACCGGACCAACCGGATCTGGGGCGCGGTGGATCAGGGCGTCACGATCCCGCTCGGAAGTGCCGCGGGATACCGGTTCCGCAAGCCCGTCCGGATCGAAAACGTCCACCTCGCGCTCGATTCGGATCTGGCGCGTGCGACTCTGCCCGGAGACGACTGCGAACGGCGGCACACCATGCGGGCCAACGTCTGGTGGGATGATCCGGGAAAATCCCCGACGATGACGATGCCGGCGACGCTCGTGAAGTCCTACCGGATCGAGGGGATCACCGAAAACGGGAAGACCGTCGTTCTGGCAAAAGAGTCCTGCAACCGGCTCCAGTGCGTAAACGTCCGGTGCGATCGGACCCTCGCGCAGCTGACCTTCATTCCGCTTGCGCTCTGGGGGGCAGGGGACGCGGCGCACGTTTTCTCCTTCGACGCGCGGTAAAGAGCGTAACGAAACCAAACGGCAGATCAACACGGGAAGAGGATTTTGTAAACAATGCGGCGGATCGCTTGACAAAGTCCCCTTCCTATTGTATTATATAACTATATGTGACCATCGGAGGCGGACGGAACGGATGAAAAGGCCCCTGTATGTTTCCACCGGCTGTCTGTCGGGCCGGGTGAACGGATATGATCTCGCGGGATCCCTCAGAATCGTCGCATCCCTTTTCGGGGACGGACTGTGCCGCGGACTCGAGCTGATGATGCTCGGCACATACTATGACCGACTGGACGAGGTTGTCTCTCTGGTCAGGACGTCCGGCGTTCCCGCTCCGGTGCTTCACTGCGAAAAGGACGTCGGGACCCTGCTCTCCGACGCGGGCACGTTCGATTCCGCCGGAAAAAGCGACGACGCGCTCCGGGCACGGGACGAGGCCTTCCGTCTGTTCCGGCTGAACTGCGCGTTCGCCGAAGAGCTGTCGATCCCGCGGATGGTGATCCATCTCTGGGGCGGGTACGCGTCGGACCGATTTGTAGAGTACAACATCGCCGCCCTGCCGCATCTCTCGCGGATCGCGGGGGAACACGGCGTCCGGCTGCTCGTCGAGAACGTGCCGTCGTCAAAATCCGATCCTCTCTCAAACTGGAAAAAACTCCTGCCCGATTTAGGGAACGGCGGGCTGATTTTCGACACCCGCTTCGGCCAGCTCCACGACCAGATCCGGGAAACTCTGACGGATCCGGAAGCCGCGCCGCGGATCGAACACATCCACGTCAGCGACTTCGGAGGCGGGACCCGGGACTTCTCCGCCCTGCGCCCCATCCTTCACCCGGGCGAGGGGACGATCGACTTTTACGCCTTCGCTGACCTGCTCGACCGGACGGACTACCGGGGCGCGGTCACGCTCGAATCCCCGGTGATGGGGGAGGACGGATGGAATACGGACAAGCTGAAAAATACGCTCCGGTTTCTCGGAACCATTCTTTGACAATCTACTCTTTGCGTTAGGAGAACCATATGAAAAGCTTCATGGGACGAAACTTCCTTCTGACGACGGAAACGGCCAAGGCCCTGTTCCACCGTTACGCGGAAAAGCTGCCGATCATCGACTACCACTGCCACGTTCCCCCGAAGGAGATCGCGGAGGACAAGCAGGTCCCGAACATCGCCGAGCTCTGGCTGGGCGGAGATCATTACAAATGGCGCGCGATGCGGACCTGCGGGATCCCGGAAAAGTATGTGACGGGCGACGCGTCGGATTACGACAAATTCAAAGCCTACGCGAAGATCATGCCCTCGCTCATCGGCAATCCCCTGTATCACTGGACGCACCTCGAGCTGCGGCGGTATTTCGGATCGAGGACATTCTCTCCGAAGAGACGGCGGACCGGATCTGGGAGCTGACCTCGGAGATGCTCCGGGATCCCTCCATGTCCGTGAGGAACCTGATCCGGCAGTCCGGCGTGGAGCTGCTCTGCACCACGGACGACCCGGCGGACTCTCTCGAATACCACAAGATCCTCGCCGCGGACGACAGCTTTGAAACAAAGGTGCTCCCCGCGTTCCGTCCGGACAAATGCTTCAACATCAACAAGCCCGGGCTCGCAGCTTATTACGAAAAGCTCGGCGCGGCGGCGGGCGTGGAGATCCGGGACGTGAATTCGCTCAAGGACGCGCTTCTGAAACGGATCGATTTCTTCGACTCCATGGGATGCCGGACCGCGGACCACGGGCTCGACGAGTTCGGAATGTTTGTCAAACCGAATCCCTACGCGTCGAACGAAGCCCTGAAAGCCGCCCTTGCCTCCGACGGACGGGATGTGACCGCGGAACAGCTCTGCGCCCTCAAATCCGACGTGCTCTCCTTCCTCGCCGGAGAATACGCGAAGAAGGGCTGGGTCATGCAGCTGCACATGGGCGTGGCGCGGAACACCAACTCCGCCATGTGGAAAAAGCTCGGTCCGGACACCGGATTTGACACCGTGGGATTCACCAACATCCCCGCCATCATCGAGCTTTTGGACTGCATGGAGAACGGCGCGGGACTGCCGAGAACGATCCTCTATTCCATCGATCCCACCGCCAACGGGGCCATCGGCTCGGTGCTCGGGGCGTTCCAGACCTCCGGCGATGGATTCCCGAAGGTCATGCAGGGCTCCGCGTGGTGGTTCAACGATTCCATCGACGGGATGCGCGAGCAGATGAAATCCCTCGCCAACCTTTCCGCGTTCGGGAAGTTCCTCGGGATGCTGACGGACAGCCGGTCGTTCACCTCCTATCCGCGGCACGAATACTTCCGCCGCATCCTCTGCGACCTGATCGGCGGCTGGGTGGAGGACGGACTCTATCCCTTCGATCCGGACGCGCTGGCGACCCTTGTCTGCGATATCTGCTACAACAACACGAAGGATTTCTTCGGGTTCAAAATCTGACTTTCCTCCGGGAGACAAACGATGACAAGCAAAGAATGGTTCAAAGCGGCGAAATTCGGGATGATGATCCACTGGGGGCTGTACGCGCTCCCGGCGGGAGAATGGAAGGGCCGCCGCATGGAAGACATCGGGGAGTGGGCGCAGGAGTATTTCCGGATCCCGAACGCGGAATACGCGCGGCTCGCCGAGGCTTTCAACCCCATTCTCTTCGACGCGGAGGAATGGGTCCGGCTGGCGAAGGACGCGGGAATGACCTACATGGTCTTCACCTCCAAGCACCACGACGGATTTGCCATGTACAAGTCCGACGTCTCATCCTATAACGTCGTGGATGCGACGCCCTTCGGACGGGACGTTGTGGGCGAGCTCTCGGAGGCCTGCCGGAAGCACGGGCTGAAATTCGGGCTCTACTATTCGCAGGATCTCGACTGGAGCCATCCCCACGGCGGCGGCTACACGGCGGGCAAGACCTGGTGCGGCGGCAAGGCCTTTTGGACGAACAACTGGGACTTCCCGGACGACGGGGCGAAGGACTTCTCCGTCTGCTTTGAAGAAAAGATCAAGCCGCAGGTGACGGAAATCCTGACGCGGTACGGCGACCTCTGCCTGATCTGGTTCGACGTTCCCTTCACCATCCGTCCGGAGCAGACCGACGAGCTGTACCGGCTGGTAAAGCGCTATCAGCCCGACTGTCTGGTGAATTCGCGGATCGGCAACGGATACGGGGACTACACCTCCGCCGGGGACAATCAGATCCCGGACGACGACAAGGGCGAGATGCTCTTCGAGACGCCCGCGACGCTCAACGACACATGGGGCTACAAGAGCTTCGACAACAACTGGAAATCCGCCGACGAGGTGATTCGGCTGAAAAATCACCTGAACGAGCGGGGAATCAACTACCTCCTGAACGTAGGCCCGGACGCCCTCGGACGAATCCCGGGACCGGCTTGCGATATTCTCAGAGAGGTTGGAAAACGTACGGGAGGGAATTCGGACTGATGAGGACGACACGCAACTTTGCCGGATCCGGGCTCAGAGTCCTCACGCTGGCGGCTCTGACGATGATCGCGGCGGTCCTGCTCTGCGGACTGTTCGGGACGGTTTCCGTTTCCGCAGCCGAAGCGCCGGCGATCTACACGGTCAAGGATGTGCCTCCGTTCACCGTACTCTCGGAACAGGACGGCGGGCGGTGGGTCATCCGGGACGATCTCGGCTTCTACAAGGCGCAGCGCAGCAAGCAGATCTGGCTGTTTCTGCCCGGGACGGCGGACATTCACATGGTGACGGTGCGCTACGACGGGACAAAGCAGGCCTACGACGACCGGACGGGCAAAACCTACAGCCCGGGCGAGACCTTTGTCTGCGACTTCTCCGGCGGCGCTTCCGCGCTCTTTGAGTACGACGCGGAATACGGGGTGTACAACCGGTATTCCTTCACCGCGATGCAGGGGGGAGAGATCCCGACGATCTATATCACCCTGAAGGACGGCGACGACTCCATGCTCCGGATCAACTCCTCCCAGAGCGCGGTGGAAACCGGCACGATCCGCATGATCGACACGGACGGCAGCGTCACCTACGAGGGAGACCTCACCCGGATCAAGGGCCACGGCCTGACCTCCTACGAGCGGAGCACAAGGGTCAACACCAAGAACTCCTATAACATCAACCTCGGCGACAAGGCGGAGCTTCTGAAGGGCGCGGGACGGAGCAAGAAATGGTCGCTCCTCCGCATCCGGACCTGGGGCGAATACGACGCGACGGGCGTTTCCTATGTGACGGCCTTCGCCTCCTACAACGCGCTTGTGAAGGACCGGTATTTCAACCTCTGCTCCCGGTTCGTGGACGTCTACATCGACGGGATCTACTGGGGCGTCTATGTGCTGACGGAACGGATGGACATCAACGGCTCCATGAACGTGACCGACCTCGAGGAGAAGACCGACATGCCTTCCTCGAAGACCAAATCCGTGCAGGGCAAGAAGAGCGACCCGGCCATCGCCAAGGGGATCCAGAGCTACAGTTACGCGCAGAGCTCCACCGTTCCGGAGGGGACCGACATCACGGGCGGCTATGTGCTCGAGATCATGTGCGGCCACTACGGGGAGTGCGGCTTCAAGACCAAAGAGGGCATGTTCGTCAACGTCAAGTCCCCGGCCTATCCGACGCAGGAGATGGTGCAGTACATCGCCTCGTATGTGCAGGACTTTGAAAACGCGCTGTTCTCCGAGACGGGCTACAACAGCGAAGGCAAGCACTGGACGGAATACGCCGACGCGAAGAGCTACGCCGCCCAGACCCTGATCTACACCTATTACCTGAACTGGGAAAACTACCGCACCTCCACCTATATGACAAAGGACGCGGGCGGGTTGCTGACCTTCGGACCGGTCTGGGACTTTGAGAGCGGTCCGGTGGTGCTCTACGACCCGACCATCTTCGGCGTGCGCTTCGGCTACTCCGAGAAGCAGCAGTATATCTGGTATCAGCAGGCCTGGAAAAAGGGCGACTATCTCCGCATGATCGCCGACATGAACAGCGAGTTGCAGGGGATCCTCGATCAGATGCTCGGCAAATCCGCGCCCGAGAACGGGATGCGGGTCATCTGGGATCTGGACGAGACAGCCGCGAACGTGCGGGATTCCCAGAACATGAACTGGGTCCGGTGGGAGCAGCCCGACACCTTCGACGTGCGCTACGGCTACATGCGGGACGCCATCGAATACCGCTACGACCACTGGTTCAACACCGTCTGGAATCCGAACAAATACCTGCTCGGGCTCACCGTGGACTGCGCTGACAACGGGGACGGCACATGGACCCTGACGGCGCACCCCTACGGAAAGCTCGACTCCGACTACCCGCTCTGGTACAGGATCACGGACGACATGACGAAGGGCGAACAGTTTGAAACCGGGGACAGCGTCACGGTTCCGGCGGGCGGCATGTACTACGCAGCCATCACCGGCCCGAATAACGCCCGGTACGAACAGGCCTCCGGCAAGATCTTCGCCGCGAAGAGCCTGACCGTGGTGAGCAATGTGGTGACCTCTCCCGACGATAAGCCGATGGACGCGGTCATCACGGGTTCGAAGTCGTATGTACGGACGCTGGCCCTCCAGAACGGACTCATCGATCCGAACGCACCGAGCGCGGCGAACGCCCCGGCGGAGGACAAACCGGAGGTCGAGGCGGAACCTGTTTCGGCTGACGAGGAACCTGCGTCCGGGGGACGTCCGGTATCAGACGCGGAATGGATCACCGTCACGGCGGCTGTGGTTCTGCTCTGCGCGGTTATGACGACGGTCACGCTGACGAAGAAGGGAGGGAGAGACTATGCGGATCGATAAAACTCTGCGGCTGGCGGGCGCGGTCTTCGGGCTGTGCGTTCTCGCCGTCTTCTCCGCGAACCGGGTTTCAGCGGCGTATCCCTCCTCCGGCGCTTCCGTTCCCTCGGGATCGCAACTCCTCTCCGGGGACGTGATCGGCGAGGCGGCCGGCTGGGACGGAACTCCCGGAACGGGCGCGTCCGCCGCGTTCGACGGAGAAGCGTATTCCTACTACGATCCCACGGCGCAGGGAGCGGAGTACACTTACTGCGGCATGGATTTCGGCTCCCCGGTGGTGCTCACGAAGGTGATGATCCTGCCCCGCGAAAACACTGGCTCGACCGGTTCAAGGGCGCCTCCATTCAGGGATCGAACGACATGGAGGACTGGGACACCCTGTTCGTCAGCGGATCCCCGGCGTCCTCATGGGACTGGCAGGAAATCACGGAATTTGAAACCGGCGCGGCCTTCCGGTACTATCGTTACTGGAACGGCGAGCTGCACGGAGACGTGGCGGAGGTTGAGTTCTACGGACGCTCCTCCGACGGCACGGCAGTCACGGGGCCGGTACTTCTGACCGGCGAGGTCATCGGCGAACCCTTCGGCTGGGACGGATCCACGGAGAAGGGCGCGGCCTCAGCATTCGACGGCGACCGGTACACCTACTACGATCCCACGCAGAAGGCGAACGACAACGCGTACGCCGGACTCGACCTCGGGGCGCAGTACATCCTCTCCCGGGTGCGGATCCTGCCCCGCGAAGGTTGGCTCGACCGCTTCAGGGGCGGTTCCATTCAGGGATCGAACGACCTTTCCGACTGGACGACGCTCTGCTTCAGCTCCTCCGCTGCGAAAAACTGGGACTGGCAGGTCTTCAACGAATTCGAGGACAACACCGGCTACCGCTATTTCCGGTACTGGAACGGAGAAGAGCATGGCGACGTGGCGGAAGTCCAGCTCTACGGCTATCCGCTGGACGGGGACTATGTGCCTCCGACGCCCGCGACGCTGGCCGTGCCCGCCGAAGCCGTGACCGTCAGCTTTGATATCCGGCGCGACAATATCGACTCCGAGGCGCAGCCCATCACGGTTCAGCCCGGCGACGTCTACCCCGCCCTGCCCGGTTCCGCCGTCAGCAGCTTCATCGGCTGGTACACGCTGGCTGAGGGAGGCGATCCCGTGAAGGAAGGAGATCCCGTGACGCGCCTCACCGATCACACGCTCTACGCCCGCTACGAAAGCGACCTCCAGCCCGTCCAGATGGAGACCGAAGCCCCCGATCCCGCCTCAGCAGCCTCCGAAGAGGAAAGAACCGAATCGGATCCCGCCCAAATCGAAGCCCCGGCTGAAACAGCGGACGGCGCGGAAGAAACCTCCGGATTCCGGATCCTTCCCGTCGTGTGCATCGGGGTGTCCGTTCTGGCAGCTGCCGTTACCGCTGTGGTAATGGCGAAGAAGAAAGAGTAATACCCATATGAAAATCCCGACCGGATCATCAATGCCGATCGGGACTTTTTCTTATATTCTGTCTCAGGAGTTGCGCGGCCCTCGTTTTCCGCGGTCCGGCGGGAATCCGGAAGGCCCGTTTCCGGGAACTCCTGCCGGTGTCGGGAGCGCGCGCTCCGATCCGGGATCCCGCTCGGGGCGTTCCTTCTGCCCTCCGCCGTTCCGTTCGCTCAGGAACTTGCTGATTTCCTCGTCCTCGCTCATGAATTCCTCCGCGGAGACGCCGTCGATGGGCGTGATGTACCGCTTGGCCTGCGTGGTGAAGAGCTCGTAGTAGACGCCGCGCTTCTTCATCAGCTCAGCGTGGCTGCCCGTTTCGATCAGCGAGCCGTTTTCAAGCACGAAGATCTTGTTCGCCACGGTTGCGGAGGACAGGCGGTGGGAGACGAAGATGCAGGTTTTATCTTTGCGCAGGCGGTCGAACTGGTTGTAGATGTCCTGCTCCGCGATGGCGTCCAGAGAGGCGGTCGGCTCGTCCAGAATGATGACGTCGGAGTCGGAGTAGAACGCTCTTGCGATGGAGAGCTTCTGCCACTGGCCGATCGAGAGCTCGATGCCGTTTTCCTCGAAGTAGCGCATCAGGGGCGTGTCGTAGCCGTCCGGGAGCTTCTCGATGAACTGGCTGGCCGTGGACTGCTCGGCGGCTGTGACAACGTCGCTGTCGTCCGCCTCCCGGTCGATCTGGCCGAACTTGATGTTCTCCTTCACGTTTACGGCGTACTTGCCGAAGTCCTGGAAGATGATGCCGAACATGGCGTAGAGATCGTTCACGTCGTAGTCCTTGATGTTGTAGCCGTCGAGCAGAATCTCGCCCTCCGTCGGATCGTAGAGCCGCGTCAGGAGCTTGATGAGCGTGGTCTTCCCCGCGCCGTTCAGCCCGACCAGCACGCAGGTGTCGCCCGGATCCAGCCTGAGGCTGACGTTGTTGATGACCTTCCGCTCCGTTCCGGGGTAGGAGAAGGAGACGTTCCTGAACTCGATGGTGTGGCCCGTGCCGTGCTGCACATGGCGGGGTTCGGGCTGATCCGGCACGACGGTGCGCTTCTCGTTCATGAAGAGGATCAGGTTGTCGATGAAGAGCGTGCCTTCGTAAATGGAGGCCGTGGTGCCGATGATCGTGCCGATCCCGCCCGCAATGGAGCCGAGCGCGCCGGTATAGAGGGAGTAGTCGCCCACCGCGTACCGGCCCTCCGCCACGCCCTTTGCGATGAAGAGGAACAGGAGGCAGTTGACGGTGGTGGTGAGCAGGTTGATGCCGATATTCCACAGGCCTTCGCCCACGAACAGCTTCTTGAGGCCGCCGAAATACCGCTCAAAGGTCTCCTGATACCGCCCGATAAAGGTGTCGGAGAGGTGGAAGAGGCGGATCTCCTTCACCATATCCTTGTTCGTCATGAGGTCGGAGTAATAGCTCATCTGGCGGCGGTCCTTGGAATGCCAGCGGACGTACCAGAAATTCTTCTTCCGATAGGCGAAGCTGATGACGGCGGTCGGCGCGCTCATCACGAGGATGGCGATGGGAGCCCACCACGCGATGCCGGCCAGGATCACCACGAAGGAGACCATGCTGATCACGGTGGAAATGATGGTGAAGTTGTTGTTCAGAATATTGATCGGGCGGGATCCGGCTTCGCGCTTGGCGTTCTCGAACCGTTCGTAGAACTCCGGATCGTCGAAGGAGGCGAGGTCCACCTCCCTTGCCTTGCGCATGATCTTGAGGTTGACGTGGTTGACGACCAGCTCGCCCGAAATGTTGTTGATGATATTGGAGATGCGGCCCACCATGCTTGTCAGGAAGTTGAACCCGAAGCGAAGGATGAGAAGGCCGATCACCGTGTCGAACATGATCTCTCCGCCGCTCGTGACGGACATGTAAGCCTCGGCCAGCCCATTCAGGAGCGCCGCGCCGATGTACGCGCTGATGACGGGCGTGACGCCGTTCCAGACCGCCATGAAGACCATGAACAGCAAAATCCACGGACGGGTGTCCCACACAAGGCGAAAGATATAAAATAAACGGTAGAAAAACTTGGAGACGAGCCGTTTCAGATAGCCGGGCACCTCGCGGATGCTCTCAGGCTTAGGTTCTTTCAGCTTGTCCATCATCTGTTCCCGGCGTCCCCGATAGCCGCCTCCCGGTCCTCCCGGTCCCATAAGCAATTCCTCCTTCAGTCATTCGCTCCGCCCCGGTTTTCCAAAACCGAATCGGTCCGCGCGTCGGTCAGTTTTTTCAGCAATCGTACAAAGGTGATTTTTTCTTCCATGGTCAGCGGCGCGAGAAATTTCTCCGCGCGGCGCCGGTGAACCTCGCGGAACGCCGCCACCCTTGCGCTCCCCTCATCCGTGAGGGATACGATGATCTGGCGTCTGTCATCTTCGGACTGAACTCTCGTCACCAGCCCGTCGCCTTCCATCTTCACCAAAAGCTCGGACAGAGACTGGGGCCGGATCTCGAGCAGCTTGGCCAGCCTGCACTGGCTCATGGAGCCGCGGTCGTTCAGAATGCCCATGAGTCTGCCCCGCCCGTGTTCGTTTCTGAACTCGCCGCGGGGATCTCCCTTCATCCCGTCCTGCGGCGGGGGAAGATCGGGCTCGGGACGGGGGCCGCGACGGCTCATGGCGTAGAGCTTGCGGAGCGTGCGGACAATCTCCTCGTTCAGACGGACCTCCTCCGCGGTGTTGTCTTCGGTCAGTACGTTTTCAAATCTTTCGTTTTCGGTCAATGGGTTCTCCTCTCTCTTCTCTTTTCTCCGCCTGTTCGATCCGGGCGGTTTCATCAGGTACCTTACTATCGAGAGGTATTATACACCATTTCTAAAATTTTGTCAAGACTTTTAGATTAAAAAACGATAAAATTCTTCCGGCGCACTTGACAAAGGGGAGGTGTCGGAGTATAATGTCGCCAAGATATCAATTTGATATCAATTCGCGTTCAAATGCTGTGAGACAATGACAGGAGGTCTGACATGGCAAAGTTTATGGAAGGTTCCTATAAGAATGTTGAGGAAAAGATCTATCAGGCGAAGAGCGGATGGGGGGTGCTGGTGCTCTCGATCCTGCTCTACGCGGCTGCCGTCGTCGGCGTCGTGTTCGGCGGAATCGGCATGGACAGCGGTTCCGCCTTTGGAATTCCCCTGTTCGTCGTCAGCATGGTCTATCTGTGCCTCGGCTGGATCCTCTGGTGCGGCCTGAAGGTCGTACGTCCCAACGAAGCGCTGGTGTTGACGCTCTTCGGACAGTACATCGGCACGCTCAAGAAGGACGGATTCTTCTTCGTCAACCCCTTCTGCGCGTCCTTCAACCCCGCCGCCAAAACGAAGCTCAATCAGTCCGGCGACGTCAAGCCCGAGGGATTCACCGGCATTCAGGTCAACACCGGAGCCGCGGCGGGCGAGATGGTCAGCAACAAGATCTCTCTCAAGGTCATGACGCTGAACAACAACCGCCAGAAGATCAACGACTGCCTCGGCAACCCCGTGGAAATCGGGATCGCGGTCATGTGGCGGGTCGTGGACACGGCGAAGGCGGTCTTCAACGTGGACAACTACAAGGAATACCTCTCCCTCCAGTGCGACAGCGCGCTCCGCGAGATCGTCCGGATCTACCCCTACGACGTGGCTCCCGGCGTGGACACCACGGGCGACGGCGTTGCGGACGAAGGATCCCTCCGCGGCTCCTCCGATCTGGTGGCGTCCCGCATCCGGGAAAAGATCCAGGAAAAAGTCGCCTTTGCGGGTCTCGAGGTCGTGGAGGCCCGGATCACCTATCTGGCTTACGCTCCCGAAATCGCCGCCGTCATGCTCCAGCGTCAGCAGGCTTCTGCCATCATCGACGCGCGGAAGATGATCGTGGACGGCGCGGTGGGCATGGTCCAGATGGCTCTGGACAAGATCAACAAAGAGGGGATCTGCGACCTTGACGATGAACGCAAGGCCCAGATGGTCGCCAACCTCCTCGTGGTGCTGTGCGGGAACCGCGACGCTCAGCCCATCGTCAACACCGGTTCGATCTATTGATCCATGCCGGCGGATAAGGACAAAAAGCAGGTCCCGCTGCGGCTGTCGAAATCCCTCTATGACGAGTTGGCGCGTTGGGCGGAGGACGATTTCCGGTCCCTCAACGGTCAGATCGAATATCTGCTGACAGAGGCTGTCCGGAAAAGGAAAAAGGCAGCTGCCGCGGACTCCGGCGAATCCGGGAGCGACCCTCCCGCCGATCCGGAGACGGACAGACAAGAGTAAATCCCTTCTAAAGGGATTATAAGGAATGAAACGCTACGCGTTTCAGGATTCGGATGCCCTGCTCAGGGCGGGAGGCACGGGCTGCGATCTTCGATCGCGGACACCAGCTCTGGCCGCAGGTTTCCCCCCGTGCGGGGGTTTCCTTGGCCATATGGCATAAACTGACAGCTCGTCCCTGTATCCGGATTCGATTGCTCAACCCACTGTCCTCGCGCGAAGCTTCGCCTTTGGCGAACTTCAGAAATTCGCCTTTGGCGAACTTTCAGCGGTCTGCGTTTGTGCAGCCGGAGGTCGAAGAGCTTCAGTCGCGCATTGGGCAAGGGGGCAATAGTGGGTTTGTGCAGACAAAACTTGTCAGAGCTGTTCTATGTACGATCAAACCGTTCAGAAGCGAAACAGTATCAAAAGGAACCGCGCAGGTTCCGGGGGACGATCCTCCGAGATCTGCGCGGTTTTTGTTTTCGGTTTGCCGGAGCGTAAAAAAGGGACGCCGCGTCTCCCTTTCAGGATCTTCGGACGTCCCCATTCGGTATTTGGTTTACTGAGCCTTGCCGGTGAGCTGGGCGATTTCTTCGGCGAAATTGTCCTCTCTCTTCTCGAGGCCTTCGCCCTTTTCATACAGAACGAAGCTGTCAACCTTGATATCGGCGCCGAGGGCCTTCGCAACCTGAGCGGTGTACTGGCCGACGGTGATGCTGTCTTCCTTGACGTACTTCTGCTCGGTCAGGCAGACTCTCTCGTAGAAGGAACCCATTCTGCCGTCCACGATCTTGTGGAGGATGGCGTCGGGCTTGTTGGCGTTCTTCTCGTCGTTCTTGAGCTGGGCCACGAGGATCTCGCGCTCTTCGTTGACGGCGGATTCGGGAACGTCTGCCACGGACACATAGGTCGGAGGCGTACCGGCTGCGATCTGGAGGCAGATGTTCTTCGCGTACTCGGCGAATTCGGCCTTCTTCGCGGTCTCGGCGTCGGTGTCGAACTTCACGATAACGCCCGCGATGCCGCCGCCGTGGATATAGGTGGAGGTGATGCCGTCCACGATCACGAACCGGCGGATGTTCATGTTTTCGCCGATGGTGAAGATCATGTCCTTGAGCTTGGCTTCGACGGTCTCGAAATCGGCGTCGTAGCGGAGAGCCTTGAGGGCTTCCACGTCGGCCGGTCTGTTGGCGACGATGACCTTGAGGATGTTGCGGACGAATTCCTTGAAGGTGGCGTTCTTCGCAACGAAGTCGGTTTCGGCGTTCACTTCGATCATGGCGGTCACGCCGTTCTCGGAGAGGATGTCCACCACGCCCTCGGAGGCGATTCTGCCGGCCTTCTTGTCAGCCTTGGACAGACCCTTTTCACGGAGGACCTTGATCGCTTCGTCGAAGTTGCCCTCGGTCTCAACGAGCGCCTTCTTGCAGTCCATCATGCCCGCGCCGGTCATGGAGCGGAGTTCGTTTACCATTTTTGCGGTGATTGCTGCCATTTGTTCTGTTCTCCTGTCTCTTGAATTTCCAATATCCCGTTTGATTATTTCGCGTTTCTGGCGTCGAGCTCGTCCTGCTCGTCCTCAGCCTTGGTCAGCTCGGGTTCGGCGGCGTTGAGCTGTTCGCCCTGCTTGCCCTCGAGAACCGCGTCGGCGATGATGGAGGTGATCAGGCGGATGCCGCGGATCGCGTCGTCGTTGCCGGGGATGATATAATCGGCGTCGTCAGGGTCGCAGTTGGTATCCACGATGGCGACCACCGGAATGCCCAGCTTCTTGCACTCGAGAACGGCGTTGTGCTCCTTGCGGGGATCGACGATGAACACGGCGGACGGGAGGCCTCTCATGCCCTTGATACCGCCGAGGTTCTTTTCAAGATTGAAGATTTCCTTCTGGAGAGCGGCGACTTCCTTCTTGGGAAGCATGTCGAAGGTGCCGTCTTCCTGCATCTTCTCGAGGGAGCGGAGTCTCTCGATGGAGGAGCGGATGGTCTTGTAGTTGGTCAGCATGCCGCCCAGCCAGCGGACGTTTACATAGTGCATGCCGCAGCGCTCGGCCTCTTCGCGGATGGTGTCCGCGGCCTGCTTCTTCGTGCCGACGAAGAGAATGGTGCCGCCCTCTTCGGTGGTGTTGCGCACGAACATATAGGCCTCTTCAAACTTCTTGATGGTCTTCTGCAGGTCGATGATGTAGACGCCGTTTCTTTCGGTGAAGATATACTCCTTCATCTTCGGGTTCCAGCGTCTGGTGTGGTGTCCGAAATGGACGCCGGCTTCGAGCAGCTGCTTGATGGTTACGATTGCCATGGTTCTTCTCCTTTTGAAATGGTTTTTTCCACCATGCCGTCAGACGCTGCCGCCAGTATTTTACGGAACCGTCGTCAAGGATGTCTCCTTTGATTCCGCCCAGCCGGCTCCGCTTCGCGCATCGGATGAAACGCGCCGCAAAACCGTGAATTCGGCAACCGGGCAGGCTGTTTCTTTGGCATGTGTGTGATGATGGCGCGGTCTTGCCGCACACAATGGGTATTATACCACAATCTGCATCTTCCTGCGCGTCATTCGCAGGAATTTACAGTTTGTTTACATTATGATTCCCCCGCTGCCCGCGCGTCGGAGCCGATCAGATCGCGCAAATTCCGCTCGGCGATCTCGAGGATCACAAGATCGTAGCCCCCGCCGTCGAGCATGTCGATGCGGTAGGGATTGGCGCGGTTGAAGAGAACATGCTCCGCGGCGTTTCCGAACTGCGGGATCAGGGCGTTTCCGAAGGAGTCCCGGAACATGAGAACGGATCCGTGCCCCTCCCCGCTCACATTCTCGGTCTCCACCCGCATATCCATGGGCGTGCGGTAGTTTCCTTTATAGATGAATCCATCCTCGATCGAGAGGACAAAATCCTCGTCGTACCGCTCCTCCCCGGGATAGAGCAGGGAGTCGAGATCCCCTTCGAAGGTCTTCGTCACGACGGTCAGCGGCTGATCCATCCAGACCGGGACAGTGCGTCCTGCGGCTTCGAGGATCGCTTTCGCGGCGATGCGGGCTCCTTCGGCGTTCCAGTGCGTGTCCCGCTTGTGGTAGAGCAGCGCGTTTTCCTTCTCCGCCGCAAGGATTGGCCTCAGATCGAGGGTCTTCACGCCGCGCCCGTTCAGAAGCGCCCGCAGGCGGGTCAGGTCCGAGGCGTCCGTCCCTCCGGATCTTTGCGGGATCGTATCCGGCATGTACTCGCCGTAGACGGTGTTCTTGTTCGGCGCGCAGACAAAGAGGAAGGGCACGCCGCAATCCGCAGCGTAGTCGGACAGGTTCGCAACGGCCTCCGCCGCCGACTCGAGCTCTTCTGCCGTCATTGGATTTTCGCCGGTATAGCAGTCGAGCGTCTCGGAGAAGAAGAGAAAACCGTCCTTTCCCACGATGACCTGATCGTTTCCCGTCCGGAACAGGAATTCCCGGAGATGGGAATACGCGGTCACAAGCCGGTCGCGGTAGGCGAAGTGCTTTGAAAACCAGTTTTCAAAATCGTCGCGCCATGTGGGGGAGATCCCCTCCTCCGTCAAAAGCCGCGGCATGTCTCCGCCGTCCGCCGTCTCAGCCGCGCCGGGAATGAGCATCCCGAGGGAGAAGAACGCGCAGGACAGGAAGAACAGGACCGTCACGGCAAGGTGTGCAATGGTTCGTCCGGTGTGTTCCATAGATCCTCAGAAAATATAGTAGATAAAGGGGTTGAAGGAGGACGAGGCGAGGGTCATGACGCAGAGGGCAAAGAACGGCAGGCAGAGGACAAATTCGACGCCGCTCCAAACCCGCGCCATCTTATCTCCTCCAGCCTCCATCCGGCGGCGAACCGTGGGAAGTGTGGGCGCGGACAGGACGACGCCGCAAAGGAGGACGACGACCGCCCACGGAGTCAGCAGCGCGCCGAGATCCGAAGGGCTTCCCCGCCCCGCGAACATCGCCCCGAGGAAGGAGAATCCCGCGGACAGGCTCTCCGCCCGGAACATCACAAAGCCCGCGGCGACGCAGAGCAGCGTGTAGATCCGCGCGATCGGACGAAACGCTTTCTTCTCCGTCAGCCGGTCAAAACGCGTCACCCGCTCGAACATCATGAGGGAGCCGTGCCAGAGACCCCAGAGAATATAGGTGAAGTTTGCCCCGTGCCAGAAGCCGGTCAGGAAGAAGACCAGATAGCGGTTGAGCACCGTCCGCGCCTCTCCCTTCCGGTTGCCGCCGAGCGGGATATAGACGTAGCTTCGGAACCAGTTGGTGAGGGAGATGTGCCAACGTTTCCAGAAATCCCGGATGCTCACGGCGGAATAGGGGTAGTTGAAGTTCTCCCCGATCCGGAATCCGAAGAGGGAGGCCAGACCAACCGCCATATCGGAGTAGCCGGAAAAGTCGAAGTAGATCTGGATGCAGTACGCGAAGGCTCCAAGCCATGCCAGCGCGGCGGAGGGGGAGTCCGATCCGAAGGCGGCGTCCGCTAAAGCGGCGGCGGTGTTGGAGATCAGCAGCTTTTTCGAGAGGCCGAAGACAAACCGCCTGATCCCCGCGGCGGTTCCTTCGAGCGTTGTTCTGCGCTCCGTCAGCTGCTCCCGGATATCGTTGTAGGAGACGATCGGCCCGGCGATCAGCTGCGGGAAGAAGGAGATATAGAGCAGCAGCTTGAGGTAGTTCCGCTGGACCTCCGCCTCGCCGCGCGATACGTCGAGAACGTAGGACAGGATCTGGAAGGTGTAGAACGAAATGCCGATGGGCATGACGAACCCCGGAACGGGCAGGGACAGCGGCGTATGCGCGTTCGCAAGGGACACGAGCCACGGGACATACTTGAAAAATCCGAGGATCCCGAGGTTGAGGACCACGGCGCACACGGTCAGAAATCTGCGGAGCCGGTCCCTTCCCCGTCTCACCGCTCCACCGATGAGGATCGCGGCGAGATAGTTGAGCAGCACCGACCCCAGCATCAGGAAAATATAGATCGGCTCCCCGTAGGCGTAAAAAAGGAGACTGGCGGCGCACAGAAGGACGTTCCGCGCTCCGAGAAACCGGGCGGGAATCAGCGTGTGCAGAAGCCAGACGGCGGGGAGAAAAACAAACAGAAATACAGCGGACGAAAAAACCATGAACTTCCTTTCTCCGCCGCGGCGGAGGGTGGGATGCGATTCCAATGAGGCTATTTGGTTTATTGTAGCGTATTTGCAGCCGGATTGCAAGAGGTTTTCGCAATATCAGCGGGGAAAGTGAGGCTGTCTCCCGCTCCACGGTCCGTGGGAAATCAAACAACGAATGGATTGTTGACTTTCGCCCGTTTCTCCGATATACTGAAACCGAACCGGCCGGTACATCACGATGCAAAGGAGACATAAAATGGAACTGAAAATCGGAGATAAGATCCGGGAACTGAGACGGAGAGACGGGGTGACGCAGGAGCAGATAGCCGCGGCTCTCGGCGTGTCCGGTCAGGCGGTGAGCAAGTGGGAATCGAGGGCGGGCTATCCCGACATGGAGACAATCCCCGCGCTGGCCAATTATTTCGGCGTATCCATCGACGATCTGTTCGGGTACGACGGAATACGGGAAAAGCGGATCCGGGAAATCTGCGAACGCGCGGACTCGCTGTTTCACCGACGGGACGAGAATGTTGAGGAACGGCTTTCCATGCTGCGCGCCGCAGTCGACGAATTCCCCGCAAGCGGAGAGCTGTTGGCGCGGCTGGGATGCGCGCTGTACGATGCCGGGTGGAAGCTCGGCGCGTCGGCCTACACGACCTCGGAGGATCCGTACATCCGCCCGGACACGGAGGCAAACCGGAAAAATCCGTATTGGAAGGAAGCGATACTGGTCAACGAGAGAGCGCTCACCTTTCCGCTGTCCAGTCCCGCCTACGAAACGACCGTCACGGATCTTCTGATTCTGTACTGGGAAACGGGGGAGCAGGAAAAGGCGGCAGCCCTCGTGAACCGTCAGCAGTCGGTTACAGTTTGCAGGGAACGGCTCGCGGCGAAAAATCTGACGGATTCGTGGAAGCCGCTCGGGGACGGGCTCCTTGCCTTTCTCGAATCCATGACCGATCTCATCATTCACGCGGCGACGACCGTCTCGGCCATCCCGGAAAATGCAGCGCACAGTTATTCCGTACTGACCGCCTACGCGGATTTTCTTGAAACCGTGATTCCGGACGAAAACACCCTCGGTGTGACCAGGAACCTCTTTGATCTGCATTTCTGGCGCACCGTCTTCGCCATTCGGATGGAAACGGACATGAACGGCGCGTTTTCCCTCTCGGCGGAGTGCCTTGCAAAAACGCTTGCCTGCGCGGACCGGCAGAACCGTCTCGCCGACACCGGCGTACACAGCTATACCGCGCCGTACTTGAAGGAAACGACGTTCGACACGACCGATCTCTACCGGTATGAAGACGGTGCGGTATTCCGCAGTATGATGTCATCCGTCGGAAACCGGAGAACGCCGGAGCTCGACGCCGCGCTGTCTGTGATTCCGCGCTATGCCGACTGGCTCTCCGCTCAGGGAGAGAATCCGTAAGGATCCGGCGAGCCCGTCCCGCCAAATCCGGACAGGAGGCGGGGGAGGAACTCTTTTCGAAAAGTCCTCCCCCTCATTTGTTCTGTTAATACGTTCCGCAGATCTGATCCGGATCGACGGCGGGCTGACGCTCGAAGGGAGAGGTGATCTCCACCGGGGCGTTCGCCCTGCTGCTCCGCTCGAAGGCGGTCATGATATCGAGCACATGGAGCTGCTGCATGTAGTTCGCCCTGTGGAACCGCCCCTCTTCCATGGCGGAGGCCATATCGGAGAGTCCCAGCGAGCGGGAATTGTTCGTAAATCCGGGATCGAGCGGCACCTCCTCATACTTCCCGCCGGGCAGGAGCAGACGGACAGGGCCGTTGAAGGTGTTGGGGTCGGGCACGCGGATGGAACCCTTTTCCCCGAAGATTTCGATGTACTCGCTGAAATCCGTGTAGGAGTCGAACGAGGCAGTGAAGGACGCCACGGCTCCGGAGGCAAACCGGATCGCGCCGGAGGTAAAAGTATCCACCTCCACGTCGATCACCTCGCCCCGGTGCGGTTCGCTTCCGATGACCCGCTGCGGGAAGGAGATCGAGCCGAACGCCGTGACCCAGTCCGCCTTGCCTAAAAGGTTCACAAGGCAGGTGATGTAATACGGGCCCATATCGAGCATGGGACCGCCGCCCCGCTTGTAGAAAAACTCCGGGTCCGGATGCCAGCCTTCGGGACCGTGTCCGAGGAAGTGCGCCGTCGCGCCGATCGGCCGTCCGATGGTTCCCTCGTCGATCAGGCGGCGGGCTGTCTGGATCCCGGCTCCCATGAAGGTGTCGGGCGCGCCGCCGAGGGTCAGGCCTTTGCTCTTCGCCAGCTCGACGAGCTCCCGCGCGTCATCCATATTCGTGGCGAGGGGCTTCTCGGAATAAACGCTTTTCCCCGCTTCAAGGGCGGCTTTGGTCACGCCGTAGTGGTCGTTCGGGCGGGTGATGTTCAGAACGATATCCACTTCGGGATCAGCAAAAATCTCGTACATATCCCGATAGATGCGCAGGCCGCCGAACTCTGCCGAGCGGTTCTCCGCCTTTTCCCGGATCAGGTCGCAGATGCCCGCGATGACAATGTTCTTGAACTTCGTGCCGATGTTGGTCATGTAGATGCCGCTGATGTTTCCGCAGCCGACAATGCCTATTTTCTTCATATCGGAACCTCTTTTCCTCATGAAAGATCGACTTCTGCAAAAGGGAGCCGCAACATGTTGTTCTGCTGCGGCTCCTGTTTCAGTTGTTGTGAAGCGTTCGTCCCGTCTCCGGGATTCGTCTGAACTCAGTTCGGGTAGTATTCGTCGTGCCACTCGTTGTAGAATCCGAGGATGGAGGTGGACACTTCGCCGGTGTTGTCGAGAAGGTTCTTGGAAATCAGCTCGTTGGCCTTGATTTCCTTCTTGACTTCGGTTACAAAGTCATCCCACTCGGCGAAGGGGCAGGCTTCCATTCTGGCCTTGTATTCCTTGGAGAGCTCAAGCAGCTCCTCGAGGTAAGGCGTGTTCTCTTCGGTGACAACGCCCGGGAACTTGATGAAGGGGCTGGAAATCATGTCAAGGTTCATGGCCTTGCCGGCGTCCCAGTCGCTCATCGGTCTGCCGGCGCCCGGATAAGTCATGTAGACGTTGCCGGTGTCGGTGAGGCGCATCTGATAATCCTTGGAGAGGATCTTGATGGTATCCTTGCTGTCCTCGGTAGTGTAGTCCCAGTGAACGCCCTGCGCGCCGTACTGGAGAATGGTGCGGATATCGGTGGAGGTGTTGAGGTAGGTGATGATTTCCATGGAGCGGGCAAGGCTCTTGGAGTAGGAGGACACGGCGAACATCGCGCCGAACACGTCCTCTTCGGTCATCATCGGCTTGGAGTACGCCTTGACGTAGTACTCGTCCTCATATTCCGCGATGGAGGTGGGATCGCCGGGGATCACGCCAACCGCGAACTTCTCGCCGTCCTTCACGGTTCCGTCGCCGATATAGCCGAGCTCGCCCAGTTCCTTCATCAGACCGACGGTGTTGATGTACACGTTGGTGGAGAAGATGGACTTCGGGATACAGGGGCTGGAGTAGTTCATGGAGTTGGTGATCTGGTTGGCGATCATGGACCACTCCTGCTTATCCTCGTGGAGGCCGAAGTAGTGCATGTTGGAGGCTTCGACTTCGCCGAGCAGCGGAACGACGCCTTCGAGCTTGCCGGCCTTCACCTGGTTGCCGATGTCCTTGATGAACTCGCCGCACTTCAGCACGGAGGTCAGGGCGTCGGGATCATAGTCGTACTTGTCTACCAGTTCCTTGTTCACAAGAAGGTACTGATACTCGCCGACCGGATGGTTGTTCGGAATGCCGTAGGTACCGGACACGTTGGCCAGATCGAGATAGGTGGGGTAAATGTAGGTCTTCAGCAGCTTGGAGTTGCCGGAGAGCTCGCCGTCCAGCTGCTGGATCAGCTCGTTCTCGATGTAGTCATTGTACTGCTGATAGCTGGTGACAAGGAAAATATCGAACTGCTTCGGGCCGACTTCCGGGTACTTGGTGATGGTGATGCCCAGTTCGTTGACGATGGTCTCGTCCTCGAGGGGAAGGGTCTCTTCGGTCTCTTCCTCTTCCGCGGGTTCTTCGACCTCGATGCCCTGCGCCTTCTGCTCCTTGACCCACTTTCTGTATTCCTCGGCAGCCTGTTCTTCCGCCTCGATCATATCGGTGATTTCCTGCATTCTGGCGTCAACGGCGTCCGCGTACTGCGCGCGGGGAATCCATTTCAGCTCGAGAGCGGTATCGTACTTCGCCTGCGTGAGGCGGTTGAGAGCGGCGGAAACGGCCTCCTCAGCCTCGGGAGTGGTATTTTCGCTGGGAAGCCACATGGTGAGCGTCAGCGCGACGCGGCTGGTGGCCTCGGTGTCAGCGGCCTCCACGTCGATGTCCTCTGTATTGGTAGAACAACCCGCCATCATGCCGAGCACCATGACGGCTGCGAGGACGAGGGATACGAGCTTCTTAACCATTTCGATCCTCCTAAATGGAATCAGGGAATTCATAATGCGCCCTATTTTGTCTTCTGATATTGTACACGAAAAAGGCAAATCTGTCAAGCGTTTTTTGTACGTCTTTTCTGTAAACAATCCGCCGCCCGGTTTTCCGCCGGTCCGACGCCGCGGATTCGTTTGGCAATCTTACACAAGAAACCGCGCTGATTTTCGGCAAAGGCGACGTTATTTTTGTCGTTGTTTCACAGGGCAACCCGCCCCTTCCTTGGCGAAAGCGACAATTTTCGGCGGCTCAGCCCGGGAGACGTCAGCTCAGATAATCGTCCATCTTTCTGTCCCGGAGCATGGTTTTGAGTTTCCGCAGCGCCTTGCTCTCGATCTGCCGGATGCGCTCCCTTGTAATGCTGAAGGTCTGCCCCACTTCCTCGAGCGTATGCGCCACGCCGTCCTCCAGTCCGAACCGGAGCCGCAGGATCTTCTCCTCCCGCGGGCTCAGGTACGAGAGAACCAGCGTGAGCTGCTCCTTCAGCAGGCGGAAGGACGCTGCTTCCTCCGGCGTGGGATTGCCCCGGTCGGGAATGGTATCCTCGAGATGGCTGTCGTCGGACTCTCCCACGGGCATTTCCAGCGAGACCGGATCCGACGCGATGCGCATGACCTCCTGCACCTTGTCCTCCGACATGCCGGTGTCCTCGGCAATCTCGTCCACGGTGGGCTCCCGTCCGTTCTTCTGGGTCAGTTCCCGCTGGCTCCTCGTCACCCGGTAGATGCTCTCCACCATGTGAACGGGAATGCGGATGGTGCGGCTCTGGTCGGCGATGGCGCGGCTGACGGCCTGCCGGATCCACCATGTGGCGTAGGTGGAGAAGCGGTAGCCCTTCGAGTAGTCGTATTTGTCCGCCGCCTTCATCAGGCCGAGGTTCCCCTCCTGAATCAGGTCGCTCAGGGAGAGGCCGCGTCCTTCGAACCGCTTCGCCACGGAGACGACCAGACGCAGATTCGCCTCGATCATGCGCTCCTTCGCGTCGTCGTCCCCTTCCGCCATGGCCCGCCCGAGCGCGGCTTCCTCCTCCGGGGTCAGGAGGGGGTAGGCGTGGATCTCGCGCAGGTACATACTCACCGGCGCGTCCACGATGATCCCGTCCTGTTCGAGGGCTTTTTCCATGTCCTCGGCGTCCGCGAACTGTTCCGCCTCGCCGGTGATCTCCTCGAGAGCCTCCGCGCTCAGGGGAAGAACCTCCTCCGGCTCCTCCTCTTCCCCGCCGAGCATCTCGTCCGTGATCACGTCCGGAACGGGAAAGGACCACTCGGCGTCTTCCTTCATTTCTTCCTCGTCGGGTTCGTCTATTTCGTCCTCTTCGGGTTCAGCGATGTCGTCCTCCGGAATGTCCATGCCCTCCCCGGCCTGAATCCTGTCTGTATCCTGACTGTTCATTCGGCATCCTCCGTTTCTTCGTTCCGCGCGTCCGGGGCCGTTTCTCTCACGCGCTTCAGTTGATATCGTTGAGGAATCCTTTCAGAATCTTCGAGCGGCTCTGATGGCGGAGCTTTCTCAGAGCTTTCGCCTCGATCTGACGGATGCGCTCTCTCGTGATGTTGAATTCGCGCCCGACCTCTTCCAGCGTGCGGGTCCGTCCATCATCCAGACCGAAGCGGAGCTTGATGACCTGCTCTTCGCGGGGAGTCAGAGTGTGGAGCACCTTGTTGAGCTGTTCTTTCAGAAGCTGGGAGGAGACGGCTTCGGCGGGCGTCGGGGTGCTGTCGTCCTGAATGAAGTCGCCGAGGTGGCTGTCGTCCTCTTCGCCGATCGGCGTTTCGAGGGAGACGGGATCCTGTGCGGCCTTCATGATCTCCCGGACCTTGTCCGCCGACATGCCGAGCTTTTCCGCGATCTCCTCGATGGTGGGCTCCCGGCCGTACTCCTGCAAAAGCTGCCGGGAGGTGCGGGACACGCGGTGGATCGTCTCCACCATGTGGACGGGGATGCGGATCGTCCTTGCCTGATCGGCGATGGCGCGGGTGATGGCCTGCCGGATCCACCATGTGGCGTAGGTGGAGAACTTGTAGCCCTTGGTGTGGTCGAACTTCTCCACGGCCTTGATCAGTCCGAGGTTGCCCTCCTGAATCAGGTCGAGGAAGTACATGCCCTTGCCGACATACTTCTTGGCGATGCTGACCACGAGACGGAGGTTGGCTTCCACCAGCTCGTTCTTCGCGCTCTCGTCACCCTCCGCGATCTTCTCGGCGAGCCACGTCTCGCGCTCGGGCGTCAGAAGCGGGATCTTGCCGATATCCTTCAGGTACATCCGCACCGGGTCGTCCACGGCCACGCCGTCGTCCGCCAGCACCTTGTCGATGTCCTCGTTTTCCTCGACGTCCACATCCGCGCCGGAGGGACCTTCGAAATCGTCGCTCAGGTAGTTGACCTCGATCCCGCTGGATTCAAGCGTCTCATAGAGCTTTTCCACCTGATCGACGTCGTATCCGGAGAGGTCCACGGCCTCCATGATATCGCTCGAGGAAAGGGATCCCTGGCTCTTGCCCTTTTCGATCAGGCCCTGCACGTCCATTTTCTTTTCGTTGTCCATATCGCTCACTCCTGTATGTATTGATCGGATCCGTCCGCTGCTCTGCGCCGTTTCAGGACCGCTTCGAGGCTGTCTTCCTCCGGCTGCCGTTTCGCCGCTTCTTCCCTGAGGGCAAGAACGTAGGTGTCGTAGGATTTCCCGTCATTCACCGACAGCTCCGCCCGCTCGGTCTGCATTCTCGCCGCCCGCGCCACCTCGTCCGCCGTGAATGCCTCGTTCAGCAGCCCGAACTGGAAGGCCGAGCCCGCGGCGTTGTCCCGGATGAAGGCGAAAAGCCGTCTGCCAAGGCCCGTCACGAAATCCTCCTCCCGCGCCCGCGCCCCGCCCGGTTCCCGCGACAGGTAGTCGGGATGGAGCAGAAGCATTCCGAGGACGGCTTCCTCCAGTCTGGCCGCTTTCGGCGCGCGGGCGAAATCCGGATTGACCCGATCCCCCGTACCCGCCGTCACGCGGATCAGCTCTCCGGTCCGTTTCCGGTCGGCGTCCTTCGCGTTCTTTCTCCGCTTTGAGGCGACGTCCGCGGCGAGGCTTTTCGGATCGACGGAAAACGCCTTGGCCGCCCGCTCGGTGTCGATGTCGCGCTCCACGTTCGACCAGATCCCGGCGAGATAGGAGGACACCTCGTCCAGCGCCTTCACCCGCTCCGCCGGATCGTCCAGCGCGTGCCGGGCTTTGACGCCGTCCATCATGAACTCGAACTTGCCCGAGGAGCCCTCGATCAGGGAGCGGAAGCGGTCCGCGCCGTATTTTTTGATGAATTCGTCCGGGTCCTTCGCGCCGCTCATCCGGAGGATCTTCGGCTCCACACCGACCTTCTCGAGGATGCCGATCGCCCGGTTTGCCGCCTTCTGTCCCGCCTCGTCGCTGTCGTAGGACAGGATGACCTTCGGGACGTATTTCTTGATGATCCGCGCCTGTTCCTCGGTGAAGGCGGTCCCGAGGGAGGCCACGGCCATGCCGAATCCCGCGTCGTGGAGGGTGATGACGTCCATGTAGCCCTCGCACAGGATAAAGTATCCCGCGTCCGTATTCCGGGCGTAGTTGAGGGCGAAGAGATTCTTCGTCTTCCGGAAGGCCGGCGTGTCGGAGGTGTTCAGGTATTTGGGCTTGGAATCGTCCAGCACCCGCCCTCCGAAGGCGATCACGTTGCCCTGCACGTCGATGATGGGGAACATGACCCGCCCGCGGAAATAGTCGTAGTAACCGCGCTCGTTCTCCCCGGCGAAATATCCGGTCTTGATCTCCTCTCCCGTGAAGCCGAGGTCCTTGAGATGGCGCAGCATGGAGCCGCCGTCCCGCGGGGAATAGCCCAGCCCGAACCGCTTCACCGCGCCCATGGACAGCTGCCTCTCTGCGAGGTACTGCCTGCCGGGCGCGCCGATCCGCTCGTCCCAGAGCATGCTGCGGTAATACTTCGCGGCTTCGAGGTTCATCTGTAAAATCCGAGTCCGGCCCGGCCCCTTCGGTCGGACGTCCCCGTCGTCAAAGTCCGGGAGCGCGATCCCCGCGCGTTTGGCGAGGAATTCCACAGCGTTGCGGTAGTCGAGGTTCTCCTCCTTCATAATGAAGGTGATCACGTCCCCCGCCGCGCCGCATCCGAAGCAGTAATAGCTCTGGGTTCCCGGATAGACGGTGAAGGAAGGAGTCTTCTCGCTGTGGAACGGGCAGAGTCCCTTGAGGTTGACGCCCGTGCGCTTGAGCGTCACATAGGACGACACCACGCTCTCGATATCGCAGCGGAATTTGATGTCGTCGATCACGGACGACGGGATCATGGACTCCTCACCTCCCCGGGGGCGTATTCTTGATTCCGGAGCCTCAGTCCCGGCCGGATCCGGGGGCTGCGATCGGTGTCTCCCATTCCTTCGGAATAAAGAGATCCTTGTACAGATCCACGGCGTACCGGTCGGTCATGCCGGCAATATAATCGCAGACGCACCGGCCCACGGATTCGTTCGCCGTGTTTTCATAATAGAACGGGGGCATTTTCGCCGGGTTCTCGCAGAAATACCGGTACAGCCGTTCGATCAGCTGACGCGCCTTGCTCTCCTCCCGCTTGGCGACGGGGTTGTGGTAGACGTTTTCAAACAGGAACTGTCTCAGCCCTTCCGTCGCCTCGCCGATCTCTGGCGTCATGGCGATATCCTCCCCGCCGCGGCTCGCCTCGATCACGGAGGACACCATGGTGTTGATCCGCTCGGAATGGCCGCTTCCGAGGATCTCACGGAACCGGAGGGGTATGTCCTCCTGCGTGATGATCCCGGCGCGGATGGAGTCGTCGATGTCGTGGTTGATGTAGGCGATCCGGTCGGCGAATTTGATGATCCGCCCCTCCAGCGTCGCGGCCTTGTTCGATCCCGAATGATTGACGATTCCGTCCCGCACTTCCCACGTCAAATTGAGCCCGCGTCCGTTCTTCTCGAGGAACTCCACGACTCTCAGGCTCTGCCGGTAATGGGTGAAAGAGGGATCGAAGCAGTCCTGCATGACGGCCTCGCCGCTGTGTCCGAAGGGCGTGTGGCCGAGATCGTGCCCGAGGGCGGCGGCTTCGCACAGATCCTCGTTGAGCATGAGCGCCCGGGCGATGATCCGCGCGATCTGCGTGACCTCGAGGGTATGCGTCAGCCTCGTCCGGTAGTGCTCGTCCACGGGGAAGAAAAAGACCTGCGTCTTGTGCATCATCCGCCGGAAGGATTTGCAGTGGAGGATCCGGTCCCGGTCCCGCTGGAATTCCGTCCGGTTGACGCATTCCTCCTCGGGACAGTCGCGCCCGCGGGTGTTTTCGCAGAGAAAAGCCCTCGGGGACAGGGTCAGCCGTTCGCGTTCGTAGAAGATTTCCCGTACGGTGTTCTGATTCGCCATACTTCGCGCTCCGCTGAATGAAATCACAACTATAATATACGCAAAGACAGCGTGAATTTCTTTTTTCAGAGCTCGCCGCGGAAAATAAAGAAAGACCGCGGAAAAACGGTCTTCCCCGATGAAATCGAACGGCGAACAGACGGTACTCAGGCGGGGGACGCCCTCTCCTCCACCTTTTCAAGCGCGATTACGGCCCGTCCCGCGGTCAGCTCGGCGACGCCCCGCCTGAATTCCTCCTCCCGCGAGGCAAGAAGAGCGCAGAAGGACGTCACCGCCTCGCCGAACTCACAGGAATCCTCTTCGGCACCGAGCTTCGGGAGCGCCGCTGTCAGTTTCTGATAATCCGAGTAGGAAAGCGTCACCCGGAGAACGGCCCACGGCTCGAACGCGGCAAGTCCCGCCGTCTCCACCGCCTGACGGGCCGAAGCGCCGTACGCGCGCACCAGTCCCCCCGCGCCGAGCAGGATCCCGCCGAAATACCGGGTCACCACCACGCAGAGATCCGTCGCGCCGGAGAGCTTTACCACGTTCAGAACGGGGATCCCGGCGGTCCCCTGCGGCTCTCCGTCGTCGCTGTACCGCGCGATGGCTCCCCCGTTCAGCAGATAGGCGTAGACGTTGTGGGTGGCGTCGTGGTATTCCCGCCGTTTTCCGTCGATGAAGGCGCGGGCCTCCTCCTCGGAGCACACGGGCGCGGCATGTCCGAGGAACACGGATTTGCGCTCTTCCATCTCCACGGTGACGGATTTTGCCAGCGTGACCCGTTTCCGGGACTTTTCGCGGGGCGCGTCTGCCTGTTTTTTCTTCATGGGGCAACCCGTCCTTTTATTCTGTCAGTTTTCGTCTGCGTCTCGCCCGTCACTCTTCGACGATATACTTCTTCAGCTTTGCGTAGAGGCGTTCGTCCAGGATGCAGCGGCAGAGGATCCCGTCCTCGCGGTACTCCATTTCGACGTCGTCCGCCTCCTTATAGATAATCCCGGTCACCGCGCCTTCCTCAGGCGGGATCATCAGGGTCACCCGGTGCCGTCCGGCCATGGCCATCGCCTCGAGCTTTTCCACCAGAACCCCGATCCCCGCGCCGGTTTTGGCGGAAACAAAGACAACCTCGGTTCCGGAGCGGGATGCCAGCGCCTTCATCTGGACCAGAGCGTCCCGGTCGGCGCAGACGTCGCATTTGTTGAACACATACAAAGTGGGCGTTCCCGCCGCGCCCAGGTCTTCGAGAAGCTCGGCCGTGACCGCAGTCTGGCTGATAAACTCCGGGTCGGAGGCGTCGATCACCAGCATGAGCACGTCGGAGAGCACCGCCTCGTCAAGCGTGGAGCGGAAGGCCTTGATGAGATGGGTGGGAAGGTTGCGGATGAATCCCACGGTGTCCGTCAGAAGGAGCTTCGCGCCGGAGGGGGTGATATACTGGCGTGTGGTGGGATCGAGGGTGGCGAAGAGCTTGTTCTCCGCGAGGATCCCCGCTCCGGTGAGGGTGTTCAGAAGGGTGCTCTTTCCAGCGTTCGTGTAGCCGACGATGCCGACCTTCGGGATGCCGGAGCGGTCCCGCTGGCTGCGCATCACCTGCCGGTTCCGGGCGACGCGGTCGAGCTCCTCTTCCAGCGCCGCGATCCGCTCGCGCACTCTCCGGCGGTCGATTTCCAGCTTGGTCTCGCCGGGGCCTCTCGCGCCGACCGATCCGGACGAGGACGCGCCGCCCTGACGGGAAAGCTCCTTTCCCTTACCGACAAGGCGGGGAGAGGTGTATTTCAGCTGGGCCAGCTCGACCTGAAGCCGTCCCTCGAGCGTCCTCGCGTGATCGGCGAAGATATCCAGAATCAGCATGCTCCGGTCGATGACGGGGATATCCGCCGCGATGGAATCCTCCACGGATTTGATCTGGGAGGGGGATAGCTCGCAGTCGAACACCACAAGATCCGCTTCGAGGGCGGTACACAGCAGGGAGAGCTCTTCGATCTTGCCGCTGCCGAGGACGGTTCTCACGTCAGGCTTTTCCCGGCACTGGGAGACGATGGCGGCGACGGTGCATCCCGCGGTTTCCGAAAGCCGTTCCAGCTCGCGGAGGGAGATATCGCTGTCCTCCTCTCCGTTTTTCGGGAAGATGGCGCAGAGAATCGCCTTTTTGAGTTCTTTTTTATCTTCCATGAAAGCGCACCTACTCCTCTCCCGTTCTGATACTCAATCCCTTCCAAAAGGGATTTATGGAATGAAACCCTACGGGTTTCAGATTATATGGCCTTGCGCAGGCCGGGCGCCGGGAGGGACACCATCTCAGGCCGAAGGTGCCCCTCCCGGAGGTCCCCCTTGGCCATATGGCATAAACTAACCGCTCGCTCCTGTATCCGGATCTGATCGGATATCCCACTGTCCTCGCGCGGACTATGTTTGTATAGCCGAAACATTCGATGAATTCCGTCGGGGACGAAATTCATCGGTTTGCTCTGCCCGAGAGGGCGACGCAAACAGCGATCGAAACGCGCATAGGAAAGGGAAAGCGGAACTTGAAAGACTAATTAATCGGAGTATGGAATACTAAACTCCATGTGAGTGTCTTCCTGTTTCACTTCCCGACCTCTCGCCCGATTTCTGTTCCCGGTAAGATTGCTCTTTTTGTTCCAACCCTTATCACACCCGAAAACGAAAAAGCCGGACAGGAATCAAAGCGCAGGCTCCGCGTTCCTGTCCGACGACTTTCCTCGGACGTATGTCCAAATCCGTTATCTTCCGCGCTGTTCGAGACGCTTCTTGAACTTGTCAACGCGTCCGCCGGAATCAACGAACTTCTGCTTGCCGGTGAAGAAGGGATGGCACTTGGAGCAAATGTCCACGCGCAGTTCACCGTTGGCGTCGCCCTTCGTCGAGCGGGTGGTCACAGTTTCGCCACACGCACAACGAATCGTTACCTCTTTATACTGAGGATGGATTCCCTGTTTCATTGCTTTTCACCTCATTCCTCTGTTGCTCACGTTCTCTGATTATATCATAAGAGTTTTCAAAAAGCAACCCCCTTTTTCACATTTTTTTCGTGTTTCGGCAATTTCTTTTTGTCGCTTTTTTCGCTCACACCTTCCGGGCGATCCTGGCGCGGAGGGTGGCGATGATCTTCTTCTCGAGCCGGGAAATATAGGACTGGGAGATCCCCATCCGGTCGGCGACCTCCTTCTGCGTCATCTCCCGGTGGCCGTAGAGGCCGTAGCGGAGAATGATGATTTCCCGCTCCCGCTCGTTCAGCTCGTCCACCGCGTCGCGCACGGTCCGCTCGTCCTCCTTCCGCTCCAGCTCCGCCCCGACCGGAGAATCCCCCGATTCCAGAACGTCAGAGAGGAGCAGTTCCCCGCCGTCCGTATCCGAGGACAGGGGCTCGTCGATCGAGAGATCCCCCCGGTGCGGCGCGTTCTTGCGGATGTGCATGAGGATCTCGTTTTCGATGCACCGGGAGGCGTAGGTCGCCAGCTTGATCCCCCGGTCGGTCTTGTAGGTGTTGACCCCCTTGATGAGGCCGATGGTCCCGATGGAGATCAGATCCTCGATCCCCGTGCCGCAGCTCTCGAATTTCCGCGCGATGAACACCACCAGCCGCAGATTGTGCCGGATCAGGGTGTCCGCGAGACTCCGGTCCTCGTCGAAGCGGCGGAGCACGTCGGCCTCCTCCTCTGGGGTTAGCGGCGGCGGAAGGGTCTCCGATCCTCCGATATAATAGACCTCCCCGCCTCCGAAGGCCGAGCGGAGCGTCCGGGCAGCCCACGACCTCCATTCGCTCCATCTGTTTCTCTCTTTTCCGCCGGAATGATTCATACCTGTCGCATCCTCCTCTCATCCTGAAATCCCTTTCCTCTCACAGTCCGCTGGTTTTAGGGGCAGAGTACGCAGGGAAGAAGCGCGTCCCCCTCCCCGTACCGCTCCCCTTCTCCGTCGAGAGCCACAGCCGCCTCCGTCCCGACCGATCCCACCAAGACCCGGTCGGGGAGAAATCCGGGCAGAAGACGGTCGCCTCCCACGCCCTTCACCGGGATCATCCGGAGCCGCATCCCCGTCGCTTCTCCGGCCAGTGTCCGGTCGAGCAGGGAGGATAACCCCGGAACCGCCCGCCGCTTCACCAGAATGGCCGGAAGACCGCCGATCGGTTCCCGCGCCGAAGAGCCCGTGTCGCAGAGCCCCGTGACCTCCGCCCGCTCCCCCGCCGCCTCGATCAAGATCCTCACCTGTTTCGCATCCCCCTCCGACCGCCGGATCCGGGTCCAGAGGAAGGAGAGCGCCGCGCAGACCAGATACGCCGCCGGAAAGCTCCCGCCGGAGGAAAATACCGGAGTTCCGAGGGAGAAAAGCGCGGTCATGACCCCGCCGAGCAATGCCCCCGCTCCCCAGATCATCACCGTATCCCGCAAGAGTCCCCGCGTCCCCCGGATCCCGAATCCGGCAGCCGCCATCCCGCAGGCTGTGAGAATGCCCGCCGCGCTCCGCAGAAGAGGGCCCGGATCGGGAAGGAGCACGGAGACGGTGGCGCAGAGAGCTCCGAAAACAGCCGCGGCGATCAGCCTTCCCCTCCGCGCTTTTCTGTGGGTCACGGCGCATACGGCGGCCAGCGTCAGAATGTCCATCGATAAATTCACGAGAAAGAGCGCGTCCGCATATACCGTCAGCTTGCTCACCTCCCGACGGGCATTGTACCGCAGACGGCCCGCGCAATCTGTCGGAGGCGGTTCCGCCGGGCCTGATTTCCCTCTCCCTTTCCCCGCGCTTGACAAAGGGAGGCGGCGGGATTACAATGGGAAGGGGAGAGCGTTCTGCGGTCTTCATCATTTCTTAATCGTTTGCCCCCTCGCTTTTTAAGGGGCGTTCCTATATAATAGGAGCAGCAGATTCGGGAGGGAGATCCATGTACAATATTCTTGTGTGCGACGACGAGTGGGATATCGTCAACGCTCTGAAAATCTATCTGAACGATCCGGAATACAGCGTCCTCGCGGCGTACAACGGCGAAGAAGCGCTCGAGGTCCTCAGGCGGGAGGACGTCCATCTCTGCCTGCTCGATATCATGATGCCGGGACTCGACGGGATCCGAACGCTCTCGAAGATCCGGGAATTCTCCAACGTGCCGGTGATCTTTCTCACGGCGAAGAGCGAGGACACGGACAAGATCCTCGGCCTCAACCTCGGGGCGGACGACTATGTCACAAAGCCTTTCTCCCCCTTGGAGGTCACGGCGCGGGTCCGGTCCCAGCTGAGGCGGTATCTGCTGCTCGGCGGTCGGGAGCGGGAACCCGAGACCTCGGTCGTCGGCGGGATCGAGTTAGACGACCGCGCGAAATCCGTCACCTGCGACGGCGAACCCGTCAGCCTGACGCCCATCGAATACGAAATCTTAAAGCTGCTCATCACCCATCCCGGGCAGGTCTTTTCGCCGAAGGAGATCTACGAACAGGTCTGGCACGACATTCCGCTCGGGAGCGACAATACCGTGGCGGTACACATCCGCCATCTGAGGGAAAAGCTGGAGATCAACCCCGCTGAGCCCCGGTACCTCAAGGTGGTCTGGGGACAGGGGTACAAAATGGAGGACATACGATGAACACACAATCCACGGGCGCGCTGCGGAAATTCGGACTCTTTCTCGCGGTGATCGTCACCCTCGTTCTCGCGGTCGGATGCGTGTTCGGCGCGTGGCTGTTCGTCTCGGAGGACTTCTATACGACGCCGAAGGACCGGCTTCTCGCGCAGTATGACCGGACGACGATCATGAACCGGGACGCGCGGAGCATTCTCGAGCGCGTTCTGTTCCCGGACTATTATCAGGACGAGCCGGCCGAACTTGTTTTTTCGGACTCCGCTACCAATCTGCGCTATATCATGACGGACGGGGACGGAAATGTCGTCTCGGCGAATGTGCCGCTTGAAAAGCAGTACGAAGAGGAAATCCCGCAGGACAAAGTGGACAGCTCCGCGACTGCTCCGACACCGAAGGCATTCGAGGCGGAGATCCCCGTCGGATCGGACGAGGAGCGGGCGGAGCTGTGGGACGGTTGGACGACGTTCGTCTGGACGGTCACGGAAAGCCATGACCCGGATAATCCGAGCGACAGGACGATGGATTATTCCCTTCACACCGTTCCGCGCGGTACGGCCTACAATGAACAGGGCAAGCCCTTCGTCGTCGATTCCGAAAAACAGTACGTCTTTCACGGGAAACTCGCCGAAGGTCTCCCGGCGGAGGACAGCTACCGCTTCATGCACGAGCTCTACAACGGCATCTACGACGTGCGCTACGCCGTCTTTCCGGTCGGAGCCGTCTCTTTGATCCTCTGCGTCCTCTGCTTCATCCTGCTCATGTGCGCCTCGGCAAGAAGACCCGGAATCGAAGGCGTTTATCCCGGTCCGTTCCACAGAGTCCCCTTCGATCTCATGGCGGCCGTCGGATTCATCGTTTTCGGCATAACCATATCGTTTCTGAACGATCTTTCACACTCGAGCGGCAACCGCTTTCTCTTTGCCGTCTTCATCGGCGTCTCGGCGGTAGCCGGATCCTCCGTACTGCTCGGCCTCTCCATGAGCGCGGCGGGGCGGATCAAGGCGGGGACGATGGTCAGAAACAACGTGACCGTGCAGGCCGTTCTGCTTCTCTGGAAGGTCCTCTGCCTGCTGGGCCGGGGCTTGAAGCGGGTGGGGTCTTTCCTTCTGACGCTGATCCGCGGGATCCCGCTGATCCCGAAGACGCTTCTCATTCTCGCGGGACTTTCGATCCTCGACCCTATCGTGTTTGCGGGAACCCATCCGGATTTTGAAGTCTACTTCATCTTCCACGTTCTTCTCGGTCTGGTCCTCATCCCCGCGATCCTCTGGATCGCCCTCTCCATGCGGAGGCTCGAAAAGGGCGGGCAGTCGCTGGCGGCGGGCAATCTCTCCCATCAGGTGGACACGAAAGGCATGTTCCCGGTGCTGAAAAAGCACGGCGAAAACCTCAACGCCATCGGAGAAGGGATCAACCGGGCCGTGGAGGAGAGGATGAAAAGCGAGCGGATGAAGACGGAGCTCATCACAAACGTCTCCCACGACCTGAAAACGCCGCTCACCTCCATCGTGAACTACGCGGGCCTGATCGCCGGGGAGGACTGCGACAACCCGAAGATCCGGGAATACAGCGAGGTTCTGCTCCGCCAGTCCGAGCGGCTGAAGCGGCTCATCGAGGATCTGGTGGAAGCGTCCAAGGCACAGACCGGCACGCTCGACGTGGAGCTGTCCCCCACGGACGTCTGCGTGTTTTTCGAACAGGCGGCGGGCGAATACGAATCCCGGCTGACCGCGGCGGGAATGACCCTGCTCTCCTCGCGTCCGGATCATCCGGTGACGATCCTCGCGGACGGGCGGAGACTCTGGCGGGTGTTCGACAATCTGATGAACAACATCGTGAAGTACGGACAGCCGGGAACGCGGGTCTATGTGACGCTCGAGGATATCCATGATTTCGCCGTGATGACTTTCCGGAACGTGTCGCGGGATCCTTTGAATCTCTCGCCCGACGAGCTCATGGAGCGGTTCGTCCGGGGAGACGTCAGCCGCAACAGCGCGACCGAGGGCAACGGCCTCGGCCTCTCCATCGCCAAGAGCCTGACGGAGCTGCAGGGGGGCGCCTTGAATCTCTCGATCGACGGGGATCTTTTCAAGATCGTGCTCCACTTTCCGAAGATCAAGACCCCGCCCTCATCCGACGATCGGACGCCCTCGCTGACCCTCTCCCCTCCGGCCCCTCCCGCAAACGGGATCCCGTTCCCCGCCGCGCAGAACCGGATCTCTCAGCCGGACAGCCGGACACGGGCATGAGACAATAAAGCAAACCGCCGCACGGATCTTTCCGGGAGCCCCTTTCAGACGGGGGACGGACCGGGAGGAACCGCGCGGCATTTTTCGCTCCTGTAAACAAGCTGTGAAGATTTCCCGACAGGCGATTCTGTTTGTTCATCTTTTCCCGCTTGACAGGAGAAGCGGCGGCGGATATAATAAAGTCAGATCTACTACATTTTTCACGGAACCGGAGAACGCGCATGAATCAGTCGCAGCAGATATTGAAGGAAGTCAAGAAAGCCGTCTCCGGCAAGGATCAGACGCTGGTCTGGATCCTCATGACCATTTTGGCGGGGGGACACGTCCTGCTCGAGGATATGCCCGGAGTCGGCAAAACCACCGCGGCTCTGGCGTTCTCCCGCGCGCTCGGCCTCTCCTACGGGCGGGTCCAGTTCACGCCGGACGTGCTCCCCTCGGACGTGGTGGGCTATTCGGTCTATCAGAAGGAGACCGGGCGGATGGTCTATCAGCCGGGAGCCGTGCTCTGCCACTTCTTCCTCGCGGACGAGCTGAACCGGGCCACCTCGCGCACCCAGTCCGCCCTGCTCGAAGCGATGGAGGAGGGACAGGTGACGGTGGACGGGAGCACTTACCGCCTGCCGGAGCCCTTTTTCGTCATGGCTACGCAGAATCCGACCGGCGCGGCGGGGACCCAGCTTCTGCCGGACTCCCAGATGGACCGCTTCACGGTACGCCTCTCCCTCGGCTATCCCGATCCGGCGTCCGAACTTGAAATGGTGAAAAACCGGCTCTCGGGCAATCCTCTGGACGCGGTCCGCCCCGTCATCAGCGCGGAGGGACTTTTGGAGATGCGGAAGGAAGTCCTCTCCGTCTTTGTCAAGGACGAGGTGCTGGAATACCTCATCGCCCTCGTCGCCGCCACCCGCGGCCACGGACTGATCCTGAGGGGAGCCTCCCCCCGCGCCACCCTGTCCCTCACCGCCATGGCAAGGGCAGCCGCGTACATGAGGGGGCGGGATTATGTGATCCCGCAGGACGTGGCGTCCGTGTACATCCGGGTGGTGGAGCACCGTCTGCTGCTGGCTCCGGAGGCGCAGGCTCCCGAATCCGGCGCGGCGGCGATCTTAAAGCAGATCCTCGCCAAGACCCCCGCCCCGAAGGTGTGACATGACGGGCCGCCGCATCGCCTACGCGCTGATCCTTCTTGTGACAGCCGCCTTCTGGATCTATTACGACGGCGCGGTTTCCGTCTGGCTTTTCGCCGCCGCGCTGTTTTTGCCCGTTCTGTCCCTTCTCGCCTCCCTGCCCTTCGCGCGGAAACCGGAGGCCGAAATCGACGCGCCGCGCACGGTCCGCCGTGGAAGCGCGTGTTCTCTCTATTTCCGCGTCCGGACAAAAAAAGGCCGATCCCCCCTTCCTGGCGTCGTCAAGGCGTCTCTCCGGGATCTGATGGGAGAGCGGACCGACCGTCTGTCCTTCGAGGCTCCCGCGGACGGCGTCGTGTTCTTTCAGGCCGATCACAGCGGCGTCTGGCAGGCGGAGATCAAGAAGGCCTATCTCTGCGATTTTCTCGGACTCTTCCGGTTCCCGGCCAGCCTGCCTCCGCCCGCCCGCCTGGGCGTTCCGCCGATACCGGAGGAGCCCTCGCCCGCGCCGGACTACGGCATTTTCCGCACCTCCTCCACCCGTCCGAAACCGGGAGGGGGATTTTCCGAGATCCACGAGCTGAGGGAATACCGGGCGGGCGATCCCATGCGCTCCGTCCACTGGAAAGCCACGGCCAAGACCGACCGCCCCATGGTCCGCGAGCCGCAGGAGACCCTTTCGCGGCGGATCGTGCTGGTCTGCTCCATGCCCGCGCTCTCGTCCGGCAGGGACGCGGCTGACCGGATCCTCGACCGGCTGACGTGGGTGTCCGGCGAACTGCTCGGCATGGACGTCCCCCACGCGGTCTTCTCTCCGGCGGACGGCAGTCTCAGACCCGTCTGTGTGCGTGAAGATCTCACCGCGCTGACCGAGGAGCTCATGTCAAAGCCCCTTCCCGGGAAACAGTCGGAGAACGCCGCGCCGCCGTCCGCCGACTGGACCTTCACCATCGGCGGGGAAAGCTGGAAGGAGGCCGAAGGATGAGACTCCGGTACCGTATCTGCTACGCGTTCTCCGGCGCCCTCCTCGCCTTCGGTCTGGTGCTTGCCAATCTGCTGGTTCTGACCGAGACGACCGGGGTGAAAACGGAAGAGAACACGCTCGTCCTGCTCTCTTCCGCAGCCGCGCTGTGTACCGCCGCTGTGCTCATGACGCCGCGTCCGGTTCTCTGGACGGCCCTTCCCGTGGTTCTGACGGTCGGCGCGCTCTTCTTTTTCCGGGAGGAGCTCGGAGAGGAGGCATACCGGTTCTGCGTCTGCCTGACCCGTTCCACCCTGCTCGCGCCCGTTCTGAAAGCGGGACTCGGGATCAATCCGACGGCGGGAGAGCTGAGCGGCGCGCTCTACGGAGAGCCGTATTTCTGGCTGCCCTTCTTCGCCGCCTTTCTCTGCGGAGTGTTCCTGCTGCTCTTTCTCAGCCATCTCAGAGGGTGCCTCTGGTTCTCGGTCTTCGACGCGCTGGTGTTCGCCGCGCTGGCTGTCTTCATGAACCGTATGCCGTCCGACAAGACCGTCGTTCTCTTCATCGCCCTCAACGCGGTTCTTGCGCTCTCGTCCCTGCTGACGGAAAGGTCGGCGGAGAGCGCGGGGCCGGCGATCCTCGGGCTGCTTCTGCCATGCCTGCTCCTCTCCTTCGGGATCAAAACCGCCCTCCCCCGGTACGAGCGGCCGGAGTTCGCGGACCGGATCGTCGCGGATTCGGTCGAATGGTGGAAGGCGGTCTCTTCCCGCCTGTCCTCCAAGAGACGCGCCAAAACCGCCGCGGGGGGAGGCGGAACCGGGGGGAGCGACGCGCGTCAGGACGGGCTCATGTCCGTCCAGTCCTCCCCGATCGGAGCTTTCCCGTGGAACCGGTACGCCGACCGGATCGATCTCGAGCTGGTCGGACCGCGCCGCGCCATGGACACCCCGGTCATGGAGCTCTACTCCGACAGCGAGCGCACGATCTACCTCCGGGGCGTCACCTACGCGCAGTACGGTCCCGACCGGTGGGCCGAGCAGCGGTACCGCGCGGATGGGACGGAGGCATCCTATTCCTCCCCGTTCGTCACGGACGCCGATCCGACCGATCAGCTCAGGATCCGGATGGCGATCCCGACGGAGCTGCTCTGGCTTCCCTACACGCCAACCGAGCTTCCCGCCGGCGCGGAAGGAGTCAACGATTCCTATGTGCTCTCCCCCGCCGTGTCCGACTATTCGGTGTTCTACAAGCCGAACGCGCCCTTCGCCCCGGTCACATGGCAGTACCGGAACGCGATCGACCTGCTGTATCTCGAGGTACCGGAGGAAACGCGGGCCGCGCTGGAAGATGCGATCTCCCAATTCGATCCGGACGACCCGAATCTGGTCTACCGGGTGGCGGAGTATGTGCGCACGTCCGCCGATTACGACACGGACACGCCCGCCATGCCCGACGGGGAGGACTTTGTCCCGTGGTTCCTCTACGAAAGCGATACCGGATACTGCGTCCACTTCGCCTCAGCCGCCGCCGTCCTGCTCCGCTGCCTCTCCGTTCCCGCGCGCTATGTGACCGGTTACATGGTCCACGCGGAGGGCAGTCAGTGGACCAAGGTCACTGAGGACGACGCGCACGCGTGGGTGGAATACTTCGACGACTCCCTGTCCTCATGGCGCGTGCTGGAAACGACGCCGAGCGTGAACGATCCCGATGAGGAAGAGGAAACAGAGAGCGCGTATCCGGCGGCTCCCCTCCCGAATCTGCGGAACGAGCCGGAACAGCGGGAAACTCTCCCGGAATCCGCCCCGCGGACCGAACCCGCTCCGACCGCGAAAAAAAGCGGTGTCTCCGTTCTCTGGCTGATCCCCGTATCGGCTGCCGCTCTCGCGGTCCTGTGGCCCCTCGTCCGATCCGCGCGGAGAAAAGCAAGGCTTGCGAAAGCCGGCCCCAACGAACGCGCGGCGCAGATCTGGCGGCTCGCCTCGGCCCTGCTGACCGCCTGCAAATGCAAACCTCCCGCCGGCTGGAAATCCGGTGAGGAAATCGCGCTGAAAGCCCGGTTCAGCCCGCATGAGATCACCCCGGAGGAGCTGACGCACATGAACGCCCTCCTCGACGAGGTCAAATCCGCGGTAAAGCGCGACAAAGCGATCCCGCGCCGCCTCGCGGTACGATGGTTCTTCGGCGTATAACACAGTCAAACTGAAAAACCGACGGTGCATCCCTTTTTTCTGGGATCCTCCACCGTCGGTTTTCGTTTTTGCCGATCAGATCTCGCCGATCTTATACCTTGTGCGCGGATCGTCGCTTGTGCGCATAACGGTCACGCCGCTTTCCGCTCTGTCCATGGCACGGTACCGCTCCACCAGCCGCGTCAGATGGGTCACGAAAATGAATCCGCATCCCAGCCCCGCAAGATAGGTGAGGATCGGGACCATTCCGTCCGCCCCCTCGTCGTAGGCCGTGGTCTGGAAGGTCTCGTTGAGCAGAAGCAGGGAGTTCGGCTCCATGGCGCGGATGATTTCCGCGATCTCGGCGACCTCTTCCTCGAACCGGCCTGCCGAGGACAGGGGGACAAGCTCTCCCTCCGCCTTGGCAAACGTGGTGAAGATCCGCCGCCGCACGCTGATCCGGGCCTCCTCCGCCGGTACGGGAAGACCGCACTGGGCAAGGAGCACCGCCGTCCCGATGGAGCGCAGATACACCGTCTTGCCGCTGTTGTTCTTCCCGGTCACGAGCATGCCGGAAAGTCCGTTTTCCGCCGCGCCCTTGCCGAAGGTCACGTCGTTCGGGATGACGGACTGCACGAACATGCTCTCCGTCAGAAGCAGAAGATCCTGAAGCGTCCGGCAGGCGAGGGCGTTTCCCTCGGCAGGCAGGATTTCCGGCCAGACGTACTTCACGCCGCGGTCCTCGAACCGGTCGATATAGTACATGGCGCACCGACAGAAATACAGTTCCTCCTCAAGCCCCGAAAACCGGTCCACCAGCGTGCGCAGGAACGAGGTGAACAGGCGGTCGCACTCCTGTACGGCCCGCGCGGACAGATCCTGCCCCCATTCGAGCTCCGTGTCGTACACCGGGACATGGCGCTCCGGCATCCCTTCCCCGCCGTTCGGCACGGAATCCGGCTCCGACGCCGCGCCTTTTCCCTTCCGGTCCCGGGTGAGGAAGGCGAAGATCCCGGCGGCTCCCGTGGGCTTGTCGGGCTTTTTGGCGATGGGAACGTAATCGAAGCCGGAGAGGAACGGGATCCCGATACGCAACTCCTCCGACACATCCATCTCCACGTCGTAGGAATGCGCCTGCGCCAGCCCCTTTTCGATCTTATCGGCGAAGGCGGTCAGCCGGTCCGCGTCCGACGAAACGGCGATCCTCCCGACGTTCTCCCTCAGCCGGAGCAGCCATCCCTCCGACGCGCCGAAGGTTTTGAGACACTCCGCCATCTCCTCCGTGACAGAGAGGAAGATGCGCAGAAAGTGGGCTGTCAGCACGAGGTTCTCCCGCGCCACCCACAGCATCAGGCTTTTGTCCTGCGGATTCACCCGTCGGGACGCCATGAGCCGTGACCGCTCGCTGTCCCACATGTTCTTGGTCAGAAGGAGCTTCCGCACCACCTCGATCAGGCGGTCGAGAAAGGCCGGATTGCTGTGGAAGGTTTTCAGCACCCGCTGTCTCTCCCGGATCTCGTCCGGATCGGTGAGAGGCGTCCGGAGCACATTCAAGAAGTCCTCCCGGTACATCGACTCCGGGCAGATGGTCCGGAACGCCCGGTCGATCTGTAAATCCTTCAGGATCTTGTCGCCCGCGTCCCGCTCTTCCCGGTCGAGGATTCCGCGCGGATGCTCCCCGATCACGGTAAACCGCTCGCCCATGCTCATGCGCCTCCCTTCTTCGCCTTGATTTCCGCGATCCGGAGGGACAGGCTGTCCCCGTCCAGACCGTATTTTTCGAGTATGTCCCGGGCAAAGGAAGATTTCGTCTCCCCGACGCGCCGGATCTTATAGGTCCTCCGGTTGTCGTCTCCCTCGTCCACGACCGCCGCCAGCGTGGGGATCTTCCCGCCCGTCAGCGCGTGGATGTGGGTGACGTAGATCCCGAAGGTCCCCTGCCCCCACATCCGGTCCGCGAGACGCGCCGAATACTCCTCGCTCCGCTTCTCGTCCGTGCCGGAATAGGTCTCGTTGAACACGGCGAAGGAGTTCTCCCCGGCCGCGTCCATGATCTCCTCCGCGCGGGCCGCCTCGTCCATGAACCGCCCGTTCGATTCGTAGTTCTCGTTCGCCGGGAAATGGGTATACACCGCGTCAAACGGCATGCACCGCCCGCTCTTCGCCGCCACGGGACAGCCCGCCGAGAAGAACAGGGCCGCGAGCGAACAGGTTCTCAGATAAGTGGTCTTGCCGCCCCCGTTCGCGCCGCTGAGGATGAAGAACTGCTCCCGTTCCCCGTCGAAGTCCGTCATGCGCACGTCGTTCGGTACGGCCTCGGTTCCGGGCACATTCCGCCGCAGAAGGGAGGGATCCACCGCGCCGTTCAGGATGAATTCCCGGCGTTCGGACACCTCGGGGCAGCAGAGGGGATAGCCTCCCTCCCTCAGTTTCCGGAAATAGGCGGAGACGTCGAGGAGGAATTCAAGCTCCTCCCGGTACAAAAACGCTTCCGTAATGTCCCGCTGGCCTCCGATATAGTCCGCCTCGCAGTCCGTCCGGAAGGATTCCGCAAGGCGCGCGTAATCCCCGTAGACCCCGGCGAATCCGTTCACGATCGGGAGGGAGGCCTTCTGAACCGGGCGGACCGGAGGGATGGCGTCCTCGAGCCCCATATCCCGGACGGATTTTTCGAGCTCGCCGCGGACGTCGTTCTTCCGCTCGAACGCCGTGACGGACGATCCGTGGATCTTCAGCCGGAAAGCGGATTCGTGGCGCGAGAGGACGTCCCGGCACCGCTTGCGGTAGGCTTCGTTCGCCACGTTGCCGAGCCAGCCGCGCCAGAACATGCCGACCTCGCCCGCCCGGCCGCCGTCCCCGTCGAGATCGGCCAGTTCCTCGGCCAGCGCAAAAAAGCGGTTCATGGCGGGGACGAACAGAAGGGTCTTTTCCTCCTCGGTCTCGGACCGGCGGATCTCGCCGAAGAGCTGTTCCGTGTCGATCAGGGCGGTCCGGAGCCGCTCGATCCGCTCCGCGAAGATGGGATCGTCCAGCATCCGGAGGATCAGTCCCTGCCTCGCCGGGATCTCCTCCGGACGGCAGGGGATGCGGAAAAACGGGATGCTGCGGGCGCGGATATCGTCCTCGGCCAGCAGATCCCGGATCGTGCTTTCCGGTACGGCGGGCTCTCTCTCCCGGCTCTCAGCGAGCGTCCCGGACCACAACAGGGATGGATACGTCATATGTCCTCCGAATTTGACAGAGTGCGCGCGCCGAAGAGGGTCCATTGTCGGCCCGGCGCGTTGGATTTGGCAACAATTGCCAAATCACAGGGCGGATTTTCGGTCATTTTTTCTCCCGTGCCTCTCTTGCATTTTCTGGCAATTTATGGTAAAATTCCGATACCGGCAAATGGTAATCATTTCCAATTTCACTTGCAGAAAGGCATGGACTATAAAGATGGACAAGGATACAAAGATACTGATCGCGGATGAGAACAACGAATTCCGGACCCGCTGCCGCGACCTTCTGACCGCGGAGGGCGCGAAGGTGTCGGAGGCCCGCGGATCGGAGGAAGCTCTCTCGAAAATGCGCGAGGAGCGGTTCGACGTCGTAATCGCGGATCTGTGGTCGGCGGACGCCCTGACGCTTCTGCGGCGCGGCGGGGACGGAAACGGGGAGAAGCCCGCGTTCGTGGTTCTGACACAGGTCTCCACGCCCGGCGTGCTGATGGAGGCCAACCGGAGCGGCGCGTCCCTGTGCCTGCAGAAGCCGGTGGACTACGAAGCGCTGCTCTCCGGCCTCGGCACGATCCTCAAGAACCGCCAGTCCCTCACGGACCGCGGCGGCGGAGCGAAACCCGAGGAGGGCTCCATGCCTGCGGACATCGAAACGCAGGTGACGCGGATCATCCACCAAATCGGCGTTCCGGCCCACATCAAGGGCTATCAGTATCTGCGGAGCGCGATCCTCATGACGGTGCAGGATTCGGACGTGATCAACTCCGTCACGAAGGTGCTCTATCCCTCCGTGGCGAAGAAGTATCAGACCACCACCTCCCGGGTCGAGCGGGCGATCCGTCACGCCATCGAGGTGGCATGGGACCGGGGCGACGTGGAAACGCTGAACTCCTATTTCGGCTACACGATCCAGAATTCCCGCGGCAAGCCCACCAATTCCGAGTTCATCGCCATGATCGCGGACAACCTGCGGCTGAAATACAAGATCCGGTGACGGCTATAGCCCGACGTGCGGATGCGCAAGCTCGGAGCAGAACGCCTCCGTTCCGAAGATGTACTCTCTCTCGTGGAGCAGGTCTCCGTCGAAGAGCCTCCTTGTCGCAAGCGTGGTTTCCGCAGCTTTTGTGAACATGGGCAGCCGCTCGACGGTCGAGTGGCTCAGCGGTACGACCCGCGACTCCATAACGTTGAGCGGAGCGGGACAGAACAGGAGCACCGGAATGACATAGGGGCCTCCGCCCGCGCGTGTCCAATAATCCACGGGATCCCGCCTCTTCTCCCGGCTCTCGAGGATCAGATTGATCCCGCCGCCTGTGCCTTCGACGATCTCTTCGAGATCGGAATCGAATTTCGACGCGAACCGTCCGGCCAGCGGGACTACGCGGCGGGTACGCACCGTCCCCGGATCCGCGCCGATGAAATAGACGTTCTGCATCCGGCGGAGAGAGGCCCAGAGCTTGACGGAATAGATCCGCTTCTTCCCCGCCGCCTCCCCTTCGAGAAAACAGTCCGGGGAGGTGCCGGAGTTTGCGGCGAGGAACCAGAGAGGACGCGCCGGGGTGAAGGTCCATCCGTTCGCCCGCGCGCGCCGCCGCAGTCGGACCGCCATGACAGCCCGCCTGAAAAAGCACCGGACCCACGGGAAGAGAAGGAGGATCCCGGCGGCGCAGAGAAGGAATCTCAGCAAATCCATCTTGATTCACAATTATTATTGTAGTTATTTCATCCGTGTTTGTCAAGCAACTATCCGTTGCACAGGAGTAGTTCAGGATCCTCCCCGGATCACGACGGTTCCCTCCCGGTCGGTGCGGCGGACTTCGATTCCGCGCTCCGCGAGCCGGTCGAGTACATCCCGGGACGGATGGCCGTAGAAATTGTTCCGCCCGCAGGATATCACCGCTGTGGACGGCGCGACCCGGTCGAGAAAGGCTTCGGTCGTGGAGGAGGACGATCCGTGGTGGTTGACCTGATAGATCCCCGCCGAAAGATCGAATCCCTTTTCCACAGCGTATCCTTCGAGCCCGCGCTCCGCGTCGCCGCCGATGAACACCGACAGCCCGTCCACGGACACCCGCAGAAGAAGGGATGCGTCGTTCAGGTCCTCATAGGGATAGCCGAAGACGTCGTAAAGCTCCACCCGGATGTCCCCGAAGAGGTATTCCCCGCCCTCCGCAAGCCGGACCAAGTCCGTTTTCCGCTTCTGCGCCGCCGCGAGGGTCTCTTCGTAAAACGCCTCGTGGCTGACCGCCTCGGAGAGATAGAGCGTTCCGACTCGGCAGGCGTTCAGAACCGCTTCCGCGCCTCCCATATGGTCCTCGTGGGGATGGGTGACGAAAAACGCGTCGATCTTCGGGGCGTAGGCGCGGACGTACTCCGCCGCAGCGTCGGAATCCCACGCGGATCCGGCGTCCACCAGCACGGCGTGACCTCCGTGGACGACGAGGGTGCAGTCCCCCTGTCCCACGTCCACGAACCGGACGGCGGCGTGACCGTCGAGCAGCTCCATGGTGGGCGTGAGCGTCCCCGTGACCCGGATCGCGTTGATGCAGTAAACCGCGCCGAGCGACAGGATCAACAGGAGCAGGCTGATCCGGTTGACCGTATCGATCCGGGAATCCGTCCCCCGCTTTGTTTTGCGCTTCTTTTTCATCATCATTCCCATGTCCGTGCGAAAGCTGTAATACTAATCTCAGCCTAAAAAGCTAAACAATATGGGTTTTGATCGTTCCATGTAGAAGGCGAACGGCTCCTGCCGTGAGCTCGCGTGCGATAACTCTGATAAGGTTAGATGGCTTCAGAAGTTCGCGCTATGCGCGAAACGTCGTTGGTGTGCCGAAGCCTAAGCTCCACTTTATGGGTACAGCCAATCCTCTTTCCCTTTTTGAGAGTTCTTTGCTGGCTCAACTTGTTGAGCGAGCTTTCATCCGAAAGAAAGCCGCGTTCCCCTTTTTGCTTGAGATTAGTATAAGGATTCAAGAAACCGCCCCGGACCGGACGCGATCTGAGGCGGCTTTTTTCTGTGCTGTCAATTCGTTACGGCTGTCTTCTGTTCGCGCGTCTCGCTTCCCGTTCGGCCTCCTGCGCGGCTTTTTCGGCGGCCTCGGCCTCTTCGCGGGCTTTCCGTTCGGCCTCCAGCTTGGCGTTCTCCGCCTCTTCCTCCTCGAGGTGTTCCATCTCCGACTTGAATCCGTCGAAGGTGCCCTTGATGACGAGGGGGATCTCCGCGATCAGGCAGATCGCCGCGGCCAGCATTCTGGTCAGGATCGGGACCTTGATGCCCTCGTTGATCTTCCGGGGAGAGCGGGACAGAAAGATCCCGAGATAGCGGATGGGGCCGGCGAAGAACGAAAGCCCCGCGACGCCCGACAGGATAAAGTACACGAGGAACGCGAGCGCGACGGAGAGAAGCAGATACCGCTTGTCGATCGTCCTCTCCTGCCCGTTGCGGAACGCGTAGGTGGCGTCGGCCTCCCCGATCTTGCGCGCGAGGAACATGCCGCCCACCGAGACGATGGCAAGACCGAGCACGGTCAGGATGATATTCTGCACGTCATAGACGCTCTGCGTGGTGGTGTTCTCCCGGGTGATGGCCACGCCGAAGAGCCCCGCCGGGATCATCGAGACGATATAGGAAAACACCGCGAGCCCGATGAGGAACACGAGCAGCAGCCCGCCCTGAATGACCGCCTGAACCGTCCGTTCCTTATACATGCCGTTCGGCAGTTTTTCCTGCGGATCAACGACTTTCTTTTTCTTCTTTTTCGCCATGACAAACGCCCTTTCTCATGTTCTCAAAAAGATTTCGTTCTTATGATACACTTGAAGGGGCGTTTTGTCAACCGTTTTGTGGAAAATCCACAGGAAAAAACTTCGGTTTCCGGAAGGGAGTCCGGGTTACGCGGTCTGTCCGCCGTCCGGTTCGGCTCCGTTCTCCCCGGCGTTCTTCTTGGAGCCGAGGTATTCGGGCAGCTTCATGCCGGCCATATCGAACATTTCATTGAGCGGCGGGATGGACTTGTAGAGCCCGGAGATGAAGTCCGCCGTGGTGCTCTTGCCGTCCCCGGTCTTCGCGCCGGAGTCCCAGACGGTGATCTTGTCGATCTGGAGATTCTTGATGGCCTCGACCTGGATCCGGGTGATTTCCTCGAGCTTGTCGGCGACCATGAGGCGGATCGCGGCGTTGGCGTCCCCGCCCGCGGATTTCACGATCTCGGCGAAACCTTCCGCCTGTTTCATGAGGATCTCCTTCGCGCCGTCCGCTTCCGCCTGCATCTTCATGAGGGTCGCGTCCGCTTCGCCCTTCGCTTTCCGGCGGATCTGTTCGGCCTCGGCCTCCGCTTCGAGCTCTCTCTTCTTCTTGTCGATTTCGGTGCGGACGATGACGTCAGCCTCCAACTTGGCCTGCTCGTACTGGCGTCTCGCCTCCTCCGCGTTCTTCTGCGCCTCGAAGGAATCCTCCTGCGCCTTTGCCTTTGCGATGTTCTCTGCGGCGGTGGCGCGTTTCAGAGCCTCGGCCTCGCGTTCGCGTCTGGTCGCGTCGGAATCGGCGACTCTGGCCTTCGCCTCGTTTTCGCCGGAGATCGCCTCGGAGTCGGATTTCGAAACGGACACTCTCTGATCCCGCTCCGCCTCGGCCGCGCCGATCGCGCCGGAACGTTCCGCCTCGGCGACGGAGATCTTCGCGTCGTTGATGGCCTTCGCGGCGGCTTCCTTACCGAGCGCCTGAATATAGCCGCTCTCGTCGGTGATATCGGTGACGTTGACGTTGATGAGGCGCAGGCCGATCTTTTTCAGCTCGGTTTCCACGTTGGAGGACACGGCCTCGAGGAACTTGTCGCGGTCGGAGTTGATTTCCTCGATATCCATGGTGGCGATGATCAGACGCATCTGACCGAAAATGATGTCCTCGGCGATCTTGGAGATCTCGTCGTTTTTCAGCCCCAGCAGGCGTTCAGCCGCGTTCTGCATGACGCCGGTCTCGGTGGAGATGCCGACGGTGAAGCGGGAGGGGACGTCCACGCGGATGTTCTGCTTGGACAGGGCGTTTCTCAGATCGACCTGAATAGACAGGGGCGTCAGGTCGAGGTATTCGTAGGACTGCACGACGGGCCAGATGAACGCCGCGCCGCCGTGGATGCACTTCGCGCTCCTCTGCTGTCCGTCCTGCGTCTGGCCTACTTTACCGTAGATCACGAGGATCTTGTCGGAGGGGCATTTGCGGTACCGGGAAAGGGCGACGATGATCGTCGTGAGCGCGATCAGGATGATCACGGAGGTGAGCATGACCACAGCGGGATTCATGCCGGCGGTGAGAATGAGGTTCATGGGACGCTCCTTTCTGTATGTAAGAATAACATGAAAGAGTTGAGCAAAACGCAAGGATCAGTCTGCGCGTCTCAGCCTGTGTTTATCCCAGTGCCATGAGGCGACTGTCAGGCAGAGCGCGTACTGAACGGCAAATACGAGGACGGCGAGAAGCCAGCCGATGATTTTCGGAAGTGAAAGCGTATAGAAGACCATTTCCTGCAAGAAAACGAAGGACAGGGGATTCTCAAACGGATCGCCCCCGCCGAACGGCAAAAGAAGGAGCAGGGAATACAGAGCGTAGAGCAGATGATCGATCCACCCGATTCTCCGGTATGTGTCGGCAAACACCGTTTTCAGGCTGAATGTCTCTTCCGTCAGGCACAGAACCTGCGTTTTGAGACCGATATTCCCTCGGAAAAGGAAGATAAACAACGGAACGATGTAAACCGCGGTATAAACGGCGAAGGTGATGTTCTCGGGGATTTCAACCGGTCCCCGCTCTCCCGCTTTTTCTGCCAGATTGGAGAGGATCCCCAGCAGCGGGAAGGTCAGAATGAGATAAGCGATCAGCACGCCGACACTGCTGAGAAGGAAAAGGGCGATCCTGCCGAAGCAGTATCCGGGCGTCAAAAACTCGTTTTTCCCGGAAGCATTCTCTTGATTGGCTTTTTTCATGTTTTACACTTCCCCGGGTCACTTCCACTTCTTGAAATCCCGGCTGTGCTGCCAGACGATTTGGGCAATCATCCCGGAGACTGTTAAAGCATAAGCGATCAGAGTGCGCAGGATGGGGATATTGATCAACCCGGTCACCCCGGCAATTGAAAATATGGGAGTCAGCGCGTGTCTCACGGCCACGAATGCGGGATTCTGGAAGAGGAAAGCGATTTCAAGTATTACGGCTAAAACTGCCATGATAATGATAAGCACCTTGCCTTCCGACGCTATCGTCTCTCTGAGATTTTCCTTCAAAGAAAAACTATCGTCGCGCATCACTTTGAAATCGGCGCTGGTTCTGCGTGTGTAGCTGATCCAGAACGCGATCTGGAAGAAAAAGAACAGGCATATAAGGATAGGGGTATAATCGGGGGTAAAATTGAGGTCGCCGTATTTATCGCCGTAGAAAATGGCTCTGAGAATGGCGTTCAGAAATAGATAAATCATTCCCGAGATCACATCGGCAAGCACGATGCCAATGACTGCGCGTCTGACTGTCTCGCCGGTTGACTTCTTCTTCATTGGAAACTCCTTTCCGTACCATTTGACTTTGCCCTTAATTCTACATTCTTAATTCTTCATTCCTTCATCAGCGGTTCCACAACCACGAGTCCCGACGGGTCGGTGGCGGTGATTCTCACGCTTTCCCCCGTGTTGAGCTTGCGCGGGCAGGCTGTTTTCGCGGCGATCTCCACGAACCGCTCCTGAATGGTGAGGTTGATCTTGCCGGAGCCGGTCATGTTCGGCGGGATGGGAATGTAGACCGTCCCGACCTTGCCGATGGCGTAGCCGATATCGAGGTTGCCGTTCTGCTGGAGCTTTGTCGCCAGCTTCATGAACCACGCGATGGCGACCATGACGATGAATCCGAACGCGGCGGCGAGGAAGACGGTCACGCCGAGGGGCATTTCCGCCTCGTGCATGACCAGTCCGCTCCACCCGGCGACCGCGGCCATGGACATGATGCCGCGCAGGGAGAAGAGGGCGAGTCCGCCGTCCCCGTCCCCTTCGAATCCGGGCGTGTCGGGAATGCCGTCCCCGTCGAGGTCGATGCTGTCCGAGCCTCCGCCGATCCCGAAGATCAGGAGGACGGACTGAACCACGAGCACGAGTGTGGACGGAATGGCAATAAGGGCGAAGATCTGCCCTGTGAGATCCATGGAATTCCACCAGTTGATCATAGCAAAACCCTCCGGAATGCAGGTATTATCGTCCGCCGTTGAGGACGCGGCCCAGCTTCGGATCGGGAGGCGCGCCGATGCCGTCAAGCTCCCGGTCGGCGGATTCCTTGAGCCGGGCGGCGCAGCAGGCGGTGACCATGATGCAGAGCGTCTCCCTCAGGCGTCTTTTGGCGTCGGCGGTCTTCGGTACGAAGTCGGACGAGGCCTCGGCGATGACGGCGTCGAGATCGGCGGGGAAAAGTCCCGGGGATCCGGCTGCGGACAGAAGGCCGACGCACCGGCAGACATAGTGGTAAAGCTCGCTCTCCGAAATGACGGCGTCTCCCGGTTCGGTGCCGTTGAGATAGCGGAGCAGGTACATGATCCGCGCGATCTGCAAGGTATCCCTGAGCATATTGATGATGAGAAATCTTGCGAGGTGTTCCCTGCCGTAGTATTTCTTCTCCGGATTCGGCACCCATTTGCGCTTGACCCAGTTCTGTAAGGCCATGGCGTCGAGTCCGGTGATTTCCCGGATATGGCTGAGCATGATGTGATCGGAGACGAAGAAGACCTTATCGAAAAACGCGCGGCCTCCCTCCGCTCCGATATCGGACACGGGAAAGACGGTTCCGGGCAGGAAGGTTTTTCCGGTTTCCCACGGCAGAGGGCTCTTTTCCGCGTCCGGGGAACTGTACTTCACGGGTGTTTCCTCCTTTTGTTCGGTTTGATAGTATTATATCACACGTTCGCGTGACTGTCAACCGGGGTACGTCATGTAGGAAGATTAAATTTCAAGTATAGCTGGACGTACCCCCGGAGCTTCTGGGGGAGTTTGGTTTGGGCTTGAAGCTGTCGGCTTCTACATGCTCTCTTGCCTTCATCGGGAGGATATCCCGGAAGCTCCCGTTCTTGTAGCGGAGATTGGTTCACGTCATGTAGAAAGATTAAATTTCAAGTATAGCTGGACGTACCCCCGGAGCTTCTGGGGGAGTTTGGCTTGGGCTTGAAGCTGTCGGCTTCTACATGCTCTTTATTCTTAATCGTATTGATATCCCGGAAGCTCCCGTTCTTAAAGCGGAGATTGGTTCACGTCATGTAGAAAGATTAAATTTCAGGTTCAGCTGGATGTACCCCCCGGAGCTTCTGGGGGAGTTTGGCTTGGGTTTGAAGCTGTCGGCTTCTACATACTCTTTATTCTTAATCGTATTGATATCCCGGAAGCTCCCGTTCTTGAAGCGGAGATTGGTTCACGTCATTACAAGTAGATTAAATTTGGTGTGCAGCGGACGTACCCCGGAGCTTCTGGGGGAGTATTGTTTGGGCTTGGAGCTGTAGGCTTCTACATGCTCTCTTGCCTTCATCGGGAGGATATCCCGGAAGCTCCCGTTCTTGTAGCGGAGATTGGTTCACGTCATGTAGAAAGATTAAATTTCAAGTTCAGCTGGACGTACCCCCGGAGCTTCTGATTTCGTATTGCTGAATTTGCTTCTGCTTGCTTCTACATACTCT
>SVQK01000090.1 GCA_015065385.1 Oscillospiraceae bacterium | reverse complement strand
GATTGCCGGAACAGACCTTTCCGGTGTCACGGTCACTGTCGAACGAGACGACGTTACAGACGAAATTCGTTTCACCGCTTCGGAAGACTCGGTTCTTATTGTTCCGAAGAAAGAAGGAGATATGGAAGAGGTCAAGATCATAGCTGACACGGACGGCGACGGCGAGTATGAGACGGAATTAGCCGCAGAACCCGATGTTCTCCCCGGTGACGTCAACGCCGACAATACCGTAGATCGAAAAGACCTGCTGATCCTCTCCCGCTATCTTGCCGGTTGGACAGGATATGAGGAAAAACTGGTATCCAAAACCGCCGCCAACCTCAACGGCGACGACACGATCGACGCCCGCGACCGCATGATCCTCGCCCGGCATCTGAACGGGGTGAGCGGATACGAACAGATATCCCGGCAGTAAAGCAGAATGAGTTTCCGGGGGCGGTTTCCGAACAGGAGGCCGCCCCGCTTTTGTTTGCGGCAAGTCTATCGCCGCCCCCCTTCCGAATCGTCTTCCCCTTTCCCCTTCACCTTCCCCTTTTTTTCCGGACAAAACGCCGCGGCGTCTTGACAGCTATAGGTTGTTTTGGTATAATATCTCCGTATCCTCATAGATCTGTCCGATGCGCGAAGGAGTGTTCCATGAACCGAACCCGGCTGACTGCCGCACTGCTGACCATTCTGCTCTTCTCTGTTTCCTGTGCTCAAACCGGCAAAACGGAACCCCTGAGCCCTGACACGCCTGCCGCGAGCGGGGGAGTCGGACGGTACGCGGGCGGGGTCGAATCGGAGACGGACACGCTCTCCTCGAACGACGGTGATCCGGACAGAACGGGATCGGGTTCCCTGACGTTGACGCCCGCAGATTCCGGTTCCTCCGGCACGGGTACGAAGAACTGGACCTCCTCGGCGGGAATTCCGGCAGACGCTGGTTCCGCCGGTGTGTCCGCGCAGGCGCAGAATCCGGGCGGATCGGGCAGCGCGCAGACCTCCACCGCTCAGAACACGGGCTCGCTTGCCCCCTTCGGCGCGTTCGACTGGTGGAAGGAAGGCTCGGTCTACAAGTACAATTTCCCCGCGCGGAACGACTCCGGCATGGCGTCGATCAACGAAATGTACTCCTTCCCGACGACCCGCTTCGAGGACGCGAACAAGCCGCCGGACAAGGACAACTGGTTCCCCGGGCAGGCGACCTACGACGAATCGACCGGCGAGGTGATCTACGGCTGGGACCGCTGGAAATCGACAAAGGATACGATGGCGAAGTACGGCGCGATCTACCGGGGCGACGAGACGCGGAAGGTGTGCTATCTGACCTTCGACTGCGGATATGAATACGGCGCGACGGAGAAGATTTTAGACACTCTGCGGGACAAGCAGGCCCCCGGCGCGTTCATGCTGACCGGCCCCTATGTGCGCACGCAGCACGACCTGATCGAACGGATGCTGAACGAAGGCCACATTGTGGGGAACCACACGAACAACCACCTCGACATGACGTTACTGACGGTGGACGAGGTGATCGACGAGATGCGGACGGTGGAGGAGGACTTCAAGGCTCAGTTCCCCGACGCGCCGGACATGATCTACTTCCGTCCCCCGGCAGGAGCGGTGAACGAATGGCTGCTCCGGATCGAGGCGAAGCTCGGCTACAGGACGATGGTCTGGTCCTACACCTACAAGGATTACATTGTTTACGAGCAGTGGGACTACGATGACGCGCTGAATATCCTGAAGGAGCACCTGCACCCCGGCTGCGTCTACCTGCTTCACGCGGAATCCTCCACGAACGCGGAGATCCTCCCGGAGTTCATCGACTGGATCCGCTCTCAGGGCTACGAAATCGAACCCATCTGCGCAATCGGAGCGTGAAATAAAAAATACGGTCGGAGACTGAACGAACAGTTTCCGGCCGTTTGTGTTTTATGGGTGTTCGGTTATACGGACCGATCCGGGGCAGCGGAGACGGTGAAGCAGTAGAACATATTCTCCGGATCCGGAAGCGCGATCCCGGGATCGGCCTCGGTGACGGAGGGGCGCAATCCCTGTTCTTCGAGGGCGAGGACACAGTGGCAGAGCGCGATGCCCATATCGATCCGCTGAATGTCCCAGCCGTTCGGGGCGACGTACCCTTTTCCGCGCTTTTCGTAAAAGTGGAGCCGGGGCGTGTCCGCCGATCCGTCAAGCACGACGCGCCAGGGCTGCTTGTTGACGGCGGAGGGGGAGAGGCGGGTGAGTTCGAGGACTTCGGCGAGCTCCCCGGCTTTCTCCGGCGCGAGGGGCTTATCGAAGGATCCGTCGAAGAACAGCTCTCCGAAATCGAGGCGCGTGTCGGCCCGGATCCCCTTGCGCATCACGGTTTCCCTCAGCGACATGCGTTCGGCGGGGAATCCGAGCGGGCTGACGCAAGGCATGATCCAGCCGTCCTCAAGCTTCATCGCGCGTTCGAACGCGGAGCGGTCCATCGTCCCGGCGATGATCGTGGAACCGAGACCGAGCGTTTCGGCGAAGAGCAGGATCTTCTCGAACGAATACCCGAAAGCCTCTTCCGCGCGCGTTCCGATCCCGAGGGGCATCTTTCCCCCGATCCACGCCTGCGCGCCGACAATCACGGGCGAGGTCAGCTCCGGGTGTTCGGCGGCGGGGAAGATCTTCCACTCGATCGCAAGATCGAACGGGTTTTCCGCGCGGTCCGCGAAGGCGAGGATCCGGTCGGCTGTCCCGGGATCGAGCGGCCTGTCGGAGAAGGTGCGCACGCTCCGGCGGGTGCGGATGGCTTCGGACGCTTTCATCACAGCCCGAGCCCTTCCGTCCAGAGGCGCAGATCTTCTTCGGAAATCTCGCCGCCGAGCCGCATGCCTTCCTCTACCTTCGCGCCGGATCCGACGAGGGACCGGATGCGCTCCGCGGTCTTCCCGATGCCGCTTCCGCCGGAGGTGCAGAACGGGACGATAGTCTTGCCGTCGAAGGAATAGCCGGTGAGGAAGGTGTCCACGACGCTCGGCTCCCGTCCCCACCAGATCGGGAATCCGACGAACACGGCGTCGTACCGCTCCATGTCGGCGACTTCCTCCGCGACGGGCGGGCGGCAGTCGGGATCCTTCATCTCGACGGTGGAGCGGGAAGCGGCGTCTCTCCAGTCCAGATCCGCGGCGGTATAGGGTGTCTCGGGCCGGATTTCGAAGAGATCCGCGTGTTCGACCTTTGCGAGTTCCGCGGCTGCTTTGGCGGTCACGCCGCTTGCGGAGAAATAGGCGACTAAAACTTTGCTCATGGTGATTATCCTCCTGAATTTCATGCAATTCCATTATATGAGTCCCACCGGCCGAATGAAAGCGGAAATTGTAAACAATCCCGGCGCGGGAGGGCGAGGCGAGCGGATTCCGGTGATTTTGCCCGAATCCGGACGGGATATGCCTTGACGCCGGGGCGGGGGGAGTGCTATAATCAGGACGGCACCACTGTGCTTTATGCAGGAGGAACCTCGTATGCTGAAAGATTTTTCCAAAGAACGTTTTGACGTGCTGATCCAGGCGGGACAGTCGAACGCCGAAGGATACGGCTTCGGTCCGGTTGACGATCCGTGGCAGGGGGACGAGCGGGTCTGGTATCTGAATCAGGACTTCACGGTCTCCCGCGCGGCCGAGAGAGTGAACGGAAACGAGATCCAGAGCAATTTCAGCCTGTCCTTCGCGCGGGAATACCTGACGAACGGATTCCTCGAAGAGGGACGGAAGCTGCTGATCATCCGGTCGGCAGTCGGCGGAACCGGATTCCTCGACGGGAACTGGAAGTCCGGCGATCCGCTTTTCCTCCAGATGATGGAGATGACGCGGACGGCGATGGCGCTGAATCCGGACAACCGCCTCGTGGGCCTGCTCTGGCATCAGGGCGAGACGGACGCCGGCCTTCGCGCCTCGTACGACGTCCATTACGGCCATCTCTCGACGCTGCTCCGGCTCGCGCGCGAGGAATTTGACCGGCATGATCTGCCCTTTGTCGCCGGGGATTTCGTACAGCACTGGAAGGGGGACAACATCGAGGTCTCGACCCCGGTCGTGGACGCGATGCGGGCGGTCTGCCGGGACGCGGGACACGCCGCCTTTGTCGAGACGGACGGCCTGCTCTCCAATCTGCAGGAGCTTCGCCGCAATCCTCTCGGCTGGGAGGATCCGATCCACTTCTCCCGCAAAGCCGTCTACGAGCTCGGCAGGCGCTATTTTCAGGCGTACCGCGGGATTCTGGGGAGATAAGCCATAAGCCGGACGGCGGCGGAAATCATCGACAGAAGCAGGAGGAAACCATCACATGGATCTCATTTTGCGTTACAACTCCCCCGCTCCGGATTCCGAGGAGGGGTGGGAGAAATACTCCATGCCCATCGGGAATTCGGCCATGGGCGGAAACGTGTTCGGCGGCGTGGACTGCGGCCGGATCCAGATCACCGAGAACTCCCTCGAAAATCCGGGGCACCTCGGCGGTTTGAACAGCTTCGCGGATCTTCTGTTCCGCTTTCCGCACGAATTCGAGACGGCGGAGCACTACGAGCGGGGGCTCGATATCGGGCGGGCGGTCGCGTTTGTCCGCTACGAGCACGGCGGGATCCGGGCAGAGCGGGAGGTGTTCGCCTCCTATCCGGACCGCGCGCTGGTCGGACGCATCCGCACATCCGCGCCGGTGTCCTTCCGCATCGAGGCGCAGATCCCGTTTCTGACCGAGGAGGAGGGGAGAGAAAAGCGGGGCGAGGTTACGTCCGAGGGCAGCACGATCACGCTGTCGGGCGTCATGGGCGCGTATCGGGTCCGCTTCGAGGGCCAGCTCCGGGCGTTCGTTTCGGGCGGCGGATCCGTCCGGGCGGAGAACGGCGGGCTTTCGGTCGAGGGAGCGACGGAGACGACCTTTGTCTTCTGCTGCGGCACGAACTATGAGCTGCGGCCCGAGGTCTTCCTCGAGTCCGATCCCGGAAAGAAGCTGCGGGATTTCGATCCCCACGACAAGGTGACCGCGCTTACGGAAGCCGCCGCGTCGAAAACCTACGACGAGTTGAAACAGCGGCACATCGAGGACTATACCGCGCTCTTCGGACGGGTGACGCTCGAGCTCGGCGAGACGGACGTGCCGGAGAAGACCACCGACGCGCTGATCGCCGACTACGGCAAGGGGGAGAAGAGCCGCTATCTCGAAGCGCTCTACTTCCAGTTCGGGCGATATCTTTTGATTTCGTCCTCCCGGCCCGGATGCCTCCCCGCCAACCTGCAGGGCGTCTGGAACTGCCACGACCGGTCTCCGTGGGGGAGCGGGTACTGGCACAACATCAACGTGCAGATGAACTACTGGCCGGCGTTCTCAACGAATCTGGCCGAAACCTTCGACGCGTACCGGGACTTCAATCTGGCGTTCCGTCCGGCGGCGGAGAAATACGCGCGGCAGTACATCAAAGAGACCGTCCCCGAGAACTACACGGACGAGCCGGGCGGGTGCGGGTGGACCATCGGCACGGGCAGCTACGCCTACACCATCAGCGGTCCGGGCGGCCACTCCGGTCCCGGCACGGGCGGGCTGACGTCCAAGCTGTTCTGGGAGGCCTACGCGTTCACCGGATCCCGGGACGTGCTCGAAGACGTGACCTATCCCGCGCTCCTCTCCATGGCGAAGCACCTTCTCCGCGTCGTGCGGGACTATGACGGGCTGTATCTCTCCGTCTTCTCCGCCTCTCCGGAGCAGATCATCTGCAACAACTGGACAAATCCCGTGCAGTACTACCACACGGTGGGATGCGCCTTCGACCAGCAGATGATCCGGGAAAACGGCCTCGACCTTCTGCGCTGCGCGGAGGCGCTCGGAGAGGAGAACATCCCCGCCGAAGACCGCCCTGTGTTCGAGGAGCTCCGCCGCCAGATCGACCGGTACGACCCCGTGCAGGTCGGATGGAGCGGGCAGATCAAGGAATACCGCGAGGAGAAGTATTACGGCGAGGTCGGAGAATACCGCCACCGCCACATCTCCGAGCTGGTCGGCCTCTATCCCGGCACGCAGATCACCTCGGCGACCCCGGCATGGCTCGACGCCGCGAAGAAGACGCTGGACTTCCGCTCCGACGAATCGACGGGATGGGCTCTGGCGCACCGGCTTAACGCATGGGCGCGGACGGGAGACGGCAACCGGGCGTACAAGCTCTACGGGAACCTGATCGGACTGCGGACCCTGCCGAACCTCTGGGACTTCCATCCGCCGTTCCAGATCGACGGCAACTTCGGCGGGACCTCCGGCGTGGCGGAAATGCTTTTGCAGAGCCACGAGAACGAGATCGCCCCGCTCGCCTGCATCCCGGACGCGTGGAGCGAGGGATCCTATTCCGGACTCGCGGCCCGGGGCGGATTCGAGGTCGGCGCGGTCTGGAAGAACGGATGCGCCGAGCGTCTGACGGTGAAGTCCCTCGCCGGGAACGTCTGCCGGATCCGGTACCGGGGCATCGCGCGGGCAAAGATCCCCTTCCCGCACAAGGCCGTCGGCGCGGACCGGATCGAATTCGCCACCGAGGCTGGGAAGACCTACGTCGTCGAAGGCATCCCCGCGTGGGAGAAGAAGCCCGTGCCCGCCTCGCTGAAGGCCGACCGGTCGCTCCGGCTCACATGGGAGTTCCCGGAACCCGTGGCCGTTTGGCGCGCGGCGGACAGCTCCCCGGTCTACGAGAAGATCGCGGACGGCGTGACGGGCGGATCCTTCCTCGACACGGACTTCCGCTTCGAGAACGCGGAGACGGTGACCTACAAGATCACCCGGGCGTCCGACGCCGAATCTGCCGCCGACGGGGCGGATCCCGGCGCGTGGGTCACCCTCAACCACTCCACCGAGCTCGAACGCCAGCGGTACCGCTATCTCGTCCGCCAGCTCAACGCGGTCTGCGGCGGCGTGGACCTGCCACAGCTCCTGTGATACTAAGTTCATTCTAAACCAATGTAAAGGGGAGACGCGGCTTTCTTGGAAGAAAGCCTGGCAAAGAACTCTCAAAAGGGGAATGGGATTGGTGGCACTAAATGAGTGAAGCTGAACCTTTGGCGCCCCCATATAGCCATCCAACCTTATCAGAGTTATCGCACGCGATGCTCACCCGCTCAACAAGTTGAGCAAGAAGGCCGTTCGCCTCCTACATGGAGCGATCAAAACCCAAGTAGTTTTGCTTTTTAGGCTGAGAACACAGTATGAGAAGAAGACAGGAGTCCCGCCTTATTTCCGCGGCGCAGGAAATCGCAATTTTCCTGAAATAAGGGGTGACAAAGCGCGGGTTTTGTGGTACAATACAATCAGAAGCAGTCCGATCCCATCATGATGGCAAGGAGACGTAACATGAGCGTGAAATACTGCGAAAACTGCGGCGCGCCGATGCCGGAGGACAGTAAGTTCTGTACGGAATGCGGCACGCCCTTCACCGCGAAGAACGAGAAAAAAGAAGAAAAGCCGAACCCGCCGGAGGTTCAGCCTCAGCCCGCCGAAGCGGAGAAGCCCGCGGCTCCCGATCCGGCGCCCTACGGGATGCATGTCGAACGCCCCGCCGAGACGCCCGTCGCGCCGAGACCGCAGCAGCCGGTTCAGCCTCAGCCGAGCCAGACCGTCCGTCCGACTCAGCCGATGCAGCAAGGTCAGCCGATGCCGCAGCAGGCCCGCCCCGCGCAGAATCCGGCTCCGGCTACGGCACAGCAGCCCCGTCCTCAGCCCCAGCAAAGGCCGGTTTCGGCGGCTCCCGCGGCTCCCGCGACTCCTGCGGCGGTCGGATATGTCCCCGGCGGCGCGGCGAATCCCGGCATGGTTCGTCCCGGAGCGGGAGCTCTGCGCGGCGAGATCACGGCGGAGGAGCTGAAGGGCACACCCTTCGAGCCGATTTCCGCTCTTGGCTGGGTGGGGATCTTCCTCCTGCTCGGGATCCCGATCGTGAACGTGATCCTCCTGATCGTCTGGGCGTGCGGCGGATGCCGGAAGAACGCCAAAAAGAGCTTCGCGCGCGGCACATGGCTGATGGTCCTGATCTCGGTCGTTCTGATGGCCGTAATCGGCACGACGGTCTTCTACGCCGTCTTCCCCGCCATCGAGCCCGCGATCAACGAGATCCTGAGTCAGTTCGGATACCAGATCACCGTCGGATGATTCCGGCGGCAGGATCCGGAGAAATCGAATCAAAAAACGCCGGATGGGCTTCTCGCTCATCCGGTTTTTGCGGTGTCATATCCCTTCCATCCTATGGTCCGGGCGGACGACGCCGATCTTTGCGGCGAAGGGAAAGCAGGCGGGGAGGGGGCCGTAACGTTCCGTAAGCGCGCGCGCCGCGTCTTCCCGGATCAGGATCCAGCGGGAGGCGGGGTCTTTTGCGTCCGCAAGCCGATCCGTCCGGAGCAGCTCGTCCGCGCGCTCAGCCGGGAGCCAGTCCGTCAGCGTCCCGTCCGCCGCAAGAAGAAGGACCGCGCCCGCCTCGCCCATCGCGTTGAGCCTCAGATCGGCCAGAGGGAGAAGAGCCCAGCGGTCGAGAGGGCTGTCGTCCCGCAGCCGGAGCGCGTCCGTGAGCCGCGCCGCCGTTTCGGGCAGGACCGACGCGACGAGCTGTGCCGAGACCGGCCCGATCCCGTCCGCCGACTGCAAGGCGCGGGGATCCTCCCTCAGCGCGTCGAGCAGGGTTTCCCTCCCGTCGGTCAGCCGGTGGGCGGTTTCGTTGGTGTTGCGCCGCGGGATCGATTCGAACAGCAGAAGCTCAACCGCCTCGTGATCCCTGAATTCCGCGAGCCCTTCTTCGAGCGCGCGGAGCCGCATCCGCTTCCGGTGCCCTCTGTGCGTGTGCTTCGCTCCGGTCCGCGCCATAGCACGCTCTCCTCCCAAAAACTGTCTGATCTGTTCTGCGGGTCAATACAGGCAAGCCGGTCTGTGATGATGATGGGGAATTCCGACTAAAAATCGGTTTGAACGGCGGCGGAGGTCAGGCCTCTTCGTCCTCGAAGCGGATCGTCTCCGTGAGGCCGTCCACGCCGAGCCGCGCGCCGGGATAGACCGCCTGCGCCTCCCCGATGCAGACGGAGGGATCGGGAAGGGCGGGGCTGTAGTGGGTGAGCCAGAGACGGCGGCATTCCGCCTCTTTCGCCAGCCGCGCCGCCTCCTCCATGGTCATGTGGGAGGATTCCGCCGCCCGCGCCCGCTTGTCCCGCTCGAACATCCCCTCGCAGATCAATAGATCCGCGTCCGACGCCATCGTGGCGATGATGTCCACAGGCCGGGTGTCGGTGGCGTAGGTCACATGGATCCCGCGCCGGGTCTCGCCGAGGACGTCCGCCGGGGTGAAGCCCTCGAGGGACTCCCCCTTCTGGAGCTTCGACCAGAGTCTCTGCGGGACGCCGCGGGCTTTCGCCTTTTCGACGTCGAACTTCCCGCCCCGCCGGATCCGGACGTCGTAGCCGAGCGTCGGGCAGGAGTGCTTCAATTCGAAGGCCGTGACGCAGAAGCCCGCCGTCTCCTCCGTGTCGAAATCGCCGAGGACCTTGGTTTTGACGCGGAAGGGCAGCTCCGGCGCGATGACGGTGAGGGCCTTGACGATCCCGTCCACGCCCTTCGGCCCGCAGATCAGGAGGGGATCCGTCCTCCCTTCGTTGCCCATCGAGAGAAGCAGACCGGGCAGGCCGCTGCAGTGGTCGGCGTGAAAGTGGGTCAGAAGAAGCAGATCGATCCGGCCGAGGGAAAATCCTGCCTTTTTGACGGCCAGCTGGGTCCCCTCGCCGCAGTCGATGAGCAGGCCGCGGCCCTCGTGGCGCATGTAGCAGCAGCTCAGAAAGCGGTCGATCCGGGGAACGGTCCCCCCGGTTCCGGGCAGACAAACATCAAGCATAGGGTTCACTCCGTGGGAGAATACAGTGTGTTCACGGTATGAGGGAAGGAGAACAGTGCGGGGAAAGGACTTGAATCCGTGAAATGTGATGCAGCGCGGCTCCCTCAGGCTTGCTTAAGGAGAGAGGGGACACTTTCTTCGGAAAGTTTTCCCTCCCTCGACCCTCCCTTTCAAAGGGGGTAAGCATGGAGCGATCCGCCGAAACATACTTGTTTTCATGCTATTTGTTTCGCGCGACTCCCTCAGTCACTGCGGTGACAGCTCCCTCGGTGCACGAATCTTACGATTCGTGAGGGAGCCTTGGGGGGTAGACTGTACGAGATCCGTCTGCGGTGAAAGAATAAGGTCTTAGGCAAGCCGCCTTCGCAGAAGGAGCCTCTCGGAGGGAGGTGGCACGGCCTGAAAGGTCGTGACGGAGGGAGTGTTCTGCGTCACTCGCACTCGGAATCAATAAAAACCGCCCCGCAGTGCCGTCTCCTGAAACGAACGTGAAGAAACCCTGCTCTCGCAAGGACGGCGCCCTCTCCGACGGTTCGTGCTCCCAGCGTCCTGCACGCTGCGGCGGCGCGGAATGCGTCTCACGGCTGCGGAGGGAGGTCTGCAAACCCCGCGCCGGAAGCCGGGCTCCTTTTTACTCTTTGTGGGTTTTTCGTTCGCCTCATACTCGAACACCGCAGGGCGGATGCCGTACGGATCGTTTCCGGTTCTTCTCTTCCGTCCGAGGGGCGGAGAGAGGATCGGACCGGAGGACGCGGATGTCAGACCGTCAGTCCTCGTCGTAGAAGATGTCCGCAAATTCGTCGTCGAAGATGTCGGCGATGCGGTCAAACTCGTCGTCGTCGTCGATAGTCTCGAGAATGTCCTCGCCGTTCTCGTCCACGGAACATTTGAGGATGACGTACTCGTTGCTCTCCTCTTCGCCGTCCTCGTTGACGGGAATCAGGGCCTTGTATTCGTTCCCTTCATGCTCCAGACTGCCGAGCAGGGCGAAGTGGAGCTCGTTGCCGTCCTCGTCCGTGAGGGTGTAGATCTCGGGATCGTATTCGTCGTTCTCCTCGATGGGGAGGTTTTCGTCCGGGGTGAGCCCGTCCTTGATAGCCATGGCGATTCTGCCTTTCTGTCTCTCGTGATGAGCCGCTCGTCGTGAGCGACCCGTGGGATTCCAACCCCGGCGGATCGATCCGGCTCTGTCTCTATTGTACCCGAACGCGGCCTTTTTGTCAAGGGGGGAGAGCAGGAAATAAAAGCGAACGGCGTCCGGAGAGCGTGATTTTTCTTCCCGCGGGCCCGAAATTCTTCCGGATTTCCCCTGTAGCCCCGCTCAGCGCCCCGTCAGCTCCCGGATCGCCGCCGGGATGTGACGCACCGTGTCGCCCGCCGTCATGCTCACGTCCCCGATTTCTTCCTGCGCCAGCTCGCCCGCCCGTCCGTTGACCCAGGCCGCGGAGGCCGCCGCTTCGAGGGGATCCCGGACCCATCCGGACACCGCGGCGAGGATCCCGGAGAGCACGTCCCCGCTGCCCGCCGTCGCCATCCCCGGGCATCCCCGGTCGATCAGCAGTGTGCGCGCGCCGTCCGTGACCACGGTGGTCGGGCCCTTGAGCAGCAGCGTGACGCCATGCTCCCGCGCGAAGGATTCGGCAAGGGGGATCGGATTCTCCAAAATTTCGGATACCCCGGTCTCGCGCGGCAGGCGGAGCAGCCGGGAGAACTCCATGGTGTGGGGCGTGAGGACGAGTTTCGCTCCCCGGTCCGACGCGCGTTTCAGCCGGTCCGATCCGTCCCCGAGGCGGGAGAGGGCGTTCAGGCCGTCGGCGTCGAGCAGCAGCGCCTGCGTGTCCGGACAGTGTTCGAGCAGCCACGAGACGATCTTCTCCGTGTCGGGGGAGAGTCCCGCGCCCATGCCGAACGCGACGGAGCGCAGTCCCCGGGTGAGCTCTTCCAGCGCATCGGACGCGGCGGCGTCGAAGATCAGCTTTCCGTCCCGGTCAGGCAGGGGGAAGAGTGTCGCTTCGAGGATGGACGGCGCGATCAGAGGACAGAGGGACGCCGGAGCCGCCGTCTTCACCACGCCCGCTCCGGACCGCATCGCCGCGCACGCAAGGGAGGCCAGCCGGACCGCCCCGCTGTACCGGTCGGATCCGCCGATCAGGGCGATATAGCCGTAATCCGATTTGTTCGAGAAGTTGAGCCGGGGCGGGAAGGCGAGGGCGGCGTCCTCCGCTTCGACAAGGCCGAACGGGCGTCCTCCGGGGAGGCATTCGATCCCGATATCCGCGCTGAGCTTGCGACGGACGGCGTCCTTTGCCATGCCGAGAAAATGCCCCGGCTGGAACGCCCCGACGGAGACGGTCAGGTCGGATCGTACACAGAACCGTTCTCCGGATCCTTCGACGGGGGCCGCCATGCCGCTGTCCGCGTTCAGCCCGGAGTTGATATCCGCGGAGACGACGAACGCCCCGGAGCCTTCGCGCGATCCCCCGCACCGGTTGATCTCCCGGATCGCGTCGGAGGCGGGAGGCTTCAGCGCGCCGGAAAAGCCGGTTCCGAAGACGCAGTCCGCGATGAGGGCATAGGAGGAAAGATCCTGCCCCGCACCCCACGGAACCGCCGGAATGCCCGCCGATTCGCAGAGCCCCGCGTAGTGCGCCGCCGTATCCGATTTTGGGGGAGAGAGGGGGAAGAGCGTGACCGGGATCCCCGCGTCACGGAACAGCAGGGCCAGCGCGTACCCGTCCCCTCCGTTGTTCCCGCTCCCGCAGACCACCGCCGCCGGCCCGCCGAACTCCTGCCCAACGGCAGCCAGAACCGCTTCAAAGATGCGTTCCGCCGCCCTCCCCATCAATTCGACCGCCGTAATCCGCTCCGTCGTCCGTTCGTCGCTTTTCCGCATCAGCTCCGCCGACCATACCGGAATCATCGCCCGATCCTCCCGTTTGCCGTCCGTGTGTTTTTTCCATTATAGCAGATTTTTCCCCCGGCCGCAACGGCAGCTTCGGTTTTCCCGGCCTTCCGGAGGCAGAAATTTCTTTCCGGAATTTTCTCGAAACCCCTTGACAAATCCGCGGCCCGGTGATATAATCCTATCTGTTGACAGCGCATGCGCTCTCAATGCTAATATGGCTCAGTTGGTAGAGCGCGTCCTTGGTAAGGACGAGGTCCCCGGTTCGAATCCGGGTATTAGCTTGAAGAATCGGCATCCGGAATCCCGGGTGCCATTTTTCATGGGATTTGAACTCTACATAATTAAAGAAACCCGCCCGGAGGATGAACGGACGGATTTTTATTTTCAGCCCTTCTCCCCTCCGACGTCCGGGACCCGGGGGAGATTCCAGCGGAAGTGGGCGGCGAGGAAGCGGAGGAGCATCACGACCGCCGTTCCCGTCAGCATCGCCGCGATTTTGCCCGCAGGCTCCCACAGGATCTCGCAGACGATCGCCCCGGCGACGCACGCGCTGGCGTAAAAGTGCTTGACGAAAATGTAGGGCATGTTCTGGCAGAGCAGATCCCGGAGCACGCCGCCCCCGACGCCCGTCAGCGCGCCGACGAAGCAGTAGAGGAAATTGTTGTCCGGGACGTTTGATTCGTGGGCCACGGCGATCCCGACCATCGTGAAAATCGCCAGCCCCGTGGTGTCCAGCCAGAACATCGCGCCTTCGGTGAATTTTCCGGTGAACGGCTCGCCAGGCGTGTGCTTCTTCGCGTGCCGGTACTCCACGATGAAGGTCATGAGGGCGAAGGACGCCGTGATGATCGCGTAGACGGGCCGGTTGAAGCTCTTCGGAGGGATCACGCCGAGGAGCAGATCCCGGATCACGCCGCCGCCCAGAGCCGTGGTGACCGCGACGATGATCACGCCGAAGACGTCCATGTGCTTCCGGATGGCCGTCAGCGCGCCCGAAATCCCGAAGGACGTGATGCTGATCAGCTCGATGATAAAGACGAATGTATCGAAGTCAAAGGCCATAAAAACCTCGGGGGGATGAATTTCTGCGGGGAGAAGGGGAAGGAGCTTCACGGGGCCTCCCATCCGAAGAAGGCGGATCTTCTTTAGGAGAATTTTACTGAACCAACGTGAGCCCTCTCCGTCACAGTCTTCGACTGCGCCACCTCTCCCGGAGGGCGAGGCAAGGAAGTCAGCAGCGCTTTACGCTTCCCCTTCCTCCGCCGAAGGACTGATTTGTAAACGCAGCGCTGTCTGCTCCGGATCACGGCAGGGTGGAGAGATAGTCGTCCAGCCACGTTTCTCTCGTGCGGACGGTCTGTTTGAAGTAGTCGAGGGAGTCCGTGCTGCTGACGGAGGGCCAGCGGTCGAGGTTGCGCTGCCATGCGCCGCTTTTGTGCAGGAGCGCCCACTGTTCCTCCGCGTCGGCGATCAGGGCGTCGGCGGAGCAGATCCCGGCCTCCTTCAGCGTTTCGTACCGCGTCCGGACGTACTCCCCGCAGCCGGGAACGTATTTGATCAGGCGGCGTCCGGCGTGGAAATCGTAGGTCCGCGTGTCCATGCCGGGCTGCTCCCAGAGAAAGTTGTTCGCCATGTCTCCGTTCCAGCCGAGGCCGAAGGTGATGTCCAGATCCCACGGATACGCCGAGACCTTCCCGTCCCGCACGGCGTAATAGGTGTTCTTCCATGTGTTGTCCGCCGCCATGGTCAGGTTCAGAAACAGCCAGTATTCGAGGATCTCGTCCCGGTCGAGCAGGCTTTCGGCCGTCGCCGCGAACTCCTCCCCGGAGCTCTCGTAGCAGAGGGCGACGAACGCCGCCATGTCCGACCAGCCGCCGCTTGTGCCGTCCGGGATCTCTCCGGGTTCGGGATACTTCCGCTCGAGGGAGGATTTGGACTCCGTGCGGGCGTTCAGGCGGCGGAGGGAGGCGGAATCCGGCACGTCCCAGGATATGCACTTGAAGAGGGAATCGTTTTTCTCTGCGTCCAGATCCAGCGTCTTCCGGTCCATCTGTTCCAGCATGAGGTAGAAGCCGCGGTAGTCCCCGCCGAGGATCACCTCCACCCACCGGACCTCCAGCGCGCCGGCCTCGGAGGGGGAGAACCCGGCGGATTTCGTCATCCTCTGCCAGAGGTGCCAGCCGACCGCGTCCCGCACATGGGTGTTGTCCGAATAGCTCGCGTAGAGGATCCAGTCGTCGTCCTTGCGCATGCCGAGCAGGGACAGCTTGTTCGGATTGCCGTCGGCGTCCCGGAGGGAGAGCTTCAGCCCGGCTTTCGGCATGTTCGAGGAGGACGCGCCCCGGATCCGCACCTCCGCGGGGGAATCGGTCTTTTTGAGCTTTCCGTTTTTCGCCTCCCAGAGCGAGAAGGCGCAGGACCGGGCGTCCCACGACAGCCGCTTCGGATCGGCGTCCGCGGAGAGAACCGGCAGGGCGGTGAAGCAGAGCTCCAGATTGACGTACCGCTCGCCGTCCGCCCAGAAGAGCTCCGGACGGGTGTTGTGGGAGAGAAGCGGTTCGATCCCGATGTCCAAGAGGTGCTTGTCGAAATAGAGCCGCCCGCCTTCCCCGCCGTCACCGGAGGAGGAGAGGGACGCGGAGAGCCGGAGCAGGTTTTCCGCCGGGAACTGTTCGGAGACGGGCAGATACCACAGATTCCCCGCCTTCGGGAGCTCCACGCCGTCGTAGTACAGGGTCAGGGAGACTTCGGCGGGCGACGCTCTCTTCCGGCCTGAGCGCAAGGACAGAAATCCCGAGGAATCGACGAACGACGCCGTATCGCTTTCGGTGACCGGCTTTGGCTCGGGCTCGGGCATGGGCTCGGTCTCCGCCTCGGCCTCTGACGGGAGAGCGGGCGCGGGATCGGACGCCGGGGCGCGGGAACAGCCTGCGCAAAGCGCGAAAACAGCCGGCAGCGCGAGCAGCAGCAGTATGGGAAAGACGGGAAAAACGGAACGGGATGGTTTCATGTTCGGCCTCCACGGGCGGATCAGGGGATGGAACGGCTGTGCGGCGAAGAGCGGGTGACAGCGTCCGCACTCTCTTATACTATTCTCAGCCTAAAAGGCTAACTTCATGGGTTTTGAACGCTTCATGTAGGAGGCGAATCGCCTTGCGATGAGCTCGCGTACAATAACTCTGATAAGGTTGGATAGCTTAATTGGTGTGCTGAAGGTAAGCAATACT
>SVQK01000089.1 GCA_015065385.1 Oscillospiraceae bacterium | reverse complement strand
TTTCCATACCTCGGTCAACCGATCTTTCAAGTTTAGCCTCCCATCCTATGCGCGTTTCGATCGCTGTTTGCGGCGCGTCAGCATAGCAAACCGATGAATTTCGGTGAAGCCGGAATTCATCGCACGGTGTCGGCTGACGCATCGTAGTCCGCGCGAGGACAGTGGGGTGAACGGTCGGGTTTGGTTGATGGGACAAGCTGTAAGTTTATGCCATATGGCCAAGGGGGACCCCCGGGAGGGGTACCCAAGTTCGCGGAGCGAAACTTGATCGGCCATGAGATGGTATCCGCGATCGAAGATCGCAGCCCGTGCCGCCCGGCAGCGCGACTGCGTCGGCGCGGCGCAAGGCCATTAAATCCGGAAACCCGTAGGGTTTCCTTCCTTTTCAAAGGAGTTCATCCTATGAATCATCCGATCAAGCGAATCTGCGCTTTGCTGGCAGCGCTTCTGACAGCGTTTTCCTTCTCCGCGTGCGCGAATCTCCGGGAACCGGGGGCGGAGGACGGCGGGGAGGGGGAGAACGGGATCCTGTCCCCGGACGAGAACGGAGCCCAGCCCGGCGCGCAGACCGAGACGCACGGCGGGGACTGGTGGGAGCTCTCCCGGGCGGGGGTGTCCGTTCCGGTTCCGGCGGCGTACCTCGACAATCAGGACAAGGTCTACATGGAGTTCGCCGACGAGCTCTACGAGGACGAGGGGGTCTCCTACGGCTACGTCGGGTTCTATCCCGCGTCCTACGAGGAGATCACCCGCATGAGCGAGGACGAAGTCTACGATCTGATCGACCGCGCGTTCTATCCCGTCATGGTCTTCGGCATCGACGGCGGGCGGGGGGAGAGCGACCTTGCCGCGTGGCTCGACAGCGACGGATGGGACGCGCCCTCCAGCCTCACCGCCGTGGGAAAGGCAGGGGACTGGACGTTCTTCCGCGGGGTCTTCGGCGCAAGCGAGAACTCGTATGAGGGCGAAACCGGAAAGATCGCCGACGAGATCGCCGCAGCGCTCGCGGACGCCGCGCAGTTCCAGTATTCCGAGCCCGCCGCCGAATCCCAGCTTCCCGTACCGTCCGTCGCGGGCCGGATCGTCTCCTTCTCGACGGAGGACGTGTACGGCAATCCCGTGACCGCGGAGGACGTCTTCTCCGGAAACGAGATCACCGTCGTCAACGTCTGGGCGTCGTGGTGTCCCCCCTGTCAGGCCGAGCTGCCCGACCTCGCGGACCTTCACACCCGCCTCGGCGAAAAGAACTGCGGCGTGATCGGGATCCTCTACGACGCCGGGGACGGCACGGGCCTCGAGGACGGCATCGCGCACATGGAATCCGCGGGCGTGAACTACCCCGTCCTGATCCCGGACGCCGACCTCTACACCGCCTTCCCGCTCTACGCCTTCCCGACGACCTACTTCGTCGATTCCACCGGCCAGATCGTCGGCGATTCCGTCGTCGGCGCGAACGTCCCCGGGTACGAATCCGCGGTGAACGACCTGTTGGCGGGGAAGTAAACCTCCCCTGACTGACAAAAACACAGCTCCGAACGGGTATGCTTCCGGCCGGAGCTGTTCTTTTATTCGGTTATGCGCGATCCGCCCTCCGGCGTCAGTTTTCCAGAACTACGCCCCATTTCCCGGCGTAATCTGCCCATCCGGCGAGGGTGCGGGCGAGGATCGTCAAATCGATCAGGGTCAATTCCCTGTCCTTATCGATATCGGCCGCCCGGAAGAAGTATTCCGATTCGTCCGTGACCTGTCCGTCGAGGATCCGCGCAAGGAGCCTGCGGTCTCTCGCGTCCACCGTCCCGTCGTCGTTCACGTCGCCGAGGAGGACATTCTTATTGTATTTCAGCCCGATGTTGACGTCGGTCTGCTCGGGCGGCACGGGCATCCAATCGCTCCACGCGGTATCGTAGTCCTCCGCCTCGACCTTCACGCGCCACCAGCCTTCGGGGACGTCCCAGGCGTACTGGCCGAGGCTGTTGGTGTAAGTGGGATTGATTTCCAGATATTCCGTGCCGTCCCAGACCTCGCCGAATTCGTCCTCACCGGGTTTGTTGTTCCAGTACTCCTCGTCCGGACCGTATTCATTCTCAACGGGGATCCAATAAATCGTCGCTTTTGCGTTCGGGATCCGTTCGTCCGTATCCAGATCATATACATATCCGGACGGGTCGATCTTCCATTTGATATGATATGGCTGCTGTTCGATCGGCTTTACGATAGGTATGATATCAGACAGATTTTTGAATCTTTCTGCGTCTCTGCTCAATATTTGATCTGATCCGAATCCAGCGATTATTGCATCACATGAGAGAAGGCCTTCGCTTACTGAATCTGCCAATTGTCCTTGTCCAGTTGGAATAAACGATCCGACCATTCCAATCACACCGATCATTTCTCTCCAAAACTGTCTGTTTAGATATCTATCTCTATATGCTTCCATTTCATGCGTTAAACGTATTTTTTCTGACATCGGTAAATCGCTATCCAGCATGGTATGAAGCATATAATGATACCGCTCTTCCATTTCTCGTCTATCTCTTCTTGCGTCGTACCAACTTGCCCAAGAAGAAACAATCCCCCCGATCGTAAGAGCTACCAAAATCACTGCCTCTGACTCACTAGTTCCCCCTGCATGTATATTATCACTGGGGTAGAGCTTATCATTCAGGGATAAAGTTGTGTTGGTATTAAGCAATGATGGAATGTCCAGAGGAAAAATCACTTCTTCTGCATCAATCATGACGAGCGCGCTCACCCGAAAGACTTTATCTCCGTCGTGAATCTTTGCAATGTGTTGGTATCCGTTGTCGAATACGGCGAAATATTCTTCTTTTTTGTGAAAATAACTATCGTAGACTGTGGTAAAATCTGTTAAGAAAACTGTTTTGTCTTCAAACGATACAACACCATCATCTTCACCTTTTTCCAGATATCTTTCATCAATAATGATATGCAACGGGTATTGCTTGTTTGGAATATCTAAAATTGCGTCAAGATGCGTCTCGCTCACTTCGTTAATCGTGACTTCCGCATCTCTCCAATCGTCTGTCAACTCGTTGTAAATTTCTTCATAAGGAATGGAAACTTTATCGAAGAAAGAACGCGGGTTCTGCTTTAATACGCATTCGACAGTAATATTCTGCGGAACATATGAAGGGTTTTTCGGGTCAAAATAGCCTTCCGCGACAAACGCTTCTTTTTCTTCGTCCCATGTTCCCACGAGGAATTTTTCCTCTTTGGTAGTATGGCTGACGATGTAGACCTTTTCTACATCCTCCGGATAGTTGAGCTTAACCTGAACCTTCATTGGTCTGGGCACGAAGACCGTAGTTCCCGCGGACCGTCCTCCGTACCAGCCTCCGGTCAAGGCGTAGGCCGTCTGAAATTCTTTTTCTGCCATAATGAAACTGGTCACTTTCAGAACACTCTTCATAAAACGAATATTCGCAGACGCTTCGTACTCAGTTCCGTCCCGGTCAACTGCATGGGCGGTGACGTAGGAATATACCCCCTCACTTGATGTGTCGATATGTAATATTGCTGAATAATATCCCACTCTATTTGTTTTGACCTTTTTCTGAACGACGCCGTTGACCTTCAACGTGACCTCCGTATCCGGCATCGATACTCCGGATACCTCCGTCCCTTCTTCGTCCGCGGCTTCCGCAGCAAAGAGACTAAGCATCGGAATAAACTCTGAAATTACTCCGATCGAATTCTCTTTATTTTTTCCGTTTTCTCTTGTTTCAATGAACGCGAGAGTCTGGACGCCGTTCGACTCGATAGGAGTGATTTCAAATGAAATCGTTCCTATTTCAGCCCCCATCAGATCAGCTTTTTCAAATGTATAGAGGCATCCCTCATATGTATGGTATCCATATCGGCTCCCGTAATGGGTTTCGTTTTTTGCATAAACAATAGTTTCTCCATTTATATAGAACTTTCCGCTTGTTACTTCCGCTGTCAGCGGAACAACGATTTTGATAGATTGAAAGTTCTCCACGGCGCTGATATCATATTTTAGCATCATGGGCAAGTTGCCGGAAGCGTTCAATCCGGTACCGGTAATTTCGTAGGAACTATTGCGCCTCACATCGTTTTCGGATAGTTCCTCATTGTCATTGTAGCAGATAAGCGGGATATCCGCCATGAGAGCAAACTTTGCGGCGTAGCTTTTGACATTGCATCGGAAAACAAGGTTCTCGCACGAAGCGAACGATCCGCCGTACCACTCATATGGAGCCACAATTGTGGCAACGGACGCAGGAATCTCTATTTCGCCAAGCGATGCGCACCCGCTGAAAGAATTCTGTCCTATTGTCACAAGGTTTTCAGGCAGCTTTACATATATCAATGAAGAACACCCGATAAAAGCGTTATCAGGAATTTCCGTAATTGTTCCACTCAGATCAATAGATTCAAGGGAACCGCATCCGGAAAACGCGCCTTTCCCGATGCTCTCGAGATTCCCCGTCGTCCAGACGTACTGTAGGCTGGTACAATCGGTAAACGCATCATTTCCTATGGACTTAAGCGTCGAAGGGAACGCAACTTCTCTGAGGCAGTCTGCCCCGCTGAACGTGCTCTCCGGGATCGTCTCCACCCCTTCCGGGATCTCGATCGTTTTCAGGCTCTCACATCCCCGAATCATATAGGCCCCTGCCTCTTCGAGAGCAACAGGATAGTTGAACGTCTCAAGGTTCTTACAACCTTCAAACGCTCTTGCCCCGATGGCGATGACGGAATCCGGGATCGTCACGGACACCAGTTTTTCCGCTCCCTCAAACGCGCCGTAAGGAATCGACTCGACCCCGTCCGGAATGTCATACCGCACGATCCCCGAGCCCGCGAAAATCCTTCCGCCGCTTTCCGCCCAGTCCTTCGGCCAGTGGAACCCCTTCAAAGCGGAGCATCCATAAAACGCGGCGGATTCAATCGTCGTCACGGAATCCGGAAGGTCAATGTACGTCAGCCCGGTCTCCCGGAACGCCTCGCCGCCGATTTCAAGCAGTCCGTCGTTCAGATCCACCCGCTCCAGATTCCGGTCCCCTTTGAACATCGACCCGCAGATCGAGGTGATCGATCCGCCGATCTCCGCCTCTTTCAGATTCGTGCAAGCCTCGAATACCGAGCCGCCGAAGCTGCAATTGAAGTCTGAGACCAGCCGCACCTTTTCAAGTCCGCTATCATAAAAAGCGCCGAAGCCGATATATTCGAGCGTAGAGGGGAATTCAACGTTTTTCAGGTTTCGGCATCCCCAGAACGCCCGGTCGCCGATATAGCTCAACATGTCCGGCAGCACGACGGTTTCGATCTCTTCGTGTCCGTTGAAAACGCCGCCGTCGATCGCCTTCACCGGGTAAACATCGTACTCTGACGGGATCTCAACGTTAGGGCCACTGCCGTTATACGCGGTCAGCGTCGCCGTCCCGTCCTCTTCGATGACGAACTCGAATTCCTCCGGTTCTTCTTCCCCGTCCTCCGCTTCGAGGATCTGTCCGACCGTCGGAACGGGCGCGGCCAGACGCGGCGTCCATGTCAGCTCCCGCGACTCCGTTGTCCCGGTGTCTTCCGTTTCCTCAACAAAATCGAGATCCCAGCTGCCCAAAACGATCCGCTGTTCCTCAACCGGCTCCGCAGGGACTTCCGGGATCGGACGTGAAACCGTCTTCTCCTGCGCTTGCTTTCCCCGGGCCGCGCCGTCCGCCAGAACCGAAACCGGCAGCAGGTGGACGACCATGATCAAAACGAGCAGGCAGCTCACAGACTTTTTCAAAACGCTCATCGTTTCTCTCCCCTTTTTTCTGTTTTTTTGCCGATGTCAGGCAAATGGAGACGCGGGATAAAATAGAATTCACCTGATCAAAAGGTTGCTTCATTGTATCATGCCCTATGTGTTTTGTCAACACAGAAGCGGATTTTTCCCCTCCCGCGCCGTCTCCCGAAAAAACAGACAGCCCCGGACAGACTATAACCCGTCCGGAGCTGTTCTTTTTCTACCATCCCTTTCTCAAGGGATAAAAAGGACGAAACGCTTCGCGTTTCTGGAAAAAATGCCCCGCTCGGGGCGGGAGGCACGGGGGGGACACCAGCTCTGGCCGCAGGTTTCCCCCCGTGCGGGGGTTTCCTTGGCCATATAGCATAAGGCGACAGCCCGCCCCTATATCCGGATTCGACTGTTCATCCCATTGTCCTCGCGCGGACTATGTTTGTGAAGCCGAAACATGCGATGAATTCCGGCTTCACCGAAATTCATCGGTTTGCTCTGCCCAAAGGGGCGACGCAAACAGCGATCGAAACGCGCATGAAAAGGTGACTGCATAATGAAGTTCAGCTTTCCCCTTGCCTCGCCCTCCGGGAGAGGTGGCGCAGTCGAAGACTGTGACGGAGAGGGCTGACATACACTTCGCTATTACGCCGAACTCCCGGAGCGGAGGATCGCTTCATTCTTAACCCCCAAGGCTCCCTCACGAATCGTCAGATTCGTGCACCGAGGGAGCTGTCACCGCAGTGACTGAGGGAGTCGCGCGAAACAATAAGCAAGAAAACAAGTCCGTTTCGGCGGTTCGCTCCCCCATTTACCCCCTTTGGAAGACACAGATCCTTCCTCCTCCGACGCAGTCGGATTTCAGTGCGGCTGATACCCGCTCATCCTAAAGTCAATCTCCGCCGGGACGGGATACCGCTCGAAGACCTCGTCGGGCGTGATGTCGTCCGCCTCCCGCCCTTCGTCCCGGGCGATCTTCTCCCGGAAGAGATCCAGCCAGACCGCGGACGTCGAGACCTCGCCCTCGCGCATGTCCGCCACCTCGGGGACCTTCCGCAATAGCGTCTCCGCCTCGTCCAGCCGGCCCCGGTTCACGAGGATCTGGATGTACAAGAGCGCGATCCGCCCGTTTTCGAGATACGCCGGATGCGCGTCCACCGCCGACCGGATGATCTCCTCCGCTTCCTCGGGCGTGCCGTGGGCCTTGACGTATGCCGCCGCCTCGATCGCCAGCCGCACATATTCGCCGCCGGTCTCCCCGCACAGCTCCGCCGCCCGCTTCATGAGGGAAAGCCCTTCCGCCTCCCGCTCTTTGCCGCCCTTCGCCGCCAGCAGCTTCGCCAGAGCCGCGAGCGCCAGCGGGTTTTCCGCGCACCCGACCGACTTGCGGAAGGCCGCCTCCGCCGCGTCGAACGAACGGGCCTCGTAGTAGAAGCACCCCAGCTCGAGCCACGCGTACCAGTCCTTCACCGGCGTGTTTTCGAGAACCGGCAGGATCGCGCCCCCCGCCGCGCCGCCGAAGTAGTCGATGGAATATCCCTCCGTCAGCACCGGGGATTTTTCGGGCAGGGAACCCGTCTCCTTCAAAACGAGGAAATCGTGCTCCGGCGTCCCTTCCGCGATGCTCTCCGCCGGGAAGGACGCCCGCTCCGTCAGCCTGTGCCCGAGATACAGCTCCGTCAGCGCGCCCCATCCGCTGCCCATCGAGTCGAGGACTTCGCAGTCGGGGCCGTCCGGCTCGAAATACGCGTCCGAGCGGTTGTTTACCAAATCGAACCGGCCCGAGAGCGTGAGGATGTTCTCCGCGTACTCCGACGCCTGCCGGATGTCCGGATTGTGAAGCAGTCCCGGATCGCCCGAGATCGCCGCGTAGCCCTCCGTCCATTCGTAAAGCGATTTTCCCGCCATCGGCCTGTGCTCCATCTGCGAGTGGAGCAGGCCCGCCTGCGTCTCCGCGTAGTACCGGTCGTCGTGGGACAGCCAGCGGTTCCACGTCCGCCCGCCCTGCGACTCCGTGCCCCAGACGAAGAGCTTCCGCCCGATCAGATTCGGCGTCGAGAACTGCACGAACCCGCGCCCGTCCCCTTCCACCGCCGCCTCGAACTTCTGCCGCTCTTCGGGGATCTGGAAGAAGTAATCGTAGGCGTAGGAGTGGCGCGCCGGATAGTAGCCGTAGTCCGGGACGGGCGTGCGGTGCGCCTCGTTTCTTCCGTCCTCCCCCCGGCCGTAGGTGTAGTACCGCTCGGCCGGAACGATCACGCGCGTGTCCTCGTGCTGCTCCACCGCCATGTTCGACCACCAGTAAACGTAGGTCGAGCCCTCGTGCGGATTCTCCACCGTCACCCGGACCAGCAGAACGTCGTCCGCCAAGGTCGCCCGGACGATGAACACAAGGCCTCTCTTCCGCTCGTATTCCCACATCTTGAGCGTCTCGCCCCCGGCCTTGTTCGGATAGTGCGCCGAGAAGAGCGGGGAAGCGGTGTGCGCGTGATGCCCGATCATGCCGCAGTTCCACTCCACGCCGCCCGAGAACCACGCGTTCCGCAGCGCGAGATTCGCCGGCTGGAAGACGTTGTTCCGGAAGAGCAGTTCTCTCTTCTCCGTCTTCGAATAAAGCGACCAGAGCCGCCCGCCCAGATCCACCGCGAACTCGGCCCGGAGATATTCGTTTTCCAGCACCGCCATCCGCAGGGAGGACTCCCGCAGCCTCCTGTCGTAGCCGTCCTGTACCGTGTAGGGCAGGATCGTGTGGATGTGCCCCTGATGGACCCACGCGCCCTCTTCCTCGGGCATCCCGGGATCCACCCGCGCCGGGGCCGGATTTCCGCCCCCCAGCCACCGCACGTCCGGAATCGCGTTCGCCGTTCCCAGATCGGCGCACCGCATCGGCACCTGTTCGTATGTGAGCATTGGATTCTCCTCCTAAGGAAAGAAACGCTACGCGTTTCTTGATTTTATGGCCTTGCGCAGGCCGGGCGCGGGGGAGGGACACCATCTCAGGCCGAAGGTGCCCCTCCCCCGAGGGTCCCCCTTGGCCGAAGAGCATAACCTTACAGCTCGATTCTGGATCGAAAACCGTTTTCACATCCCACGTCCTCGCGCGGACTATGTTCGTTCAGCCGAAACATGCGATGAATTCCGTCATGGACGAAATTCATCGGTTTGCTCTGCCGAGACGGCGACGCAAACAGCGATCGAAACGCGCATTGGATGGGAGCTGAACTTGAAAGACTGGTTGACCGAGGTTTGGGCAAACTTTGATTCGCGTGGTTGTCTCCATGTTTCACTGTCCGGATGCGCGACCGTGCAATGCGCGATTGAAGCTCTTTGACCTCCGACTGCACAAACGCGGACCGCGCGAGGACAATGGGATACACAATCAAGGTTTCGATTCAGGGGAGAGCTGTCCTGTTATGCCATATGGCCAAGGACCCCCCCGCACGGGGGGAAACCCAAGTTCGCGGAGCGAATCTTGATCGGCCATGAGCTGGTGTCCGCGATCGAAGATCGCAGCCCGTGCCTCCCGCCCCGAGCGGGGCATCCGATTCCAGAAACCCGTAGGGTTTCTTTCTTCTATCCCTTTTTAAGGGATGTATTCTCGTGCTCGTGCGCGTAGCTCCCGACCTTCGGGGTCACGGCGAGGTTCAGGAGGAACCGGCTGAGTTCTCCGGCGGAGTCGGGCTTGGCGACGGCGCGGATGCAGGAGCGCATCGCCTCGAGCCGGACGTCGGACATGAGCAACTGATAGATGCACTCCTCGATCGGGACGGTCTTCGACGTCGCCATCGCGCAGCCGTTGTTGAGCAGGAATTCCGTGTTCCGCTCCTCCTGCCCGGGGATGGGATTCACGATGATCATGGGCAGGTTCTTCGCAAGGCTCTCGCTCGTGGTCAGCCCGCCGGGCTTGGTGATGATGCAGTCCGCGGCGTCCATGAGCGTGCTGACGTAGTCCACGAACCCGGTCGCCAGAAGCGGATGCTTCGACTTCCGCGCGAACGCGTCGAGGGCGGTTTTTGCCTGCGCGTTCCGGCCCGCGACGGCGATCAGCTGAAACGCCCGGTCCGCGTCGATCCCGTCGATCCGCTTGACCAGCTCGTCCATGTTCCCGTAGCCCATGGAGCCGCCCATGACGAGGATCGTCATCTTCTCCGGATCGAGGCCGAGGTCCCGCCGCGCCGCCTTCCGATTTTCCGCCCGCTCGCCGGGGGAGACGGACGCCCCGTCCCGGAACTTCGGGTTGATCGGGATGCCGAAGGGAAGGATCTGTTCGTCCCGGAAGCCCTTCGCCCGCGCCTGGGGCAGAAGCAGCCGGTCGGGGACCACGACATAATCGTTTTTCGTGCAGTCCTCCCAGAACGGGTGGAAGGTGAAATCCGTCAGGATCCCGACGGTCCGGTTTTCGATCAGTCCCCGCCGCTTCATCGTGTCGAGCAGCATGCCGGAGAAGGGGTGCGTGAAGACGACGGCGTCGTAGGAGTCGGCCCGGACGGCGTCCACCAGCTCTTTTGACAATGCCTTCGAGACTATCTGCACGCCGTCCAGCTTTTCGTTCACCACGCGCCGCGTCTCCGCCAGCCGGTACCCGATCCGGTAAGCCCCCTGCGCCTTTTCGGTTACGAGGAGGTAGCCGTCCGCGATGAGCTTCGCAAGCTCCGGGGAGATATAGGCGAAGGTATCCAAAATCTCCGCCGCCGCCCCGCATTTTTCAAGATCCTCTCGGATCGCCTTCGCCGTGGAGTTGTGTCCCTCCCCGGCTGTAACGGATAGTATCAGAAAATTCATGGTGTATGTCCTTCAAAGTGTTGTTGAACGCTGGTGAATGGTTGATGTATCGTACGGGGAGAGAAATCCGCCGAAACGGACTTGAAGCCGTGATATATGATTTCGCGCGACTCCCTCAGTTTTGCTATAGGGAAGAGGGGACACTTTCTGCGGAAAGTTTCCCCTCCCTCGACCCTCCCTTTCAAAGGGGTTAAGTGGGAGAGCGATCCACCGAAACGCACTTGTTTTCATGCTTATTTATTTCGCGCGACTCCCTCAGTCACTGAGGTGACAGCTCCCTCGGTGCACGAATCTGACGATTCGTGAGGGAGCCTTGGGGTTAAGAATGAAGCGATCCCGCGTTCTGACGGTTCAGCGAGAGGTGGAGTGAGCGTCGGCCCTCTCCGTCACCAGTCTTTGACTGCGGTCTTCGACTGCGCCACCTCTCCCGGAGGGCGAGGCAAGGGCGGCGGCTGCACGTTTTCCCCTTTCAATGCGCGTTTCGATCGCTGTTTGCGTCGCCTTCGGCAGAGCAAACCGATGAATTTCGGCGCAGACGGAATTCATCGCATGGTGTCGGCTGACACAAC
>SVQK01000088.1 GCA_015065385.1 Oscillospiraceae bacterium | reverse complement strand
TCAGATATGAGCTGTCAAGTTATGCTCCTCGGCCAAGGGGGACCCGCACAGGGGGCACCTGCGGCCAGAGCTGGTGTCCCCCGTGCCGCTCGTTAGCGCGACTGCGTCGGCGCGGCGTAGGGACATAAAATCCAGAAACCCGTAGGGTTTCTTTCCTCCTCCCTCGAAGAGGGTTAATCGAATCCGCAAATACGAAGTATTTGCGCCTCTTCCGCCGAAGGGTCAGGAATGACCCTTCGGGCTGATAGAGAAAGTCGGGTCCGAAACAGTCGGAAACACACAAATCCGGAAATCCGCAGGGTTTCCTTCCTTATTCCGTGGAGAAAGATATGGAGAAAAAGCACATCGGCGTCGTGACACAGGTCATCGGGCCGGTCATCGACGTGCGGTTTGACGACGGCAAAATGCCGGATATCCTCAACGCCATCGAGGTGAGCTGGGGCGGACGCCGCCTGATCGCGGAGGTCTCGGCCCATGTCGGCGACGACGTGGCAAGGTGCATCGCCATGAGCTCGACCGACGGTCTGGTCCGCGGCACCGAAGCCGTCGATACCGGACGCGGCATCACCGTTCCCGTCGGCCCTGAAACGCTCGGGCGGATGTTCAACGTGCTCGGCGATCCCGTGGACGAGCAGCCTGCCCCCGAAACGAAGGAGCGATGGGAGATCCACCGTCCCGCCCCGACCTATGAGGAGCAGTCCGTCAACACGGAGATCCTCGAGACCGGCATCAAGGTCGTCGATCTGATCTGCCCCTACACCAAGGGCGGCAAGGTCGGCCTGTTCGGCGGCGCGGGCGTCGGAAAGACCGTCCTCATTCAGGAGCTGATTCACAACATCGCCACGGAGCACGGCGGCTATTCCGTGTTCACCGGCGTCGGAGAGCGGTCCCGCGAGGGCAACGACCTGTACAACGAAATGAAGGAATCCGGCGTCCTCTCGAAGACCGCGCTGGTCTACGGGCAGATGAACGAGCCTCCGGGAGCGAGAATGAGAGTCGGACTCGCCGGCCTGACGCTGGCGGAGTATTTCCGCGACAGAGAGGGGCAGGACGTGCTGCTCTTCATCGACAACATCTTCCGCTTCACGCAGGCCGGGTCCGAGGTCTCCGCGCTGCTGGGCCGCATGCCGTCCGCCGTGGGCTATCAGCCGACGCTGGCGACGGAAATGGGCGAGCTGCAGGAGCGCATCACCTCCACGAAGAAGGGGTCCATCACCTCGATTCAGGCGGTCTACGTTCCCGCGGACGACTACACCGACCCGGCTCCGGCCACCACCTTTGCCCATCTGGACGCCACCACCGCCCTGAGCCGTTCCATCGCCTCCCTCGGCATCTATCCCGCCGTAGACCCGCTGGAATCCTCCTCCCGCATCCTGACGCCGGAGGTCGTGGGCGAGGAGCACTACAGAGTCGCCCGCGAGGTGCAGAGGATCTTGCAGCGGTATCAGGAGCTTCAGGACATCATCGCCATCATGGGCATGGACGAGCTGTCCGACGAAGACAAACTCGCCGTATCCCGGGCGCGGAAGGTCCAGCGGTACATGTCGCAGGCTTTGCACGTCGCCGAGGCGTTCAACGGCTTCCCCGGCCAGTACATCCCGCTGAAGGAGACCATCCGGGGCTTCCGCGAGATCATCGAGGGACGCTGCGATGCCCTGCCGGAGAGCGCGTTTCTGTACATCGGCACCATCGACGAGGCGTTCGAGAAGGCCAGAGCCGCGAAGTGAGGATGATGGCATGAAATCGTTCAAGGTGCAGATCGCCGCTCCGGACGGACTCCGGTACGACGGGGACGCCGTTCAGCTGTCGGTGCGCGGCATCGCGGGAGATTTGGCGATCCTCGCGGGGCACATCCCCTTCGTCACCGCGCTGAGGGACGGGGAATGCCGCCTTTACACCGGCGAGAACGGGGAAGAGATCCGCCGGGCCCGCTGCCGCGGAGGAATGCTCATCGTCTCGAAGGAGGCCGTCCGGCTCATGTCCTCGGATTTCGAGTGGGAAAATTAAAGGGAACCCCTTGACAAAGAGCGCGGGGAGAGGTATAATACCCCTTAGTGTGGAAAGCTATGAAATAAGGTAGCATTGCCTCTTACCTGCGGATTTCGCAGAGAACATACCACGCCATCAATCGCACGGAGGTTCGGATGAAGCTGGATCTGTCGGAGCTGTTGAACGGAAAACGGTCGGCGGTCTCCTTTGACTATGCGTTTGACCCGACGCAGGTCGCCGGAGACTGTGCCGCCATGCCCGACGATGTGACGATCCCCGAGAACGGGATCCATGTCCGCGGGCAGGCCGTTGATTCCTTCGGCACGCTCATGCTCCGCGCCGAAATCGACGTGACCTACGAGACCCGGTGCGCCCGCTGCCTCGATCCGGTGACGAAGGAGTTTTCCTTCGAGCTGGAGCGCATGGTGCTGACGGACCGCGGCGTCGAACGGGAGCTCTCCCATCTCACGGACGACGGAGAATGGGACGGCGTGACCGACGACATCCTGTATGTGAACGAAGGATACGTCGATGCGGACGCGGATATCGTGGAGGAAGTCTCCCTATCCGTTCCGACCTTCGATTTGTGCGAACCCGACTGTCCCGGACTCTGCCCGAAGTGCGGCAGAAAGCTGCGGGACGGCGACTGCGGATGCCGGGAAGAGAAATACATCAACCCGAATTTCGCCGTATTACAGACCCTTCTGGACAAGACGTCCGGCGAGGGGAAGGAAGACTGAACAAAAAGAAAGAGGCTTGAAAAAATGGCAGTTCCGAAAAGAAAAGTATCCCAGGCGAGAAGAGACAAGAGACGTTCCAGCCACTGGAAGCTCGATATGCCCACGATGGTGAAGTGCTCCCACTGCGGCGAGTACGTTCTCTCCCACAGAGTCTGCAAGGCCTGCGGCTACTACAACGGCAAGCAGATCGTCAAGGTGGACGACGCCGAGTAAGACTCGGAAATCACAGAAGCACAAAGGGTCAGCGGGGAAGGATAACACTTCCCCGTGTGTTTTTTTCGAGTGTTCCCGCGGTTCAAGGAGGTTTCCCATGCGCTGTGTACCGGAACAGAAAAACACCCGGGGGATCCGGATGATCATCGCGGCCCTGCTGATCGGCGGGGGGATTTTATACGCCCTTCCCCATGCGGCGCAGGCGGCGGGGATCCGGGTGATTTCGTGGCTGTTCGACGCTTTGACGATCGGCTGCATCGTCGCGGCGGTGTTTTTGCTTGTCCGGTATCAGATGACCGGATTTCAGTACATCGTCCGGACGAAGGCGGAGTACGATGAGAGCGGGCTGGCGGCAGCCTATGCGGTCGGGGCGGAGCTGAACGTCGCGGATCTGCCGCCCGAAACGCTCGATTTCGTTGTGATCCGGTCGCAGGGCGCGCGTCCCGGCGTCATGGAGTGCGTTCTCGGCGTGGAGCAGCTGGTTTCGGCCGTTCCGATCCGGCGCAGAAAGGCGGACGGCGTGACAAAATCCGCGCTCCGGGACAAATACGCCGCGGAAGGGCAGGAATACGTCTATTACGATTACACCGTGACTTTCCTCGCGGACAGCGCCCTCGCCCTCGTCTTCATCGACGGAAACCGCTATGTCGGCGTCATCCTCGAACCGGACGAACGGATGAAGGCGTACTTCACCCAACTCAAACCGGGGGGAATCAACGGATCGAAAATGTAAACTGATACTGTTCTCACCCCAAAAGCAAAACTATATGGGTTTTGATCGCGCCATTTAGAAGGCGTACGTCCTCCTTGCTCAAGTTGTTGAGCGAGCTTTCATCCGAAAGAAAGCCGCGTTCTTCTTTTAGAATGAGAATTTGGAGTGTTCACACAATCAGCCCAAAATGCAAGTGAAGTAAGCGCTGAATCGGTCTATTCCGGCGTGAAAGGGAATGATATCCACCCGTTTTTCAGTCTACTCTTTTCATGCGCGTTTCGATCGCTGTTTGCGTCTGCCCCACCACTCAAATGAAATTTGAGTGAGCAGAGCAAACCGATGAATTTCGGCGCAGACGGAATTCATCGCATGTTTTGGCTAAACAAACATAGTCCGCTGAAAGTTCGCCAAAGGCGAATTTCTGAAGTTCGCCAAAGGCGAAACTTCGCGCGAGGACAGTGGGATGCGCTATCGTGTTCGATTTAGATGTGAGCTGTAAGGTTATGCTCCTCGGCCAAGGAAACCCCCGCACGGGGGGAAAACTGCGGCCTGAGCTGGTGTCCCCCCGTGCCTCCCGCCCTGAGCAGGGCATCCTATTCCAGAAACGCGCAGCGTTTCGATTTTTATAGTATGAACATACTATAGTATGAATCAAAGATCCGCGTGTCGGTTTGAGAGCGATCCCGGCGGCGCGTTTTCTTTCTGCGCTTTTCGAGGAAAGTTGACCGCATCCGACATGAATGGACGAAATCGGGCCGGGACTCCTTGCGCGGGGGCGGGCGGGGTGATATAATACGGAATGACTTATGAACTCCATAAGGAGAACCGTATCATGAAGACCTTCTTCATCACGCTCCTCGCCGGATTCGCGGCGCAGATGATCGACGGAACGCTCGGGATGGCGTACGGCGTGTCGTCCAGCACCCTGCTCCGCGCGATGGGGATCCCCTCCGCGATGGCGTCCTTCTGCACCCATGTGGCGGAGATCTTCACCACGCTTGCCTCCGGGATTTCCCATGTCAAAATGAAAAACTTCAACCGCGGGCTGTTTCTGCGCCTGCTCGTCCCCGGGATCATCGGCGGGATCCTCGGGGCCTATGTGCTGACCTCCGTGGACGACCGGGTGATTTCCCCCGTGATCAGCGCGTACCTCATCGTCATGGGAATCGTGATTTTTCTGAAAATCTTCTCGAAAAAGGAGCGGGAGCCCCGGAAAATCGGCGCCGGCGTCTATCCGCTCGCGCTGGTCGGCGGGTTCAGCGATTCCCTCGGCGGCGGAGGATGGGGCCCGGTCGTGACGTCCACGCTGGTCGCCTCCGACCACGAGATCCGGGAGACGATCGGTTCGGTCAACGCCGCGGAGTTCTTCGTGACGCTGGCGGAGAGCGCGGCGTTCTTCCTGACCATCGGATCGGAGCTCCGGGACTTTCTTCCCGCGGTGCTGGGCCTGCTCGTCGGCGGCGTCGCGGCGTCCCCCGTTGCGGCGATCCTCTGCCGGAAGCTCCCCCTCAAGCCCCTCATGGCCTCCGTCGGCCTGCTCATCATCGGGATCAACGCATGGAAACTCTGGTCCGCGCTTGCATGAGAGGGACGGAAAACAAAAATCCCCGGCGGAGACAGAACGAATCCTGTCCGTGCCGGGGCAAACTGTTTTTGGGGAGGGGGCAGCCGGATCTGTCCGGATCAGCCGAGAAGTTCGCGGCAGAGCTCGACCGCGGCGTCGGCTGCGCTGGCGGCGTCGGGGGTGTAGCAGTCCGCGCCGATCTTCTTGCAGTACGCCTCATCCACGGGCGCGCCGCCGATCATGATCTTCACCTTGTCGCGGATCCCTGCTGCCTCGGCCTTCTTCACGACCTCTTCCATGACGCCCATGGTGGTGGTCAGAAGAGCGGAGCAGGCGATGATCTGGCAGTTCTCGTCGATCGCGGTCTGTACGAAGGTGTCGGGGGAGACGTCGGTGCCGAGGTCGATCACGTCCAGACCCTTGCCCTCGAACATCAGCTTTACGAGGTTCTTGCCGATGTCGTGCAGGTCGCCCTGTACCGTACCGATGCAGACCTTGCCGGTGGCCTTGACGCCCGCCTCGGCCAGAAGCGGCTTCAGAACGCCCACGCCCATGTTCATGGCTCTCGCCGCGATCAGGACTTCGGGGACGTACACTTCGTTGGTCTTGAACTTCTCGCCGATGACGTTCATGCCGGAGAGAAGACCTTCGTTCAGGATGGTGCCGGGGGCGATTCCCTCGTCGATGGCCTTCTGAACCAGTTCCTTCACGATCTTGGCTTTGCCGCGCTGTAAGTTTTCAGAGATTTCGTTCAGCAGTTCGGTGCTCATAAGTTGTTCCTCCTTGGGGTGGTTATTTGTTTATTGATTTTCCCGGCTTCGGATCTGTTCCGGACCGGCGGTTATCCGCGCCAGGTGTTTTCGATTTCTTCCCGGACGATTTCGACCGCCCGGCGGGGCTTGCCGAGGTTTCCGTTGAGGGTGTAGGTGTCCCGGAAGGTGATCTCGAGCGGGGTGCCCTCCGCGGCCCTCATGGTCTTGCGGATGTGCGCCCGGAACCCGTCCTCGTCGAGCTCCCGGTCCGTGCCGCCGATGAACAGCGGGGACGGCTTGCGCTGGTAGACGACGTTCCGGCCTCTCAGCTGCGCGCCCATGTATTCCTCGTCGCACCACGGGGAGATGGAGATCTTCCGGAGGTTTTCGAATTTCGAGAGGGATTTCTCCCAGAACGAGTGGACGGGCTCGCAGCAGCCGTAGGACAGCCGCCCGAAGAGGGACGAGATGCGCAGATAGGTCGGGAAGAAGAACTCGTGGAACATGTCCGGGGAGATATCGACGGTCTCCTGACTGTCCATGAAGCCCCAGACGTCGCGGAGGGTGATCGGGCCCTCCTTCTTCATCTGATCGGAGAAGGCGAAGGTCCCCTGCGCCACCCAGTTGTTTCCGCAGCAGGGAGTCAGCATCCCGCGCCGCTCGAGCTCGGTGAAATACGTCACATAGTCGTCCGCCAGCCGGTTCATCATCTCTTTGAAGTTGTCCGGATTGTCGTACAGCTCCATGTAGAGGTTTTCCATGGTCATCAGCTGAACGAGATTGTTCGTCGGGCAACAGTACAGACCTCCCATGCCGGGCTTCACGTCGAGGATGTCCCCGAACAGGTCGCCGTAGAATTCCAGCCCGCGCCGGACCCCGTCCTCGTCGAAGCCCATCGGGGAGGGCTTGATCTGATCGAGGGTGTCGAGGCTTTCGATCACGGCGTTGATGTGGAATCCGACGCCGCTCGTCCGGGTGTGGTTGGGCGAGAGATCGAAGAGCTTCATCCACGAGCCGTTCGCCACATAGAAATCCGGCGTGACGGGGAAGTCGTCGCCCACCATCACCTGATTCTGCATGGAATTCCCGAGGGACCATTCCACCGAACGGGCGTCGTCGGACGCGCAGCGGCATTGGTAATGAAATCCCGCGTCCCCGACCGTGCCCATCTCGAAGTGGATCATCGGACGTTCGGACCGGCCGTCGTTGTGAACCGTCCACAGCCGGACGAGCTCCTTCATCCGCGGCGATTCCGCCATTTCCCGCTTCTTTTTGGCGAGATCCCGGATGAATGCTCGCTCCCACTGTTCCATGACGTTCCCTCCCTCGATGCGGTCGTTTCATCTCCTTATTTTATCCCATTTTCGCGCCTTTGTCAACCTCGGGACGCCTCCTCGGATCGTACAAAATTGCTTTTTTCGCTTGACGCGGGCGTGCGGGCTCTGGTATAATGAAAAAAACGAAAGGAGCGCGCCCATGAAGCCCGAGGACCCGATCGCGCCGAACCCGACGCAAGCCTTGCCGGGGCCGGAGCCGGAATCCGAACCGGAACTGAAACCGGAGCCTGAGCGGGAGGATATCGCCGCGCTGGCCGCCTTCATCCGGAGCAATTTCGTGGAGAATCTTCACGTCGAGGACTTTGTGAAGGAGACCCACCTGTCGAAGCACCACCTGATCCGGCTATTTGAAAAGCAGATCGGACTGTCCCCGTACCGCTATCTCCACCTCTGCCGTGTACGGCGCGCCGAACTTCTGCTCCGCGACTCGGAGTATCAGGTGGCAGAGATCGCCTACGGCGTGGGGTACAACAGTCCGACCGTGCTCATCCGCCATTTCCGCGCCTTCTTCGGCACGACCCCGGGAGAGTACCGCGTAAAGTGCAGGGAGACGGAGTGAGACCATAGGAATTCATAGCCGGACCGATCGGCGTCCCTTCCCTCCGCGCGGGCATCTTCCGGCGGATTCGCATAGACAGAAAAACAGGAGCCGTTTTTGGGTCTCCTGCTTTTTGTGTTTCCGTTCATACTATTCTCAGCCTAAAAGGCTAACTTCATGGGTTTTGAACGCTTCATGTAGGAGGCGAATCGCTTTGCGATGAGCTCGCGTACAATAACTCTGATAAGGTTGGATAGCGATATTGGTGTGCCGAAGCCTCAGCTTCACTTGATTGGTATAGCCTACTCCTTATCCTCCCCATGAAGTTCTTTGCCAGGCTTTCTCCGAAAGAAAGCCGCGTTTCCCTTTTAGCTTGAGATTAGTATCAGAACTCAATCCCCCGCCGTGCCGTGATGCCGCGGTCGAAGGGGTGCTTTTCCTTGCGCATTTCCGTGACGTAATCCGCCAGCTCGACGAGAGCGGGGAGGGGATTGCGGCCCGTCAGCACGATCTCCCGCTTCTGTCCCTCGGACTTGAGAAAATCCGCGAGCGCCTCCGCCGGGATCATGCCGTACCGGGACGCGGAGACCGCCTCGTCCAGCACGATCAGATCGTAGTCCCCGGCATGGGCGATCACGTCTTCGAGAAACGCCCGGTAGTTCTCCGCGATCGCGGCTTTTTCCTCGTCCGTCATCCGGCGGAACAGCCCGTAGTGCAGGCTCGGGCGGGATACGGTCACGCCGGGCAGGGAGCCGAGCGCGCGGATCTCCGAAGAGCTGCCGTCCTTGAAGAACTGGGCGAAGAGGACCCGCAGTCCCGCGCCCGACGCCCGAACGGCCAGCCCCGCCGCCGCCGTCGTCTTTCCTTTTCCTTCTCCGTGATAGATGTGGATCATACGCCCTCCTCCAAAATCCGGTAGATCATATCCATGTCGAGCGCGCCCCGGACCGCGTCCGCCAGCTTGTCGTACTGGGATTCCCGGTAAGCGTGCACGTCGAACACCGCGTTCTCGTCAAAGACCAGCCCGGCCTTCTCGTACAGCGCGCGCACCACGGCGGCGGCGATCCCGTTCTCGTCGAACAGCCCGTGGACGTAGCTTCCCGAGACCGACCCGTCCGCGTTCTGCACCACCGCCGCCCCGTCCGTGCCGCTCTGGCCCATGTGGATCTCGTAGCCGCGGTACCAAAGCCCGTTCAGTCCCGAGAAGATCCCGCGCACCCCGGAGAACGTCCCCTCCGTCTGCGAGCGGGTCTTCTCGCGGGCGAATACCGTCCGGCAGGGTAAGAGTCCCATCCCGGCGATTTCCCCGCCTCCTTCGGTTCCGTAGGGGTCTGAGACAGTCTCACCGAGCATCTGCAATCCTCCGCAGATCCCGAAGACCGGCGTTCCCCGGGAGGCCGCTTTCAGGATGCCGCCCTCCAGCCCGTTCTGCCGCATCCATTTCAGGTCGGCGATGGTGGATTTCGTCCCCGGAACGATGATCATGTCCGGCGAGCCCAGCTCGAAGAGGTTCCTCACATACCGCAGGGACACCGCGCTGAACCGCGAGAGAGGCGAGAAGTCCGTGAAGTTCGAGATCCGGGGCAGGGAGATCACCGCGATGTCGATTTCCTTCCGCTCCCCGGCGGTCAGCCGTTCGCTGAGGGAGTCCTCGTCGTCGATATCCACCCGGACGTACGGGACCACCCCGGCGCACGGAACCTTCACAAGCTCGTAGAGCATGTCCAGCCCCGGCGCGAGGATCGAGACGTCGCCGCGGAACTTGTTGATGACCGTCGCCTTGACCATCGCCCGCTCGTCGTCCTCGAGAAGCGCCACCGTGCCGTAGAGCTGGGCGAACACCCCTCCCCGGTCGATATCGCCGACGAGCAGGACGGGGGCCTTCGCCATTTTCGCCATGCCCATATTCACGATATCCGCGCTTTTCAGATTGATTTCCGCCGGGGAGCCCGCTCCTTCGATGACGACGATGTCGTTTTCCGAGGCGAGGGTCTCGTAGGCGCGGAGAATGTCCGGGATCAGCTCGGTCTTGTACTTGAAATAATCGACCGCCCGCATGTTCCCGCGCACCTCGCCGTTGACGATCACCTGCGATCCCACGTCGGTGGTCGGCTTGAGCAGGATCGGATTCATGAGCACGGAGGGTTTTACGCCCGCCGCCTCCGCCTGTACCACCTGCGCCCGCCCCATCTCGAGCCCTTCGTCCGTGATGAAGGAGTTGAGCGCCATATTCTGCGATTTGAAGGGGGCCACCCGGTATCCGTCCTGTTTGAAGATCCGGCAGAGCGCGGCGCAGAGCAGGCTTTTTCCCGCGTTCGACATGGTTCCCTGAATCATGATCGGTTTTGCTTTGTTCACGATAGTTCCTCCCCGACGGCTGTGAGAAGCGCGTCGTTTTCTTCCGGCGTCCGGACGGCGATCCGGAACCAGCCCGGCCCGAGTCCGACGTAATTGGAGCAGTCCCGCACGAGGATTCCCGCGCAGAGAAGCCTCCGGGGCAGATCGTCCGCCCTGCCGCTGCCGATCCCGCGTCCCGCCCAAATCAGCAGAAAATTCGCCTCCCCCGGAACGACGAAGAGCCCGAGCCCGGTCAGCGCGTCATAAAGCCTCGTCCGCTCGCGCGTGATCGTTTTCACCGACTCCCTGAGCCAGCTCCCGCATCCGGCCGCCGCGATCCCCGCCTCCTGCGCCATGGTCGAGACGTTCCAGCACGGGGCCTTTCCCGACATGGCGGTGAGAAACGCCGTGTCCGAGGAGAGCGCGTAGCCCAGCCGCACGCCCGCCATCGCATAGCTCTTCGTGAAGGCGCGCAGGACCGTCAGATTTGGAAAATCCCGGATCAGCGCGGGCAGGTCGTATCGCTCCGGATCGTCCGTCAGATCGAGGAAGCAGCAGTCGAGAAACATCCGGATCCCCGCTTCCGCCAGCTTCCGGACGAGGGAGGGGGGAACCGCGAGGCCCGTCGGATTGTTCGGCGAGCAGAGAAAGAGGGCGGAATACCGGCTGAAATCGAGCTCCAAAATCTCCTCCGTCAGCCGGAACCCGTCCGATTCTTTGAGAAAAAAGTCCTCCGCGCCGATCCCGGCAGCCTCGAGCGCGGTCCGGTATTCGGAGAAGGTCGGTGAGACGAGCAGCGCAGGCAGCGCGGGCACTCCCCGTTCCGGCATCAGCGCGTAGGCATAGCTGTAGATCAGCTCCGCCGCGCCGCATCCGCAGAGGATCTCGTCCGGAGAGACCCCTTCCGCCGCGCCGACGGCTTCCCTGAGCGCGGAGCAGGACGGGTCGGGATAGACGGAGGCGCGGTCTGCCGAGCGGATCAGCGCGTCCCGGACGGCCTCGGGCATCCCCGCGGGATTGACGTTGGCCGAGAAGTCGAGTTTCACGCGGTTTTTGTAAATATCCCCGCCGTGGGGATTCGGTCTGTTCAGAAGCATACGAGAATCACCGCCGCCCGCAGAAGGACGCCGAGGAGAAGCGTCAGAGCCGAGGCCGCGTACATCAGCCGTCCCGCGCGGGTGATATCCTTCGGTTCGATCTCGCGGAGGGGATCGCCGATAAATTCTTTTTTGTGTACCACGCCCCCGTAGACGGCGTCCCCGGCCAGCCGCACCCGAAGGGCCCCCGCGCAAACCGATTCGGTCTGGGCGGAATTGGGGCTCGCGTGCTTGTACCGGTCCCGCCGGAAGATGCGCGCCGCGTTTTTCCCGTCGAGGCCGCAGAGGGGGCAGGCCGCGATCATGAGAAGCGCGGAGAGACGGGCGGGGAGGTAGTTCACGACGTCGTCGGTCTTCGCGGCGGCGCGTCCGAAATAGAGGTACTTTTCGTTCTTGTAGCCGAGCATGGAGTCCATCGTGTTGATCGACTTGTAGAAGAACCCCCCGGCCGCGCCGAAGAAGATCATCCAGCACAGGGGCGCGATCACGCCGTCGGAGGTGTTCTCCGCCACGGTTTCGACCGCGGCCCGGCAGATCCCGTTCTCGTCGAGGACGTTCGTGTCCCGGCCCACGATCATCGAGACCGCGTACCGCGCTTTTTCCGTGTCCCCGGCCTCGAGCGCGCGCTCTACCTTCTTTCCCTCCCGGAAGAGCTGACGGGCGGCGAGGATCTGCCAGCACATCACGCTCTCCACGACATAGTATAACACAGGATGGATCCTCCACGCAAGAGCCGCGGCCGCCAAAGGCACGGCGGTGGAGATCAGCGCCACGAGCACAACCGTCACGGCGCCCCGTCCCACGTCCTTCGGATTGCTGTTTCCCCGCCGAAGCTTCCGGTCGAAGAAGGAGATCCACTTTCCGATCCCGACGACGGGGTGGGGGATGGAGTACGGGTCGCCGACAATGAAATCGACAAAGAATCCGGTGAGAAGCGCCGCCGTCTGCCAGACGAGCCAGCGCATGAGCGCGTGCGTCATTGTGAAGCACCCCCCGCGAGCGTGACGACCGTGACGGGATTCTGCGCCGTCATCATGTGATACCGCCCCATCTTTTTCGATCGCGCGATGCTGACGGATACCGTCTCGTACACGGCGAACCCGAATTTCTTCGCTGTCTCCGCGGCTTCCGCCTGCGTCTCGACAGTGACGGCGTTCAATACGATCCGCACGTCCGGATTCTTTTCGAGCAGCAGGGCCACGATTTCTGTGAGATTTCCCGAGGAACCGCCGATGAACGCGTGGGTCGGGGCGGGCAGATCCCGGAGCGCGTCGGGGGCAAACCCTTCGACCACCTCGATGTTCTCTGCCCGGAATTTGACCCGGTTCTGACGGATCAGCTCCGCGGCGTCCGGTTCCTTTTCCACGGCGTAGACCACTCCGTCCGGGGCGGCGAGGGCGCATTCTACGGACACCGATCCCGTCCCGGCTCCGACGTCATAGACCACGGCGTCGGCGGGCAGAGCGAGCGCGGAAAGGGATACCGCCCGGACCTCGGACTTCGTCATGGGCGTGTCGCCCCGGATGAATTCCCCGTCCGGGATCCCGATCCGCATCCGGCGCGCGGCGTGGTCGTTCTCGATATAGAGCAGGGAGAGGGGATCGAACTCCATCCCGGACCGCGCGATCTCCTCCGCCGTGCCGCGTGTGATCCGCTCCTGCCCTTCGGGATAGGACAGCCGCTCCCCGACGGCGACCCGGACCGATCCGAGACCGAAGGCAGAGAGTCTTTCGCAAAGCGCGGCGGGCGTGTTCTCCCCTCCGGCGAGGCAGAAGACCTTCCGGTTCCGGTCAACCGTTCCGACGAGGTTCCCCCTCCGGCCGTGCAGGCTCACAAGTGCCGCGTCGTCCCAGCTCACCCCGAGCCGGGCGGCGAAGAGCGAGACGGAGGAGATTCCCGGAAGGACCGTCACCTCGAATCCGTCCCCTTCCAGCGCGTCGAGCAGCTTTTTCGTCCCGCTGTAAAAGCCCGTGTCCCCGCGCATGACGACCGCCGCCCGCCGGACGGACGGATGGGACGCGAGCGCCGCCCGGATCTTCTCGGGGAGGAATTCGAAGAAGACCGGTTTCCGCCCCGTCAGCGTCAGATCGGGATCCAGCGAGTCCGCGACGGATTTCGCCCCGATCACGGCGTCGCAGTCCCGGAGCGCCTCCTTCGCCTCCGCGGTCAGAAGGGAGGATCCCCCCGGCCCGATCCCGATCACCGTCACGCGCCGTCCGGAGGCGGAGAGGGGGACGGGCAGGGCGAGCTGTTGTTCAAGCTCGGCAATCGCCTCGTCGAGGGAGAGTCCGTTTTCTTCGGCAGGCGCGCCGATGACGACGGGAACCGCGCCCGCCGCCCGTGCCGCCCGGATCTTCTCGTCGAATCCGCCGTTCTTTCCCGAGGCCTTCGTCACGAGGTACGCCGCCCCCGTCCGTTTGAGCTCCGCGAGGTTGATCTCCTCCGAGAAGGGCCCCTGCGCCGCGATGATGTGGGCCGTGGGGATCCCCGCCGCCTGACAGGACGCGAGGGAGGACGGCGTCGGAAGGACCCGCGCCCACACCCGCTCCATGTCGAGGCCGATGTAGGAGGACAGCTCCTTCGATCCGGTGGTGAGGAAGACCGTCCCCTCCCGCTTCATCAGGTAGTCCCGCGCCGCCTCCACGGACGGAACGTGAACGTACGCCGAACCGTCCCCCCGGTCGCAGTCCCGCAGGATCCGCAGAACCGGGATCCCGCATTCGTCCGCGGCGGTCCGAATATTCTCCGTCACAAGCTCCGCGTAGGGGTGGGTCGCGTCGAGGATCCGGCTGAATCCCTCCTTCCGGAAGAGGGCGGCCATCTCTCCGGCGTCCATACGGCCTGCGGAGATTTCGATCCCCGGGATCCCGTCGAGCAGGATCTCCCCGTATTCCGTCGCCACGCATACGGTCACGGAAAGAGCCTCCCCGCACCGGCTTGCCGCGCCGCCGAGGATCTCCGCCAGCCGCCGCCCTTCCGTGGTCCCGGCGAAGAGACAGATCCGCTCACTCATGACGGTACCCCCGCGGCGTCACCATTTTCCCGTCGATGATCTTTGTCGAATCGTTCCCGATGAAGACCGTCGTGAACATGTCCGCCCGGTATTCCGCAAGCTCGGCGAGGGTCATGAGCGCGGTCTCTTCCCCGTCCCGTCCGATCTGACGGGCGACGCCGCAGACGGTTTCCGGGGCGCGGTGCTTCAGAAAGATCCCGCACGCCGTTTTCAAATAGTCCGCCCGTTTTTTGCTCGACGGATTGTAGAGTACCGCGCAGAATCCCCCTGCCGCCGCCGCCTCGAGCCGCGCTTCGATGGTCTCCCACGGCGTCAGAAGGTCGGAAAGGCTGATCACCGCGAAATCGCAGGTCAGCGGGGAGCCGAGCAGGGCCGCCCCGGAGGACGCCGCCGTCACGCCCGGCACGATTTCGACCGATACGCCGTACTCTCCGGCCAGCTCGAGGATTGGAGAGGCCATGCCGTAGATCCCCGCGTCCCCGGAGCAGATCATCGCGGTCTTTTTCCCCGCCGCGGCCTGCTCCAGCGCGAGCCTGCACCGCTCCGTCTCCTTCATCATGGGGGTGGAGAGAAACTCCTTGCCGGGAAAATACGGCTTCACAAGGTCGCAATAGACCGTGTAGCCCACGATCAGGTCGGCCTCCTCGAGCGCGCGGACCGCCCCGACCGTCATGCCCTCGTAATTCCCCGCGCCGATTCCGACTACCGTCAATGTTTTCAAAATTCGATCCTCCAGTCCCGCGCGGCAGCCGCGACCGTCACGCCGTATTTCGCCGTTTTCCCGATCACGAGCCGCCCGGCAGCGGTTTCGTTCGTGCTTCCGAGCACGGCCGCCCGTTCGCAGACGTTGCCGACGCCCACCGTTTTTTTCACAAATTCCGATTCCTGAAAACTGCCCTCGACCGCGTTCAGCTCGTCCGCTGTGTAGAAGCGGAGCGGAACGCCGATCCGGAGCGCGTATTCGACAAGCCCCGCCTCGTCCCGCTTCACGTCGATCGAGGCGATCCGCTCCACGGAAACGGGATCGATCCCGGCCTCGACGAAGGTCTCCCGGACCGCCTCCGCGATGGCCTCCGCCGGGGTGCCGCGCCTGCATCCGATCCCGAGGGTCAAAATCCGCGGAATCAGCCGCAGTCCTTTGCGCGCCGTTTCCGTTCCGATGTAGATCCCGGCCCCGCCGCCGTCCTTTCCGGGGATCAGCCCGGACGGGAGCGGATCGGGCAGGGCAAAGGCCGCCTCCGCGGTGATCGGGACGTCCTCCGTGAGGATCCGGGCGGAGACCTCCTTCGCCGCCGTCATGGACGAGATCGCGCAGTTGTGGGTCGCGGCCCATGCGTCGCAGGAAAACCGCCCCGCGCCGTCCGTCGCCGTGGTGACGACCGGGATCGCACCGCCGCCGAGTTTGTCCGCGATTTCCTTCGCCAGCGCGTTCGCGCCGCCGATGTGGCCGGAGAGGATCGGGATGACATACCGCCCGCGGTCGTCGATCACAAGGACCGCCGGATCCTCCGTCTTGCTTTTGAGGTGGGGCGCGATGTCCCGCACGGCGATCCCGCAGGCCCCAATGAAGACGAGGGCTCCGTTCGCGCGGAAGAGCTCTCCCATGTCCGCGGCGATTTTCTCATGGGCCGTGAAGCCGTATTTGTCCGCGAATTTCACGATGGAATGGACGTCTTCTTTCCGCCAGCCGAAGAGGGAGCAGAGCTTGATGGCCAGAGCGGAGCCCGCGTCCGAGAAGCAGATGAGCGCGGTTTTCATTCGGATTTCCCCCCGTCCCGGATCCCGCGGAATTCCGTCGCAAAGTTCGGGTCGTACAGCCGGGACCGCTCAAAAGCGGAATCCAGCACGCCGCCGACGACGATGAGAGCCGTCTTCGTGATGCCGTTTTCCCGCGCGGCCGCCTCGAGCGTCCCGACGGTGCAGCGGCAGATCGTTTCGTCCGGCCAGGAGGCGCGGCAGACGATGGCAGCCGGCGTGTCCGGGGAGAGCCCGCCCTCGGTCAGCTCCTTCGTGACCCTGTCGAGCAGGCCCGCGCTCAAAAACAGCACCATCGTCGTGCCGTGCGAGGCCAGGGACGCGAGATTTTCCGCCTCCGGAACAGACGTCTTTCCCGCGGCCCGGGTGATGATCACCGACTGGGTGACGCCGGGCAGGGTGTATTCTGTTTTCAGAGCCGCCGCCGCCCCTGCGAACGCGCTGACGCCGGGGGTGATGTCGTACGCGATCCCCCGTTCGTCGAAGGCCCGCATCTGTTCCCCGATCGCCCCGTAGAGGGAGGGGTCGCCGGAATGGAGCCGGACGGTGGTTTTTCCCGCCTTCTCCGCCTCCCCGATCACCTCGAAAATCTCTTCGAGCGTCATCTTCGCGCTGTCGTGAAGCTCGCACCCCTCCCGCGCATAGGACAAAAGCTCCGGATTGACGAGGGATCCCGCGTAGATCAGCACGTCCGCCTCTTCGATCAGCCGCTTTCCGCGCAGGGTGATGAGATCGGCCGCCCCGCATCCGGCCCCGACGATATGTACCATATTCAGGTTTCCTTTCGTGATTTCATATTTCCGACCGCGTCGGAACCGGCTTTATCCTTCTTCCCTTATCCTCTCCATCAGCACGTCCGCTCCCGGCGTCTTTCCGAGGATCCCGTAAACATTGGAGAACGTCACCGCGCCGACTTTCATTGAGCCGATCGTCTTCTGATGGGTGAGCTGGAAGTCCATGCGCTCCATGAGGCTGTCCATGACCGGACGGCGGAGACCTGCTTCGTCGAGGATCGCCAGCATGTCGTCGGTCATCGCGCTGTCCATGATCCGCCGGATCACCTCCGCCGGCGCGCCGCACAGTCCGGCGTGGGCCGCGAAGATCTCCGCCCGGCAGTCCCCATAGCGGGAGTGGGTGTTGAAGAGTCCGCCAGCCAGCTTGACGAGCTTGCCGATGTGTCCGACGAGAAGAGCGCCCCGGAATCCGGACTCCGCCGCGAGGGAGAAGGCGTCCCCGATGAAATTCGAGGTCGTGACGGCCCGCTCCGGATCGATGCCGAGCTCGTTTTTCAGGTAGTCCGCGCCGTAGTTCCCGGGGACGAAGAGGACGGTTCCGCCCCCTCCCGCCGCCCGCATCGAGAGCTCCGTCCGGATGGTTTCCACAACGGCCTCGTCGCTCATGGGCTCCACGATCCCGGTGGTCCCGAGGATCGACAGCCCGCCCACGATCCCGAGCCGCGGATTGAAGGTCTTTTTTGCGATCTCCACCCCCGCGGGAGCCGAGATCGTCACAGCCAGCCCGCCCGAAAAGCCGCAGTCCTCTATGACCGCCGAGAGCTCCTCCGTGATCATCCGGCGCGGCGTGGAGTTGATGGCGGCGTTTCCGACGGGCTGGTCGAGGCCGGGCTTGGTCACGCGCCCGATCCCTTCGCCCCCGTCGATTCTGACCGCGTGGGGATCCGGGATTTTCTCCACCTTCGCGTAGACCGTCATGCCGTTTGTCACATCGGGGTCGTCGCCGCTGTCCTTGACGATCCCGCAGGAGACGAACCCTTCTCCCCGGACCGTCTCCCTGACCTCGAGCGTCAGGCCGATCCCCCGGGGCGTCATGAGCCATACGGTCGGCAGGTCTTTGCCCGTGAGCAGCATCAGAGCCGCAGCCTTAGCCGCCGCCGCCGCGCAGGATCCGGTCGTGTATCCGCGCCGGAGCTTCTTTCCGTCCTTTGTGATGTAGCTGTCCATCGCAGTCTCTTTCTCTTCGGTCCGCCCGCTGCTTATCTTGTGATCTTATACATCAGCGCGTTGACGATCGCCGCAGCCACGTTCGAGCCGCCCTTCCGTCCCTTCGCCACGATGTGCGGCACGTCGTCCCCGAGCGCGAGGATCGCGTCCTTTGCCTCAAGAATGTTCACAAATCCGACGGGCGCGCCGATCACAAGCTCGGGCCGGAGTTTTCCCGCGTCGATCAGATCCCGGATGGCAAGCAGGGCGGTGGGCGCGTTCCCGACGGCGAAGATCAGAGGACCGGGGAGGCGCGACGCCTTTTCCATCGAGACGAGCGCACGGGTGCAGCCCCGCTCCTTCGCCTCCGCCGCCACGTCCGGATCGCTCATGAAGCACTGGATTTCGCAGCCGAGCTTCGCCGCCGCGGCCTTGTTGATGCCGGATTTCGCCATCTGCGTGTCGGTCACGATCGAGCAGCCGTTCCGGAGGGCTTCGAGCGCGCGCTCAACCGCCCCTTCGGAGAAAAAGAGGTTCGCGGCGTAGTCGAAATCGGCGGTGGCGTGGATGACGCGCTTGACCACCGGCTTGCGCTCCTCGGGAATGTCGATCCCCATCGCTGCGAGCTCTCCTTCGATGATTTCCATGCTGCGCGCTTCGATGGCGTTCGGGTCGTTGATGATCATGTCATGTTCTCCTTGCGCTGATGCGCGTGATATGCGAGACAGGCCCGGACAAACGATTCCGCGGCATCCGGCTCTGCCCGCAGGAACAGGTGGGGGTATCCGGCGTAGAGCGTGTCCGTGTGAACGCCGCAGGTCCAGCTCCTTCCGTTCGGTTTGACGGCGGAGAAGGACGAACCGTTTTCCGTGCTGTCATAGTAGTGAAATTCGTGCGCCCGGAGCGTCGTACCGGAGGCCCCGAGCAGTCCCCCTTCGAGGGCCGTCAGCGTGACATAGCCGAAGCGGACCAGCTTTCCGGTGTTCGCGCTGTCGTGGGGAAGGACGCCGCACATGGCACACCCTTCGAGCGATTGTCCGAGGACCTGAAATCCGCCGCACTCCGCGATGGTCGGCAGTCCCCCTTCGACCGCCCGCCGGACGCTTTCCCGGAACCGGACGTTTTCTTCGATCCGCTCCGCGTAGAGCTCGGGATAGCCGCCGCCGAGGAGCAGTCCGTCCGCCTCGGGGGGCACCGCTTCGTCGGCGAGGGGGGAGAAGGGAAGGAGCTCCGCGCCCATCTTCTCAAACAGGCGGAGCGTGTCCCGGTAGTAAAAGCAGAACGCGCTGTCCCGGGCGACGGCGATCTTCACGGGGGGCAGGGCCGGGATTTCGGGGACCTCACAGTCCAGCGGCTCCGCCTCGTTCGCCAGCCGGATCAGGGCGTCGAGATCCACCGTGTCCCGCGAGAGGTCGGCGATCCGGTCGAGCAGCTGCCTGAGATCCGCGATCTCCGGGGCCGTCACCAGTCCGAGGTGGCGGGAGGCGAGCTGACAATCCTCGGGAAGCTTCGGGATAAAGCCGAGCGGGATCAGGGAGTCCCCGAACCGCGCCTGTGTCAGCTTTTTCAGCGTCGCGTAGGTCATGGGGGTGACGCCCGAGAAGAGCACGCCGCGGATCCCGCTGTCCGGCTTGAACCGGAGAAATCCCTCCGCCATGGCGACAAGCGACGCCGACGCGCCTTTGCCGTTCACGACGAGGACGGCGGGCGTCCGGGTTGCCTGCGCCACGGTCCACGCGCTGTTGTCGGTTCCGTCCGGCCCCGTACCGTCGTAGTAGCCCATCGCGCCTTCGATGACGGAGAGCTCGCCGCCGGTTTCCGCCAGCAGGCAGCGGAGCAGATCCGGGGAGCAGAAGAAGGGATCGAGATTCCCCGTCGGGATGCCGAGGACCGATTCGTGAAACATCGGGTCGATGTAGTCCGGCCCGCACTTGGACGCCGTGACCCGGATCCCGCGCCGCATGAGCAGTCCGAGGATCGCGCAGACCGCGGTGGTCTTGCCGCATCCGCTGTTCGTCCCGGTCACAAGGAGCCGCGGCAGGGTGCGCGTCATTTGTCCTCTCCTCCGCTCTTCTTTTTCCGCCGGATCCCGGCCGCGGCGAAACAGGCGATCACGGCGACTCCCACGCAGGCCGCCGCGCAGGGGAGGATCCATCCGTTCCCGGATTTTGCGACCGCGCCGTCCGGAAGGGAATCAGCGTGGAATATGACGTCGTAGTCGTACCACTTTTCCCGCTTGATGCTCCATCCGGCGACGGGGACGGGGGTGTCGAGCGCGGACACGGGGATGTCGAAGGTATGGCGTCCTTCCTCATCTTCGCCGAAGAGGGAGACCTCGCTTTCCACGGCATCCGCGCCGCGTCCGGCATAGAGTTTTCCGAAGCCCTTCCCGCTCAGGGTCACATGGGCCGTCATGGCCTCGTCCGTCACGGTCAGCGTACAGCCGACGATGCGGAACATGGAGGAGTTCAGCGTTTCCGCCTCGATCTCATACGTCCCGTTCTCCACGTCCCCGGCATAAACGGGCCTCCCCCCTGCCGCCGAAACGGGGAGGGGGAAGGAACACAGGCACAGGACTGTGAGCAGAACGGAGACGATTCTCGAAATCCTGTCTTTCATCGTATTTTATTTCGCGTTCTTCACATGGTCGACGTAGACCGCGCGGACGCCTTCGATCTCGCCGAGGCCTCTCAGAACGGGAACGACCTCGAAGCCCTCGTTCTGGAGAACGGTCTTCCAGGAGTCCTCTTCGTCCCCGGCCATGTCGTTGTTGGCATGATCGCCCGCCACGACCATCAGGGGCTCGAGCACCACGCGGGTGTATCCGCCGGCCTTGGCAGCGGCGACGACGTCTTCGATGGAAGGTTCCGCTTCAACCGTGCCGATGCAGTAGTTGGTCTTTCCGGCGTCGGTCAGCATGGACTGGAGCTTCGCGTAGGTTGCGTTGGAGTCGTGCTCCGTACCGTGGCCCATGAAGGTGATGAGGGTCTTGCCGTCGTCGTATTCGGCGGTCGCGGCGGTGATGGCTTCGATCACGGCGGAGTAGTCCGCGTCGGTGGTGAGCAGGGGGGAGCCGACCTTGACGCTCGAGAACTTCGAACGGTTGGCGTCCACCACGGCCATCAGATCGTCGTATTCAAAGCCGCTCATGACGTGGGTAGGCTGAACGATCAGTTCCTTCACGCCGTCTTTGACGAGGCGGGCGAAGGCTTCCTCAACGTTGTCGATCTCGATGCCGTCGCGCTCCTTGAGCTTGTCGATGATGATCTGGCTGGTGAAGGCGCGGCGCACTTCCTTGTCGGGGTTGGCGTCCTGGACGGCCTTCTCGATCGCGCCGATGGTGGCCTCGCGGCTGTTGTTGTAGCTGGTGCCGAAGCTGACCACAAGGATCACGGGTTTCTTGCCGCCCGCGCATCCGGCGAGAGCAAGGGCACAGATCACCGCGCAGAGGGCGATCGCGCCGATTCTTCTGAGTTTCATGGGAAAGATCCTCCTTTGATGGTGGGAAAAATGTATTTGCGAACGGGTTTCCCCGGTTCAGCCGCCTTCAGCCGCTGTATTTGTCGTAGAGCTCGCCCGGGATCTCGAAGTGCTCGATCAGCCGCTCCCGCGTGAGCAGATCCTCCGGTTTTCCGAGTCCGGTGCAGACGCCTTTTTTCAAGAGGAGCACCGTGTCCGCGATCCGCCCCGCCAGATCCGTTTCGTGCAGGGAGAGCACCACCGCCAGCTCCCGCTCTTTCCGGAGCCGGTCCAGCATGGCGAGAAAGGTGAGCTTGTAATGAATGTCGAGGAAGGAGGTCGGCTCGTCGAGCAGGAGCACCTTCGGCTCCCGGCAGACGGCGCGGGCCAGCAGCACCCGTTGTTTCTGACCGTCGCTGATCTCGCCGAACTTTGTTCCGGCCAGCTCTTCCGTGTCGGTGAGCCTCATCGCCTCGTCCGCCGCCGCTCTGTCCCGGGCGGAGAGCAGGCCGAACGATCCCGTGTAGGGATACCGCCCGGTCTCCACCACGTCCCGGCAGGTCATCATGTCGGTCTTCGGGCGGTCGGTGAGCATGACGGAGACGGCCTTTGCGAAGTCGTTCCGGTTCATGGCGGCGGTGTCGCGTCCGGCCACGGAAACCGTTCCCGAGAGGATCGGCAGGTGTCCGGAGAGGGTTTTCAGAACGGTGGATTTTCCGGATCCGTTCTGTCCGATCAGGGCGAGGATCTCCCCGCCTTCGACCGAGAAGGATAGATCCCGGGCGATCGGGCGGCGTCCGTATCCCGCCGTGAGGTCTTTGACTTCAAGCAGATTCATGATCCCGGCTCCTTCCCAGCATGATGACGAGGACCACCGGCGCGCCGAGGACCGCGGTCACGGTGCTGACGCCGAGCTCCGACGGGGAGACGACAGTCCGCGCGATGATGTCGCTGAGGATGCAGAACACCCCGCCCCCGAGGAAGCACGCCGGGATCATGAGGATCGGCTTCGACGTGCCGAGGAGCATCTTCACAAGGAACGGAACCGCGATCCCGACGAAGGACACCGGACCCGCGAAGGCCGCCACGCATCCGGAGAGCAGGCTGGACAACAGGATCATGGCGAACCGGACGGCCCGGATGTTCACGCCCATGTCCACGGCGTAGCTCTCCCCGAGCTGGTAGGCCGAAATGGGCTTGGCCAGCAGGAAGACCGCGAGAAGGGAGGCGAATACGATCCCCGCGCAGACGACCATCGCGTCGCTCCGGATCCCGGAGAAGGACCCGATCGACCAGCCGCGGAGGTTGACGATATCCGCGTCGTCGGCGAAGTTCACGAGAATATCCGTGAGCGCGGTGCAGATGTAGCCGATCATGACGCCCGAGACGACGAGCAGGGACATGTTCCGGATCTTCGAGGACAACAGCAGGACCGCCGACATCGAGATGAGCGCTCCGGCAAACGCCGCCCCGGCCATCAGCGCGGAATTCAAAGCGATCGCCCCCCGCGCTGCCGCGATCAGGGAGAAGGCCACCATGAGCCGCGCTCCGGACGACACGCCGAGGACGAACGGCCCCGCGATGGGATTGTGGAAAAAGGTCTGGAGCATGTACCCGGCCAGCGCAAGCGCGCCCCCGAGCATCATGGCGGCCTCGGTCCTCGGGAGGCGGATCTTGAAGAGGATCATCGCCACCGTCCCGCCGCTTCCTTCGCCCGCGCCTTCCGCGCCGGTCAGGATCCGCCAGAGCTCGCCGGGGGTGATCTCCGCGCTGCCCGCCGACACGCCGAGGAAGAAGAACCCCGCCGTGAGCAGAAGGAGAAGGAGAAAGGAGAAGAAAATGCGTTTTTTCATAATTCAGTCCAGTTTCCGCAGATACCGCAGTCCGCCGCCGTCTCCGTTTCCCGAGAACACGGCGCTGAAATCGGACAGGATTTCCCCGGTCTTCATGATATCCTGATAGAGGCTGTCTTCCGTACACCAGACGTTCCCGCTTTTCACCGCGCGGAAGTCGGCGAGGAGTTCGTTTTTTGCGACCAGCTCTTCGACGGAGGAGACGGAGCCGCTGGTCGTGCCGTTGTAGACGATGATATCCGCATCCTTCGCGCGGAGGCAGAATTCTTCCGGCTCCACGGTCACGGAGGAGAGCGCGTTGTCGTCCCCGGAGAAGGCGAAGACGTTCTCGCCGCCCGCCAGCTCGATCATTTTCGAGACGTAGTCCCCGGATTTCCGCGTCACAAAGCTGCCGGACGCGGTGACATAGAAGAATACCGCCGTCTTCCCGCTGGGCTGTACGTCCTCCAGCGCGTCGAAGAAGGCCTTCTGTTCCGCGAACAGGGCGTCTCCGGCCTCCGGGCAGCCCATGAGCTCCGCGTAGACCCTGACCCACTCGCAGCGGGCCAGCGGATCGGCTTCGTAGCTGGAGCGGTCCACGAACACCGGGATCCCGAGCTCTTCCAGCTTTTCCCGCACCTTCGGAACGTGCTCCGACATGGTGGACTGGATCGAGAGGTCGCATCGCCCGGACAGAAGCAGCTCGTAATCCGGCTCCCGGTACCTTCCGGCGTAGACCATCTCCCCGTCCTCCATCCGGGCGCGGGCGTTTTCGATGGTCCATCCGTCGGACTCGAGCGCGGAGAAGCGGACGGCGGGCAGGGCGTCCAGCGCGTCAAAGAAACTCATCACAGCGGTCGCGGCGAGATAGACTCTCTCCGGCGAACGGGGCAGAACGGTCGGCGCGCGGTCCTGCTCGGAGGCGGAGGCTGCCGCTTTTTTTGCCCTGTCCGGATCGGAGGTGATGAGATAGGCGGTCCCGTCCCCGGTCACGACGGCGGAGTCCCCGTTTTCATAGCGGTAAAGGGCAAAGCTTTCGGCGCAGTCGTTCGGGATCCGCTCCGGTTCGCCCCACCCTTCGAGAGGGGGCGGATCCATCGAGATCTCCTCCGCCGCCCCGCATCCGGAGAGGGAGAGGCAGACGGGGACGAGGAGCGAAAGGGCAAGAAGAACGCACGCGGTTCTCAAAACGCCCGCCTTCATGCGTTTTCCTCTTTCTGCCTCTTCCTTTTGAATCTGGAAATTAGAATAGCGGCAGCGGAGGCGACGCCCACGACGATCAGCGCGCAGCCGAACAGCAGATCCACAGGATTCTTTGCGGGCCGGAGGGAGCTTTCGTCGAAAATCAGTTCGTAAGAGATGAGGTGAGGCTCGCTCATGGCCACGGTCTCCGCGTCGGTTCTGAGCGGCTCCGAGAGCGTTCGGACCGGGATTTCAAAGACCGAATTCCCGTCCGTATTCACGGGAAGATAGCGCTCCCCATCGACGATCATGAGATCGTAGTTAGGGCTGCTCCACTCCACGCGGGCGGTGATTTCCCCGTTTTCCACCTCGAGGCACATCGGGGAGGACACGGACGCCTTGCCGCTCCCGCCCTCGAGCGATACCCCGATTTCGTATGATCCGTCATTCATGCTGCAATCCCCCGTATTCCGGCGCAAAAAAACGCCTCCGACCGGGCTCGACCCTCTCGGAAGCGTACAGAAAACAAAGGCATACATCTCCCGTCGAAAAACGGGGGATCCATCCCCAATAAAACCGTACTGCCGATTCCTCGCGGCATCGGGCGCCCATCCGCCCCGTACAGACAGCAGGCAGGTCTCCCGGCTTGCGGATCACCACGTCCTGAAGCCTTCCCATCCCAGAGAGGGACAGTGACATCATATCAGGACATTCCCCGTTCACGGTGACGAGATCGTACAGGACTTGCACCTGTTTCCCTTTTCACCGGATCGATCCCTGTTTTCACAGAGATATCCGACACCTGTTGTCTCTGATTCGGTTGTCAATGTACGGCGGAACGTCCGTCGCCGGAGCGTATCCGCATACACAATCATTATACAGAACTCGGCGTGCGGTGTCAATAGGTTTTGCGTAAACTTTGCCGAGGAATGCGCGGGATTGCGCGGATCCGGTCAACCGCGGTCAGACCGGTCCGGATCTGCGCGGGACTTGACACCCGGCGGGGGATATGGTATGATGAAGCAGGATCCGCAATTCGATTACGATCTGTTTATACGGCACAGGAGGCTCGCATGAACTTTGACGCGCTGGACCGCTATCTCGATACCTTTTATCAGGAAAAAAACATCCCAGGACTCGGCTGTGCGGTCGCCGTCCGCGGGGAGATCGTGCACCGGCATTTCGCAGGATTTCAGGACGTGGAGCGCGGGATCCCCTTCGGTGAGGACACGCTCGTGAATCTGTATTCCGCCACGAAAATCTCCACAGCGGCCGCGGTCATGCGGATGGTCGAGCAGGGCTTTTTCGGGCTGGACACCCCTGCGGCGGAGATCCTGCCCGAGCTCGGGGATGTGACGGTGCGGAGGGAGGACGGGTCAGTTACACCGGCGGAAAACGTCATGCTGGTGCGTCACCTGTTCTCCATGTCGGCGGGATTTTCCTACGACGGGACGGGCCGCGCCATGCGGGATCTGCTCCGGGAGACCGACGGCAGGCCCAAGACAAGGCAGGTCGTCCGGGCGCTCGCAGAAGAACCGCTCCTCTTCGAGCCGGGGACGCATTTCAAGTACAGCTATTGCCTCGACGTGCTGGCGGCGGTGATGGAGGAGGCGGCGGGGATCCCGTATCCCGAGATCCTGCGCCGGGAGCTGTTTGAGCCCCTCGGCATGGAGGACACCGGTTTCACCCTGACCGACGGGCAGCGGACGCGCCTCGGACCGGAATACCACGGATTCGACGCAAAGACCGGGCGCGCGCGGGAGGTCATCTTCCGGGAAGGGTTCGATATGGGCATGGGGCCGGAATACCGTTCGGGAGGCGGCGGGCTGATCTCATCCGTGGGGGACTACGCGAAGCTGGCGGCAATGCTCGCAAACCGCGGCGTGACGGCGGACGGCAAGCGGATTTTGTCGGAGGAGTCCATCGACGCGATGCGGACAAATCAGCTTGGCAGGGAGGCCATGGAGGACTATGACAGGTTCGGCGGCTGGAGCAAGGCGGGGTATGGATACGGCCTCGGCGTGCGGACGCTGCTCGATCCGGAGCGGAACAACTCCCTCAGCGTGAAGGGCGAGTTCGGATGGGACGGCGCGCTGGGCTGCTATCTGCTCGCGGATCCGGACACAGCGGGCGGCGTCGGGATCTTCTACGCCCAGCAGGAGGGCGGTTCCCCGTGGTACACCTGGCACGGCCTGATCCGGAACTACGCGTACGCGGGGATTTTGTGAGACGAATGGTCACGGAGAAAGCTGAAATCTGATGTGTGAAGAGGGAGGACTTTGAGAGAACTGTTTCGGACTATTCCTACAGTCACCCGGTCTGTAGAATACCTAATACTGTTTCGCTTCTAAACGGTCTGATCGTACATAGAACAGCCCTGACAAGTTTTGTCTGCACAAAACCACTGTAGCCCTCTTGCCCAATGCGCGACTGAAGCTCTTTGACCTCCAGCTGCACAAACAGAGACCGCTGAAAGTTCGCCAAAGGCGAATTTCTGAAGTTCGCCAAAGGCGAAACTTCGCGCGAGGACAGTGGGATACACTTTCAGGCTTGAATTCCGAGGTGAGCGGTTAGGGTTATGCTCTCCGGCCAAGGAAACCCCCGCACGGGGGGAAACCTTCGGCCTGAGATGGTGTACCCCCGTGCCTCCCGCCCTGAGCAGGGCATCCAATTTCTGAAACGCGCAGCGTTTCATTCCTTATATCCCTTTTAGAAGGGATTTAGAACAAAACCGCCGATCTGAGAAAACCCAGATCGGCGGTCATTTTGCTTATTCAGCAAGTCTTGTTCTTACCGGAACGGTGTTTGAAGCCGTCCGACGGAGAACGAGGATTTTTCAGTGCTTCTTCTTGGAAACCGCGAAACCGCCGAGAGAGATCACAGCGGCAACAGCGGCGACCACACCGAAGTCGAAGGTGTTCGGAGCTTCAGCCTTGTTGTCGAGAGCAGCGTCAGCGGTGCCGACGGCAGTGCCGTAGAACTCAACCTCAGCAACGTCGCCGTGCTCGGTCTCGTTGAAGTAACGGAACTGGCTGTAACCGGTGTTGTTCTCGAATTCGGTCACGGTGTAGTATTCGGGAGCCGTGCCGACGGTGTCGGAGGTCCACAGCGTGGTCCAGTTCTCGCCGTCGTTGGAGCCCTGGATCATCGCGCCCTTGAAGCGGGCGTTCCAGTCGCTGTCCACATAGCGGGACAGGATGACAACCTTGTCAAGGATGTAAGCTTCGCCCGCGTCGATGCCGCAGAAGCCGTCGCCGACTCCGAGCGGATCGAAGAAGGTAGCAACATTGCCGTCGAACGCAGCGGCAGCGCCCGCAGCAGCGTTTCCGCCCCAGCCTTCCGCGTTGCCGATCACGGTGCCGTTGATGAGGTTGCCCTCAGCGCCGGAAGCCGGATAGGTGGCAGCAGCAGCGGGAGCGTCAGCCTTCGCGCCGGTGAGAACCAGCTCGGAGATCTGGAAGCAGCCGGAGGAAGCGCCTTCCGCGTCGAACTTCACGAACTTGATCGCGTCGGAGGACGCATCGCCCGCGAAGTAGCGGAAGTTGGCCTCGGCGAAGAAGGACTCGTCGCCGGAAGCGATCACGGTCCAGTTCTCGCCGTCAGCGGAACCGGAAACGGTCCACGCGGAGGGCAGGCGGCCGTTGTATTCGGCGTTGTCGTTCGCAGTGGCCATCACGATGCCGTCGATGGTGTAGAAGCCGTCCAGTTCAGCGGTGGAGCTGATCGGGAACTCGCCGGTGCAGAACTTGGTGGCGGTGTCGCCGTCCCAGAGGTTTTCGGGACCTTCGCCGCCGTTGCCGTTGGTGCCTTCAACGAAGGTGTAGCCGGCGATCGCGGTCTTGCCGATGGAGGCGACAGCCTCGTCAGCGGTCTCGAAGCCCGGGAGAGCGGGAGCTTCAGCCACAGCAGCCTCAGCCTTCGCGCCGCAGAGGACAACCTCGGCGAGCTGGAAGGTACCGGACTGCGTGCTCATGTTCTCGAATGCGAAGTACTTGTAGCCGCCGGTCATGTCGAAGGAGGCTGCATAGTAGGTGTAGTCAACATCCTCGAAGAAGGTGTCGTTGCCGTTCACAAGAACGGTCCAGTTCTCGAGGTCGTTGGAGCCGAGGATCGCCCAGTTGCTGGGGTTACGGCCCGGGTTGGAGGAGTTGTCGTTCGCGGTGGACATCACGATGCCGTTCAGGCCGTAGGTGTCGTCCATCTCGATGATGGAAGTCTCGGGAACGTAGGTGGAGCAATACTTGGTGGTATTGTCGCTGTCCCAGAGCTTCTCAGCTTCTTCGCCTGCGAAGCCGGGGGTCTTGCCCTTGTCGTCGCCGACGGAGTAGTTGACGATGTTGCCGTTGATGGAGGTACCGCCGATGGAGGCGACAGCAGCAGCTTCGTCCTCATAGGAGGCGCCGTTGTTGGCGATGGGATCGCCGGGCGTGAACTCGATGAGGTCAGCCCACTTGTTGGCCTCGTCCTTGTTGACATTCAGACCGGCCTCGCCGACCTTTTCACCGGTCATGACGAGTTCGGAAATCTGGAAGCCGGAGACGCCGCCGATGTCAGAGTAGAAGCACACAAGCTCGTAGCCCTGTTCGGTGGGATCGAAGGAACCGGCGTAGTAGGTGAGGTTGGTCAGCTCGAAGAAGGAATCGTCGCCGTAGCAGATCGGATCCCAGGTCTGACCGTCGTTGGAACCGTACACAGCCCATTCCATGGGGTTGCGGTCGTAGGAGGCAGTGTCGTTCGCGGTCGCCATGATGATACCGTCGAACTTATACTTGCCGTCCAGCTGAGCGATGTTGACGAAAGGCATTTCGTTGCCCGCCCACTTGGTTCTGACAGCACCGTCCCACAGGGAAGCGCCGCCCTCCTGCTCGTTGTAGCCGGCAGAGGCATCAACGAAGGAGTAGACACCGGTGAGAGCGTTCTTGCCGATGGATTCGGCAGCAGCCTTCAGAGCGGCAGCCTCAACCTCGGGAGATTCGGGCTCGGTCTTGGAAGGATCGCTGTTGGTCGGGAAGCCTTCGCCGGAGTTCTCGAGAGGATTGAAGGTAGGATACTCGAGCTCTTCGGGCTTCTCGATCTTCACTTCGCCAGAGGCGGCAGCGTCAGCGGCGGGAGCGGCGTCCGCAGCGGGAGCGGCAGCAGCTTCCTGAGCGGGGCCGAGGGTAACCTGAGCGAAGTTCTCGGCATGCTTGCCGTTGCCGGTGCAGCCTTCAGCGAGCTGAATGTGCACGTAGTCCTGGCCTTCGCCGATGGACCAGACAATGCAGAAGTTGAAGCCGAGGCCTTCCTTGCCGGCGGTGTTGTCTTCGTCGGCAAAGTCTTCCCACGCGACCTTCGTTTCATAGGTCAGCGTGTTGCCGTCCAGCCAGACC
>SVQK01000087.1 GCA_015065385.1 Oscillospiraceae bacterium | reverse complement strand
GTTCGTAGGCTCTTCGGCTTTGCTACACCGCTTCCTCCCCCGAGGTCATTTCTGACTTCGGCTTGCGGTTCGCTACGCTTGGCGGTAAATACCTGCGACGGGACTTTCACCCGTTAGAACTGGGACATGCCCGGCACACACTGAAACAACGCCTCCGAGCCGATGTGGTTCAGAGGCGTTGCCGCGTCTATGGGATTATGCCTTGCTCTCGGTGCCGTCCTTAAGGGTCATACGGACGTCGTCCTTGCTGTGAACGGGGATGCAGTCCACCATCACCAGCCGGTCTGTTTCCCGGTACTCCGTCAGCGGCTCCCGGCCTCCCAGCTCTTTCAGGTAGGTTTCGATCTGGTGCCTTCTGGCCGTGCGCTCGGCAATCAGGTCATTGTACGTGAGTAAGCGGAGCAGCAAACCTTTTAATTATTCCTCCGACAGTCGTTTTTGAGGGGGAAGTTACAAAGGCTGCAGAACCGGTCAGCAACAATCGAATAAACAGAAAAAGGGCTTCCGAAGCTCTGCTGTAAAACACAGCGGAACCTCGAAAGCCCTCTGGTTCAAGCCTTTTTCAGCACTGATGCGCCGGAGAAGGCTTTTTATGAAGGGGCAAAACGGCGGGACGAATACCGTCCGTTCAACTGCTTTATGTGTCTGCGATGATCAGAGAATCAGACGCCTGCGCGCAGATTCCTGACGGTTCTGTTCTCGAGGCAGAGATTTTCATAGACACGCAGTCCGCCGTTTCCGACCGGAGCCTGCGCGAGCAGTCCTACCTTTACGGTTTTTCCTGCGGGCAGGGTGAAGAAGCGCATCATATAGAAATGCTCTCCGTCGAGGGAGTAGTGGAATGAGAACGCGTTTCCCGCTCTGCAGATCCTCAGCCATGCCGTATTTCCGTCCAGGTTGCATCCGTTCGCGTCATCGGATTCTCCGTTTTTTGTAACGACGCTCACAGCTGCGTGGGTCCCGAAGTCCGTCTTCTCAAAGCAGGCCTTTCCCCAGTTCTGCATATCGACCATGACCATCACGGACGCGGAATCGTAGGTATCGCGGAAGTTGTGGGAAACGCGCACGGTCAGGACGAAATCGCCTGTCTGCTCCGTGTAGTAAAAGGGCGCGTTGCAGAGAGATTCCGGCGTGATGCCTTCCTCGCCGACCGCTCCGTTGTTGCAGAAAAAGTCGCTCTGTGCCGGAGCGTATATTTCGATGCGGCCTTCTGTCTCTTTGATTTCTCCTGGGTTGATCCATGCAAAGTTCATAATGCTTTCCCCCTTGAATATGGATGCGGGCTGTCTGCATTTGTCAGCAGAAGACACCCTTTGTTTTCACTTTGTTATTATACAGGGAATCCATTGATTTGTCAATGTATTCCCCCTCTTTGTGGTTGAGGCGAAGAGAAAACAGCGGTATGGCCGCCCCGGCGAGTTAACAGAAATGTTTCCGGGCTTTCGGTAGAAGGTGCGGTACCGGCGCTTCTGCGGCGCAGACCTGCCCGCTGATCTTCAAAAGAATTCTTCCCGCACCTGCCGGAGAAACCGTTCGGCGAGGGGCGTGAAGGTCCCGAATTTATTCCAGATCAGATACATCCTGCTCTCGAGCCTCGGGGACAGGGGCCGGAAGACAAGACCGCTCTCCGGGGAGGTGTCCACGAGATGTTCGAAGCTCAACTGCGCCCCGAGGCCCTCCCGCACGAACAGGGAGGCGTTGTAGGCAAGGCGGAAGGATCCCTCCAGCGTCAGCTCTTCCCACCGTTCCCCGGCCCATGAACGAATATCGCCTTCCCACGCCTGCCGCGAGGTGAAGAGCGGAAGCCCGACGAGATCGTCCGCCGTGACGGTCTCTTTTCTTGCAAGCGGCGCGTCGGCCGGGAGGATCAGACCCCAGAGATCCGCCTCCGGAAAGACGAGGAAGTCGTATTTTCGCCGGTCCGGTTCGTCGCAGATCACCGCGAAATCGAGGAGCCCCTTGTCGAGCTTTTCCGTGACCTGTTCCGTGTCGCCGCTGGTGATGTGGTATTTGAGGCCGGGGATCTGTCCTTTCAGAACGCGGAGCTCCCTTGCGAGATACCGGATCCCGAAGGACTCGGCCAGACCGAAATACAAATCCCCGCCGGTGATGTCGTCAAGAGCCAGAAATTCACCCTCGATCTTGTCCGCCATGGCGATCAGGTCCTCGGCGCGGTTCCGGAGCAGCACCCCTTCGTCGGTCAGCGAGATCGAAAAGCTGTGCCGCTCGAAGAGCTTTTTCCCGAGCTCGTCCTCCAGCGCGCGGAGGGCTTTGGAGAGCGTGGGCTGCGTCACATGCAGGATTTCCGCCGCGCGGGTCATGTTTTCCTCCCTTGCGACCGCCAGAAAGTAGCGGAGCGTTCTGAGTTCCATGAGATCCTCCCGTTATTCCGTTAAGGCATATCATGATATTCATTATAACCATTAGCGCGCCGGCTGTCAAGGTGGTATAATGAATTTGCAAGTCAAAGGAGAACGACAGCATGGAAACGGAAACGTACACGGACAGACTGGCCGGAATGCTGCAAAGAGAAGAGGATCTCCGTCTTTACCGGGCAGGGCGGTTGGAGGAGCTGAAAAAGACTCTCCGGAAACGGCGGTGCGCCCTCATGGACGAGGTGCACGAGAGCCAAAGAAAAGTGGACCGGATCGACACGGTGATCCGGCAGATCGAAAAAGAACTGAAAGAGAGGAACGAGAAATGATCGTCAAGGAAGAACTGAAACTGACCGCGGAGTGGGACAAGACCTTCCCCAAGAGCGAGAAAGTGAACCACAGCAAGGTCACGTTTGTGAACCGGTACGGGATCACCCTGGCGGCGGATCTGTACATGCCGAAGAACGCGGAGGGGAAACTCCCGGCTGTCGCGGTATGCGGTCCCTTCGGCGCGGTGAAGGAGCAGTGCTCGGGACTCTATGCCCAGACCATGGCGGAGCGGGGTTTTCTGACTCTCGCCTTCGATCCGTCCTTTACGGGCGAGAGCGGTGGCGCGGTCCGGTATATGGCGTCCCCGGACATCAACACCGAGGACTTCATGGCGGCGGTGGATTTTCTCTCCCTGTGCGAGCTGGCCGACCCGGACCGCATCGGGATCATCGGCATCTGCGGATGGGGCGGCATGGCGCTGAACGCGGCGGCTCTCGACACCAGGATCAAAGCCACGGTTGCCTCCACCATGTATGACATGACCCGCGTCAACGCGAAGGGGTATTTCGATTCCGAGGACAGCGAAGAGGCGCGGTATGAAAAGCGGAAGGCGATGTGCGCGCAGAGACTGGAAGACCTCCGGTCCGGGGAATACAGGCTTGGCGGCGGCGTGGTGGATCCCCTGCCCGAGGACGCGCCGTATTTTGTGAAGGACTACTACGATTACTACAAGACTTCCCGCGGGTATCATCCCCGTTCCCTCAACTCGAACGGCGGCTGGAACGTCGTCGGCTGCGAATCCTTCCTCAACCAGCCCATCCTCCGGTATTCGAACGAGATCCGCTCGGCGGTTCTGGTGATGCACGGGGACAAGGCCCACTCCTGCTACTTCGGCCGCGACGCCTACGCCGACATGGTGAAGGACTCGAAGTACGCCGACAATAAGGAACTTCTCATCATCCCCGGCGCGACTCACACCGACCTCTACGACGGCGGCGGAAAGGGCGCGATCCCGTTTGACCGGTTGGCGGCGTTCTTCGCGGAGTATCTGCGGTAAGGACGGAGAAGAATGAGAAACCGTTTCATGAAGGCTTTTCTGCTGTCCGCTCTTGCCCTGCTTCTCCCGTCGTGCGGGACAGTTCAGACGGGAACGGAGCCGGCAAAGATACGGGACACAACCGCGGATTCTCCTTCGGAAACAACGTTCGCAGGGGAGAGCCGGGAATCTGACGCGGAGGTTGGTATGTTCGACTTTGAAAACAAAACCGTTCTTCTGAACAGCGGATATGAAATGCCGATTCTCGGCCTCGGGACCTATGCGCTCGATCACGAAACCTGCGTCAATTCCGTCATGGCGCTTCTCGAGAACGGCGGCAGGCTGATCGACACGGCGTATATGTACGGGAATGAAGAAGCGGTCGGCGAGGGTGTGCGGCGCGGCATGGAGGAATACGGGATTGCCCGCGAGGAGATCTTTGTCATCACCAAGATCTATCCGAGCCAGTTCGGCGATCCCGAAGCCGCCATCGACACGGCGCTCGAAAAGCTGGACATCGGGTATATCGACATGATGCTCCTGCACCATCCCGGCACGGGTGACGTGAAGGCCTATCAGGCCATGGAGCGGTACGTCGAAGAGGGAAAGATCCGCTCCCTCGGGCTGTCCAACTGGTACCGGGAAGAGCTGACGGAATTTCTGCCGCAGGTCAGCGTCATGCCCGCGCTGATACAGAATGAGATCCATCCCTATTATCAGGAACAGGATGTTGTTCCGTTCATTCAGGAAAAGGGGATCGTCGTCCAGTGCTGGTACCCGCTCGGCGGAAGAGGCTATACGGCACAGCTGCTCGGCGACGAAACCATCACGGAAATCGCCAAAGCGCACGGCGTGTCCTCCGCACAGGTGATCCTCCGCTGGGATCTGCAGCGGGGCATCGTCGTGATCCCCGGCTCTTCCAACCCGGAGCATATCCGGGAAAACCTCGATCTGTTCGGATTTGAGCTGACGGACGACGAAATGGAGCGGATCGCCGCCCTCGACCGGGGAGAAAAGCACGATTGGTATTGAGCGGATGCAGGAGGTAAATTGACCCTGCGGGAAAGGAGAATCGCATGAAACAGGTGAAAATCACGGTTCTGAAAACGAGCTTTGAGGAGGATCTTGCCGAACGGTACGCCATGCCCGGACTCGGTCCCTGCACGGCGATGAAGGAAGGGCAGGTTTTCATCACCGATCTGAAAAAGCCCGACGGGTTCTGCGACACGGCGTGGAAGTGCATCTTTCAATATGTGTTCGCGCTGGCAAACGGCGGCGGGGCGGACGGGTTTTTCTACGGCGACTGGATCCGCGAGCCGTACACCGCGGTTTCCTGCTGCAACGACGGCCTGAGGCCCGTGTATTTCAAGATCGAGCTGGCAGATAAGTAAAAAAACCTCCTCCGATCCCTGCGTCGAGAGCGACCGCGACCTCTTCGTCAAAGGTTGCGTCTTTGACGCGCAGATGATGATGGAAATCCTGACGGCGGACCCGACGGAGGACGTGTTGCGGTGAAGGCCCACTGTCCGCCCCGTCCGAGCGATTTGGCGGGTTTGCGCGGTCGGGCAGGGCAACGGATCCCTCCCGACGAAAGCCCGCCCACAAGCCGCTGTGGGTGCTGGTGGGGCAGAGGCTGCCGCGAGTGTATTTTCCTTTTATCGCAGAACCATTGCCATAAACCATAATCAAGTTTTCATGCATAAATAGAACTGAATAACTACAAAGGCGAGAGTATCACCGATATGATGATACCTCGTCTTTTTTTCTGTTACGGAAGAGGATCAAATGCTCGTTCATTCATAGAATATTTACAAAGAAATTATCAAAATACATGGGTCAAAATCCCTGTTTGGTCCCCTATACAATTGGAGGGAGTTTTGAACGACAGGCAGGATGTAAACATTCTGCAAACAATTCCGAAAAAGGTGCCATTTACCCCATTTTTTACCTTGTTATATGAGAGGGTCTTTCCTCAGTGCTCATTGAAAACCGAACGACCGACCGGATGAAAGATATGACATCGCCATGACCGTCTCATGGATAAGCCATAGGCGCGAGCGATGCGACGCCGCTGATGAGGGGGCAGAATCGGCATCCGGAGCAAACGGCAAGAATCACAGATAGACCGCTCCGTGGAGGAACTATACCTTCTCACGGGAGATCAGTTTGAAAATAATCTGTTAATAGATGCCAGCTCGTGGAAAAAACTGCATAATAAACCGCGATTTTTTGGCTAAGTAAATGAGAGGGAAGGATTCTGTCCTTGAAGGAGGAAAATCGATGCGCTCTCAGCAAGGTCGTAAATAAACTGTAAACCTTTCGGAGAAGGCTTAACATCCCCTTCAATTTTTTACCTTGTTATATGAGAGGATCTTTCCTCAGTGGCAGGCGGAGCGGGAGCGGAAGGTCTTTATCGCGCTCACGGAACGTCTGTATCTGCTCAGGGATTGGATCGTCCGCTATGCCCCCAAGACACCCCATGAGGAACTCGACCCGCGGTTCGTTGAGGCATGTCACGAGCTGGATCGGGTGGAGTATCTGGTGGACATCCTCTG
>SVQK01000086.1 GCA_015065385.1 Oscillospiraceae bacterium | reverse complement strand
TGACTTCCGATTGAATTTACCGTATCGGGAATCGTAATGCCTTTCAGCGCGTCGCAGTTCCGAAATGCACTTTGCCCGATACTCGTCAGTCCATTTCCAAAATTGATCGTGCTTAGTAAACTGCAATCCTGAAATGCACTGCTGCCTATGCTCTCAACGCCGTCTTTGATGGTCAGCGTCCGAATGTTGGCTTTGTAAGCGTTCCACGGTGCGTTGTTGCTGCTGTAATTGCTCATCGACCACTGCCCATCGATCACCATTTCGCCGTCATCATACAGCGTCCACGTCAAATTCTCCCCGCACTTGCCGGAATCAATCTCGTTCGCCGCCGATGCGCATACGGCCATTGCCGCGGCGACCGTGAGCAGGAGCAGAGTCCACAGCGCGCGCTTCATGAAGGTTTTCATTTGTTTTTTCCTTTCTTCCATAAGAATGTCTGAACGGTCGGGATCTTTCGGTTATCCATATTATAGCACGTCCGCATAATTGTGTCAACGGAAAAGCGGACTTTATTCCGGTACAAAAACCGCGGCCCCCCTCTTCATCCATCCAAGGGGAACCGCGCTCCGTATCATTATTCCGTTATTCCGTCCGTCCTTATTCGCCCTTTTTCCCGCCGAGCTTTTCGTCCGTCTCTTTCTTCTGCTTGTCGTACCCGTTGCCGTCGTAGTCGCCGAATTCCTTTTCCTTGTCGAAGCACCGGGATTCGGGGACCTCCTCGACATGCTCCTCGGGCTGGGTCACGGCCGATCCGACGGACGCCGTCTCCGCGAACACCGAGGCCCGCGCGGTCATGTCGGTCAGATCCGTGGGAATGAAGATCTTCGCGGCGCGTCCGTCTGCGACCTTCTGCAGGGCTTCGAACTGCTTCAGGCGCAGGACTTTTTCGTCGATCCCGGCGGCCATGAGCTCGCGCAGACCGTCCGCCTCCGCCTTCTTCGCCAGATACAGCGCTCTCGCCTCGCCTTCCGCGCGCGCGATCCGGGCGTCTCTCTCGCCCTCCGCCTCCAGCACGACGGCCAGCTTGTGACCTTCGGCCTCCTTGATGTCCGCCTCCTTGTGGGCCTCCGCCAGAAGCAGGGTTTCACGCTTCTCGCGCTCCGCCTTCATCTGCTTTTCCATGGATTCCTGAATGCCCTTCGGCGGGATGATGTTTTTCAGCTCCACGCGGATGACCTTGATGCCCCACGGGTCGGTGGCGTCGTCGAGGATCAGCGCCATTTTCGAGTTGATGGCGTCGCGGCTCGTGAGCGTCTCGTCCAGCTCCAGCTCGCCCACCACGTTCCGGAGGGTCGTCGCCGTCAGGTTGTCGAGCGCGTTGATGGGATTGATCGCGCCGTAGGTGAAGAGCATCGGGTTGAACACCCGGAAGTACACCACCGCGTCGATCTGCATGGTCACGTTGTCCTTCGTGATCACCGGCTGGGGAGGAGCGTCCAGAACCTGCTCCTTGAGCGTCACCTTCTTGGCGATCCGCTCGATGAACGGCGTCTTGAGGTGGATCCCGGCCTCCCATGTGTCCTTGTATTTGCCCAGAAATTCGATGACGTACGCCTCGCTCTGGGGCACCACCCGCAGATTGGCGAGCAGATACCACACCACAAGCACGGCGAGTCCGATGAAAACATACAGCATAGCGTTTCCTCCTTTGCATGTTCCGAGTCGTTTCTTCCGGGAAATCCCGGTCTTTGTTCCGACGGAAACAGTATATCACATTCCGGCTCCGCGCACAAGGTCGGGCGAACGTTTTTCACCGGGATTTAATCTGACCGGAATCCTTTTAAGAATTCCCGGCCCGCCTTCCCCGCCCGAAGCCGAGCGCATCGACGAGCTTTTCGCCGATCTGGGACAGGACGATAGCGAAGAACATGACGGTGCAGCCGAGGATCTCCCGCCCCGTCATCCGGTCGCCGAGCAGGACCGCCGCGGACAGGACGCCGAAGACCGACTCCATGCACATCATAAGGGACGCCGCCGTCGCCTCCGCGCGCTTCTGTCCAACCACCTGCAAGGTGAACGCAACTCCGCAGCTCATGACGCCCGCCCAGAGCAGCTCTTTCCAAGCGGACAGAACGGCGGGCGCGGTCGGGAATCCGTCGAACGCCATCATGACCGCCGAGAGGATCCCGCAGACCGTGAACTGCACCACGGACAGCTCCGCCCCGTCCGCGAAGGCCGCGTATTTCTCCACCAGAAGGATATGGAAGGAATAGATCACGGCACAGAGGAAGGCCAGAGCGTCCCCGCGGTTGACCGCCAAAGGCTCCGAAGGATCGATCGTGAGGAAGTACAGCCCCGCGAACCCGATCAGGACGGAGATCCATGTGACGAGCGGGACGCGCTTTCCCCAGAACAGCCCGATCAAGGGGACGAAGAACATATAGAGCGCGGTGATGAAGGCGATCTTCCCCGCTCCGGTGTAATTGAACGCGAACTGCTGGGCGGTGCTCGCGCCGAAGAGGGCCAGTCCGATCAGCGCGCCGCCCCGGAGCGTGAGGAGCGTTTTCGCTTTTCGGGCCTCTTCGTCCGCGGGGGTACGTCCGATCCCGTTTCTCCGGCGGGAAATCGCCCCCGGGAGCGCGCGGGTCAGGAGAAAGAGGGACAGGACCGCCGCGCCGATCGCCATCCGGATCCCGTTGAAGGCAAAGGCGGAGAGCTTGTCCGCGCCCTCGCTCTGCGCCGCGAAGGTAGTCCCCCAGATCATGGCCGCCAGAAGCAATAAGAGCGCGCCTCCGAGCCGGCTCGCTTTCCGATTCTTTTCATTTCCGTTGTTCAAAGGCATCCGCTCCTTTCCGTCTGTTCCGCTTTCGGCGTCGTACGGGGCATTATACTAATCTCAAGCTAAAAGGGAAACGCGGCTTTCTTTCGGAGAAAGCCTGGCAAAGAACTTCATGGGGGAGGGGACAAAAGATAGGCGATACCAATCATGTGAAGCTGAGGCTTCGGCACACCAATATCGCTATCCAACCTTATCAGAGTTATTG
>SVQK01000085.1 GCA_015065385.1 Oscillospiraceae bacterium | reverse complement strand
GGACTGTGTTTGTAAAGCCGAAACATGCGATGAATTCCGGCTTCACCGAAATTCATCGGTTTGCTCTGCCCGAGAGGGCGACGCAAACAGCGATCGAAACGCGCATTGAAAAGGGAAAACGTGCAGCCGCAGTCTTTCTTGCCCCCTCCCGTAGGGAGGAACCCTTCTGGGAGAGGTGGCGCAGTCGAAGACCCAGTCGTAGACTGAGACGGAGAGGGCCGACGCTCGCTCCACTTTTCAATGAACCGTCAGACAGCGTGATCGCTTTATTCTTAACCCCCAAGGCTCCCTCACGAATCGTCAGATTCGCGCACCGAGGGAGCTGTCACCGCAGTGACTGAGGGTGTCGCGCGAAACAAAAAGGATCGATATAAGTGCGTTTCGGTGTTTCGCTCCCCCGCCCAACCTCTTTGAAAGGGAAATTCAAGGGAGGGGATTCTTTCCAAAAGGATCCTCCCCCGTTTTCTTATCCGCAGGAGGCTGCCCATGACGTTTTCCCACTCCGACCCGCAAGCCCCCGCCCTCGCCGCCCTGACTTCCGACTGGGCCGTCTTCTATAAGCCCTTCGGCGTTCTGTCGGAGGAAAGAGAAGGGGATCGCTCCGCTCCGGCCCTGCTCCGGGAGATCCTGACCGCGCAGAACGCCCCTTTCGAGTCCGTGTACCCCGTGCACCGGCTGGACAGGACCACCGCCGGGCTCATGGTGTTCGCGCTGACAAAAAAGGGAGCCTCCCTGCTCTCAAAATCCGTGGCGGACGGGGAAGTGCGGAAGATCTACACGGCGTACCTCACCGCGGCGGACGACCTTCCCGAAAGCGGCGAGCTGCGGGACAAGCTCTTTTTCGACCGGCGGCGGGACAAGGCCTTTATCCTCCCCCCGGACGCGGACCGGCGCGGCGCGAAGGAGGCCGTCCTCCGATATGCGCTGGGAGATCGGTTCGACTGGCGCGGGCATACGGTGACTGAGGCGCGGATCGAGCTTCTGACCGGCCGGACGCACCAGATCCGCGCCCAGTTCGCCGCCCGGAAATCCCCCCTCCTCGGCGACGGAAAGTACGGCAGCCGCGTGAACTACAAAGGCCCCGCCCTCTTCTCCTCCGAGCTGTCCTTCCCGTGGGAGGGAAAAACGGAGAGTTTCTCCTGCAATGGGGTAAGGCCGGGGGCATAGGCAAAACAAATAAATTGCGCGGCATGCGATATCGCACACTCCCTCCGTCCCGCCCTTTCAGGCCGTGCCACCTCCCTCCGAGAGGCTCCTTCTCCGAAGGCGGCTTTTACCACCACTGCTTCACTCACCGTAGACGGATCTCGAACAGCTTAACCCCCAAGGCTCCCTCACGAATCGTCAGATTCGTGCACCGAGGGAGCTGTCACCGCAGTGACTGAGGGAGTCGCGCTAAATCATATCTTACGGTTTCATGTGCGTTTCGTCAGCCCTCTCTCCCGCCCCCCGCCCAATCAAAAATACGCCGGACGTTCTCTCTGAACCATCCGGCGGTCTTTTTCTGTTGGGAGTTCCGCTTATTCCGCGGCTTTTTCGGGTTCTTCGGCGCATCCGCAGGCGTGGGGCTCGTCCTCTTCGGGCGTCTCCTCCTCGTCGCAGCAGCAGATCGGCTCGAAGGCGCGGTCCTCGTCGTCGGCGAAGGGATCGTCCTCTTCCGCGATGCCGCCGTCTCCTTCGTCGCACTCGAACGTGACCTGAAAATACTTTTTGAACAGGACATAGGCCAGCGCGATCACGGCGCAGATGCTGACCAGCGCGCCGATCAGGGTGAACAGACTCTTGAGCAGTCCGTCACGGTTTTCGTTTTTCATCATGTTCCTCCGTTTCATCGTCTCATGGCGGTTGTTTCTTCTGCCCTTAGTATAGCAGAAAACCCGGAAAATGCAAGAGGAAAAATATGAAAAGTTTCGACATCGGGGAAGGCGCGTCTTACCTGTTCGTCTTCCTGTACTTCTCGATCGCGTACACGATCGGCGGGACGATGGCAAGGTGAATGAGGATCCCGAGCCATGTGTTCACAAACTGCGTCCCGAAATACGGCAAAAACGCCTGCTCCACGCCCATGACCCGCACGGCGACGGCGAAGTAGATCACCCGCCCGACGACCATCGAGATCACGAGGGAGACGTAGATCCACGCGGCGTGCTTCGGCAGGATGCGGCGGAGAAGCCCGGAGCAGAATCCGTAAGCCGCCAGCTCGAACGCCATGCAGATCGCCATCTGAGCCGGGGGCATGCCCAGCGCGACGGAGCGGAGAAGGGGCGCGCAGAATCCGACGGCGGCTCCCCAGCCCGGACCGCAGATAAACCCGCAGAGGAAGGCCGGAATGTGCATCGGGGAGATCAGCGTCCCGAGCGCGCGGTTGCTGCCCGTGACAAAGGGGAGCAGGAAGGCCAGCGCGAGGAACAGGGCGGCGTAGATGAGCTTCCGCAGCTCTTCCCGCCGTTCGGACATGGATTTTTTGAGTTCGGCCATGGAGGGTACCTCGAATCGGTTGGATTTCACCCGGAAAAAGAGAAAAGGGCACAAAACAGGCCGCTTCGACCGCCCGTCCGTGCCCGCTTCGTGCAGGTGATTGAGAAGAGTATAGCACAGGGGAGGGAAAATGTCAAGAGAACTCGATCGGATAAAATGAAAAACCGCCGCGGGGGCTCCCGGATCAGCAGAACATCGGCGAAATGTTCTTATTCTTTTTTTCGAAACCCCTTGCGCGCCGCGGGACTCTTTGATACAATGGGATCGGAACGAAAGACGCACCACAACGCCAGCGAACCGATGAAGGAGGTCGTTATGAAACACGCAGCCCCGAGACTCATCGCCGCCACCCTTGCGCTCACCATCGTCCTGCTTTCCGCCCTTGTTTCCTGTTCCTCCGAGAACCCGGAGACAAAGGATCCCTCCGCCCCTGTGACCGACGCCGGCCAGACGCAGGCCGCGGATCCCGCCTCGGAGACTCCCGCCGCGCCGGAGGAGACCGAGATCCCGCTCGGCATCCCCGAGGAGAACAACAAAGGCCGCGACTTCCACATGCTCGTCCCGACCGAAAAGGCCTACGAATTCGTCACCGAGGCCACCGGAGAGGTCGTCAACGACGCGATCTTCGAGCGGAGCAACAAGACCGCCGACCTCTTCAACATCAGCTTTTCCTATCAGTACGAGCTCGGCGGATGGGACACGCGGGACTCCTACAACAACTTCGTCAAGAACGCCGTCCTCGCGGGGGATACCACCTACGACATTGCGACGGGATACATCGTCTGCTCCCTGCCGCTCTATCTGCAGGGCAGCCTGATGGACTTCATGACCGTTTCCGACCTCAACCTCTCCAACCCGTGGTGGATGAACGGCCAGTACGACGACTTGAACATCGACGGACACCTTTTCTGCGTGTTCGGAGACGCCAACCTGTCCGTCTACAAGGACTGCTCCGTGGTCTACTTCAACAAGCAGGTCCTCACCGATTTCGGTCTGGAAAATCCCTACGATCTCGTCCGGGAGGGGGTCTGGACCATGCCGAAGTTCCTCTCCATGGCAGCCGAGACCGTCGTGGATCTGGACGGCGATACAAAGATCGATCCCAACGCCGACGCGATCGGAGCCTACGCGCAGGGCGTTCCGATCCGGGCTTTCCAGACCGCGATGGACGTGAAGGTCATCGACACGAATGAGGACGGCGAGCGGGTCTCGGTCGGCCTGACGGAGCGGCTCGTGCAGGCCCACGAATGGGCGACGGAATTTCTGCGCGCCGACGTCGATTCCCTGTACGGGGAGATGGGCGCCGTGGATTTCTACCAGTTCTGCAGCATCCTCGCCGAAAACCGCTCCCTGTTCCACTGCTCCTATATCTACATCATCGAAGGCGACGTCATGCGGAACATGGAGGCCGACTTCGGCATCATCCCCTATCCGAAGTTCGACGAGGGACAGGCGCAGTATAAAACCCAGATCGGCACGTCCTCCAACGTCATGTTCATGGCGAAGACGGCGTCCGACCCGAACCTCTCCTGCCGCGTGATGGAGGCCCTGAACTACTACAGCATGCTCGACGTCATCCCGACCTATTACACCGTCGCCCTCGAGAACAAATACACCCGCGACAAGGACGTCCCCGAAATGCTGGCCCTGATCCGCGAGGGCATGACCATGGACTTCGCCTTCGCCTACTCCACCTGCTTCAACGGCCAGTGGCCCAACACCCTCATGGTCATCGGCGAGGGAGACCTCGCGTCCAAAATGAAGGGCTGGGAAAAGATGTGGAAAAAGGATCTGGAACGACTGGCGAAGATTCCGGAGTGACCTTCGCGCCCCGCACAGCATACAGATAAAAGGAGCATCATCATGTACTTACCTCACCTCTATCCCGCGCCGAAGCGGTTTTCCGAAAACGAAAACGAGCGCTTTGTCTTCGGCCCCCGCGTGACGGCCCGCGTTTCCGGACTCACCCCGGAGGAAGCCGCGCGCGTGAAAATCCTCTGGAACCGCTTTTCCTGCACCGCCTCGGAGCTGATCCTTGAGTCCCTCCCCGGCGAGGGCTTCTCCCTTGAAATCGGAGATCCCGCGCCCGCTTCCCCCGCACCCGAAGACCGGTACGCCCTGCGCATCACTCCCTCCGGCGTCTCCCTGAAAGGCGCGGACGGGGCGGGGCTGCTCGACGGGATCAAGACCCTCGTCCAGCTGATCTGCCCGGATACGCTCGAGGCGGGGAAGGAGTCCTTCTATATCGCCGCCGCAGAGGTCCGGGACGCCCCCGCGATCCCCTTCCGCGCCGTCCACTTCTGCGTCTTCCCGGAATCGAGCCTGTACAACCTCGAAAAGGCCGTCCACCTCGCGGGATTTCTCAAGATGACCCATGTGATCTTCGAATTCTGGGGGACCTTCCCCTACGACTGCCTCCCCGCGCTGGCATGGCGGCAGAAGTCCTTCACCAAAAAGGAGCTGAAATCCCTCGTTGACCTGGCAAGAAGCTACGGCATGGAGGTCATCCCCATGGCGAACCACTTCGGCCACGCCGCTCAGTCCCGCGCGTGCTACGGACGCCACGTCGTGCTGAACCGCGATCCCCGTCTCGCCCGCCTGTTCGAGCCCGACGGCTGGACGTGGTGCCTCTCGAACCCCGATACCTATCGGCTGCTCTCCGAAATCCGCGCGGAGCTTGCCAACTTCTGCGGGGAGGGGAAGTACTTCCACCTCGGATTTGACGAGGCGTACTCCTTCGCCACCTGCGACCGCTGCCGGAAGAGAGTCCCGCACGAGCTTCTGGCCGAATACCTCAACCGCCTGATCGAGGACGTCTCGGCGACCGGACGCCGCCCGATCGTCTGGCACGACCAGTTTTTGCGCCGCGGCGACTTCGGAGAGGGCCCCATCGTCACGACCGGGGACCACAAGAACACCGCCGCCGCCCTCGATCTGATCGACCGCCGCGTCATTATGGCGGACTGGCAGTATTCCTACGGGAACGGGTTCAATCCGACGACAATATACTTCATAGACCGCGGATTCGACACCGTGGTCTGCCCGTGGGACGGGCGCGAGAACATCCGCTCCCTCGCCGCCGACGCAAAGAAGCTCGGAGCGTACGGCATCATTCTCACTACATGGGACCACCTCCCGAACTGGCTCCGGGACGCGTCCTTTGCCGCCGGATGCGTCTGGGAGGAGGGAGAGGGCAATCCGCCCCACGCCCTCACCGAGAGCGCGTACCTGCTCCGCACCCTGTACGACGCCGACGGAGACTACGCAAGCTCCGGCTGGAACCTGAACGAAGTGATGCAATGACCCGGGCCGCCGCGTTTTCGACATATAGTGTATTCACACTATAAAGGAAGGAAACCCTACGGGTTTCCGGATTTTATGGCCATGCGCCGCGCCGACGCAGGGACATTAATCCAGAAACGAGAAGCGTTTCTTTCCGCATAGTGTGATACTAATCTCAAGCCAAAAGGGAAACGCGGCTTTCTTTCGGAGAAAGCCTGGCAAAGAACTTCATGGGGGAGGGGACAAAAGATAGGCGATACCAATCATGTGAAGCTGAGGCTTCGGCACACCAATATCGCTATCCAACCTTATCAGAGTTATTG
>SVQK01000084.1 GCA_015065385.1 Oscillospiraceae bacterium | reverse complement strand
GATTGCCGGAACAGACCTTTCCGGTGTCACGGTCACTGTCGAACGAGACGACGTTACAGACGAAATTCGTTTCACCGCTTCGGAAGACTCGGTTCTTATTGTTCCGAAGAAAGAAGGAGATATGGAAGAGGTCAAGATCATGGCTGACACGGACGGCGACGGCGAGTATGAGACGGAATTAGCCGCAGAACCCGATGTTCTCCCCGGCGACGTCAACTCCGACAAAAACGTCAACAAGCTCGACTTGATTACCCTTTCGCGGCATTTCGCCGGGTGGGACGGATACGGAGCCGAAACGCTGGATATGGACGCCGCGGACGTCAATGGGGACGGGACTGTGAACGCGGCTGACCGCCTCTTCCTCGCCCGGATGCTCGACAGATGGACGGGGTATGTGGCAGATCGCTGATTCCCGCCGAGCCTGATCACAGATTGAATGCCGTTCCACGGGTACGCGCCGAACAGCATACTTCTCAAAAAACCGGATCGCCTTGCGCGGTCCGGCTTTTTACACCCTCTTCAAAATGTTCTCTATCTTTCGCCGTCCATCTTACGCGGATGCGGCGGGTTTGCTACGATAAGGTGCGGGCGGTGCAGTCTCCTCGTCGGATCGACCGGGGGGGGGGCTCCGCCACCCAGCCCGCCGCCCCTCCGATCCGGCATCTGTCACAGCTGACGCAGACGCCGAAATCTTTTCTCCTTCGCGCTCCGTTTCCCGAAAGATATGGTATAATAAACCCGACCAACCGGGAATCCGGAATTCGGAGGAGGCGTCGATTCGGTATGGATGGAAAGCTGTTTGCGCAGGCGGTCACGAAATATGTGAGCGGCCTGATTCTTGTGGGCCTTTTGCTGTTTATTCCGGCAGGGACGCTTGACTGGCCGCGCGCGTGGCTTTTGATCGGGATCCTGTTCGTCCCGATGCTCGCGGCAGGTTTTGTCATGATGAAGAAAAGCCCGGAGCTTCTGCGCAAGAGGCTGAACATGAGGGAAGAGGAGCCGGCGCAGAAGCGGGTCATCCTTTTGAGCGGCCTCATGTTTCTCGCGGCGTTCGTCGCGGCGGGGCTCTCCTTCCGGTTCGGGCGGTTCCTGCTGCCGGAGTGGGTCTCGTACGCCGCGGCGGTCCTCTTTCTCTTCGCGTACGCCCTGTTCGCCGAGGTGCTCCGGGAGAACGCCTATCTTTCGCGGACGGTCGAGGTGCAGGAAAACCAGAAGGTGATCGACACCGGGCTCTACGGGATCGTCCGCCATCCCATGTACATGGCGACGCTGCTTTTGTTCCTGTCGATGCCGCTGGTGCTCGGCTCGGCGGTCTCCTTTGCCGTCCTGCTCCTCTACCTCCCCATCATCGCGGCGCGGATCCGCAGTGAAGAGGAGGTTTTGGAGAAGGGGCTGGACGGGTACGCGGACTACAAGAAGAGAGTCCGGTACAGGCTCGTTCCGTTTATCTGGTGACCGGACAGGACTGCGCGCGCGCCGTTCATGCTCTGCGTCCGGCCGCCCACGCGGAGCCGAGAACGGAGAGCAGCACGACGAGTCCTCCGCCGACGAACGAACCGCATCCGCTCTTTGCGGAGTCGGCCGCGGTGGTAGAAGCGGCGGCGTTTTCCGGGGCGGGCGCGGCTTCGGCAGGAGCTTCGGCTTCGGCAGGAGCTTCGGCGGGGGCTTCTTCCGCGGCGGGTTCCGGATCGGGTTCGGGGGCGGGTTCGCTGGCGGCGGGAGCGGGTTCTTCCTTCTTGGCCGCCCGGATCGTGAAGTCGATGGAGTCGATGATGTCGTACCCGTCGTTTGCCAGCAGGAACATGGTGTAGTCGCCCGCCGGAAGATCCGCATACGCGCTGCGGTCCGTGTTATGGGTGCCGTCCTGGATCCGGACCGGTTCCATCGGGGTGTGGCCGTCCGCTACATAGTACCAGTAAATGGACTGCGTTCCGCCTCCGGGGATCTCTCCCGCGGGATACACGCCGACCCAGTCCTTGCCTTCGCCGTTGGCCGTGACAAGAATATCGTCGCCCTCCGTGTAGGCGAATTTGTCGAGCTCGAGCGTGGCGAAAACCGTGATGTCGATCGAATCGAAGGGTTCGTAGCCGTCGTCGAGCAGCAGCCAGACGGTGTATTCCCCGGGCGGGAGCATGTCGTATTCCGGGCGGTTGTTGGATCGCTGTAACCGGATATCGACCGCTTCTCCGGGCTCCGCGTCCTCGGCGACGTAGTACCAGTAGATCGAGGCCGGGTTGCCGGGAGTCTCGCCCTTCGCGTAGATCCCGACCCAGTCCTTTCCTTCGCCGTACGCGGTGACGAGGATATCCTCGTTCTGCGCGTATTCGGTCTTGGGCAGAGAGAGCGATTTTTCCGCCGCGGACGCGGAGACGGAGAGACAAACCAGAGCGGTCAGGACAAGCAGAACGGTGAGCGTGAGGGACAGTTTCGATTTCATGGGAGTACCTTCCTTTCTTCGGTTTGATTCCTTCGATTTGTTTTCTTCGGTCGGATGGGCTTTTCAGGCGGGGTCGGACTTTTTTCTTCTGCGCAGGGAGAGAACGGCGGCCCCTGCGAGCGGAAGAGCGGCGGAGACATGCAGGGCGGACGCGCATCCCGTCCTCTCCGCCCGTGCCTCCTGCCGCGGCTGTTCCCCTTCCGCGGAGGCCTCGGGCGCGGGTTCGGATCCCTGTTCGGGTTCTGACTGGGTTTCGGACTGGGGTTCGGGTTCGGAGGAGGCGGAGACGTTCCAGCTGCCGGGGACCGCGTACTGCGCCGAGGCCGTCCATTCGCCGGTCACGAAGTCCCGCCCGCGCACCGTCACCGTATGCTCGGCGACCTCGACGAACAGGCCCTCGGAGCCGTAGAGGTATTCGCCCGGCACGACGTTGTAGCCCGTCCAGAGATAGCCGACCGAGGAGGTGTTGAACGCGCGGAAATCCCGCTTCCCGTCCCCGGCGAACATCTCGTTGTACGAGGCGAGCTCCCAGTGGCTGTGGCCGTTGAAGAAGATCGTCTGCGGATAGCGCGAGAACAGGGCGGCCAGATCCTTCCCGTTCGATATGCCCCACCAGCCCTCCTCCGCGGTGCTCCCCGCCACGGTGTCGAGGATGGATTCGTGGCAGAAGACGAAGATCGGCTTCTCCGGGGAGGCGTCCTCGGCGAGCTTTTCCTCGATCCAGTCCATCTCGTACCGCGGGATGGGCAGGGGGAAATTCACGGCGTCCGCGGCGATGAAGAGGAAGTGGAATCCGCCGATCCAGCGGTCGAAGAAGAGGCTGTCGTTGCCGGAGAACGCGTTGAAGATCTCCATCTGCCGCTTGAATCCGTCCCCGTAGGACACGTCGTGGTTGCCGATGACATAGTGGATCGGCGGGACGTTTTCGCGCTTTCCGATGATCTTTTCGGCCTGCGCGTATTCGCTCTTCCTCCCGTGATCCGCCACGTCGCCGACGACCATGATCCCCGCGCTGTCCGGGCAGATTTCTGCGATGTCGTCGAGCATCATGCCGAGGTGGCGGTTGTGGTCGTGGTTCGGATCGTCCGTGACGTGCCAGTCGCTCGTCACCTGAAACCGGAAGAGCACCTCTCCCTGACGGTACGGTACGGCGTCCGGGGGCAGGGGCAGGGAAAGAACGGGCGATTCGCCGAAGCGGTTCTTTGCGAGAACGAGGATCTCCTCCGCGCCCTCCGGGATCGTCAGGTACTCGGGCAGATCGAGGGTCAGCGGATTCCGGACGGCGTGGGCCCGCGCGAGACGGGTCATGCCTTCGAGGGGCTGCCCGTCCTTTCCCCACCACAGATAGACCTCTTCCGCCGCCGCTCCCTCCGGGGAGTCCGACAGCGCGACCGTCACCGTTCCGCCGGCCAGACCCTCGGCGCAGCGCGGAGCCGAATAAGTCCCGTTTTTCGGTGCGTCCGGGGCTTTTGCGGCCGTGACGGAGAATTCCGCTTCGGAGATCGGATCATCCGACGTGCCGGAGGACGGGAAGAGGAGGGCGGCGTAGGTCCCGGCGGAGAGCGATCCGGATCCCGGCTTCAGGGCGGTCTTCTTCCCGTTGTTTCCGGGCAGCACGGTAAAGGAGGCGAGCGGTTCCGCCTCTCTGAAATCCGCGCCGGACGGCCACAGACCGACCCATTCCTCCCCTGCGCCGAACGCCGTCACGACCGGGAAATCCCCCTCGTAGACCGAGGCCGACTCCGGCACGAGCCGCTTCCCCTCCTCGGGCAGGATCAGGATATCCACGGACTCCGACACGGTGTAGCCGTCGTCCAGAAGCAGAAAGACGGTGTATGCGCCGCCGGGCAGGGACTGGTATTCGGGGCGGCTGTTGCTCCGCTGTTTCCGGATGTTCACGGCCTCCCCGCTCTTCGCGTCCGACGCCGTATAGTACCAATAGATCGAGGGCGGGCCGCCGGGGACCTCTCCCTTCGCGTAGATCCCGACCCAGTCCTTTCCTTCGCCGTACGCGGTGACCCAGATGTCCTCGCCCTCGAGGTAGACGCTTTTGTCCGTCGAGAGAGCGGGGATCCTGCTCTGGGACGGTTCGGCCGCGGCAGTCGGGCAGGGTGCGGCAAGCCCGAGAGGCAGCCCAATGGGCAGGACAAGCGCGGTCAGAAGGGCGTTTCTCAGAAAACGGTTCATCGATGGAGTCCTCCTTCCATGGAAAAGAGAGTTGTCATGTACCTGTATTGTACCCCCGTTCGCGCCTCTTGTCAAGCGGGATGGGAAAAACGGGGGATCCCGCGTTCCGGTCCGCCGGGGAGCCGATCCCTCCGCGCATCCTTCCGATTTCCTTTTTGTACATGTTTTCTGCGCTTTTGTTCATTCCCGGATCGGGCGGGGTGAGGTATAATTACAGTGAAGGAATATGATCCCGACTGAAAAAAGGAGTTTCCGGAATATGAAAACAAGATTCGTCTCGCTCGCTCTCTGCGCCGCGCTTCTTCTGACGCCGCTGTTTGCCTCCTGCTCGGAGTCCGGACAGGAAGAGGGGCAGGATCCGCAGAGCGCTCAGGAACAGACCGCCGCGGATCCGAACGCCGTGCTCGATGCCGCGGAGACCGCCGAGGTCTACAACTGGGGAGGACTCCCCGATCAGGTGTCGAGCGTGCTGCGGAACGGCGGAAATATCGCCTCGACGCTTGCGAAGCTGGACAAGATGGTCACGAAAGGGATCGAAAAATCGATCAGCAGCTTCGAAGAGAACAACAAGTGGTGATCCCGCTTGCATCCGCCCCGGAATCGTGGTAGAATAGGGTATCAAGGCAGTTCTGATTCAGGGGGGCCGCATGCAGTCCTATTTCTCCGTCGGAAAGCCGCGCGATCTGTTCGAGGGAGCCTTCGCCGAGTATCCGGAGCCGTGCCTTCATCCAAAGCGCGCCCGTCCGCCGTTTTTCGATCTGGTGTACATGTGTCAGGGCGAGTGGGACGTTCTGCTCGAAGGGACGCCCTGCTCCTTTCTCCCGGGCGACGTTTTCCTTCTCCCGGCGTATGCGGACTACGAGGGATTCCGGATGTGCCCGCCCGGAACGAGCACCTATTACATCCATTTTTACCCGTCCGAGGCGGATATTCCGTCTGCGCGCGAGCTGCCGGACGACGGGATCCCGCGCCTTCCTCTCGGAACCGTCACCCGCTGTCAGGGCAACGAGATCATCCCGCGGCTGTTCGAGGAACTCACCCTGCTCGTGCTCTCCCGCAGGCCGGGAAGGGAAGAGGAGGCGTCCGCGCTGCTCGACACCCTGCTCTATTTCCTCTCCCAGATCTCCGTCCAGAGCGGGGCCCGGAACCAGAGGCTGATCGAAAACTGCCTCCGGATGATGAAGGACGCGCCGGGCCGCTTTCTGACGGAAAACGAGGCGGCGCAGGCCAGCTATGTGTCGGTCAAGACGCTCCGCTCCGCGTTCGTGCGGCGGTTCGGCAAGACGTTCTGCCAGTATCAGATGGACAGCAAGCTGTTGCGGGTCTGCACCTCCCTCAGGGACAGGCCGGACGTCAAGCTGGGCGCGCTCGCCTCCGAACTCGGATTCTGCGACGAATTCCACCTCAGCAAGGCTTTCAAGCGTGTTTTCGGCATTTCCCCGAGCGAATACCGGCGCAATATCCGCAAAACGTGACCGCACGACAGCAGACCAGCCGATCAAACAATCGAACATTCAAAAAAACAGCGAGGTTTTTGTCAGCCCCGCTGTTTTCACGTTGTGATGAATCAGAACTTAAAACTTCGGTACGATCACCGGTTCGCCGTTCTTCATCGCGGATTCGTGCGCGCAGATGCCCGCCGCGGTGATGTTGCCGCCGAGGTGTTCGTCGATCCACGGCTTGCGCTCCTCGAGGCAGCTTGTGACGAACTCGTGGACAAGGTGCGCGTGGGATCCGTGGTGGCCCGCTCCGGCGCCTTTTTTCAGCGATTCCTGCGGGTTGAGCGGATCGTAGTTGCCGCCCACGGTGAAGTGCCAGAGCTCTTCGGGCAGATCGTCGTAGTAGTTCGGCATCGGAACCGTCTCGCAGGACGTCCAGCGGGCACGCCCGTTTCCGCCGGGATCCAGCGTGGAGATGATCGGGCTGTCCTCGTCGGCAAATCCCCATTCGAAGCACTTGTCCGAGCCGTAGACGAACATGCCCTCCTGATAGACGCGGGCGCACTCGAACAGGGAGCGGGTCGCCTCGCCCTTCATGCCGTTCTCGAACTCGAACAGCGCGGATTCCACCGGGTAGGGGTTGCCGTACTTCTGCACCAGCCATTCGGCCATCGTCCCGGAGCCGAAGCAGTTCACCCGGCAGATCCGGGAGCCGGACAGCGCGACCATGGGCCCGATGGCGTGCGTGCCGTACCAGAACGGAGGCAGGCCCATCCAGTATTCCGGCCAGTTCGCCATGTCCTGATAGTGGGAGCCGCGGAAGAACTGGATCTTTCCGAATTCCCCGTTCTCCTTCATCTTCTTGGCATAGAAAAACTGATAGGTGTAGAGCGTCGTCTCCATCATCATGTAGTTCTTGCCGGACTTCCGCTTCGCCTTGACGATCCGGCGGATGTCGTCCAGCGAGGTGGCCATCGGAACGGTGCAGGCGCAGTGCTTTCCGGCTTCGAGCGCGGCGACGGTGTGATCGGCGTGGAGCGGGATCGGGGTGACGAGGTGGACCGCGTCGATCGAGGGATCCGCGAGGACGTCTTCGTAGTTGTCCACGCACCGCACGCCTCCGCCGATGTAGTCGTTTGTCCGTTTCAGCCTGTCCGGATTCGGATCGCACAGGGTGACTTCCCCGACGTTCGGGTGCTCCTTGTAGATCGGAGCGAACGCGCCGCCGAACCCGAGCCCCACGAGAGCTACGTTGAGTTTTTTCATGGCGTTTCTTCCTTTCAGAGAAAGAGAATGGTTTCTGAACTCCATTATAGCACAAAACCGCCGCTTTTTCCATTCCCCGATGCGCAGATTTCATGTACAAAAGGGAAGTTTCCGCGCTTTCCCCGCCTCCCTTCCCGTCCGCGCGCGTTCAAAAAAAACGAAAATGATTTTCGCGTACCCCCTTGACAATTCAGTTTACATGGTATAAACTAAGATCAGGAAGTCTACTTTTCGTAAACCATCAAAACGGAGGAACATCATGAACGAATGCACGCTTGGCGAAATCGAATCGAAATTCGCGGATCTGATCTGGGAGAACGAGCCCCTGCCCTCGGGAGAACTGGTGAAGCTGGCGCAGGACGCCATCGGCTGGAAAAAATCCACCACCTACACCGTCTTGAGACGCCTGTGTGAAAAGGGCCTGTTCCGCAACGAGGGAGGGGAGGTCCGCGCTTTGGTCACCCGGGACGAATTCCGCGCGATGCGGTCGGAACAGTTCGTGAACGAGACCTTCGGCGGATCCTTGCCCCGGTTCCTGACGGCCTTTTCCCGCGGGAAGAAGCTGAACGACGAAGAGGTGGACGCGCTGTTGAAGTTCATCGAAGAGAACAGGCAAAGGGGGTGAGCCCGTGACCGGGGTCTTTCTGACCGTATTGCGCATGAGTGCGACGGGATCTGCGGTGATCCTCGCCGTTCTGCTCGTGCGGCTGATCCTGAAAAAAGCGCCGAAGCGGTGGTCGTGGGCACTGTGGCTCGTCGTCCTGTTCCGCCTGCTCACGCCCTTCGGGATCCCTCTGTCGGTGTCTCTGCCGGAGCTTCCGATGGGGCCGGAATCCGCATGGGCCGGGGCGGAGTTGTCCGCCGTCTCCGAATCTCCGGACAGCGCGGATCTATCTGCAAATCCGTCAGTCGGCGCGGGAGAGTCGTCCGCCGAGGTCTACGCGCCCGATTCCGCGCTGAACGGCAATCCTCCGTCGGCGTCCGGCGAAGGTGTGGCCGAAGGCGGAAACTCCCTGCCCGCGTCGGCTGAGTCGGCCGGTGAAGATAACCGCGTCGGTCTTTGGGACCGCGTTCTGACCGCGGCTCCCTTTGTCTGGCTGGCCGGAGCGGCGGTCATGGCCGGGTGGAATCTGGCGTCGTACCGGATGCTGAAAGCCCGTCTGGCGGAGGCGGTCTCGTGCGGCGCGAAGGACGTCCTTCTGACCGACCGGGTGGATTCCGCGTTCGTCGTGGGGCTGATCCGCCCGAGGATCTACCTTCCGACGGGGCTGACTCCGGTGGAGCAGGCCTGTGTCGCGGCGCATGAGCGCGTTCACATCCGGCGGGGCGATCCGTGGCTGCGGCTGCTGTCCTTCCTCGCGCTGACCGTGCACTGGTTCAATCCCCTCGTCTGGCTGGCGTTTTCCCTGTCCGGGAAGGATATGGAGCTGTCCTGCGACGAGGCGGTGCTGAACCGGGCGATGGACCGGGTCACGGACCGGGCTGAACGCCGAACGGACGGACAGAGCGGCGCGTCCGACAGCCTTTCCGACGACGACATCCGGGCCGCGTACGCGAGGACCCTTGTGAAGTTCGCCTCCCGGGGACGGATCGCGGGCCCCGCGCTGGCCTTCGGAGAGGGGGAGACGACGGGCCGGGTGAAGAACGTGATGCGATATCGAAAGCCCGTGCTCTGGGTGAGCGTCGCCGCGGCGGTGGTGCTTGTCCTCTCCGGCGTCGTGCTGGCGGTAAATCTGACGGCGAAGGACACGAGTTTGCCTTTTGCGCGGTATTCGGTGGACGAGGTGGTATTTTACGGGGACGAGCGCACGGACGAGATCCTTTCCCACATGCTTGTCGAGATCGCGGGGGACGGATCGGTCTGGACGCGCTTTGACAATTCGGACATGGATTGGTACAGCTCGGACGTCGACTGGAACAGACACAATCCCATAGAGCCCATAGAAACACACGGGCTGACGGAGTTCATCCGGGAACAGACCGGCGTGAAGATCGTACGAATCACGGACGCATACCGGCATGCCAACCCGGAAAGCACAAGCGAATGGCTGTTTTTCTCGACGGCTTCGGGAGACGTCTTTCTCGCCTCCTGCCGGACGGAACTCGGCGTCATGCAGTCCGTCGTCTGGCTTGCCCGTCTGACGAACGAATTCCCCGCAAGCACGTTCCGGGAACGGATCTCCGTCATGCATCCCGATTTCATGGCCCGCTCGCTCACAAAGGGCGTGGGACGGGAGATCAACTGCTTCCATACCTATACCGAGGATATGGACTCGGAAATCGTCTATGAGGTGTTCACAGCCGGCGCGTCCTTGGCTCCCTTCGAGCGGGATCATGTTGTCTACACGCCCGGCGTCGCCGTCTTTCAGCGCACGCACCGGAACGCCGGAATGAAGCTGCTCGGCTGGGGACTGGCGGACGGCTGGACGGCGGAGAGCGAATCGTGGGATCCCACCATCCTCTTCAATGAACACGGCTTGCTGAGCGTGCTGAGTTTTTCCCTCCCCGACATGCGCAACCTCTCGGCGAATATCACCCTCCCCGAGCGGAAAACCTCCTTCTTCGGCAAGACGGAGTACGTCGGCGAATGCTCCATCCGCTTCGCGCCGTTGGAACCCGCTCCCACAGCCGAAGCCGAAGCCGCCCCGTCTCAGTCCGCCGAAGCCCCGAAGATGACCGCGGAGGAACTGGAGGAGATGTACGAACGGCAGGAGGCCGAGCGGCAGAAAGCGTTGGAACCACAGTACGAAGAATCCCTCCGCCGGGCGCGGGAGCAGATCGACGCCGCCTACGACGCCTTCCTTGCGGAGCACTACGAGCTCGAGGACATGACGGCCTATCTCGCGGCTTACGCCTCCCGGCGGATCGATCTGAACGGGGACGGCTGGAACGAGCTGGTGGTCTACCGGATGCCGACGGAGAGCAGTTATCCGGTGGACATCTACGAATACAGCCGCAAATACGACATCGTCCGGGCGTTCCACACGACCCTCGAGGGGATCCCGGCCTCGCTCAACGCCGATCCCTCCGGCTTCTGGTGCGCGCAGATCGGGGCGCACGATCCGGACCTGGCAGACGGCTTCTACGGGGACTTCTTCACGATCAACGATCAGACCTATCTCATTTCGATGGACGGCTCCGAGTTCTGGAAGAAGGTCGAGTGCCATGCCTTCACGACGGTGTCGGGCTCCCTCGCGGCGCAGACCGTCTTCTCCGCTGAGCGGTGCGGGGCGTCCTACTACGACGAGGCCAAGCGGAACCGCTCCTTCGTGAACGGGCAGGAGATCCCCTTCGACGGGTATTTCGACGCCCTCACGGACTGGCGGGAGACGTGGAGGGAGCGCGAGGGCGGCTCGGCCGTGATCCTCTGGCAGAAACCGCTGTGGGACGAATCCGAAAACAGCGGCTGGCCGATCTGGTATCCGTGGCCGGACCCGGAAACCGCGGCCGAACAGACGTGGAGCGCGCCCGACGGGGTGCCCCTGTTCCGCCTGATCTTCCCCGCCGGATGGGAGGACAACGTGATCGTCCGGACCGGCGGCGCGTGGGCGGATGATCCGGAAAACCCGGAGGATCCGGACGCCCCGGTCAGCCCGGTCCCCCTGCGGATCGACTTCTATGACCGGTTAGAGCAGGAGAAAAACGGCATCGGCCTGCTCGGATCGCTCGCGCTGTACCGCCACGCCGTGGACCGCTTCTACCCGACCCGCCACGAGGAACTCACGACGCTGACGACGGAGAGCGGGGAGAGCTATGATCTTGTGCTGACCTATCCGGGGGACATGCAGTACTGGAACTACCGGGATCACTACACCTACTGGCAGGTCCGGCTGAGATCCGTCGCCTTGCGGGTTCAGACGGCGGAGGGGATCCGGGAGACGATTGCGCCGGAGCGGGCGATGCGCATGCTTCACGATGCGCTTGTCCGGGCTTATGAGAACATCTACGGCCCCTTCGAGCCTCTGTACGCCGATCCCACGCCGGAGGGAGCCATCAGCGTCGAGGACAGTCTCTGGCTCCGCTGGGTCACCACGCGGCTGGTGCTGTCCGACGGGCGGCAGGTCGGCGCGTGGGAGGACGAGGACTACTACTGGTTCCCGATCATCTTCCCCTTTGCCGTGGACAAGCGCTCCGGCGCGATATACAAAGTCTACAACGGACTCGAAACGGTCTTTTACCCCTTCGATCCGGAGGACCCGAACGCGTTGGGCTTCGCGGGGTGAAGGCGGAACAAAATGCGTGTTCAGGACGTCTAATGATTGACAGAATTCACCCGCAAAACAAAATCGCCATCGGACCCGCACAGTTCACGCAAACAGAAAAAACGGAGGTACATCATGAAACGCCTGATCCCCCTGATGATGACAATCCTTCTGTCCCTCACGCTTCTGCCCTCGGCTGTTCTCGCAGCGGACGGCAGTCTCGCATATTTCAAAACCGACGCGCAGGCCCCGGCCTTCTCGGATGTTTCGCCGAAGGACTGGTTTTATCAATCCGTCGAAACCGTATCGAGGGCCGGGCTGATGATCGGCGTGGGGGAGAATCGTTTTGCTCCCGATGCCGACATCACGCTGGCGGAGGTTTACACCATCGCTGCCCGGATCGCCCGGATCCACGCGCTCTATCCCACCGCCGACGAATATGACAATCCGCCGGACAAGCCGTGGTTTTACGGGTACGTCAAATACTGCATGGACAACGGGATCATGCCGGGTGAACCGGGGGACGTCACGCAGCCCGCTTCCCGGATCGAATGCGTGTCGCTTCTGTCCCGCGCCCTGCCGGATAGTGAGCTTCAAGCAATCAACGCGGTCGCCGACAACGCGATCCCCGATCTTCCGCTGTCCCCGGACAAGTCGTACACGGCGGACGTGTACAAGCTCTACCGCGCGGGCGTTCTGACGGGGACGGACGACGCGGGGACCTTCATGCCGGAATCGAAAGTGCGCCGGTGTGAGGTGGCCGCCATCGCTGCGCGTCTGATCGATCCGGATCTGCGCTGTGTGATCGGGGGAAGGATGACGGTGAAAGAGCTCCGCCGGACCCGGGAGCAGATCGATGCCGCCTACGACGCCTTTCTCGCGGAGCATTATGAGCTTGAGAATATGGAATCCCATCTTGCCGCCTACGCGACCCGTCGGATCGATCTGAACGGGGACGGGTGGAACGAGCTGGTCGTCTACCGGATGCCGGCGGAGGCCTATCCGCTCGATATCTACGAGTACGACAGGAACCGGGGCGAGGTCCTGGCGTTCTGCACGACCCTCGAAGGAATCCCCGCTTCCCTCAATGCCGATCCGGACGGGGGCTGGTGCGCGGCGATCGGAACACACGGCCCGGACGGTTTTTACGGGGACTTCTTCTCCGTCAACGGCGAGACCTTCCTCATCTCCCAAAACAGCGCGGAGTTCTTCCAGAAGATCGTCTGTCACGCGTTCACGACGGTATCGGGTTCCCTCGCCGCGCGGACCGTCTTCACGGCGGAGCGTTACGGAGAATTCGTTGCAGACGGGACGAAGAAAAACAAAGCCTTCGTCAACGGGCAAGAGATCCCTTACAATGAGTATTCCGACGCCCTCACAAAGTGGCGGCAGTCGTGGCGGGAGCGCATGGGAGACTCCGCCGTGATCCTCGCGCAGACCCCGATTTTCGGCGACTTCGAATTGAGCGGCTGGCCGATCGAAAGCGACGCGCCGGACGGGAAGGGATGAGGCGTGTTCTCGGTTGGGCAGGCAGGGCCTTGACTTTGGCGCGGTTTTTCGGTATCATGATTCCGGAAAATCATGTGTCGTCTGATTCAAAGGAGGATCCCACCATGAAATACGGAAGAAGTCCGCGCTTTGTCTGCTGACTGCTCGCTGCCCTGCTCGTCTTTGGCTCCTGCGCCTCCGGTTCCGGGGAAGGGGAGGACGCCGGTTCTCAGGCGGGTTAGAATCAGGATCCGGCCGGCACCGTGGATGCCGAGGAAAACGCCTCGGACGCGGACGAAATCGACTTTTCCTCCCTGTCCTTCGTTGACCGCGTGAAGCACGCCAACTCCGCGGTAGAGGACAATCTGCCCGCGGCGGACTACGGCGGTAAGGACCTTCTGATCTACCACCACTATTCCGAGCTGCTGCCGGAGGAGGTGACGGGAGAGCTGGTCAACGACGCGCAGTTTGCGCAGAGACTGGCGGTGGAGGACCGTTTCAACGTCAAGATCCGGTGCAATCAGACGGAATTCACGAGCTGGGATCCCTATGTCGCGGGCGTCCGGTCGCTGTTCATGGCCGGGGATCATTTCACCGACCTTTTCTCCAACTGGAACACCTCCACGGCGGGGTTCACGTCGCAGGGATTCTTCGCGGATCTGTCCGGGTTTGACGTGATCGACACGACCAAGCCGTGGTACTTCGGCGACGAAATGGATCTCTATTCCTCGAGGGGCCACCGCTATCTTGCCACGGGAACGATGGACGTGGACAGCATGGCGGGCCGGATCAGCGCGGTGTACTTCAACAAGCAGATCCGGAGCGATTACGGGTTCGACGATTTCTACGATGTCGTGCGCGAGGGCAGATGGACCATTGACTATGTGAAGCAGACTGCCGGGAATTTTTACCACGACCTGAACGGCAACACCGAGCGGGACGACGGCGACCTCTACGGCCTGTCCTACGCCGCGGCGGGCTCGTGGATGGTGACCCCGGCAACCCTCGGCATCCCGCAGATCCGAAAGGACGCGGACGGGAACCCCGTTCTCACGGTCGTCGCGGACGCGGAGAGGGCGGAGACCGTCATGGACTCCATGAAGGAGCTGACGAACATGGAAGGTTCCCGCTCCGTTTCGGACTGGGAAACGGAGATCTTTGACGAAGGGCACGCCCTGTTCGCGGTGTACGAGCTCGGAAAGCTGACGGCGCTCCGGGACGGCATCGTGGACTACGGCATCCTCCCGACGTGGAAGGCGGACGAGGCGCAGGAGGCCTATTACGCGTCCTATCTGCCCGATCCGTGGGCGATTGCGATCTGCGCGGAGGACAAGGACATGTGCGCGGTCCTTTTGACGGCTCTCGCGGCGGAGGGCTTCAAGCAGGTCCTTCCGGCGTACTACGAGAACGCGATCAAATCCAAGTATTCCACGGACGAGGAGAGCGGCGAAATGCTCGATTTGATGCTGAACAACGTCCGCTCCGACGGCATGTTCCTCTACGGGGACAGCGGCTACATCTACAACCTCTGGCAGTACATGATCGCGCCGCAGGGATTTGCCTCCTTCTGGAAATCCAAGCAGAAGATGATGGAAAAGACGATGAACGGCATCATGGAGAAGCTCGCCGAGCTGGAAGGGCAATAAAAGAAGGAAAGGGACCCGTGCTCCCCGCAAAAAGCACCGGATCCCCCGCAGGGACAAAGAAAGAGAAAAGGGCCGGCGGCGTTCATCGCGCGTCAAGCCCTTTTTTCGTTTTGTTCCGCCGGGGGACTGCCGGAAGAAGCGCGGCGTCACGCCCGGTTGAACTTCTCCTTCGGCTGTCTGCACCGCGGGCATTTCCAGTCGTCCGGAAGATCCTCGAACGGGACGCCGTCGTGCTCCGCGGGGTCATAGACGTATCCGCAGATCGAGCAGACGAACTTGCCGCTGGCCTCTTTCTCCGCGAAATCGACCTCGGCGGGGATCGTCTCGACGGGGTGATCGAGATCCATGACGCGGCCCGCCTCCAGATTTTCGTATCCCTGAGGCGTGTGCGTGCCGCAGTAGACCGTCGGGTGACAGCGGACGAACTCCCTCACGCGGTCCAGGGTCACGCGGGCGGCGGCGGGATCGTCGAATACCACGGACAGCTTGTTTTCATAGAGCGCCTCGTCCACATAGGTGATGTCCCCGTGGAACATGTAGAAGAGACCGTCCTTTTCGACGACGACGATGCTGTTGCCGTTCGTGTGGCCCTTCGCCCGGATCATCCGGATCCCCTCGCGGATCTTTTGGCTTTCGGGGAAGTTGTAATACGCGCCGTCCGTGAAGGTCACGGGGACGATGTTCGAAAGTCCCTTCAGCTCGTCGGCGGAGCATTCGTCGGCGTTCACATAAATCTTGGCGTTCGGGAAGGAGCGAAGCTCGCCGGAATGGTCGGCATGCCGGTGGGTGAGCAGGATCGCCGTCACCTGCTCCGGTCTGTAGCCGAGCGCTGCGAACGCTTCCATATAGCTCGCAATGTCCTTTCCCGTATAGGCGGGGCTGTTCTCGTCCGGGACTTCTTCCGGCGTTCCGGCGGGCAGTCCCGTGTCCACAAGGATCACCTCGCCGCCCGTGTCGATCAGGTAGTTTTGCAGGCTGCCCCGGTACCGGACCGAAGGGTCGAACTTCTCCGGGCCTTCCTCTCCGCCGAACGAGAACGGCTGGGAGTAGAATCCGTCTTTTCTGAATTTGACCGCCTTGAGTTCCATTTTCGCAACTCCTCCTTTGAAATGATGCTGTTTTCTTTCCGCGTCCGGGCGGATCATGCCTCCCAGACCTGCTTCTCCGTCCGAACCGGCTTTCCCGTCCGGATCGCCTCGTCCATCTTCATGAAGAGGAAGGTGTCCGTCAGGGCTTCCGCGAGGGGATAGATTTCCTCGCCCGTTTCGATCATGCGCTCCATGCCGAGCAGAAGAGAGCCCATGGCGATCTCGTCGTCCGTCAGCCGCGCTTCGGGATACCGCGCGAACGGGCTTTCGTAAATCATCTCTCCCATCCATGTGATCCCGCGGTGGAAATAGCCCTCGAGGTTCGAATCCTTCCCGAGATCCTGCCGCTCCAGACGGGAGAAGACCGGCATGGTCCCGTTCCAGAAGGAGACGCCGTAGTCGTTCAGCTCGCCGTGCGTGCCCTGCACGTTCAGATGGCGGCTGCGAAAGTAGTTGAAATACTGCTCGCCCGCGAAGTCGAAGAAGCCGACCTTTCCGTCGTCATAGGCAAACGCCGCGACCTTTCTTCCGTCCTCCCGGAGCGAGCCATCGCCGAGCCCGCCCCGCCCGCAGTGGGAGAGCACCGGGAAGGAGAACCGCTGTCCCGTGACCGTGCACCCCGCCGCGCCCTTTCCGAGAAGGCGGCGCATGACGCTGACGCCGTGGTAGTCGTGCGCCATGGAGATCCGCAGATTCGAGACCTCGCCGAGCGTTCCGCGGTCAACGAGCGTTTTCACGGCTCTGTGGTACGGCTGGAGAAAGTACTGCTCCGCGACCTGTATTTTCGCGCCGTGCCTCTTTTGGATTTCCCAGAGCTCGGCGAGCTTTTCGGGATCCCACGTCGGCGGCGTCTCGATCATGAGGGGGAATCCCGCCGAGAGGACCGCTTCGACATAGGGCGGCAGAACGTGCGCGGGGAGCAGGAGAAAGACCATGTCGTGCGGCTGTTTCAGAAAATCGCCGAGGTCGGTGAACGCAAGGCCCGGGTGACCTTCGGCAAACGCCGCCGCCTTGTCCGGATTGCGGAAGAGGACGCCGGAGATCTCGAACCGCTCCGGGACCTGTTTCACGACGCGCCAGTATCCCTCTGCGCGCCATCCGTTGCCGATGAATCCGATTTTCATGGGAGAAAGCTCCTTTCGGGGGCGTTTTGGAAATCGTCCCTTGAATTATAACACACGGTCTGTGAATAAATCTACAGTTTGAAGGCTCGCTTGTTTATTTTGCCGCTGAACCGGGTGAGAAAGCTGCGCGGCTTTTTTCCGCTGACCCCTTGCGCTTCGGCGGATTTGCCGCTACAATAAGGGGGAAGGGTCATTCCCGGGCGCGGGGAGCGTTCCCGACCTTCATCAAAGGAAACTGACGGGAGGATATTCCATGACCATTTGCATAATCGAAAAAAGCGCCGGCCTGTCCTACGCGGCGGGAGAGCTCTGCCGGTTCCTCGCGGAATTCACGAACGCGGAGCTCGCGCGGGAGTCCGGGCCCGGATCGGCGGCAAACGCGGACCGGCGCGTCACGGTCGAAATCGACGGATCCCTGCCTGCGCACTGCTGGTCGATCCGCGGGGACGGGGAGACGCTTGAGATCCGGGGAGGCAGTCCGTCCGCGGCATACTGCGGGGTGTGCGACGCGCTCGCCGACGCCGGGATCCTCTTCACCGCCGACGGGTATTCCGCCCCGCTGGGATTCGATCCCGACCGTCTCTTCGGGATCAGAAAGGACGTTTGCCCGAAGTTCCGCCTCCGCGGGATCCGCCAGCACATCAACTTCCCGATGGATATCTCGTCCTACAGCCTGAAGGAGGCGAAGGCGTATATCCGCTCCATCGCCCGGATGCGGTACAACGCGATCACCTTCCACAGCTATCCCGGCCAGTGGCACGAGACCCGTCCGGACGATCCGAACGACCACGCCGGACACTTCTTCTACGGTCAGGTCCATCCGATCCCCGCGGCCGACCCGCTGACCGCCTCCAGGATCGAAAACCGGCGGATCTACTGCATCCCCGAGGCCGAGGAGATCTTCGGCGACGAGCGGAAGCGGGCGGATTTCGCGCGGATCTGGCTGAACGAGGTCATGAAGACGGCGAAGGAGGCGGGCATGACCGTCACCCTGTCCGTGGAGATCCTCTCCGATAACATCGCGGTCGAGGGACGAATGCTCCGCGTCCTCTGCGAGACCTATCCGCTGATCGACACGCTGGAGCTGATTTCGGAGGAATGCGGCGGATTCCGCGATCAGCCCGGCGTGACGCGGGAGAACGTGACGGAATTTCTCACGGGCCTCTTCGGAGAGGGGATCCTCGGCGCGGACGGGCGTGTCCCGGGGATGCCCGAGCATCTTCCCGGACAGCTCGGCTCGTCGGCGGTGTGCCTCAGCCGGATGCTCCGGGTGCTCGAAGACCGCGCGGCGTGGCTGGACGGCCTGTCCAAAAAGCCAAAGATCCGCGCGGGACTCTATCTCACCGACCGGGACACGCTGCGCGTTCTGAGACCGATTTTGCGGGACAACCTGCCCGAGGGGATGACCATGAGCCTGCTTCCCGCCCACGGAGCGCTGGCCGCCGCGGACAACATCGAGAGCACCGGAACGCTCCCCGGCGACTGGCAGAACACCATGTTCTACTCATGGGCGGAGTTCGACGGGAATATGTTCATTCAGCAGATGTCCACGGAGGGGATCGAAAAGCTCGTCTCCCTGCCGCCGACGGATTCCTCTTACGGATTTGCGATCAACCACTGGCGGACGGCGGAAAACACGCTCGCCATCTCCTACGCCGCCGAAGCCGGGATCTCCGCGACGGACGCCGACGCCTTCTATCACTCGTACGCAAAGCGGCGCGGGATCTCCGACGGGGACGGATTCGCGGCTCTGTGCCACAGGCTGGCCCGGGCGGACACCTATAACCGGGACAATCTCTTCAACATCGGCTTCTGCGCGGTCGGGTGCTGGCTGAACTGGCACAGGCAGGGCGACTACATGAAGCCCCGCGGGTTTGCCCTGAAAGACTACCGTCACGCCATCGCGGAATTCGAGGCGGCGATCGGAGAAGCCCGCGCGCTGCTGCCGTCCTCCGGGACGAGAGAGGGGACGGGCTGGCTGCGGCTGATGATCAACCGGTGCGGCGCGAGCATTCTGCACGTCCGGTCGATGATGACGCTTGAGGAGCTGAACGACGTCTTCGACTTCGATCATCCGGAGCCGGTGGAGGACGAAGAGCGGGCCGCGAAGATCAAAGATATCCTCAGGCGTTCCCGGAACGACGCGGAGGCATACCTGCACCTGTACGGGGAGATCCTTCCGGACCGGGGCGGGGAAGGCCAGCTTGTGAGCTACTATGAGACGACGCTTGTCTACATCGACGCGGTGACGGCTCCGTTTACCAAATCCGGCGCGGCTATGACGAAGGAGACCTACGACGCCCCGCCCATGCCCGATCCCGAGGCGAGATAAAGAGGAAGGGGAAAAACCGACTCTCCCCGATCAGAAAACAGCATCCCCCCTGTACCGATTCAGCGCGCAGGGGGGAGTTTCTTGGCCTCATACTATTCTCAGCCTAAAAGCAAATCTTCATGGGTTTTGAACGCTCCATGTAGGGTGCGAATCGCCGTGCGATGAGCTCGCGTGCGATAACTCTGATAAGGTTGGATGGCTATATTGGTGTGCCAAAGCCTCAGCTTCACTTGATTGGTATAGCCTATCCATTACCTCCTCCCCATGAAGTTCTTTGCCAGGCTTTCTCCGAAAGAAAGCCGCGTTCCCCTTTTAGAATGAGATTGGCCTCAGGCGTTCGCCTCGCGGTCGTCCTCGACCTCGGCATCCGCGCCGGGGAGGACGCTCAGCCATCCTCCGGCGGTTTCCCGGATCGTTCTGCGGAGCGCGAGGTATCCGTCGGGCAGGGTGCCGCTCGTGATGACGTTCCTCTGCCAGACGTTGTCACCGAGGGTGTCGTCCCAGACGTCGAGATCCGTCCTCCGACCGTCTCCGCGTCCGCCGCGCGTGCCGTTCGTCTGGCTGTTGTCGGTCGCGCCGCTCGCGTGGAAGAGGTTTTCCTCGATATCGTTGAAGCCCTCCCAGTCGTCGATGTGGATCGCGCGCACGCCCCAGTCGTCGGAAAAGACCCGGTATCCGCAGTTGTGCCGCCAGATCTTGTCCCGGCCCGAGCACCACGCGTAGAGCGCGCCGCCGTCCCGCAGGGTCTGCATGTAGTTGTCGCAGATGTTGTACTGAATCACCGTGTCCCCGGAATGCTGGTAGGGGAGCGCGGCGAGATAGTCCTTGACCGCGTCCCGGTCGATCTCGTTCCAGCGCGGATTGTACATGGTCTGCTTCCCGCCGAAGGTGTTCTGCGTGTCGATGGCGTCGATCCCGCCCCTCATGTGCGTCCAGATCATGCCGATGATGGACACCGCCGCGTAGGGCAGGTCGTGAAAATAGTTGTATTCGATCGTGTTCATGCCCGAGGCGAAGAACTGGACGGCGCAGGAGTGCATGTAGTCCTCGCCGGCGTGGTGGATGTGGCACCGCGCGATCATGTGGTGACGGTTCACGTCCACGGCTCCCGGCCCGTATCCCGTGATATAGACGCCGCCGGAGGACGTGTGCGCGATCTCGCAGCCGGTGATCGAACAGTTCTGCGCGTAATGGTCGATCACGATGCCCTGCGCCCCGGAATAGCCGATCACGCAGTCCTCGATCGAACAGGAGTCCACGCCCTGCAAATAGATCATGCCGTCCGGGCTTTCGCCGTTGCGCGTCAGCCACCCGGGATCGAGCTCGTCCTCGGGCACGCGGTCGGAATAGAGGAACCGGAGGCCGCGGAGCGTCACATGGCGGACCTGCCTCTTCCAGCCGTCTTTTTCCTCGTCTCCCTGAAACCGCACCAGTTCCCGGAGCTTCGGGGCGAAGATCACGGAATCGTTCGGATCCCCGCCGTTCTCCGGCCAGTAGTAGACCCGGCCCCGCGCGGAATCCACGCACCACTCGCCACGGGTGAGGTACTTCGGCGTATTCAGAAGGTTGTATTCTCTGCCCTGCTCCATCCAGCCGGGGTAGAACACCGTCAGCCCGGAGCGGATATAAGCGGCGTTTTCGCCCGAGTCGATTCCCTTGAGGACGGCGTTCACGTTCCACCAGATCGCGGTGAGCATCCGCACCTCCGCGTCCTCCCATCCGTCCAGCATGTCGAGGACGCCGGGATCGAACGTTCCCCGCAGTCCCTCGGGCCCGAAGTCGTCCGGAGTCGCCCGGACCTTCAGCCAGTCGGCCTGCCAGTTCTCCGATCCGGTCATACGGGAATTGGGCAGTTTCACGCCGTTTTCGTACAGCGCGTGGAACCGCCGCCCGACCGGGATTTCCGCGACCCAGACCGCGTTTTTCGCCTCGCCGGACATGCCGTAGAGCGGAGCCGCCTTCTCGTCCTCCGTCAGCCGCCGCCAGCCTGTGATCCGCTCCTTCGACACGAGGCAGGCCTCCTCGCCCGGATACGCCGCCCACACGATCGGCTTGTCCGCCTCGCCCGAATCCTCCGGCGTCAGGGTGAAGGTCTCTCCGAGGTTGTATTCCCCCGCGCGGAAGTACACGGTCACGCCGCCCTCGGGCAGATTTTCCATGGCGCGGATCGCACAGCGGGCTTCCTCCGGCGTATGGAAGGGATGTTCCTTCGAGCCGTCGCCCGGTTTGCCGCGCCTGTCAGTCGAGAGCGAGGGGGCGATATACAGAACGCGTCCCGCGGCGTTCGCGCTTTTTTCGGTTTCGGTCAGATGGTCTTTCATGGTTCCTCCCGGTTTTATCAGTCTGACATGGTCTCGTTCCCGCGGTTCAGTGTACCACATTCTCCGGGAATTTGTCAAGACTTCCGGGAACGGGAAAAACCGCCGGGAGGGGAAGTCCCGGCGGCTGTGGATTGCGGGGTTCGGGCAGTTTACCGTGCTTTCAAAAGGTTTTCCGCTCTCTTTACTGTCTCCCGGAAGCGCGGATCGTCCCGGATCGCGTCGAATCCGCCGTGGCCGTTCACGCCGGGGTTGGTGAAGGCGATATCGACCGAGGCGGTCTCGGTTTCATCGCAGATTTCCCCCTGTTCGTCCACCGCGATCATTTCGAAGAGCGGGACGCTGAACCAGCTTCGTTCCGCCGTCGGGATGGGCTGTCCCGTGACCTTGTATGCGTACCGGTCCAGCACGGGGCAGCGGAAGGTGAGCACCGTCCCGGCGGGGAGCGACGCGCAGTTCTCGATCAGGGTCAGCATCTCCCCGAGCGTCCGGCACGCGTCCTCCACCTGTCCGCAGGCGGCCTGCGCGTTTGCCAAAAGCTCCGCCAAAAGCTGCTTGTCGTTGTACCAGAGATCGGGCGTCGGATCGATCAATGCGTCCCCATCGTATCCGGTCAGGAGGTTCACAAAGCGGAGCAGGGTCGTCATCGCCCAGACATCGACCTCGGGAGGGGTGCCGTGCTGCTTGCGGAACCGCCACTGGATCCACCGGCGGAATTCGCTCAGAAGCACGTTCTGCCGCCAGAGCTCATACCGCGGCCAGTCCTCCCGGGTCAGATAGCGGTGTTCGAGCAGCCCGCCGCGGGAGATATCGTAAGCCGCCGCGTATTGGTCAAGCAGTTCCTCGACTTCGCTCTCCGGCGCGATATCGATGAGACACCGGACCGTGCTGTCGAAATCGACGTGATTGTCCTGTGAGAGGGAGAAGATCTTCTCCGCCGTCTTTTTCGCCTCCGCGTACCGCTTTTCTGTCGGCATCAGATTGTTCGGGTCCTCCGGCGACGGCTCCCAGGCCAGCTCGTGAAAGAGCGTGATCCATGCAGCGGCGGTGTGGGGAAACTCCCGGCACAGCTTCCGCGCCATTTCCCGGCGTTTCTCCCGGTCCTCCTCCTCCCAGATCGCCTTCCGCGCTTCCCTGAGCCGCGCCTGCTGCCTCGCTTCGTCCGCACCGATCAGCGCGTCCACGGACACGTCGAAAAATCCGGCGATTTCGGGCAGAAGCTCCACGTCCGGGTAGCTCGCGCCTCCCTCCCAGCGGCTCACCGACTGCGGGGACACGCCGAGCCCGTCCGCAAGCTCTTCCTGCGTCAGGCCCTTTGCCAGCCTGAGCTGTTTCAGGTTTTCACCGATATACAGTTTCATGTTGGATTCCTCCGATTCGAAAATCAGGCTGCGCATCCTGTGAGACCAGTATAGCAGACGCCGGCGCGCTTGTCCAGCTCTTGTCACAAGAGTTTTTTCCCCGTCCCGCGAGGATCGTCGTCCCCGTTGACCTCCGCCCCCCGCACGGAGCGATCAAACCCACGCGGTTTTGTTTTGATTGGCTGAAAACCGGATCAGGCACAGTCAATTGTCACGATGTCATGACAAAATCCTATTGCGCGCCCGGGTCGTATGTGGTATAATTATTTGTGATGAAACATGAATTGTACGACCTCCCGACCCCCGGGAACGGGGACGACGCCGGAGGACCGTACAGGAAAGGACGCGGCCATCATGCAGAAGGGACCCATCACCGTCTCCGGCGCGAAATACCGCTGGACCTATGAAATGAGCCTGTTCAAAAATCCGACGATCTTCGTCACGACCGCAAAGGCCATTGGGCTCACCGTCGCCATCACCGTCTTCATCATCGGCCTGATCTCGCTTTTCGCGGACGGATTCTCTGCCGACAGCTTCCGCTTTATCGGGCAGGTGGCGCTCCTTCTCTGCGGGATCTTCGCCGTTCTGCTCGTTTTGGGCTATCTGCTCTACGCGGCGATCATGGGCGGGGCCTATATCGTGGACTTCACGATGGACGAAAAAACGGTCGTCTGCGACCAGAGCGCGAAGCAGGCGAAGAAGGCGGAGAACATCGGATTCGCCGCGATGATCATGGGGCTTCTCGCCCACAGCCGCGGGGCAGTCAGCGCGGGATACGCGGCGGGCTCCCGCATGACCACCACCGTTGAGTTCAGCCGCGTGAAAAAGGTCGTCGCCGACAAAAAGCACAGCGTCATCAAGATCCGTTCCATCGGCTGGGATCAGGTCTACGCGGACGGGGAGGACTTCGACTTCGCCGCGGGCTGGATCCGCAGCCACATTCCCGAGGGTGCGGAATGGTCGGTGAAATCGTGAAGCGCGGAACGGCCGGACTATGATCCGAACGGACAAAAGGAGGACAGCAGCATGGCAAGCTACACAAGACGCAGACAGCGCAGGCTCTACGGCGCGAGGATCGCAATCGCCGCCGGGGTCATCGTCGCCCTCATAGGACTCTACTTCATCGTCGGGATCAGCGCCGATACGAACCGGAAAAACGCGGAATGCACGGAAGAACTGACAGGGACCGTGATCGAGTCCGCCGCGTCGGGATCGGGTTACAGCACGACGGTGGAGTACACGCCGGGCTACAGTCCCATGACCGTCACCTTCAAGACGAAGGAACGGCACGAGGTCGGGGAAGAGATCCCCGTGATGGTTCATCCGACCTCCTTCACAAGGGTGTACGTCGAGGGAATGTCCCCGACCGGAAAGGACGACGTGATCCAGGGCGTGATCTTCGTCGCGGGCGGCGCGGTCCTTGCCGCTCTGGGAATTGTGCTGGAGAAGGCGCGGAAGGCAAAGAAAACGCCCGCGGAACTGCCCGGGGAACCGCAGCAGTGACGCCCCCCGTCAGCGCGTGACCCGGACAGCGGAACGCTCCCGCCGCGGAGCTTCCCGACGCTGTGCCGGGACAAAATCGAACTCCCCTGTTCGCCGGACCGCCGGATGATTTTCCGTCCGATGATCCGGCGTTTTTTCTTGCTGAGACCGCAAACGTTACGATGGTTTTCAAGCGTGGAGCTGCCGGAGCCCCTGAATGGCTTGACTTTCATACTAATCTCAACCTAAAAAAGCAAATCTTGATGGGTTTTGATCGCAATATGTAGGAGGCGAACGGCCTCCTTGCTCAACTCGTTGAGCGGGTGAGCATCGCGTGCGATAACTCTGATAAGGTTGGATAGCTATATTGGTGTGCCGAAGCCTCAGCTTCACTTGATTGGTATAGCCTACCCCTAATCCTCCCCATAAAGTTCTTTGCCAGGCTTTCTCCGAAAGAAAGCCGCGTTTCCCCTTTAGAATGAGATTAGTATCAGACACGGGATGCCAATTCCGGCAGCATTCTGCCTGTCAGCGGAGCAAGATGCGGCGCCATTTCCGGCGGAACAAAGACCGGATGTTCTTCGAATATTTTTCAAATCCTCTTGCAATCTTTCCCGTTCTCCGTTACAATACAAGAGGAATGCCGGACACGGGACATGCGCCGCAGCGGTCCCGGGAGCCGACGCAAAGCAGACGTCAAAGGAGTACTGACCGATATGATTCCATTCACCGGACGCATGACCGCCCTGATCCTTGCGGGAGTCCTCGCGCTGCCGCTGCTTGTCTCCTGCGGGAAGACGCCCGCGGAACAGGAGAAGGAGAACGCGCAGGCAGCCCCCGCGGATCCCGTCCCCTCCCCCGCCTCGGACGAGGACGAGAAAGCGGAAACCGAACTCCCCGAGGAAACCGAGGTAAAGGACAACCTGCCCGACGACCTCGACTTCGGCGGCGAGACCGTGACGCTCGTCTGGAATCCGCGCACTCTGATGCGTGAGATCAACTACGAATCCCTGAGCGGCGAGGTGGTGGACGACGCGCTCTTCAACGCGCAGGCGGCGGCTTGCGAACGGCTGAACGTCGCGGTTTCCCTCGTCCCGATCGAGAGCACCTCGGATACGCAGGGCAATTTCGTCAAGCAGATCACCAAAAGCGTGATGGCCGAGGACGCGGCGTACGATTTTATCTACGGTTATTCGCAGGCTCTGGCGACGCTGGCGGTGGACGGGATTCTCACCGATCTCACGTCCCTCGACTACATCGACCTCGGCCAGCCGTGGTGGGCGCATAATCTGCTCGATCAGGCCCGGGTGAACAACAAGCTGTATTTCGCCACGGGAGATATCTCCCCGGCGCTGCTCTACAACATCGAAGTTACCTACTTCAACAAGGACATGATCGGCGATTTCGGGCTGGAAATGCCGTACGATCTCGTGGACCGGCGGGTCTGGACGATCGACAAGATGGCCGAAATGTGCCGCGGGATCTACGCAGATCTCAACGGCAACGGCGAAGCGGACTACGACGACCGGTACGGGTTCAGTCAGAGCGCGATCTTCGCCGACGCCTTCTGGTTCTCGTCCGGGCTGACCTACACCGTGATCGACGACGAAGGCGTTCCGCATCTGTCCGACGATATCAAGTCCCAGAGAGCCGCGGATCTTGTCGAGAAGATCACCGGGTACATCTTCGACGGCTCCCACGACATGACCTTCTCCGGACCGCCCTTCCAGACCGGATGTGTGCTGTTCCACTCCAACGAGCTTCTGAACGCGCCGTGGCTCTACCGGGACGTTCCGTTCGACTTCGGGATCGTGCCGATCGCCACTTACGAGGAAGGAGCGGAGTTCATCACCTGCGCCTCGTTCACCTATCAGCTCTACGGCATCCCGATCGACGTGAAGGATCCCGATATGTCGGCGGCTGTCATGGAGGCGCTCGCCGTCGAGGGGTATAAGACGGTCACGCCCGCCCTGTTTGAGACCGCGCTGAAATTCAAATATACCACCGACGTCGATTCGGTCCGGATGCTCGATATCATCCGCCCGTCGCTGAACTTCGATCTGGGACGGCTGTACAACACCAAGCTGAACAATCTGACCTTCACGATGTTCCGGAACACGGTGAACGACAACGGGAACTGGTCGTCCACCCTCGTGAGGAACATGAAGGTGCTCGAAAAGCAGTTCGACAAGCTGATCGCGAGCTTTGACTGACCTGTCTTGCGCGATCGAATCCGCGTGAAAACGCTGCCGGTCGGCATGTCGCCGCATGAGCCGGAGCCGCCGGAGCCACAGCCCGCCCGTGACCGCGGAACCGGGACGAATCAAAAAGGAGAACAACGGATGGCAATCCATTTTTCAAAGGACAGAATGGCGGAGGTCAAGGACAACTACCGCCGGTGGTGGAACGGTGAGCTGGACCGGCCGATCGTCAATCTGACGCTGCACAACGCGCACCCGCATCCGACGGGGGGAGTATCCCGCGCGCCGTGGCTCAGTCAGGCCAACTGCGGGGATTTCCAATGGACGCCCGAGGAGATCATCGACACGATGGACGACGGGCTGTCCACGCTCGAATTCGCCGGGGACGGCTATCCGAGAGTCAGCTTCGACTGCTTCGGGCCGGGCGTCGCGGCGGCGTTCTGCGGGGCAACGCTCGACAATTCCTCGGGCCGGGTCTGGTTCTTCCCGGACAGGGAGCGGGAGATCGCCGACATCCACGCGGTGTACGATCCGCATAACAAGTGGGCGGAGCGGATCAAGGCCATTTACCGCGCCGGGATGGAACGATGGGACGGACTCGTGGTCATGGGCATGCCCGACCTCGGCGGCGTGATGGACGTGGCGGCGACGCTCCGGGGGACGGAAAACCTGCTGATGGATCTGTACGACGAGCCGGAGGAGGTCCTGCGGCTGATCGGCGAGATCGAGACGGCGTGGTACGCGGCCTACGACGATTTCTCGAAGATCCTGCATCCGGCGGGCGGGGACATGGGCTGGACGGACTGGTCGGGGATCCTCTCGCCCGACCCGTCGTACATCGCCCAGTGCGATTTCTGCTACATGATCGGGGACGAGATGTTCAAGAAGTTCGTCCTTCCGACATTGAGGCGGGACACGGAGCGGCTGACCAACGTCATCTACCACCTCGACGGGATCGGGGAGCTGTGCCACCTCGACACCGTGCTCTCCCTGCCGGAGCTGAACGCGGTGCAGTGGGTCTACGGCGACGGAAAACCCGGCCCCATGCACTGGCTCGATGTCTATCGGAAAATCCGCGCCGCGGGGAAGCGCATGTGGCTGGTCGGCGGCATTCAGGATTTCTTCGACGTTTCGGACGCGATCGGGGCGGAGGGCATCTACTGCTCCTGCGGGCTGAACTACACGGATCAGGATATGAAAGAAAAGCTGCTCGGAATACGCTGAGCGACGCCGGACGGTGCCGTTCCCGCTATGATCGAACAAGGAGATTTTTTATGAGCTATCAGCAGTATGGTCCTTACACCCCGGACGCGGGACGCTACGACGGCAGAATGCCCTACCGCAGATGCGGCAGGAGCGGCCTCAAGCTCCCCGCCATATCCCTCGGCCTCTGGCACAACTTCGGCGACATTACCCCCTTCGGCGTACAACAGGGGATCCTTCGCGCGGCGTTTGACTGCGGCATCACCCACTTCGATCTGGCGAACAACTACGGACCGCCCTACGGAGAGGCGGAGCGGAACTTCGGCGAGCACATGAAGCGCGACTGGAAGCCCTTCCGCGACGAGCTGGTGATCTCCACCAAAGCGGGCTACGACATGTGGAAGGGGCCCTACGGCAACGACGGATCGAGGAAGTACCTCATCGCCTCGATCGACCAGTCGCTGAAGCGGATGAACCTCGATTATGTGGACATTTTCTACCACCACCGCCCGGACGACGGCACCCCGATCGAGGAGACCATGGGAGCCCTTTATGACATTGTGAAGAGCGGCAAGGCCCTCTACGCCGGGATCTCGAACTACAATCCCGAGCAGACCAAAAAGGCCGTCGCCTGCATGGAGGAGATGGGCATGCACATGCTGATCCATCAGCCGAACTACTCCATGTTCAACCGCTCCATCGAACGGGGCCTGACCGACGTGTGCCGCGAAGAGGGCGTGGGGATCATGGCGTTCGGGCCTTTGGCGGGCGGAAAGCTCACGGCGCGTTACCTGAACGGGATCCCCGCCGATTCGAGAGCCGGGCACGATCCGCGCTTCCTCCGCCCCTCCGATATCAACGAGCAGCTTCTTTCCACCGTGCGCAAGCTGAACGAGATCGCCGAGGCCCGCGGGCAAACCCTCGCGCAGCTGGCTCTTGTCTGGGCGCTGAGACTCCCCGAGGTCACGTCCGTGCTGATCGGCGCGTCCCGTGCGGAGCAGGTCAGAGAAAACGCGAAGGCCCTCGAAAACATGACCCTCACCGACGAAGAGCTCGCCTCCATCGACGCGGTGCTGGCAAACCGCTGAACGTCAGCCGCTTGTTTCGCTTCCAAATGGTATGAGCATGCATGGAACAGTTCTGACAAGTTTTGTCTGCACAAACCCACGGTGGCCCCCTTGCCCAATGCGCGCCTGAAACGCCGCCGGAGGCCGAGGAGCTTGCTCCGAGTATGGCACAAACTGCACGAACACAGACCGCGCGAGGACAGTGGGATGAACAGTCGGGTTTGGTTGATGGGACGAGCTGTACGTTTATGCCATATGGCCAAGGGGGACCCTCGGGAGGGGCACCTTCGGCCTGAGATGGTGTCCCTCCCGGCGCCTGTCCCGCGTAGGGACATTAAATCCGGAAACCCGTAGGGTTTCCTTCCTTAAAGCGCAGAGAGCTTTATCTCTGCGCTTTTTTTCGTCCCGCGAATGATAACGGTTATTTCCTCAAATTATTTTTTGTGAAAATGCGGAAAACCGGTTGAAAAAAACAGATTCTTATAGTATAATGTGTATATCTACAGGCGGGCGGCGTCCCCGGAAACTCCGGACGGCGTCCCTGACCGAATCGTGAGAAACGAGGATGATTTCCATGACAAGCAAGCTTTCCCGGATTCTGGCGATCCTTCTGTGCCTCGCCATGACCCTTCCTCTTGCCGCCTGCTCGCAGGGGACCGATAACGCGGCGGACGACACGGGAACCGTGAACGAAGCGGCAAACGCGACCGCGGCGGGGGACGTCGAGGCCGAAGCCGCCCCGGAAGAGGAGGAGGAATTCGTCGATCACCGCTTCGACGGGGTGAACTACGACGGGCGTTCCTTCCGCATCCAGTCCTCCGCGGACTCCACCGACGCCACCAACGCGAACGAATTCATCGAGGGCTCCGGCTCCCTGAACGGCGAAATCGTCAACGACGCCGTCTTCGAGCGGAACGCGGAGGCGGAAGAGCTATTGAACATCAAGCTGGAATTCACCCAGTCCGACTACACCTATTCCAACGCCGAGTCCTCCATCCGCACCTTCGTGATGGCGGGCGACGACCTGTACGACCTCATCATCAACGACGACCGCTCCCTCATCGCCCTGACCGACGAGAACATCTTCTACAACCTCGCCAATCACGGCGAAAACTTCGACCTGACGCGCTCCTACTGGTACACCGACACCATGGACGACCTCGTGCTCGTGCCGGGTCACTCCTACGTCATGGCGGGCGACTTCTTCCTCGACTGCCTCGCCTCCGCGCACTGCCTCTTCTACAACAAGCAGCTCTGCGAGAACGCGTACGGCGACCCGGAATATCTCGACAACATCGTCCTCGAGGGCGGCTGGACCTACGACAAGATGACCCAGACGCTGAACGAGAACTATGTGGACTTAAACGGCGACGGCGTGCGTCAGGAGGGCGACCAGTTCGGCATGTACGCCCACGATTACTGGGGCTGCCTGATCGCGTTCGTCGGATCCGCCGGCATCGACTTCATCGACCGCAGCGGCGACGAGCCCGTGATCTCCTTCAACAACGACCGTTCCGTGGCCTACGCCGAGGCGCTCAACACCCTCTACCGCTGCGACGGCAACCTCGTCGGCATCAAGGAGAGCTCCGACATGAACATGGGCCTGCGCAACCTCTTCGGCAACAAGCTCTCGCTGATCTGCCTGTACCAGCGTCTGAACGACCTTTCGAAGATGCGCGAATTCGAGTTCGACGTCGGCCCGATCCCGTATCCGAAGCTCTACGAGACCGACAAATACTTCACCTCCATCCACGACACCACCGAAATGGGCGCGATCCCGATCACATCCCCGGACATCAACTTTGACACCGTCTGCATCGAGGTGCTCAGCCGCGAGACCGCGAAGGGCGTCATCCCGGTCTATTACGATCAGGCCCTGAAGACCAAGTATTCCGCGGATCTCAAGGTGGCGCAGATGATCGACCTGATCCACGACAACTTCGGCTCCTCCTTCGTTCTCTGCTACAATCAGGCGCTCGGCGACTCCATGCTCCAGATGTTCACCGACCTTGTTGGCGCCGACTCCACGGACTTCGCCTCCGCTTACAAGAGAAAGGAAAAGGTCTTAAAGAAGATGTGCGACAAGATGGTGAACGCCATCCTTGCGAACGACGAGGGCTGACGGACCTTCAAACCGTAATACGGCTGAAACATACATGCGTGAAACTGATTCCGGATTCCCCCGGGATCAGTTTTGTCGTTCCCGCGCAATTGTCTTGACTTTCCCCGGGTGCGGGAGTATAATAAAACACACCGGAATAAAATCAGACGGAGGCAGGGATTATGAAACACAGGCGATTTCTTTCGGCCCTGCTGCTCGCCGCGCTGCTGTCCGGCAGTTTTGCGGCCTGCTCGGAGGAGAAGGAAAACACGGACGCGCAGAGCGGGGGATCGGCAGGAACCGAACAGTCCGAGGCAGATCCGCAGGAAGGCCCGGTCGAAGTCGAACCCGAGACGGAGCTGCTGACGGCTGATCTTCCCGAAGACCTCGACTACGGCGGCGAGACCGTGGTCATCATGCAGCACCCGTTTCAGGGCGGCGACTGGTCGGACTGGCTGAGCCGGGACCTCTTTTCCGAGGGCTTCAACGGCGAGCCGGTCAACGACGCGGTCTATTCCCGCAACATCGCCGTGGAGGACCGGCTGAACGTGCACCTCGACGTGCAGGACGTGGCGAACATGCCCGACGCGATCATGCGGCAGGTCAAGGCCGGGACCGGGGACTACAACATCTCCACCGCCCGCATCCAGTCCCTGCCGAACACCGTGCTGTCCGGGTATCTCACGGATCTGAACCGGATGCCGCGCATGGATCTCTCGAAGCCCTGGTACGACCAGAAGTGCATCGACGAGGCGTCGTTCTACGGACTGCTCTATTATGTCACCGGCGATATGCTGATCCTCGACGACGACTCGACCGGCGCGATGGTCTTCAACAGGCAGCTCATCGCGGATTATAATCTCGACATGCCCTACGACCTTGTGCAGGAAGGCACGTGGACCATGGACAAAATGGGAGAGATGGCCGGTACCGTGGCGAGCGACGTGAACGGCAACGGAACGGTGGAGCTCCAGGAGGACCGCTTCGGGATCCTCTGGCAGCGCGACGCCATTGTCAGCTTCATGCACGGCTGCGAGGTGCGCCTTGTGGACAAGAACGAGGAGGGCGAACCGGTCTTCGTCATCGGGTCCGAGCGGGCCATAGACGCCTTTGACAAGCTGGACTCCATGTTCTTCGATCCCGCGGTGGTCCAGAATATCCACAACTACGAGGGCAAGATCTCGGGCGACCTCTATGTGGCGGAGGCGAACGTCTTCCGCGAAAACAACGCCCTCTTCATGTGGATCCGGATGCGGGTCGCCGAGAACCTCCGGGATATGGAGACCGACTTCGGCATCATCCCCGTCCCGAAGTTCGACGAGCAGCAGAAGACGTATTACAGCACCATCACCAAATACACGGCCGCCACGGTCTGCATCCCGAACTCCTCCGCCTTCGACCTGGACGTGACGGGCGCGGTCGTGGAGCTCATGAGCGCGGAAGGGCATTACGATCTGAGAGAGGCGTACTACGACATCAACCTCGGCACGAAGGTCTCCCGCGACCCGCAGTCCACCGAGATGCTCAGCCTCATCATCGAAAACCGCGTGTACGACGCCGGAGAGATCTACTCCATCGGCAGCGTCGCGGACCAGCTTTATTCGGCGTCCCAGGGATCGTCCATCGGTCTGGCGACGCTGCTCGCGAGAAGCGAGAAGCTGATGAACCGGATGCTCGAGAAGAACTTTGTGGAGAAGCTCAAAGCTCTCGCCGAAGCGGCGGGGAACTGACTCCTCTGTTCTCCCTCTGCCGGTGCGGTCCGGGCAATTGAACAGAAAGGCCTTTCGGAATGCCGGGGGCCTTTTTTCTGCCCGGGGACACAGGCCTTTCGCCGAAACAGACCGATTTCGGCAGATTTCGCGCGGCGTCCACTTGAAACCGCGGATCATGTATGATATAATAAAAAAATCGTGGAAACCTTGTCGTTGAACGGGGACGGAGTGGCAAATGGAGCGCGGAGCGATGCCGAGGGGGCTGGACAGATATCTGTCTCCGGTGGACGTGTGGGCAATTGCGTTCGGCTGCATGGTCGGCTGGGGTGTGTTCGCCATGCCCGGAACGACGTTCCTCCCCGTGGCGGGACCGGCCGGAACGGTGCTCGCACTGCTCGTCAGCACGGCGGTCATCCTCGTGGCCGTGGTGATCGTCTTCGTCGGCCTCGCCGTCATGCTCTATGTGCAGAAGGTGGTGCGGGAGAAGCACGAGGCGGCGGAGCGGGACAAGATCCGGGCCGTGGAGAGCTCCCTCGCCAAGAGCCAGTTTTTGTTCAATATGTCCCACGATATCCGCACGCCCATGAACGCCATCATCGGCTACACCGGCCTCGCCCTGAAGGAGGACTCCCCGCCCGAGGTCAGGGACTATCTTGAAAAGATCGACGGATCGAGCCGCCACCTTCTCGCGCTCATCAACGACATTCTCGAAATGAGCCTGATCGAAAGCGGAAAGATCGAGCTCGAATACGTCCCGACGGATCTCTGTTCCGTGTTCGACGGGATGCGGGATCTCTTCGCGGAACAGATGAAAGAGAAAAACATGGACTTCCGGGTCCACACCTCGCAGGTGGAAAACCGGTACGTCTGGTGCGACCGGAAGAACCTGAACCGGGTGCTTCTGAATATCCTGAACAACGCCTGGAAATTCACCCCGCCCGGCGGATCCGTCAGCGCGTCCCTGCTCGAGGTCCGATCCGCGGAGGACGGCTGGGGTTCCTGCGAGATGCGGGTTCAGGACAGCGGCATCGGCATGTCGCGGGAGTTCGCCGACCGGATGTTCAACGCCTTCGAGCGGGAGCGGACCTCCACCGTCAGCGGCGTCGAAGGGACCGGACTCGGGCTGGCCATCACCAAGAACATCGTGGACCTGATGGGCGGCACGATCGAGGTCCTCACCGCGCCGGGAAACGGGATGGAGATCATCCTCCGCCTGTAATTCCGCCTCGCCGGGGAAGAGGACGTGAACAAGCGGGGGGACGGGCCCAAAAACGGATCGGACGGCTCCGGAGAAGGAGGCGAAGCGGCCGGATTTGCCGGAAAACGCGCGCTCCTTGTGGAAGACAATCTGATCAACATGGAAATCGCCGACATGATCCTCACGCAGCCCGGATTTACGGTGGACAAGGCCGAAAACGGACAGATCGCCGTGGACATGATCCGCGGGGCCGAGGCCGGAACGTACGATCTGGTGCCGATGGATATCCAAATGCCGGTGATGGACGGCTACGAGGCGACCCGGACGATCCGGGCCATGGAGGACGGGCGCAAGGCCGCGATCCCCATCGTCGCCATGACGGCAAACGCATTCAAGGAGGACGAGGCGGCGGCGATGGAGGCCGGAATGCAGGCGCACATCGCAAAGCCGATCGACGTGGATTCCATGATGAAGACCCTCGGGCGCGTACTGCGCGAAAGCGCCCGGACGGATGAAACCCGGCGTCAGGCCGGACAGGAGACGATAAGATGATGAAGAATCACGACGAGTTTTACTCCGCGATCGGGAAACGGCAGCTTCTGATCGCGGAAGACGAAATGATCAACCGCGAGATCCTCGGCGAAATGCTGAAAAACGACTATGAGCTGATCTTCGCCGAGGACGGCGCGGAGGCCATGGCGAAGATCCGGCAGTACCGGGACACCCTGTCTTTGGTGCTTCTGGATATTCTCATGCCGGTCATGTCCGGGCTTGAGGTACTGAAAGCCGTGAAGGAGGACGAGGATCTTTCGCGCCTCCCGGTGATCGTGACGACGGCGGAGAAGGAGACGGAGATCGAGAGCCTGAACCTCGGCGCGGTGGACTTCATTCCGAAGCCGTATCCCCCCGTGGGCGTCATTCAGGCCCGGGTGAAGCGCATCATCGAGCTGTCCGAGGACCGGGAGATCATCCAGTCCACGGAGCGGGACGAGCTGACCGGGCTCTACAACAAGGACTACTTCTACCGGTACGCGGAGCAGTACGACCAGCACCACAGGGAGACGGAAACGGACGCCATCGTCGTGGACGTCAACCACTTCCACATGATCAACGAGCGGTACGGCAGAGCCTACGGGGACGAGGTGCTCCGCCGGATCGGCAGCCGGTTCGTGGAGCTTGTGAACGAGGCGGGCGGGATCGTGGGCCGCCGGGAGTCCGATACGTTCATGGTGTACTGTCCGCACCGCGAGGACTATTCCTCCCTCCTCGAAAACGCCTCCATCCGTCTCGCCGGGGAGGATTCCGCGGAGAACCGGGTGCGCCTGAGGATGGGCGTCTACGCCAACGCGGACAAGACCATCGATACCGAGCGGCGGTTTGACCGGGCGAAGCTGGCAGCCGACACCGTCCGCGGGAGCTTCACGAATCAGATCGGCCTCTACGACGACAGCCTCCATCAGAGACAGCTCTTCGCGGAGCAGCTGATCGAGGATTTCCCCGCCGCCATCGCCGAAAAGCAGTTCAAGGTCTTCTATCAGCCGAAGTTCAACGTCAAGCCGGACACCCCGGTGCTGACCAGCGCGGAGGCTCTGGTGCGGTGGATCCATCCGACCCTCGGCATGATCTCCCCGGGCGTCTTCATCCCCCTGTTCGAAGAAAACGGCCTGATCCAGAAGCTGGACACCTACGTCTGGGAGGAGACGGCGCGTCAGATCCGGGAGTGGAAGGACACAATGGACTACGCGATCCCCGTTTCCGTGAACGTCTCCCGGATCGACATGTACGATCCCAAGCTCATGGATACGCTGGGCCGGATCCTCTCCGAGCACGGGCTGAGCGGCCGGGACATGCTCCTCGAGGTCACGGAGTCCGCCTACACGCAGGATTCCGCGCAGATCGTCGAGACCGTGAAGAAGCTCCGGGAGATGGGCTTCCGGATCGAGATGGACGACTTCGGGACCGGCTATTCCTCCCTCAATATGATCTCCACCCTGCCCATCGACGCTTTGAAGCTGGACATGCACTTCATCCGCGACGCGTTCCGGGAGGGCGGGAACACCCACATGCTCGAGGTCATCATCGAGCTCGCCAACTATCTGGCCGTGCCGGTCATCGCGGAGGGCGTCGAGACCGAGGAACAGCTGCACGCTCTGAAATCCCTCGGCTGCGACATCGTCCAGGGGTATTTCTTCTCCAAGCCCGTTCCCTCCCGCGACTTCGAGCCGTTCATCCTCCAGAAGAAGGAGGCGGAATTCTCCGAAGAGGAGCGCAGAAAGGAAGAGGCACAGACGGCCGAACAGCAGCGCCCGCCGAAGGAAGAGGACGAGAGACTGCGCATGATCCGCAAGGGAATCGGAACGGAGGAGGCAGACGAGCAGCCGGAGCCCGCGCCCGAAGTGCCCGAAACTCCCGTCCACAACGGCATCCAGCTGCGGACCGCGTCGATCTTCTTCGTGTTCCTCGCACTGATCGCCGCCGCCGCCCTGCTCTTCTCCGACCTGTCCGTCACCCGCGGCTATCAGCGGATGAAGGAGGCCAGCGACCGGTACATCTCCTCCCAGCTTGCCGCCGCCGACATGGAATCCGGCTCGGATTACCTGACGGACCGGGTCCGCTGCTTCGTTGTGACTGGCGACGCGGAATACCTCCGCGACTTCTTTGAGGAGATCGAGGTCAACAGACGCCGGGACAAGGCCGTGGAAAACCTTGAGATCCTGCTTGCCGGCGGAGAGGACAGCGGCGCGCTGCAAAGCCTGAATACCGCCCTCGCCCTCTCGAACGAGCTGGTCGTGACGGAAAAGCTGGCGATGCGGCTCACGGTGGAGGCCGGGCAGTATTCCGCGGAGGAGATTCCGGAGGCCATCTCCTCGATCGGGCTCGACGAGGCGGACAAACGGCTCTCCCCGGCCGACATGCAGGCGAAGGCCCAGACGCTCGTCTTCGACAACAACTACATGCATGCCAAGGACAAGATCCGCGAAAACGTGAGCCTCTGCACGCAGTCCCTGATCCGCTCGTCCAGTCAGGAGCTGGAAAACGCCTCGGCGAAGCTCTCCCTGCTCGTTCAGATGCAGACGGTGATGACGATCATCTTCCTTCTGATCGTGCTCGGGATCGTGGTGATCATTACTCAGATGATCCGCAAGCCGCTCAGCCGGATGGTGGAGCAGATGCAGAATCAGCAGACCATCCCCCCGACGGGCGTGGAAGAACTCCGCTTCGTCACCAGGATCTACAACCGGATCCTCGAGGAGAACAGGCAGGCCCGGGAGAGGCTCAGCCACGAGGCTTCCCACGACGCTCTCACGGGGCTCTTCAACCGCGGCGCGTACGACCTTCTGATCGAGAGCGCGGACACGGAGCACATGGCCCTGATCCTCATCGACGTGGATTACTTCAAGCAGGTCAACGACACCTACGGACACGCGATGGGCGACCGGGTGCTGAAGCGGGTAGCCGATATCCTCCGCCACAGCTTCCGTTCCGTCGATATCCTGTGCCGGATCGGCGGGGACGAGTTTGCCGTGGTCATGACCCGTGTCAACAGCTCCATGGGGCCGCTCGTGCTGAGCAAGATCGCCCGCGCAAACGAGCTTTTGCAGCACCCGAAGGACGATCTTCCCCCCGTGTCCCTCAGCGTCGGCGTGGCGTTCTCCGACCGCGAGAACCCGCAGGGCGACATCTTCAAGGACGCGGACACCGCCCTCTACCGTGTCAAAGAAGCCGGCAAGAAGGGCTGCCAGATCTATTGAGACCAATCCCTTCTCAAAGGGATTAAGGAACGAAACGCTTCGCGTTTCTGGGAAAAAATGCCCTGCTCAGGGCGGGAGGCACGGGCTGCGATCTTCGATTGCGGACACCAGCTCATGGCCGCCCAAGCTTCGCTCCGCGAACTTGGTTTCCCCCGTGCGGGGGGTTCCTTGGCCGGAGAGCATAATCCTGACCGCTCACATCGGAATTCAAGCCTGAAAGCGCATCCCACTGTCCTCGCGCGAAGTTTCGCCTTTGGCGAACTTCAGAAATTCGCCTTTGGCGAACTTTCAGCGGTCCGCGTTTGTGCAGTTGGAAGTCGAAGAGCTTCAGTCGCGCATTGGGCAAAGGGGCTATAGTGGGTTTGTGCAGATAAAACTTGTTTGAGCTGTTCTGTGCACGATTATACCTTTTAGAAGAAAAACGGTATGAGCTCTGCTTATCTGCCAGTTCCCCGGATCTTCTCCGTTCTTCGGTAGATCCGGGGGATTTTTCTACGCGGTGGGGCTCTTTTTTGCGGGAACCACTGGAAAAACGCGCGCGGATACAGTATAATGGAACCGACGGACAGCCGTGCTGCCGATCTCATCGAAAGAAGGTCCGGATCATGAAAAAAGCGTTATCTCTGCTGCTTGCCGCCCTGCTGCTTGCCGCTGCTCTGACCGCCTGTTCCGAAACGAAGGAGAACACCGACGTCTCAGCCGGGACACAGGCCGGGGGTGCATCCGCCGAGCCCTCCGCCGCCGCGGAAACGGACCCCCCGGAAGAAGAGCCGCTTCTTCCGGAACCCGACATTCCCGACGACGCGGACTGGGGCGGGGAAGACTTCACGATCATCTATCCCGGCTGGTCCCTGTACGAGTTCTACCTCCACGCCGACGAGCTGAACGGGGACGTGATGAACGACGCCCTCTTCAACCGCACGGCAGCCGTCAACGAGCGGCTCAACGTCAGCGTCGGATTCGTCACCGAGGGCTATATCGACACCATCCTCGCCGAGGTGAAAAAAGCGGTGACGGCGGGCGACGGCGCGTACGACATGGCGGTCACCCACTGCATCAACGGCCTGCAGGGGCTTCTCTCCGGCCAGCTTATCCTCGACTGGGGCGACATTCCCTATGTGGATCTGACCAAACCCTGGTGGAATTCCTCCATTCTGGAACAGCTCTCCATCGGAGGGGTGACGCCGTTCGCCGCCTCGGATCTTCTGATCGCGGATCCGAACGTCATCTTCTTCAACAACGACATTGCGACCGATTTGAACCTCGACAGCCTGTATGGCACGGTCTACGAGGGCAAGTGGACGCTGGACAGAATGATCGAGCTGTCCGACCTCGCCGTCCGGGACCTCAACGGCGACGGAAAGATGGCTGCGAAGGATCAGTACGGCGTCTGCGGCAACCTCGGCTGGCCGATGATCAGCTTCATGTACGGCTGCGGCCAGTTCATCGCGGAATTTGTGGACGGCGTTCCCCAAGTCGCGCTCCAGAACGAAAACGCCGTGACCATGATGGAAAAGCTGTACAAGCTCTTCTGCGAGGGGGACAGAGCGCTCGTAAACGGCACGATCAACGACCGGTACATCCCCTTCGAGACCTACCACGCCCTCTTCTACTTCCTCTCCCTCAGCTCCATGGAGCAGTACCGGCAGACGGAGGTGGACTACGGCATCATCCCGTTCCCGAAGCTGGACGAGAACCAGCAGGAATACATCTCCCTCAACTGGACGGGCCTTCAGTGCATCCCGTCCTCCTGCGAAAACCGCGAGATGACCGGCATGGTGGCGGAGCTTCTCGCCAGCGAGAGCAAGAAGCAGGTGCTCCCCGCGTATTTCGACTACCTGCTCGACGGCAAGATCGCCCGCCACGACGAGACGAGAGCCATGCTGGACATCATCTTCGACAGCTGCGTCTACGACTTCGGCATGAACTTCTCGAATCAGGCGAACTTCCTCTACATGGTCTCCGACCTCATCGGCCAGAAGAGCACCGATATCGCCTCCTACTACCAGAAAAACATCAAGGTCACGACCAAGATGTACGAGAAGATCATCAAAAACTACGCCGCGCTCGGAGAATAAAGGCGCGGACGCGCCGCAATCTGTTTCTCAGCGGAGAACTTTCACATGAACCATTCCTCCTTCCGGTGGGGCGATTTTCTCCGCCGGATCGCCGTGATCGCCGTGCCGGTGGCGATGCAGAACCTCCTCACTACGACCGGCTCCATGGTGGACACCATGATGATCGCCTCCCTCGGGCAGACGGAGGTGGGAGCCGTCGGACTCTGCGCTCAGTTTTCCTCCCTCATGTTCAGCGGATACTGGGGCTTTGTCGGCGGCGGCATGCTCTTTTTCTCCCAGTACTGGGGCGCGGGGGACGACGACGGGATCAACCGCTCCTACGGCCTCACCCTGACCTGCATGATGACCGTCGGGATCCTCTTCGGGTGCACCGCCGTGCTTTTCCCGGAGTGGGTCATGCGGCTCTACACCGATAAGGAGGCCATTCGGGAGGTCGGAGTCGAATACCTGCGCACCGTGGGATTTGCCTACCCGCTCATGGTCTTCTCCATGGCGATGGCCTGCCTGCTCCGCTGCACGGAACGGGTCCGGATCCCGCTCTACGGATCGATCGCCGCCGTCGTGACGAACATCGCGCTGAACTGGGCTCTGATTTTCGGACACCTCGGACTGCCGAAAATGGGCGTCCGGGGCGCGGCTCTCGCTACGGTCATCGCCCAGTGCGCCGGCATTCTAACCGTGCTGATTCTCGCAAAGCGGAACGGGCATCCCTACCTCATGGCCGTCACCCGGCATTTCCGCTGGAACCGGGCTTTTGTCGCAGCGTATCTCAGAAAATGCTTTCCCATCATCCTGAACGAAGTCCTGATCGGTGTCGGGAACATGGGCATCAACGTGGTGCTCGGACGCCAGCCGGAGGAAGCCATTGCCGCGCTCGCCGTGTTCCGCACGCTCGAAGGATTGATCATCGGATTCTTCGCCGGATTCTCGAACGCCTCGTCGGTGCTCGTGGGGACACAGGTCGGGGCGGGGCATCCGGATACCGCCTACGCGAGGGCATGGCGGCTCGTGTATCTCTGTCAGGGCTTCATCGGCGGCGTCAGCCTGCTTCTGATCGCCCTGCACCGTCCGATCTTCGGCGTCATGGGCATGGAGGGGGAGAGCTTTCGCGCCGCGTTCGGATTCCTCGCCATATACGCCGCCGCCGGATTCATCCGCATGGGCAACTGGACCCAGAACGACACCTTCCGCGCTGCCGGAGACGCCACCTACGGCACGGTGCTCGAGATCGTCTTCATGTGGGCGCTTCTGATCCCGGCGGTCTGGCTGACCGGAATGGTCTGGCGCCTGCCCACGCCGGTCGTCTTCGCCTGCTGCTATATCGACGAGCCCATCCGGTACGTCCTCATGCAGATCCACCTCTTCCGCGGAACGTGGATCAAGCCCGTCACCCCGGAGGGCCGCGACGCCATGATCGGATGGATTCCGAACCTCCGCGCGGGGGGAGGGGAATAAAAAAACAGGGTCGGAATCTCCCCGGCCCTATTTCTTTTCCTCCCGCTTTTCCTCCGCCTTGGTCACAAGAGCCGCGAAATCCCGGACGGTCCACCCGGATCCGACGCCTTCCGCGGGCTTTTGGACGCCGAGGGATTTGAAAAAGCAGGTCGGGATCTCGCCCGCTTTCAGGTTTTTGGCGATGCAGGGCGTACACCCCTTGTTGTGGTTTGCGGGATGGAACGGGCACGCCGTATCGGCGCAGGTGCAGAAGGGAACCTTGACGCTCATGCGCGGACTCCTTTCGGGACGCCGGTTTTCGCTTTCCGAAACGCGCCCTTGACATTCCGGGAGCGTTTATGTTACAATCATACCGCGGCGCAGAAGAAAAGTCAAGTCCGGCGCGGCAAACAACAACCGAAACGGAGGAAAAACAGTATGAAAAAGAATCTCGGAGTGATTCCGGCGGTGTATCCGATGCCGGTATTGATGGTGGCGGCGTACGACGAGGGCGGAAAGGTCAACGCCATGAACGCGGCGTGGGGCATGATCTGCGGGATGGACAAGATCGCCCTCTTCATCGACGAGGATCACAAGACCACGCAGAACCTTCTGAAAACGAAGGCCTTCACCGTGAGCATCGCGGACCGGGCGCACATGGACGTCGCGGATTTCTTCGGCATCGCCACGGGCAACAAGATGGAGGACAAATTCGAGCGGACGGGATATCACGCGGAAAAGAGCGCGTTTGTGAACGCCCCGGTCATCGCCGAATTTCCCCTCGTGATGGAATGCGAGCTGGCTGAGGTTGTGAACACCGAGAACATGTACGCCATCGTCGGGAAGATCGTGAACACCGCCGCCGACGAATCGGTGCTGGACGACAACGGCAAAGTCAGCCCCGCGAAGCTCGACGCTCTGACCTTCGATCAGTTCCAGTCCGGGTACTACACCACCGGCGAGCAGGCCGGAAAGGCATGGAACGCGGGCAAGGGCCTGATGAAGAAATAAAGCCGCCCGAACAGAAACCGACACCGGACAGATCCCGTCAAAAGGACTCTGCCCGGTGATTTTTCGTTATGAGAGCGTTTCCGCTCCGGTTCACACTATCGTATCAGACCCGATATCCGAGGATCGTCCAGCTTCCGCCGCCGAAGCCGACGTTCCGTTTTCCGCGGATCTCGACGCCGTGGGGGGTGAAGGCGAGTTTCAGGATCGATTCGAACGGCGTCAGGATGTGGCAGGCGTGGAGAATCAGCCCGTCCTCCGCCTTCGCCGCCCGTACGGAGGAATCCGAGCCGATCCCGGGTGTCCATTCGGCAAAGCGGAGCGGGAAGATCTCCTCTTTTTCTCCCCGCCGGAAGACGATCCGATCCACGGCTGCGTCCATGGCGTCAAAGCCGAGGGGATTGTCCGGAGCCAGTCGGTACGACCCGATCCAGCTCTCCTCGATCGCGGGTTCGGAAACAGCGAGGCCCTCTTCCTCCCAGCAGGCGGGCGTCGCGGTATCGCGCAGTCTCCGGTTCAGCAGCTCCGCCCCGGATTCGTCGGCGATCGGGCCGCTTTCCACACAGGGCAGGATGTTTTTCCAGATCGAATCGAGCACCGCGCCCATGTCGTCCACGCCGCTGTTGATGGCGATCACCATCTCCTGATCCGGCAGGATCACGCAGTACTGCCCGAACGCGCCGTCTCCCCGGAAAACGTGCTTCGGCTTGCACATCCAGAACTGATAGCCGTACCCGGAGCCCCAGTCGGACTGCTCGCCCCCGTGATTGCGGTTGTCCGACCACGGCGTCGCGGCGTCCCGGATCCAGTCCCCGTTCAAGAGCTGTTTTCCGTCCCATTTGCCCTTTTGCAGATAGAACTGCCCGAGCTTGGCGATATCCTCCACCCGGACGTTCAGCCCGTAGCCTCCCGTGGCCACGCCGGTAGGGGATTCCTCGAACCAGATATCCGGGCTCATGCCGAGGGGATCCATCAGCTTTTCCCGCAGATAGACGAGGAGCTTTTTGCCGGTCACCTTCTGCACGACGGCGGCGAGCATGTAGGTGGCGAAGGTGTTGTACATAAAATGCGTCCCCGGCTCAAACTCCACATAACTCCTGAGAAACGCCCGCTCCCAGCTGTCCCCGGAGCGATGAGGCTCCTCGCCGTGGCCGGTGTTCATCGTGAGCATGTGCTTGATCGTCATTTTTTTCATGTTTTCGCACGGCTCGGCGGGAAGGAGTTCCGGAAAGAAATCGACGAGCCGGTCCGTCACGCGGAGAAGTCCGTCCTGAACCGCGAATCCGACCGCGGTAGACGTGAAGCTCTTGCTCAGGGAAAACAGCATGTGCAGGTTGTTGCCCGACCACGGCGCGAACGACGCCTCCGCGACCAGGGTCCCGCGGCGGAGGATCATCATGTCGTGCATGTGCAGGCGTTTTTCCTTCATTTCGTCGAGGAAGCGGACGATCCCTTCGCTCCTCACACCCATTTTCTCCGGTGCTGCGCTCTGAAACATAGGATACCTCCTGAATCGAAAAATAGAATTTAGTTTTACCAATCTCAAGCTAAAAGGGAAACGCGGCTTTCTTTCGGAGAAAGCCTGGCAAAGAACTTCATGGGGAAGGGTCAAAGGATAGGCTATATCAATCAAGTGAAGCTGAGACTTCGGCACACCAACGAAGCTTCGCACAGAGTGCGAACTTCTGAAGCCATCCAACCTTATCAGAGTTATTGCATGCGATGCCCATCCGCTCAACAAGTTGAGCCGCAAGGCGATTCGCCTCCTACATGGAGCGATCAAAACCCATATAGTTTAGCTTTTTAGGCTGAGAATAGTATTTGATTCTCCCCTTTCAAAAATCCCCCTGCGCGGTCTGGGGAGGGATCGTGCAGGGGGCGGCGCTGTGATGATGGCGTGCGGGGGATCAGATCTCCGCGTTCCGGATCCTCGGCTCCACGTCGGCGAGGACGGTGCCCTCCCGGTAGGATCCGATTCCGGAGGCGCGGACGTCTTCGATGAACCGTTCGGCCTCCTCCGCGCGTCCTTCCGCGTCCTTCGGCGTGTGGGCCAGACGGACGTACCGGATCGACAGGCGGAGCTTCTTCACCCGCGCGAGGATCTTTTCGTCGTCCGCCAGCCGCTCGGCCTCGTCGAAGATCGGCTCCGAGGCGTCGAGGAACGCGTCGGACAGATAGGGCTGGTTCGGGCTGTCGTAGATGTGGACGTGAACGTCGTCGGTCACCCCGGCGTGGAGCAGGTCGTACCATTCGCGCACCGCGGGAGCCGCCATGCCGAAGTAGGCGGTGAGGAATTCGTTCACCAGACGGTCGAAGTCAAGCTCCGGATTCCAAAGGAGCTTGGCCAGAACGTACTGACGGAGCGGGTTCAGCTCGCCGTGCTCGCGGACGGAGTTCTCGCCTTCCTCGAAGATCCCGGTGACGCCGTGGCGGATGAAGTACTGGATATTGGGCTTGAGCACCTTGAAATCCGGGAAGGGCTGGATCGCGTGGGCGAAGTTGGCGGTATAGTCCCAGATGTGGAGCCGGTTCGAAATGGCGGACCATCCCTCCAGATCCGCGGTGAACGAGCCCTGACCGCCCTCGGTGCCGGAGAGGGAGCAGGATTCCAGCGGATGGCCGAAGCAGCATTCGATCGAGCAGAGGCGGACGATGACGTTTTTCCGCGGCTTCGTGATTTTCGGCGGCTTCCGGGTGTACTGATAGGCGAGCGTGTCCACCGCGACGTTCGGATAGTCCTTTTCTATGTCCTCCGCGATGGCGTTCACGAAGCGCAGAAGCGTCCCGGCATGGCTCCCCTCCTCCTCGTCCACGGCGCGGCACTTCTCGCACTGGCAGAAGGTGAAGTTGTCGTTCTGTGAAACGGAAATGATATCGGCGTTCGGGCGGGAGGCGAGGATCCGGCGGACGTTTTTCTTGGCGATGGCGAGGACCTCGGGATTGGTCAGGCAGGGCTGAGCGTATCCGTTCTGCCGGACGCCGTTCCCGTTTTCGTCGATCCTCAGGGCGAAGTATTCGGGGTGTTCGGCAAAGTATTCGTTCGGCGGGACCAGCTCCTGCATGGAGTGGACGAAGCGGGCGTAGGTGACCTTTCCCCCTTCCGCCGGGCCGAGCTGTCCGCTCTCCGCGTTGCAGCGGTTCCGGGAGTAGAACGCGCCGTCGTTGTAGCCGTACATATAGGGATCCCGGAACTCGAGCGGCGGGACGAAGCGGTCCTCGAATCCGTCGGGCAGGGTGAGGGTCGGACGGGTCGGGATGAAGGAGTCCTCGGCGGTGAACCAGCGGCATCCGAGGTGCTCGTCCAGCAGCTGATAGACGGCGTAGAGCGCGCCCCGGACGTCGGATCCGGCGAGGATCAGGGTCTGCCCGACCGCTTTCAGCCATACGCCTTCCGTTCCGAGGGACGAAAGATCGATTCCGCTCTCGGGCAGAAGGGCGTCGAAATGGTCGTTCTTTCCAATGATGATTTCCTCGTCCTTCCGCGGTTCGGTGTCGAAGGCGATCGGGAAGTCGGCCCCGGAGATCTCCCCGAGGAACCGTTTCAGCTCCTCCGCCGCGTGGAAGACGGACGGCGAGGGATTCTTTGCGATGATGATGCGGTAAGCGGTTCTGCGGTTCTTTGCGAGTGTCAGCATAGTTGTCCTCCTTATCACGGATCAGGCTGATGGACGCGGGATCTGCGTTCACCCCCATTGTAGCATACCGCGCCCGGAATTGCAAGGTGTTCGGAGGAGGGAATCCGCGTGAACCCTCCTCCCCCCTTCAATGCGCGATTCACCCATGTTTATCGTACTGCCTCCGGTGCGTTCCCGGGAACGGGGATCCCGGGGGCTTTGTCTTTCGGTCCCGGAAAACGCGGAAACGGAGGGGATTCTCCCGGATCCGTTCCGCTCCGGCCGGCGCGCGGACAGGGGATCCGCTTCGCTGCCGGGACTCGGGAAAAAACCTTCCCGCCATACGCGAATTTCCCATGTTTTGCGCCTGTTTTCCCATTTCTTTTTCCGTTCCTTTTTGCTATAATCAAAAAGAAAGCAGGATTCGGCAGCAAAGAGCTCCCGCGCCGCGCCGGATCCGACGAATCCCTCCATGCAGATCCAGCAGGATCTGATCCACGACGGCATCACGGGGCCGTTCCCGGTTGCCTACGACGCGGGCTTCGGCGGATTCATGATCACAAACTGCTTCTCGAAGCCGGTCAACGAAAACAGCACCGACTTCGCCTCCGCCTGCGCGCAGAACGTGGGAGCCGCCGAAACCGCCGTGCGGGAGACTTATGACAAATTCATGGAAAATCTCGAAAACGGGAATTGAAGCAACGAGAACCATCATGCAAAAACACGTTTTCTCGATCACCGAGCCAGCGAAACAGACGCCGAAGATCAACCTCCCCGACGGTTTGATCACGGGCAACGGCGACGTGACGGTCACGCTTGCGGGCGGGCCGGACCGGGTGCGGGTCTACATCGGCAAGGCGGATTTCTGGAAGGCGGACGAGCCGATCTACCGCAACTATTCCGAACGGGTCCCGCAGGAGGAGTGCGGCGGACTCTGCCCCCTCGGGCTGGCGGAACTGCTTCTGCCCCACATGGCGTGGGCGGACTACCGGGCGGAGCAGGACATGGACGGGGCGTCGATTTCGCTCCATGTAAAGGATCGGGATCAGAGCGCGGATCTGAGAGTGACGGTCTGCGCGGCGGAGAACACGATCCTGTTCGAGCTCGACCGCTCCTTCCCGATGGTGTCGGCCTCCCTTGCCCTTCTCCCCATGCCCGGACCCAAGACGATCACGGAAACCGGGGAGGAACGCGGCGTGTCATGGACCGTCCGGGGATTTGACGATCCGGAATTCCGGTTCCCGACATGGGGGATCTGCGCCTTGCGGGAGATCTCCCGCTCCCGTTCGGAGGACGGACGGCGGGAAAAGATCGTCTGGGCCGTCGCCGTCGCCACGAATCACGACACCGCCGCGTACCGGTACGAGGCCGTGGAGCGGGTCGGCGTGATGACGGCGGAGGACTGCGGCAGACTGCTCGCGGAGCACGCGGAATGGTGGAAAGATTTCTGGTCAAAGAGCGGCGTGTCCCTGCCCGGAAACGAGGACCTTGAATTATACTGGTATTCCGGGATCTACGCCTGCGCCTGCTGCATGAGAAACAAGAAATTCCCGCCCGGGATCTGGGGAACCTACGCTACATCGGACGGGATGCAGTTTTCCGAAGTGGCAGGACATTCTCGACCACCTTCCGCTCGGGGAGACCTTCGAGCACGACGGGGAGCAGATCCTGCGCGGTATCGACGGCAGCACGGAGCTAAGGGAGCTGGCCCTCGAAGCCATGTTCCCGGCGGGGCAGATCGGACGGACTTCCACCCCCGAACTCTTCGAGGCGGCGATCAACACCCATAAGCAGCTCTCGATCTGGGACATCCACAACCGCTTCTGCTCCTACTATCCGGACGCCGCCCGCATGGGATACCCGCCGGAGGAGATCGTCTCCCATATCCGCGAGGTGATCGCAAAGCGCGGCCTGCCGAACGGGATGTTCAGCTACGGCGGCGGAGGACTCGAGAACAGCGCGGCGGTTCCGGGAACGGTCAACGAAATGCTGCTCCAGAGCTACGAGGATATCCTCCGCCTCTTCCCCTGCTGGAATCCCGCCTGGGACGCCTCCTTCCACGGGCTGAGAGCGTTCGGCGCGTTCGTCGTGGACGGGGAGATGAAGGGCGGAGAGATCCGGGCGGTGATCCGGAGCGAGAAGGGCAGACCTCTGACGCTGGAGCGGCCCGGTGAGGGGTACGCCGTTTACAGAGGGGACGAAGTCATTCCGCTGTCATAGCAGTTCACCGCGCTTGAAACGGCCCCGGGCGAAGTCCTGACGGTGGAGAAAATCAAGCCCTGACGGAGACGTCCGGAAATCAAAAAGACCGGCTTACGCAGAGCCGATGAAATCGAAAAAATCCCGGTACCGATTTGCTCGATACCGGGTTTTCTGTCAGATGTGCCGGTCCTTCGTTTACTCCACGATCTCCCCGGCGAACAGGACCGCCGTCGTGTCGTTGCAGGTCGTGTAAATGAAGAACGAGAAGGGTTCGTCCGCCGTGAATTCTTTCGGTTCTTCAGGGATGACGTCAGCAGTCGTTCTATCCATGACCGCCGTGACCGCGGCCGCCTCGACGCCTTCCTCGTCCAGCTTGATGCGGGTCTTCTGAATGATGTCGCTGACATAGACCGGGTGATCGATCATCGCGGAAAAGTCCGCTCTTCCCGCGTCAAAGGCAAGGCTGACGCCGGATGACTTCAGAAAATCCACGAACTCCCCCTTCGAGAAGTCGGTTTCCAGATCCATCTTCGGGATTTTGACTCTCACGGTTTCAGCGCCTGCTTTTGAGATCTTCCCGGCGATCCCCTCCCGGGAGCCGAGCGCAAAAGCCATCGAAACGCCGCCCTTCATCGGCAGAATGACGAGCTTGGTGTCTTCGTCCTCATAGTAGGAGAAGTGATCCTCCGTCGTCATGAACTCCTTTTTGACGGTCTGACCGCCGCGGGTATGGAAATCGTCTTCTTTCGTCCGGTATTTTGGGAATTCGTTCTGCCACGAATCCTTGAAATACAGGGCGTTCATCAAAACGACCGCCAGCTGATCCGTGGGATAATCCTCCGGCAGCAGCCTCTGGATCATGTGCTCCGTCTTGACGTCCGCCCACTCGTTGATCTTTTCCACGGCATTTTCCGGGGTGAAGGACCGGTATTCCGCCGCGTAATTCCGTTCAACGGATTCCCGATAGGCGTCCTTGAAGTTCTGCGGAATCCGGTCCGCTTTCCAGACGGAATTGGCGACCCGGAGCGCGCGGAACGGCTTCGCTGCGTCAGCCGGTATCCAGCCTTGCCCGACCCCTTCCTCAAAATCGGCAATCTCCTTTTCCAGATCGGCCGCGAAGTATTCGACAAATCCGTTGAAGTCGAGGCAGTACGCGGTCCACTCCTCTTCGGACGAGACGCCGAGCGCGTTCAGAAGTTCGGCTTTCGTTTCTCCCTCTGCCCCGGCAAGGAGCAGGCCGAGCGCGTAGCGGAAGGAGAGCGGCGAGGCCATATAGTTTCCTTCCGCGTTCCGGGAGAGATAGTCGAAAAGCCTTTCGTCAAAGGGATCCGCCTTCATCGTCCGGTTGACGGTCTCCGTTTTTCTGGCGCTGATCTGTTCGGCCCACAGGTGCGGTTCTTCCATCGTGTCGGTGTTTTGCTCCGTGGGCTCTGTCCGAACTTCATTTCCGTAATCGGTTTCGGAAGGCGCGGTACCGCAGGCAGACAGCGCGGAAAGCATCACCGCGGCGGCGCAGAGAAGCCCGGCGATTTTGGAACGCTTTGCGGTTTTCATTGTTATCACCTCGGTGTTTTAGACGCCGGAAGCCCTGCAAAAGTTCCGGGCCTGCACGACGCGCGCGGCAGCTTTACTTTTTCACGGTCTCCCCCGTGTAGATGTTCACCTCGAGGATCGACGGGAGAAGCGTCTGCTTGTCCGCCGAGAGGATCCTCCCCGTGACGATCATGATCTTCGGGTCCGCGCCGAATTCGATGCGGTCGATGACCTGAAAATAGGGATAGAGCGAGTGTGTCAGGTCTTTCGTCCCGCCGGCCTTGTAAACGACGTCAAGCGTGTCCTGATTTCCTATCGTCGTCCCCCGGAATTCTCCCCGGAGCACATAACAGAGCTCGTTTTCCACGGTTTCCGCTTCGTGGAAAAGGAATCTCTGCCGCAGGGCGTTCAGTTCTTCCTCCGGCGTGCGGTTCGCGGGGACAGGCTGTCCGGCTGCTGCGGCAAACGCGTCCTCCGTTCCGATCTCGATCCGGAGAAAATCCCCGGCGTTCAGCCCGATCATCTTGTCGAAGTTGAAATTGACGTCCGCGTGTCCGTTGCCCCAGGAGAGGAAGCAGTCGCCCTTCACCGGATCGCCGTTCAGCGTCACCCGCAGATAGGCCGAGACCGCCGCCTTCTGCTCGTCGGTGTTGTCGTAGTGCAGGTAGTTCGCGTCGACGTCGGGCAGGCCCATCGTCGTGAGGGCGAGGAAGGACTTGTAGAAATTCGTTTCGTAATAGGGATCGCCCTCCGGAATGCCATAGGTATAGTGCGCCAGCCGGAGGCCTCTTTCCGACACATGCAGCTCATACTGCCCGCCGGGATCGGACGCGAGGGTGAGTACGGGCTTGCCGACTTCATTCGTCCGGACGACCGCCGCGAGAACGGAAGGTGTGCCGCCCGCAATCCGCGGGAAATCGGTCTTCGACAGCGACACGCTCCACGGATCCGCGTGGGTGAACGACGTGATGCGGACGGCGTTGTCGTAGTGAACGACGCCGCTCTTTCGCAGATCCTGGAAGTAAATCACCGTCTGCCCGTCGATGTTGTAGCTCTCGACCTCCCGGCCCTCCACATAGGTCACAATGTCGGTGTAGAGGATGGGGAACGCCGGGGCTCCGATCTGACCTTTCGGCGGCTCGGGAACGTATGCCGGGAAGGAGGCGGGATTGACCGTTTTCGAGGGAGCTACGGTCAGCATGCGCTCGTCCGCGTACCATACGACGTCGAAGCCGTAGGCGCGAAGATCCTCCGCCACGACGCACATGTGATTTGCCACGTTGTACGCGCGGATCGGGTGCCCGTCGATTTTGGCCACAATGTCCGTGTAAAGCACCTGCCCCACCACGTCGCCGATTTTCAGGGAGCAGACAGGCTGAATCAGCGAAAGCGCAAGCAGAAGCGTGAGCAGCGTGAGTATGATTCTTTTCATGATCGGTTTTCCTTTCTTTTGCGGGACAGCGGATCGGACGGATTTTGATTCTGTGCCTCACATCGACCACATTGCCCGCCCGTAGTCGGAATGCCGGATCTCTTCGCTTCCGGCAAAGAGCCATCCGTCGTCCGTTTTCCGCACTGTATATTGCCATGTACTGCTTTTCACCGTTTTGGACAGATCGGCGTAATACTGCACCGTGACGACCGTCGCGCCGTCCTGTTCCTCGCTGCCGACGATTTCAAGGACCTGATGGGATCCCCCGTGACCGCCGTGCAGTCCCACATGCCCGCCGTCGGGTGTGAAGTGTTCGATCCCGAAGTGCTTCTCCGCGTAGGTTCGGTATGCCTCTTCGGTCAGGTCCGCGTCTCCGAGCTTGGAACAGATATAGCAGGTGAGCTCGAAGCGGGTGGGATAGTCCATCTCGTCCGTCGTCGGAAGGTCGAGCAGGATGTGGCGGGAGAGCAGCTCAACCAGCTCGTCCGCGGCCTCTCCGTAAGAAGCGGGCGTTTCGTCCCGCGTGAAATACGCGCCCGACAGACCTTCGTAAACCGTGCCCTCGATCCGCGTATCCGTCGGGAAAGCCTCCACGTCCGACCGCAATGGGACAAAGGCGAACCGCAAAGGCCCCCAGTCCTCGTCCGGATCGATCCACGCCGTCCAGCTTGACAGCTCCACCGTGCCGTACCCCGCGTACATCCCCGACGGGACGCCCGAGACCTCCTCCAGCCGATCGACGTCGCCCGTGACAAAGGCGCGGACATACGCAAGGCGCGCGTCGTTCTCGTTCAGCCCGAGATTCGAAAGCTCGTCAAGGGACGAGGCGGTTCTTTCGTCTGGATTGAAGGTCAGCGCGGCCACGGGCTCGGATTCCATCCGCTCGACGCGCCATGCTCCGTTCTCGTACCTCAGGGGGAAGACACGCCGGACCGAACCGCTTTCGTCGGACGGCGGAGCGGAGTACCTGACAATCAGTTTATACCGTCCCTCTTCATACCGGGCAGCGCAGGTATAGCGGTTCGGATCAAATCCACCTCCCGCGCCGGGGCGGACGAACGTGAGCCCGCCGACCTCCTTCATCACGCCGTCGGGATCGGTCAGAATTCGCTGTGCCGCTTCTTCGGTAAAGAGTTTTCTCACGAACGCCTGCCACCCGTCCCATGAAGCGAACTCCTGATCCGTCACTTTGAAGTAAAGCCCCGTTTCATCCGCGACCGCCGCGTCGTGCGGGACGGAAGCGGAATCGATCTCGGTGATCCGCAGGTATCGGCTGAGCTCCATCGCCAGCGTGTCCGCGTCTTCCGCGGTCAGGACGGAACCCTTGTCAACCAGCTCGAGCCAGTCCTGCGCGGAATCCACTCCGTGGAAATCGTACTCGTACCTCCCGTAGAGCCTGCCTTCAATGGCGGCGAAGTCACGGAATTCGAAGTACTTGAACTCCTGATCTTCCCGCAGTCCTCCGATGGAACCTACAAATGCTTCTTTCGCCGCGGCCGTGCGTTTTTCGGCGTCGAACCCGAGCGCGGAGGCCGCCTCGTCGAGGGAAATCAGCCGGTCGGTCCTCCGGTCGAGGATCAGCGTGTCGTACCGCGGCACGTCGATATAGGTGGACGGACGGATCGTCCGCACAGTGAGAAACAGCAGATCCCCGTATTCCGCGCCGCTTGCCGAGATCCGCAGCACCCAGTTGTCGTACCATTCCGGCGAGGGATGCTCCGTGTCGCGGACGCCGTTCAGATAGGACGCCCGGGTCGCTTCGCCCTGCCCGAGAAAGGCGTTGATTTCTTCGCAGTGGGCGGAATCGGATTCAAAACCGAGGATCGTGATTTCACGCTTGTACAGTCCTGTCCTCACGGATTCCGTAAAGACCGGAGCGAGGGTGTAGGATAAAAGCGGATCCTGACTGATTCCATCCCCTTCGTTTTCGAGCCGTTCAAAGGCTTCGACGATCCGGTCCCGTCCCCATGCAAGGCCGGTTTCTCTGTCCGGTCCGTTGTAGAGATCCCACATGAGAAACACGGTCCGGGTTCCGGATTCCGTCCACTGCTCCGCGAGGTATGTTTCAAGCTCCGCCCCGACGACCCGTCCGTCCGCGTCGAGGAGCATGCCGCCCGCCCAGACCACATTGTCCGGATCGTTCGTCAGATAGACCGGATCCCATGAGCAGACCGTGTACTTCGCGCCGTCCCGCTCGAACGTATCCGCCACGGCAAAGCTGACGATCCGGTAGTCCGTGAACGCGGGGCGTCCGTCCATCCCGCGGGTGTTTTCGACCGTTTCGGCGGCGCGTTCCCGGGCGGGCTCTCCCCATTTTTCAAAGGCGTCCGCGTCGATCTGCTCCATCAGCGGCAGACGGTAGTTCTCGCGCAGGATCCGGTACAGGGCCGCGTCCCGCACGAAGCGCTCCTCCGCCGTGTTTGTACCTTTTCCGGACCACAGGATCCGCACAAGATCCTCCTCCAGCCCCGCGAAAAGGGTGAGCGTCTCGCTCTCGGAACCGAATCCGCCGGAGGGCGTTTCCGAGAGATACACGTCCAGCGTGTAGTACGCGCGGAAATCTTCGGGAGCGGGCTGGCCGCCGAGAATCCCCGTCCGGTTCAGGATCGGAGCCAGCTCTTCCGCCGTGATATGATCGAAGGTCGATGCAAGGGAGAGAATATCCTCCGCCGTCAGACCACGCAGCCGGGCGGACAGCGGATCGTCCGTATAGCTCCCGCCGTCCATCTCCGCAAGGATCTGCTCATACACCCGGATCCGCGCCGCGAACTCTTTGACGGCGTTCAGACACCGCTCCGCGAGGGCGACCTGCTGTTCTCTCTTCGCGTACAGTTCCTCGAGTCTTGCGGAGGCGTAGGTCCTGTCCTCTATCGTGACGCCGGACTCCGCTTCGAGGATCACGCGCATTTTGCGGATCTCCCCTTCCAGCTCGACCGTCCTCTCCGACGCGCTGTTCATGTCGTTCACGGCGATGGTGCGCTGTCCGGTGAGCCGCGCGATCTCCGCCTCAACGTCGGCGCGGGACCACTGTGCGGCGGTCCTCTCCACCGTCAGCCCCGGCCCGTCGAAGTTCGGCGCAAAGGTGAAGCAGTAGATCCCGCAGTCCGTCGGATCCCCGGAATCGTCGGAGGCGGTCACCAGATGGGCGAACACCCGGACGGCTCCGTTCTCCTCGTAGGAGTAGAGCTCGGAGACGTCGAAGCTCGCCGTGTGATTCCCGATGTCCGCAGGGAAGGAGATCCAGCCCATCCCGTCAATCGAGGCGGAGACGTCCGCGTCCTCCCCGTACACCTCACGGGCGGCGGCGAAGTAGTCGAAGTCCCGGATGCCAAAGAGTTCCCGCGCCGCGTTCCGGATATGATCCGCATGGATCCTCCATGTATGCCCGTCGTGGGATACTGCCTCGCGGAACGGGAAGAAGGCGTCGGTGAAGGCCGTTTTCAGCCCCTGCGTCAGATTCAGCGCGTCAGCCGGGGTATAGGAAATCCGCCCGGCGCGCCACGAGACGTCCATTACGTCGCGCACGAGCATGCGGACAAGGCTCTCGGCTTCCTCCGGGGTATTGACGTGGACGGTCATTCTTTCCGTCTCCGTCCCCGCGGGCAGCCAGGTCCCCACCCGGAAGGAGCCGAACCGCCAGCCCTCCGCCGTCTTCACCATCGTGACAAGCGTCCGCTCGGAGCTTTCGATCTCAAATGTCCCCCGCGCCCGATTCGAGGTGATGAACCAATAGACGATCCTGTCCTCGGTTTTCTCCACCAGTTCAAACCGGTCGAGGGCCGGGTCATATCCGTTTCCTCCCGCGTCCGCGTCCTGCACGCAGGTCTTCCCGCCGTAGTTCATGCACCTTTGGCCGGGGCCGGTGATCGATTCCCACAGCTCCCCGGTGAAGAGAGCGCGTCCCGCGGCGTCAAGATCCGCCCACCTCTCGTACCGCCCGCGGCAGATATGGCAGTAGAGATCATAGCCTCTTTCCGGGTCGAACACCGTGACGGCCGGGCAGAGACGCCCGCTCACGAAGGGTTCGCCGTCCTTCCGCGGAAAAGCGTCTTCGATATAGGATCCGCTCGTTCCCCAGACCGCGGGGAAGAGAACCAGGGCGCGGGCATAGAGGTCTCGCTGTTCCTCGTCGAAGAAATCTGGGTACACGATGGCGGCTTTCACTTCGTCGCCGACGGGAGGCTCCGGGGCGCCGTCCGCTTCGATCTCCCCGCGCTTGGCAAACAGGATCCGGGGCAGCTCCCATGTATAGAGGCTGTTTGTCTTATAGAAGATCAGCCGGTATTCGCCGCAGTCGGTCCGCTCGTCGGCATAGATCCCCGCGGACTGGCCGGTGCCGTCCGGAACATAGGTCACCAGCCGGAAGCGGACGGTCACGGAGACGTCGTCCCATACGGTCGAAACGTCTTCCATCGTGAAATACCCGTGGGAGCCACCGGTCGGGTTGACGACAAACCGGTCCCCCGCCTCGTCGTAGCGGAACAGGTTTGACGAAAGCTCTCCCGGCGCGCTCGGAAAGACGCCGAACATCTCTTCCGCGATGCGGCAGGCGTTCGCGCGGGAAATGCCCTCCCCGTCCGGCCATTCGGTCCAGAGGGAGGAAAGGGCCGCCGGGAACGGGTGTGTGTCAGCGTTGCGCGTCATCAAACCGAGGCGCATGAGAAATCCCTGAACCTGAGCCGCGCCGAACGCAAAGCCCTTGTCCGCCATGGTTCGCGGGGACATGCCGTCAATCAGATGATAGGCGATGGTTTCCGCTTCCTCCGGCGTGAACAGGCCCTTGGCGCGGAGGGTGTTGTCCCGGATCTCGCGGGGCAGGTAGTCCGAGAGATACTCCCGGAAACTCATGCTCCCGAAGGTCTCTTCCGGGTATCGTTCCGGTTCGGTTTTCTTCTGCTCTTCAAACCACTCCGATCCGGTCAGCCGTTCTTTGTAGGAGAAGACAAAGCGCCCGTCCCCGTCGTACCGGAGCGTGCCGCTTTCATAACAGAAATCGTCCTCCCGTCCCCGGAAGCGGAGCAGTTCTTCATAGGTCTGCATGTTCAGAAAATCGGGGTTGGTGCGAGACCAGCCGACGGTTTTGCCGTCCTGCTCCGGCCACAGAGCGAGCGCGTATCCGAGTCCCGCCGTCCTGCTGTCGAGGCAGTACGCGCCGTCCTCCGTCAGAAAAACAACCATGGTATCGGCGGACTCTCCGAATCGGTCAAATTCGGTGAACCACGCGAACTGCTCCCCGCGCAGAAGATGAAACCGATACGGCTCGAAGCGCAGGGGACGGGGAAGGTCAACCCGCACGCCCTGCCAGCGGAAGGAAGTCAGAAGGAATTTCCCGCTCTCCCCGGCCCGTTCCGCGTAAAGGATCAGATCGCCGAGATCGGATACGGACATAGCGACGGAGGAGACCTCCGGCGAAAAGGAGTCGAGATGTTCGCCGACGACCAAATCGGCGGAGTCCATTTCACAGAAGAACGCATCCGGCGGGGGAAAGAACTCCCCGTCTGCGGGCGTCATCTTCACGATCGCGTCCGCAGGATTTCCGTTGAGATCTCCCCGGAACCACTGCGCTCCCGTCATGGGAAGCTCCCGGCCGATCCACGGGTCAAATCCGGGGGCCGTCGAGGAAACCAGCGTCACCCCGAGGACTTCGCGGTATTCCGTGCCGTAGTCGTGCCGGGCGTCGTACCGCACCCGGAACACGGCTTCAAAGGGCTTCGCTTCATCGTTCCCCGCGCCGAACCGGGCGGTGAGAAGGCCGTCTTCCCCGATCCGGTACGTCCCGCGGTAGTCATAGGAGACCTCCCCCGCGGAGCCGATCCAGCGGAAGGAGTCCTTCGTATAAGGCATGAGGTGAAGGGTCGTGGAACAGAACGCGCCGTTTCCCCGGTACCAGCCGTTCCAGTATCCGGCGACATAGGAGGACAGAGAACCCTCCATCCATCCGCCGGTGGTGTAAAGTACGTTTTCCGCAGCGGCGGCGAGCGGCGTCCAGTCCCCGGCGGGCAGCTTTGTGAGGGGGACAAAGGCGGCGGTTTCCGCGGCGGTTTTATCTTCGTCCGGCGTGCTGTCCGGTCCTGATTCCGGAGTGTCGTCCGTCGCGGCCTGCGCCGTCGGTTCATCCGCCGCGGTCACGGGATCGGACGCGCAGACGAGGATCACGGCGAGAACGAGAACGCCCGCCAGCACGGAGACCCAGATCTTCGGTTTTTTCCAGTCGAGGATGCGGCGGATGCGGGTTTCCACGTCGCACTCGCCGAAGGCCGGGGAGAGGGGAAAGCGGATCTGCTCGTCGGCGGCGAAGGACAGCAGGGACATGCTGTACGCCCTGGCGATCCCCGCGTTTCCCGCTTCGTCCGCGGATCCGGAGAGCACCGCCTCGTCGCACCGCATCTCCATATCCCGGGACATGAGACGGAATGCCAGCCACACCAGCGGATTGAACCAGTGCAGGGCGAGGATCCCCCATCCTGCTGCCTTGGTGAGATCGTCCCGGCACCGGAGATGGTACCGCTCATGGGCCAGCACATACCGGCGGCAGTCCCCCTCCAGTCCGAAGGGGATGTAGATTTTCGGGCGGATCAGTCCGAGGATGAAGGGCGAGCGCATCCGGTCGGATTCCCAGACGTTGTCCTCCCGCCAGACCGCCGTCGCCATCATCCGCCGGATCGCCAGCGTGCTGACGACGCCGTAGAGCAGGACCGCCGCGACGCCCGCCAGCCAAACGACCGACAGCGGCGTGAGGATCCTTGCCCGGATCCCCGCGATGCGTTCCCAAAACGTCAACGATTCTTCGGAGGAATCCGGCGGGGGCAGATCGGGCGTTTCATCGGCAGTCCCGTCCGGCTGTACCGGCTGTACCGGGAGTTCCGGGTCCGAAGCCGGTTCCCCGGCATGCGTCGGCGCGGGCGTGCCGTCATTCCCGGACGGGATCGTCTGCGTCACGGGCGGGAGCTCCGTCACAGCAGCGGGATTCTCCCATACGGGCTCGGCGGGCCGTTCGTTCGCCGGGGTCTGTTCCGCCGGAGCCGGATCGTCAACGGACAGCGCGGGCGTTTCGTTCTCCGGAGCGGGCGGGGTTTGTCCGCCGGTCGGAACGGGAAGCGCGGGTTCCGCCGGTTCCGCGGTATCGGGCATCGAGATGGGTTCGACCGGATCCGAGGCCGGGGAAGGCGCGGCGGAATCAGCCGGTCCGGACGGGGTTGTTTCCGACCCGTCAAGCCGGATGTCAACTGTATCGATATTCTCCGACAGAGCCGCGGAGATGTGCGAGACCTCCGCCTCCAGTCCCGGAAGCCGGAACAGGGACAGCGGAGTAGAAAAACTCACCGGGCAGATCAGCCGGAACGCCACGGGGATCCAGAGAAGGTACGAGACCTTCTTCGGCGCGCGGCGCAGGCAAACCCTCGCCAAAAGAACCGCCAGAATCACCGCGGATCCCGTCAGGCTCATGGAGAGGATCGAAAGAAACAGGCCGGCCATGTCATTCCTCCCTGTGTTCTTCGATGAGGCGGATCAGCCGTTCGGTCTCTTCCCGGGACAGCTTCTTCGAGCCGAGGAAGGAGACGAGGAAATTCGGCAGGGATCCCGCGAAGGTGTTCTCCACCACGCGCTCCGACTCCGCCGTCCGCACCGCCTCCCGGGAGACGAGGGAGGTCACGACGGCGCGGTCGTTCCTTGCGAACCCCTTTTCGCACATCTTTTTGAGCATGGTGAAGGCGGTGGATTTCTTCCATTTCAGTTTTTCCGCGCACAGCTCCGCCAGCTTCATGGACGAGACGGGCTCGTTGTCCCACACCAGCGTCATGAACCGAAATTCGCTTTCAAACAGTCTCAAGTCTTCCATTGTCAAAATACTCCCTGCGCTCCGTTTTCTGGTTGGTCTGCTGCGACCGACCTTTTCTGTAGTCTATCACATCCGATTTGCTTTGTCAAGAGGGCGGAGAGATTTTTTATTTTGCAAAATCAGGAAAGCCGCCCCCGCGGATCGGGCCGAGAGCTCGCCTTAAACGGAAAAAGCGGGTTTCCCCGCCGTTCCGTTGTCTGTGATGATCCGGCCTCACCGGTTCTCCGCGAGCCAGATGGACACGCGGGACTGAATGTTTTTCACGCACCGATCCGCGTCCGCCCCGCCGCCGAGGTAGGCCGAGACCTCCTCGAAGATGATGTCCTTGATCTCCGCGGGGGTGTAGTCAATATAGGGCGAGCAGGCCGCGTTGTCGAGGAGAGAGCGGATGCCTCCGATGAAGTCCCGGTCATAGACGATGACCTGCCCTCCTCTCGTCGGCGTCGGTATGCTTCCGGCCGCGCGGGGCAGAACGAGTGAACTCGGAAAGGGATCCCCCGGAAGAACCGCTCGCTCGATGAAATAGGTATCGAAGATCTTCGCCTGACCGTCAAACACGGATTTCAGCGAGGAGAACGAGTAGTTGAAAAAGATGGCGTTGACATCCCCGTTGATTCCGCCGCCGAAGCTTTCCGGATCGCCGAAGAGGGAGCGGATCACGTCCCATGCGGCGTCCGGATCGGAGCAGTAGGACGTGAGGATGCACAGAGAATCCGTCGAAAACTCCACGGCGTCCAGTCCGTTTTCAGTCGGAAAGCCGATGTGACAGAGCGTCTCATCCGTATTGCCGCCGGCTGTTCCGAATTTCTCTCGGGTGGAGTAGAAGCTCATCACGCCGTCGAGATTTTCATTGGTCAGCGCGATCTCCCCGTTCTGATACGGGACGTAATACCGGTATTTTTCCTCGCTGCTCACGCCCGCCCAGAACCCCGCCCGGCGTTCGTATTCTTCGTAATCCTTCGGAAGGGTGGAGAGATACCGCAGGAGTCTGCCGAAATCTTCACGGTCGAAATGACATGTTGCCGCATCGTAGTCGATCCAGCGGTTGAAACCCGAGGGGCCGAGCAGGTTTCGCTGCCAGTTTGCCTGAGTGAGTTCGTGGATGCCGACCGTTCCTTTTGGCAGGGATCCGAGAAAATCCAGCTCCTCCTCCAGCGTCCAGTGTCCTTTCTGCGCGTATTTGCCGAGAATGTCGCTTCTTCCGGTGGGCGCGCGGAGGCGGAAGGTCGGGGTGATCCCCCAGAGTCCGCCGTCCTTGTCCGTGAAATACGAGCGCACCATGCCGAAGAGATCGTCGAGCTTCACGTCGGGATCCTTCTCGAGATAGGGCGTAAGGTCGCGGTAGAGGTGCTTCCCGAGGACGGTGTCGAAGAGTTTCGGCGGGTTTGCGTTGTTGGATGAGAGGATGATGTCCGGCTTGTAGAATCCGTTCCCCAGATCGAAGCACAGGCGGTCGAAGCGTTCCTCGAACGGCACGCTGTCGTTCACCGCCACCGTGACCACCACCCGCGTTTCGGGATGCTCGCGGTTGTATTTTGCGATTTTCATCTCGAGTTCCTGCGACAGGTAGTACATCGTCGAAGCGATTTCGATCACCCTGACCGTCGATAGATCGATGTCCCCCGCGCTCCGGTAGAGGGAAATCGAGTTTTCGCCCTCTCCCGAATCGGTCATGACGACGAGGATGAACACCTCCGGCGCGGCGGCTTCGATCGGGAAAACGGTTCCGGAGAGGCCGGAATTCTGCCGGTTCATCAGCCGGACGATTTCTCCATCCCGCGCGGCGTAGATCCCCTCCCGGTCCAGCCCGTAGTAATCCGCGCCCGGGCCGAAGAAGATCTGATCCGTGGATCCGTTCAGATCGGCGAAGAGCGTGAGACGGTCCTCTCCAACGCCGAGCGTCCGGATTTTTCTCTCGTGAGAAGAACCCGAGAGGATCAGGATCCCGCCGTCTGTACGCGGAGCGAGCGCTTCAATCTCTTCGTCCACCGCGACGGAGTACAGGCGGTTCAGCTCCCGGTCCAGCACCGCGATCTCATATCCGAGTCCGACGGCTAAAGAACCGTCCGAAAACAGCGCGGCATTCAGACGGGTCTGCTGTGCCGTGTCGATCGGGTTGGCGAAGATCTCCGGGACAAACAGGCTCCGGTGCTCCCCGCCGTCCCGGTCCGTCCGATTCAGCGCGTACCGCTCCGGGTCGTTCAAAGCGGCGGACGTATCGTACGAGACGTACCACACCCCGTTTTCCGCAATCCCGCCCTTGTAAAAAATGTGTCCCTCCGGCATGGGCAGGGGTACGGCGTCCGTACACGTCCCATCGGGCAGGAGCGTGCGCAGGGTAGCCGTATAGAATAGCTCCGTCGCCTGAATGCCGGGCAGCATATAGACGGGATCGCCGTTTTCGTCCGTCTGGGGGACTTCTTTTTCGAGGATCGAGAAGGCGGTGAGGCTCCCGGTCTCCTCGTCGTAGAGCGGGGAGGAGATGCCGTCCAGCCGTTCGCCCTCGAAGCCGTAGGTCTCCGCCGGACGGTACACGCCCGTCAGCGAATCCGCGTTTGTGATAGGCTCATATTCCCCCACCGCAGAACTGACCGCTGCCCCGGTCGGAGCGGCCCCGTTCTGCCCGCCCTCCGTTTTCTTTTCACACCCGGTCAGCGTCACAAGCACGGCGCACAAAAGCGCGGCTGTCCGGCGCAGCGCTCCCCGAACGGATCTGTTTTCTGTCCTTTTCATTCTGTTCCCCCCGGAAACCGGTTTTTTCCCGATGCTCCATTTTATCATACTTTCTTCGGGAGCGCAAGGCCGTTTTTATTTGTCCGCTGTCGTATGAAAGCGATGCTCACCGGTTCTCCGCCAGCCAGATGGAAACCCGCGATTGTATCTTCGCCGCGCAGTCTTCAGCCGTGCCGACGCCGCCGAGGAAGGCCGACATTTCTTCATAGAGGATGTCGTAGATCTCGTCGATCCCCGCTTCGTCCGGCGTGCAGCCAGCATCGTTGAAGATCTTCACATATTTGTCCCGGTCTTCTCTTGTGAAGGTCGAGAGGATCCCGGGGAATTCCATTTCATCCTCGGTGATCGCGTTGGAGAGAGGGCGCTCCATGCCGTTGTATCCGTGGTGTGCGTAGAGATCTTCAAATTGGGTGTCGTACCACGATAAGCCGCCGGTCCAGCTGTCGCCCCCTTCGAGGAATTCGTCGAAGGTGGAGAGAAGCGCCGGGATGCCGCCCTGTCCCCCCTTGCCCGTGAAGGAGCGGCGGACCAGATCCCACGCCAGCTCCGGATCCTCGCAGAAGGAGGTGATGACGACCGCCGTCTGGGTCCCCGCCGAGATTCCCGCGCCCGGGCGTTTTACCGGGGCCGGATAGCCAATCAGGATCCAGTCCTTCGTTCCGAACTGGGTGATCAGCCGCCGGAGCCTGCTCGTGTCGTTGAGTGCGCCGCTGTTGCCGCCGACTGTAACCCGGATCTTTCCGGAAATCCGCGCCTCTGCCTGCCCGTCGCCGTCGAGCCCCGCGTAGAGGGATTTCGAGGCGGCCTCTTCATAGGACGGCAGGGTGTTGACGTAATTGAGATAGCGGAGGAACACCGGATCGTCGAAGGAGCAGGTTCCCGCCTTCCGGTCGATGAACTCCATATAGGCTCCGTATTCGAGAAGCGGCGGAATGGTCCGGTTGAGGCCGAGCATGAATTCGCAGTCTTCGGGCAGCCCGTCGATGGTGTCGAGCACGTCTTCGAGGGTCCAATAGCCCTGCTCGGCGTATTTTCCCAAAAACTCCGGCGTGGAGACGAGGGATCCGAGGGTGAAGTTGGCCGCGGTGCCCCAGATCCCGCCCCGGCCGTCGTCGAACATCCGCTCCACGCAGTCGAAGAGATTGTCCCGATTCACCGTTTCGTCCGCCTCGATAAAGGGGGTGAGGTCCGTGTAAAGGCCCTTCTCCAAAAGCGGCGTGATGTGAGGGGCGTTGTTGTTTCCCAGAACGATGTCCGGCTTGTACAGGCCCGTTGCCATATCCCGCGCCAGCTTGTCGTAGCCGCCCCGCCAGTTCTCGTTCGTGTTGTATTCGCCGAAATCGTCCAGCACCACCGCCACGTCCGGGTGATCCTGCCGGAACCGGTTTACCGCCTCCGTCATGGATGTCGGCAGAAATCCGATGTACGCGACGGTCAGGGTCTCGGCGTCCGTCAGATCGATATCCTCGCCGGGCTGATAGATCGTCATGGTCCCGCCGGACTGGAACGCGCCGTTCTCGGACACAAGGATGAACATCCGCCCTCCCGCCGCGCCGAAAAATCTCGACTCCGACCAGAGGATCCCGGAATTGACGTAGTCGAGCAAAAGCTCTTTCCCGATGCCGTCCGCCGTTTCCCGATAGCCCCAGATTCCGTCGTTTTCCGAGCAGAAGAAGAGATATTCTCCGTCCCCGTCCCGCATGTTTCCGTCGATGTGGATGCGCTCGCCGACCGTCCCGGAGGGCCCGAGGATTTCAACCGCCTCCGGGTTCCCGCTCATGTAGGTGATCGCGGCGAAGATCCGCCCGTCCGGGGAGGCGTAAAGGCCGGAGATCTCCCCGCCCCCGGAAATGTCGGGGACGACGGAGCCTTTCTTCTGCCCGTCCGGGGTGAGGAACAAAACCTCCCGGTCCGAGGCGGCGTAAAGCGTCCCGTTCCCGTCGGAACGAAGGCCGGAGAGGGAATAGGGCTTCTGCGCGAACAGGGCGGAGAGGTCCTCCCCGAAGGTCCAGCTGTCGGATTCGATCTCGTACCGGCTGAGCAGGATGCGGCGGTTGTTCCCGTTATAGGCGTAGACCGCGCAGGTGAGGCCGTCCGCGTCGAGCATCCCGCAGCCGAGTCCGTAACCGTCCCGGTCGTCGAGGATTTCCGCGGATGAGGAGGTCCCGTCCTCGGAGAGCGTGACGAGGGAGCAGACGGAATACCGGACAAGCGCATCCCCGTCTTCCGGATCCTCCGCCTTCTCAGAGGGGACGGTTTCCTCTTTGTATTCCGTTGTGACATAGGTCAGCGTGCCGCTCTCCCCGTCCCACCACGGGCGGACGAAGGTGTTCAGCATGCCCGCCGAGTCCGCGCCGCTCACCCGGTCGTAGATGTTCGTGAGGATATTTTCGTTTTTTGTCTCTTCCTCCTCCGCCGGGGCGTTCTTTTGGCATCCCGGGAACAGTCCCAGAATCAGGGCGAGGGAGACGAGAAGGGCGAGGGCTTTTCCGATCGTGCGTTTCATGGCGGTTTCCTTTCTTGGCAAAAGATCCTTTTACCTGATTATAACGTAAAACGAGGACGATTGTTACAGAAAAAAGGAAAAAAGTTTTGGAGGGATCAGTTTTTTTCGATTTTTTTCCTTTATGCGTAACGGATGCGGCTTATTTTCGTTCTTATAGATATACCAAATTCGGGAGGACTGTGATCATGAAACGAATTCTTGCGGTGATTCTGACGCTCGCGCTGCTGTTCGCGGGGTGCGGAAAGGGCGCGGACAGGAAACGGGAGAACAACAACAAGCTGGAGGAATCGGTCGGCGAGCTGACGGACGGGATCGCCGCGGAAGGCGCCGCGGACTTCACCGTGATTGACGATACGCTGTGGATTCTCGGGGAGGGGGAGGCGTACACCGTCGGGGCGCTCTCGCGGAATCTGCCGTTCCCGGACGGATACCGGGCGAAGTTCATCTCCTCCGACGGGGAAGAGCCGGTCTTCTGCTCGGAGGACGGCGTGCTGTTCTGGCGCGGGGAGCTGATCCCCCTGCCCATCCCGGAAGAGACGCCGGAGGTCACCACCTTCGCCGTGGCCGGGGATACCGCGGTCGCCGCATACGCCCATTTGTGGACGGACGCGGAGGGGAAGGCGTGGACGGACGGGCAGAGACTCGGCTTTTACAACCGTTCGACCGGGGATTTCATTTCGGCGGATCCCATCTGGCCGGGGATCGCGCGGGTCTCGGAGTGCGACAGCGGGCATGTGTGGGTCTCGAACATCGATCCCTACGCCGGGAGCGCGTTCTATCGGTACGACGTCGCCTCCATGCAGACGGACGCGCCGGTCTCGATGATCGACTGGGGGATGAGCCTCGGCTTTGACAGGGAGACCGGGATGCTGTATCTGCTGCATTCGGCAAAGGATTCTGCCGGAAACCGGGTACACAGCTTCAAAACCATCGAGGGGGAGACGGGAAAGACCGGTCAGATCCCCGTGTCCTCGCTCTTCGACGAGCCGCCGGTCAAGTTCGTCTTCTCGGACGGCTTCCTCGTCTCCATGAGTCCGGGCGGCACGGTGACGGTCTCCTCCGACGCGCTGCCCGATCCCGAGGAAGACGAGCGCACCGTCACGCTGCTTGTGATCGGTCATTCCGATCCTTACAGCACACCTGCGTCCGAAGCGACGGCAAGGGATCTGGAACCCGTGGCGCAGAAGGCCGGGATCCGCCTGACCGTGAAGGAGGTGACCCGGGACCAACTGAACGTCAAGCTCTTGGCCGGGGATGACGATTTCGATCTGTATGAAGTCGGCTCGGGCGTCTTCCAGCCCTCCAAGCCCGTGTGGGAACCGCTGGAGCAGTATCCGGCCGTGGCGGAGCAGCTCGGGAAGATGCTCCCCGACGCCGTGCGCCTGTGCTCGTATGACGGCCATGTCTTCGGCGTCCCGATCGGCGGCAATTCCAGTTGGCTCCTCGATGGGATGCGGGAGAAGATCATGGAACAGATCGGGCTCACCCGGGAGGAGGCGGACAACATCGGGATCACGGACGGAACATGGACCCTCGACGACTACTACGACCTCGCCGTCCGCGCGAAGGAGCACGGGTGCACAATTTCCGTCAGCTTCGGGCGGAACCTGGACGAGTACGCTCTTCTGACCTTCGACCCGGAGCGCGGGACGTTCGACGACCCGGACGGCGCTCTGCTGAAAAAGCTGCTCCTCCACACGAAGCGGATGAACGACGAAGGATTGATTGTGGACAAATCCAAAACACCGCATTGGAGCGACAGCCCGGACGTTCTGCTTTATAAATATTCCAGACCCGACAGCACGGCCGTGACCGCCGGTATTCCGATCGCGTGGCCGCCGCGTATCGACGGGCAGCCGCAAGGGCAGCAGCGGGAACAGCGGTTTCTGATTTCGCTCCAGTACGCGGTGATGAACCCGGTTTCCCGGCACAAGGAAGCGGCGGCGGAGCTTTTGGCACGGATGGTCGATCCGGACGGCGGATATACGGTGCTCGGCTCGGGAAGATGGGATATCTGGCTGTACAAGGACGCGGAGAAGCGGATGAAGACCGACGCCGCGAAGAAAAACTGGGAGACCTACCTCTCGCTCATGCCGTACTTCCGGACGCAGATCCCTTTTACGAACGAGTGGGCTGATTATGCCTATGTGGAACTCTGGAAATACCTGAACGACGAACAGGATCTCGACTACACCGTGAAGCGGATTCTCGAGCGGGCGAAGATGGTGCTGGAGGGATAAAAGATGAAACGGATATTTATATGGCTGCTGCTCGCTTCCCTGTTTTTTGCCGGATGCGGGAAGAAAAAAGAGACGCCGGCTCCGCTTCCGTTCCCGGATCTCACGCTGGACGTGCGTGCCGAGGATATGGCGGTCTTTTGCAGCTCGCTTTTCTGGTGCGCGGATGGCGTCGTTTACCGCCTCGATCTGACGGCGGAAGAGAACGCCGCGCCGGAGCACGACGAGTCGGAGGGGACGCCGTTCTTTGACGGATTCCCCGTGTCGCGGATGGCCTCGGAGGGGGAACGGCTGGCGTTCTGCTCTTCGGGCGGGAAACTGCTTGTCGGGATCCCCGGAGCGGACGGCATGGAAAAGACACAGAACGCCGCGCTTCCGCTTCCGTCCGGAGGAGAGGTCTCGGGCCTTGCGCTGGCCGGGGATACGGCGGTTTTCTCGTGGCGGGACGCGGAGAGCGGATCGGACCGGGTGGGATTTTACAATCTCTCGAACGGGGATTTTCTCGAAGAGTCGCCCGGGGGAGAGGGGAGGATCCTGCTCTGCGGGGGAGACGCCGAGCACGTCTATATCTGCCGTCCCGACAGCATGGACGGAACGGTACAGCTCTTCGGATTCGACGTGAAGTCGATGAAGCGTGACGCCGTTTTCTCCGCGGGGGATCTTGTCGGACTGGCGGCGATCGGATGGAACGCGGCGGACGGCTGTCTCTACGCGCTCGACGGGGCGATCGGCGGGGCGAACCTGTATCGATTCGGTGCGTCGGATGCGTCGGACGGCGGGCTCGCGGAAAAGAGCGTTCCGGCCGATTCGATGCGGAACACGCCGCGGAAACTGCTCTTTGCCAACGGATCCGCCGTCGTGCTGCACGGGGGATCGGGTGAGATTACAGTCTGCCGGGAGCTTCACGGATCGGAGGAAGACCGTGAGACAACGGTGACGATCCTTGTGCCGGACGATATGTACTGCAACCTCGACCGGCTGTCCGTCCCGATGCTCAAAGAGTACGGTATCCGCCTCGTGATAAAGAAGATGAAAACGGAGGCTATCGACATCAAGCTGCTCGCGCGGGACGACGATTACGACCTCTGGATCGGCGAGAATTACACCCTGAACCTGAACGTTCCGATATGGGAGCCGCTGGAAGACTATCCGCTCATCGCCGATGTGACAACACTGCTTTTCGACGAGATCGTCCGGATCTGTACGGCGGACGGCCACCTGTTCGGCCTGCCGTATTCCATGCAGCTGGCGAACTGCACCCTTCCGTGGAACAGCGAGCTTGCGGAGAAACTCGGGATCGAAAAGCCGGAGGCCGGATGGACGCTCGACGATTTTCTCGCGCTTGCCCGGAGCCTGAAAGAGCAGGGATACTACATCTGCGGGAACGCGTGGCCGGTCACGCTGCACGACTACATGTGGCGGTATTTCGATCCGTACGGAACCGGAGAACTGAACGACGACGGAACCGCGCTCAGAAAACTCCTCGTCTGGGGGAAGACGCTCGAGGACGAGGGACTTCTGTACCCGGATTCGGCGTTCGGCCCGAAGGATCTCGTTCTGTTGAGCGGCCCGATCGGCGCGAACACCGTGTATTCCACAAGCGAGACCGTCCCCGATCCGACCATCGACGGACGGGAGATCTACAGCGACAGCGCGTCGTTTTTGATGATGAATCCGCTCTCTCCCCACAAGGAGGCGGCGTCCGCGGTGATGGCGGCGATGATCGATCCGGCGTACGGACTGTACACCTCGCCGACCTCGCTTCTGTACTACTACAAGGATTTCAGCCTGTACCGGTGGGATTCCCCCAATCCGGAAGATGCGGCGTTTTTAGCTGAAGCGGCGGACGAGGCGGACCGGGCGGAGAGGGAGCAGCTGATCCGGGATCGCGGCGCGCGCATGATCGAATCGGAAATGCGGGACGGAACCTATACCGATATCTGGAACATGGACGCGAAGACGAGGGGCAATTACGAGCTGTATCTGCACATCCTGTCAAACTACAAGCTCGGGCGGAGCTACACGAAGGACTGGCTCATGTTTGCGCAGGACGAGTGCGGGCGCTATCTCGCCTCCGAGCAGGATCTCGACTACACCGTAAAGCGAATCCTCGAGCGGGCGAAGATGGTGATGGAGGGATAAAAGATGAAACGGGTTTTTGCTTGGGTCTTGCTGTTCGCGCTGGTTCTTCCGGGATGCGGCGGGAAAAAGACGGAAGAATCCCCGGCACTCCTTGAAACCGGGATCGCCGCGGAGGGGGCCTCAGATTTTGCCGTGATCGGCGGGGAGCTGTGGGTGATCGAGGAGGGAAAAATCGGAACCGTCGGAAATCAGGCAAAGTCAACGGAGCTGCCCGAGGGATTCGGCCCGGCGTTCCTTTCCTCCGACGGAGAACATCCGGCTGCCTGTTCTGCGGGCGGAGAACTCTTCTGGGACGGTGAGACAGTCGTCCTTCCCATTCCGGAGGATGAGAAGTCTGTCACCTCCTTCGCCGTGGCCGGGGATACCGCGGTCGCCGCGTACCGGCATATCACGGACGGATGGGGCGAGGGAAGCCGGCTTGTCTTCTTTGACCGGCGGACCGGGGACGCCATCACGGCCGATCCCATCCGCGCGGGGCTCTGCAAGGTCATTCCCGGGGACGGGGAAAGCGTCTGGATCCTGAATTTCGGCTTCGCTGACGTGAGCTGGACGGTGTACCGGTTCAACCTCCGCACGATGCAGCCGGATTCCCTCGCCGCTCTCAGCATCGGATGGGATATCCGCGCGGCAGCATATGATCCGGGACAGGACGCGCTGTTTCTGCTTGAAACGCAGACAAACGGCGAACGATCCCTGACCGCCCTCGAAAAGCTGACTCCGGGGGAGGAGCGTCCCGCCAGACTCGCGGCTCCGGAGAACTGGGGCGGCGAGGTCACGAAGATGCTCTTTTCCGCCGGTCAGCTTGTTCTGATGGACGGGAGCGGGACGGTGACGGTGCTCTCGGACTGGATGACCGCCGACAACGGACGCGTCGTGACGATCGCCGTCGTACCCGCGAGAGACCAGGGAAACTTCTCCCACGCGGAAAACTGTGCGGAAAAGCTCGTTCGGCTCGGAGGCGCGGTCGGCATTTCGGTCGATGTGCTCCGGTTGATCGGGGAACAGATCCGGGTGAAGCTGCTCGCGGGGGATTCCGATTTCGATCTCTTTTCCGCGGGGAGTGACGAACTCTACCTCGATAAGCCGTTCTGGGAACCGCTGGACGGGTATGCGTGCATCACGGAGCAGACGGTGAAGCTGACGGACGACACGATCCGGCTTTCGTCGTGGAACGGCCGCCTGTTCGGGGTCCCGATCTCCGGGTCGATCTCGAATCTGTTCCGGAGGGTGAACGCGGAAAACGCCGCCCTGCTCGGATTGACGGAGGCGGAGATCGACGGGATCGGGATGACGGATGGGAGCTGGACGATCGACGATTTTTACGCGCTCGGAAAACGGGCGAAGGAAAAGGGCCTGCTCGTTTCGCAGTATTTCACGCTCGGCATGGACGATTACGCGGCGCGGTATGTCACCTTTGAGGGCGGGATCGGAAGGCTCGCGGACGAAAACGGAGACAGTCTCCGGCATATGCTCTCCCTCGCCAAAACGATGAAGGACGAGGGCATGACCGACGATTTTGCCCCGGCGGACAGAGCGCTGCTTAACGTTCGCGGCGGTTCGGAGGAGGTTCTTGACGTCCGTGTCCGGATCCCGTCGTTTGACGGAGAGCCAAGGTATCCTGTCCAGATCGATTATCTGATGATGAACGCGGCGTCGGCGCACAAGGAAGCAGCCGCGGAGATTCTCAGATTGGCAGCCGATCCCGACAACGGACTCTTTCCTCTCGCGTGGTCCGAGTTCATCCCGTACAGGGACGCGGAAGAGAGGCTTGCGGCGGCGATCGAGAGGGACTACGATCCTGACATGTACCGGGACGGCGAGACGACTATTGACACCATCCCCGCGCTGGACGAGGAACGGCTCGACTACCTTGACGCGTACCGGGACGCCGAGCCGTATTTCGTCACCGTCCCCGCGTTCAACGACGAATGGCTCCACTACGCGGGAAGCGAGGCGTGGAAATACCTGAACGACGAGCAGGATCTCGACTACACGGTCAAGCGGATCCTCGAGCGGGCGAAGATGGTGCTGGAGGGATAAAGGATGAAACGGATTGTTACATGGATTCTGACGGCCATTCTGCTTCTCTGCGGAGGATGCGGGAGGGAAAACAGGGGCGGAAGCGGAGGAGGCGAGCCGAACACGAACGCCGCGCCCGTTCCCGACCGGAGCATTCAGACGGGGCTTCTCCGGCTGGATGTGGCGGTCACGGAGGACGAGATCTTCTGGTGCGAGGACGGGCGCGTCTACCGGCTCGATCCGAGGGAGGAAGGGGATCCGGAAGGAAGGCTCTTCTATGAGGGAACGTATGTCACAAAGCTCGCGTCCGACGGCGAACGGCTTGCGGTGTGCTCCGCGGAAGGGCAGGGGATCATCGGCGTACCCGGTGCGGAAGGGTTCGAGGATCCCGCCGATCTGCGCCTCCCGGTTCCCGACGGGTGCGCGGTGAGCGGGCTGGTCCTCGCCGGGGATACGGTCGTGTTCCGGTGGCGGTCAGAGGACAACGGCCCGGACCGGCTCGGGTTTTACAGCCTCGCAAGCGGGGATTTCATCGAGGACACGGCGATGGAGAACGGATTCTGCCTGATCGCGGCGGGAGGCGGCGAGCGGATCTTCGTTTACTGGCTGGAACGGAGCGGCGGAACCGGCCTGCTCTATTCGTTCAACGTGAATTCCATGAAGCGCGAGCGGGATTTTACCGTCGGCGTAAAGGTGTCCGCTTTAAGCGCGATCGGCTACAACCCCGCGGACGACCGCTTCTATGCCCTCGATCAGTCCGGCGGCGTCTCGGGCTCGCTCCTGTATGTCTGGAATCCGGACGATCCGTCGGATATGGAAAAGATCGAGCCGCACGATTCGATCCGTCAGGGGCCGACCAAGCTGTTGTTCCTCGGAGGCTCGGCGGTCGTGCTCCACGGCGCGGAGGGAAAAATCACCGTCTGCCGGGATTACCTCGCGCAGGACGGCATGGTGACCCTGCTCGTGCCCGCGACGGAGAGGCAGTACTACCTTGACCACATCGCTTACGTCCTGAAACGCGACCACGGCGTCAAGCTCACCGTGAAGAAGATGAAGGAAGAGGCGATCAACACCAAGCTCCTCGCGCAGGACGACGATTTCGACCTGTATTTCGCCGACGGACGGCTGCTCAACCTGAACTATCCCGTGTGGGAGCCGCTCGAGGACTTCCCGCTCATCAAAGAGAAGACCGCGCTGCTCTTCGACGATATCGTCCGGATCTGCTCGGTGAACGGCCACATCTTCGGCCTGCCGTACTATATGCAGCTCGGAAACTGCTTCCTCCCGTGGAACGAGAGCGCTGCCGAGGCGTGCGGCGTAAAGAAGCCGGAGCCGGGATGGACGCTCGACGATTACACCGCTCTTGCGAAAGAGGTGAGGGAAAAGGGCTATTATCTGGACTGGCGCGATCCGGCGGTCGGGCTCGAGGACTATATGTGGAACTTCTTCGATCCCTTTGGAACGGGGACGGTCAACGACGACGGGACGATCCTCAGAAAATACCTCCTCTGGGCAAAGGAGCTCTACGACAGCGACCTGCTCTTCGACGGAAACTGGCAGGAGGCGAAGAATTCGGGCAGGGTGCTCTTCACCGGCGAACGCTCTCATTCCATTCTGTACGGCAACCATGAATCTGTGGTCACCCGTCCCACCTTCGACGGCGTGGAACGGTACAGCGACGCGTCGGTCTTCCTCCTCATGAATCCGCAGTCGAAGCACAAGGAGGCGGCGTCCGCGGTGCTGGCGGAGATGATCAGCCCGGACAACTTCCAGTATGCGACTCCGGACCAGAGCGTGTATTATTACAAGGATTTCAGCCTCTATACGTTCAACTACACGTCGAACTGGCAGGAATCCCTGGACTGGGCGAAGACCCCGGAGGAGCGGGCCGAACGCGAGGCAAGGCTCAGGGCGGACATAGAGGAACGCCGCGAGGAGGAGATCCGCTCCGGACGCTATACCGATATCTGGAACATGGACGAGGAGACGAAGGAGCGGTACGAGTTCTACCTGCACGTCATGGCGCACTACCGGCTCGGGCGGTCGTACAACGACGAATGGCTCCGGTTCGCGGTCGAAGAACGGAACAAATACCTGAACAGCGAGCAGGATCTCGACTTCACGGTGAAGCGGATCATGGAGCGGGCCCGCATGGTCTTCGAGGGATAAGCACGGCGTCGATCCGAAAGGGCTTGACAGATCTTCGGGAATGCGCTACAATGGCATCATAAACGACAAAAGAAAAGGGTTGCTGTTCCATGAACAAAGCGGAAAAAATCTGGATCGAATACAGCCGCATGATGCTTCGGATCGCGCGCGGCTTCTTCGGCGATACGCCCGACGCGGAGGACGCGGTGTCGGAGGCGGTGGAGCGGATCCTGCGCTGTCTCGATGCGTTCGGCGAGGTTCCGTCTCCGCCCGCCCGGATGCTCTGCGCGGTCATCACGAAGAACATCTGCCGGGACATCGCGCGCCGGAAAATGCGGATCCCGGAGGCGGAGGATCCGCCCGGAGAGGACGAAGGACCCGCCGCGCCGTCCGCCGAATCCGTCTGGTTTTCCGCCGAGACGGTGGAAGAGGTGAAGCGGTGTGTCGCGCGTCTTCCGGAGCCGTACGCGGACATTCTGCGGCTGAAAATGGGATGTAAACTGTCGGCGAAGGAGACGGCCGCCGCCCTCGGGATCTCCGAAGGAAACGCCCGCATCCGGCTGTACCGCGCAAGGGCCGCGCTTTTGAAGCTGATGAAGGAGGAGGGATTGCTGTGACCGTACCGAATAATCGAATTGCAACAGACGCGCTGCTTGACCGCGTGCTCGAGCTGGCGTTTGAAGAAGAAGCCGCCGAGCGGCAGCAGCAGGAGCAGGAAGCCTGTGAGGACGCGGAGAAGGCCGTCGTTCCGCCCGCTCTTGACCGCCGCATCCGGGGACGGATCCGGCTGTGGTCCGCCGCGGAGCTGTTGAAGCGTCACGCCCGGGGGATCACGGCGGCGTTTGTGTGCGTCCTCGCGGTGTCGATCGCGCTTGCCGTTTCCATGCGGGCCTCCGCCGACGCGCCGGTCTGGACCATGACGTCGGAGCCGGACGCCTACGGACAGACGCTTCTGGTGTCGTTCGTGACCGAATCGGACGCCTCGCGTGATCCCGGGGAGATCGTCCCGCTGTCTTTGGCCTCCGTTCTCGCCGAGCCGGTCCCGGAGCGCACGGCCTCCTACCGCACGGACGCGGCGTACCTCGAGGAATACGCGGGCGGGATCCGGTACGAACAGTGTCTTTTGTCAGAAAGCGGCGTCACGGTGATCCCCTCCCGCGGACGGACGGTGAAAAACATCGTTATCGGAGGAAGACCGGCGATTCTGGCCTTTGACGCGCAGTCCGCGGCGATCCTCTGGCAGGACGGCGTCTGCTCCTATCTGCTCACGGGGCCGTTTTCGGCTGACGAAGCCATGCGGACAGCCCGGGCGATGACCGAGAGATGACCCGGGTCATAACCCGGGCCGTGGCGGGGGGATCGGTCCGGTTTTCGCGCTGTGCTTTTTTACACTTTTCAAGAAGATTTCGTTGACACGCAGAGGCCGCGCATGGTATAATCATACAGAAAAATCATTTCCATATGCGGAGGCTTCCCCTTGAAAAAGACTGCTCTGCCGTACATGATGTTGTGCCTCGCCGTCCTCGCCCTGCTCTCCGCCGGGTGCAGAAAGAACACCGGCTGGAAGGCGCAGTCGTCGCCCGCCGTCTCCCCGTCCGCTTCCGAACAGCAGAGTGCGGCGAGGCCGACCTCCTTCACCGTCTCGTCGTTCCTGCACGACCTCTTCGGCGGGGAGCTGCCCGCGGATACGGACCGGATCGGTCTTCCCGTTGTGACGGAGCCGCGGTCGTTCGATCTGCCGAAGGGGATGATTGCCGGGGATGTTTACGGATCGGAGCTGTATTATCTGATTCACGAGACTTCCGCCGTGTACCGCCTGAATCTGGATACCGGCGAAACGTCGGTCTTTACGGAGGATATCGGTCAGCCCACCCGGATCTGTACGGACAGCGACGGCCTGTATGTGCAGGACTTCCGGAACGGTAAGGTCGTTTACTACACCTATGACGGAGTCCGCGCGGGAGAGGTGGCCGTGCCCGACAGGAGCGTTTGTCCGGGATTTTCCGAAAATTCGATGTACACAGCCTCGCTCGCCCATTATGACGGAGTTTTGATGCTGGCGGGCCGCGATTCCATCTGGACCATCGAGGACGGGAAAACAGAGTGGAGCGAGACGCCGGTCGCGCTCATGAAGCATGAGCAGATCAGAGGTGCGGCCATCCGCACGCGGGACAGAATCGTCGTGGCGGTTTACGGCCTGACCTCCGACGGGATTGAAAACTGCGATCTGTACGAGATGGACAGGAAGGGAAATAACGCCCGCGTTCTCTCCTCCGGGACCAACTGGCATACGATCTCCGTGAATGAAAACCGGGTGTACGAAGTGCTTGCGTGGGGATGCCGGTTGTATGAGGTGACGGAAAACGGCACCGTTTATCTCGACTCTCTTGAACCCTTGAACGGAAGTGGGATCGACATTGCTCTCAATGCGCAGATTTCAAACTCCACGCTGTTTGTTTTGTGGAGTTCGCTCGAAAAACCGAATTCCGTTGCGCTGTATCCCATGCCGGATGAGGCGAACACCGTCCGCATCCTCACATCGGAGGGGAGTCAAAGGCTTCTGAACCGCATGGTGGACGCGGCCGAAGAGGTGTCCGTCCGGTATCAGACCTATGCCGACGCCGCCTTTTTTGAGAAGCTGAGCGCGGCCCTTCTCTCCGGGAACGCGGATTTTGACCTCGCTCTGGTGTCGGGAGACACGGATACACTCACTACACTCCTGCGTTCGATCATCAAAAATCGTCAGTATTCGGATCTCTATGAAGGGAGCGCGCTGAAAGCAAATCTGGATGCCATGTTTCCCGGTGTGCGCGCAATGATGGAGGTAGATGGAGCGTTCGTTGCCCTGCCCCTCGGATTCGCAGAAATCTTTTACGGCTTCACGGATAGCGGACAAACTGCTGTGAGCGAGCTTCCCGGGCAGACATGGTCTACGGAAGATCTGTTTGCCCTTGCGGATTCGCTGGCAGGGAGCGATCATCAGATCTTTTCGAATCTCTCGGCCCAAAGCGCGGAAATTCTACTCTCCATGGCGGTCAGCACGGTACAGGCCAACACGAATATCAAATCGGATTCCATCGGGGATTCGGCAGAGGCGGCCTTGAAGGATCTGTTTGACCGTTTGGAATCGCTTCGGGACGCGGGCACGCTGTTCGGGAAAAATCCGGTCTTCCGCGCCGTCGGGAGAGGGTGCTTCTACATGAACGGCGTGACCTCCGCCTCCGAAAAAGCCCGGCTCGCGCTCCTGCCGTGTGTTCCGGAGAAGCATCTGCCGAAAAATGCGCCCCGTCCGTCCTCCTCCGCCTCTTCTCAGAGCGGGAAACAGCCCCTGACGATCACGGGATTCCTCTTTGTGAATCCCAACAGTGAGCGCGCGGCGAAAGCTCTCGATTTCCTCACCGAACTGACAAACGAGGAAAACCGGTACGACGCTTTCCTGTTCGACAGCCCGCTCTGGCCTGATCTGACCCGGTACTATCGGGTGATGGAGCGGCTCGACGAAACGGACGAGAAAAATCCGACGATCGTCGTGACAAGGGAATCGGTGATCGAAGACAAGCACCGGAATTACGCCATGAATCTGGATGCGTTCCTCGGCGACTGGTACGCCGGATCGGAGCTCTGCCTCAATGCCGCGACGGAACGCGCAAGGGATGCGGTCACCGGCTTCTGCGAAGGCCGCGTTTCCGGCGGAGACTGCGCGAAGATCCTCTACGAAGAATTTGTGTACAGACTGAAAGGGTGAGACCATGAAGAAGAAAACGAGTCTTTTGCTGACGGTCCTGTGCCTCGGCGCGATCGCCCTGTTTTCCGCGGGATGCAGAAAGGACACCGGCTGGAAGGCGCAGTCGTCGCCCGCCGTCTCCCCGTCCGCTTCCGAACAGCAGAGCGCGGCGAGGCCGTCTTCCTTCACCGTCTCGTCGTTCCTGCACGACCTCTTCGGCGGGGAGCTGCCCGCGGACATGGACCGGGTGAACCTGCCGCGCGTGGAAGATACGCGGGAATTTGACATACCGAACACCGCGTTCGAAGGGTGCGCGTTCGGCTCGTCCTTCTATTATCTGGATTCCGAAGACCTGCGCGTGTTCCGGCTCGACCTCGAAACGGGGGAGACTTCCGTATTCACGGACGAGGTTGAAAATCCCCGCCTCGCAGCTACGGATACGGATGGTGTGTACGTTTACGACATGAGCGCGAAGGAGATCGCGTATTTCTCCTTTGACGGGGAACGGCTCGCCTCCGTGCCCATCCCGGTGACACCGCACGGCGGAAACGGGTACAGCGACATTTTTTTCGCGGTATCCCTCGAACACCGCGACGGGCTGCTTCTTCTTGCCGTGCGGGACGGGATCTGGATCCTTGCGGACGGGGATACGGAATGGAAATGCGCGGATTTTTCCCTGCTCGGCTCCGAATTGATTTCCGATGCCGTGATCCTGACGAGGGACCGCCTCGCCGTCCATATCCTCAGCTTCGATCACACGAAGGAGAGGCTGATCGGGATGGACGCGAACGGGAAAAACGTGCTTGACCTGCCCGGTACGCTGGTGACGACGCAGACCATTTCCTCCAATCAGGGCAGGCTGTGGGCGGTCGATGGAAGGACGGGATGCCGTCTCTATGAGATCGAAGGCGAACAAGCGTCTTTCGTCGAACAGTTGTCCGGCGAGGGGCACAATTTCCATGTGGTGAAGCGCGCCGCGATTTCAAACGGCTCCATTCTTCTGTTCTGGTACATGTCGGGGCGCGTGACGCTCATGCCCTTCGACGAGTCCGCGCCCGTCCGCATCATCGCGGCTTCCAAATATGCGGGCTATGCGGACGACATCATCCGGAGCGTGGACGCCATGCCCGCCCGATATGCGGTCTACGACGACGCGGTCTACCCGGATAAGCTGAATATGTTCCTGCTCGCCGGGGAAGAGAGCTTCGACATCGCGCTCGTGGAGGTCGGCGCCTCGGACTCCCGCCTCCCGTCGTATTTGAAAAACGGTGCGTTCGTCGATCTGTACGGGAACGCGGAACTGAAAGCCCACATCGGTGAGATGTATTCCGGCGCGAGAGACATGCTCGAATACTGCGGTCAGTGTCCGATCCTCCCGCTCATGGTGAAGGATTTCAGCTTCGGTTTCACAAAAGCGGCGCAGGACAGCGGCCTGAATCTTCCGAACGGCGCGTGGGATTTCGACGATATGAAAACGCTCGGAGACAGTCTTCGGGGGACGGGCATGAGTTTCTTCCCGGACGACTACCAGATCACAAGCATGCTCATGAGCCTTTCGACTGCGGCTGTAGAGGCGCATTTCGACCCGACCGGGGATTCGATCGGCGAAGACGCTCTGACTGCGCTCCGGGATCTGTTTGCGGCGCTTGAGGTTTGGCGGGACGACGGGACGCTCGCGGGCAGCAATCCTCTGATCGCGCGCGCCGGAATGACGGTATTCGGCAGAGGCAGCCTCGAGAAGGACGCGGAAACGCTCCGGCTGACGACGCTTCCGGGCGCGTCGGGGATCGGAAAACAGCCTCTCGGCATAGCCTCATATCTGATCGTCAATCCAAAAAGCAAAAATCTCGACGCCGCGCTTGCCTATCTCGCGTGTCTGACGGACGAAGACAACCGGTACAACGCCGGGATTTTCAGGTGTCCATTCTGGCCCGGTCTGGAGCGGTACTACTTCTCCGGCGACGCGGGCAGGCGCGAGGCTGTGGCGGCTGAAAACAAGTCTTTTGCCAAAACGTACGAAGCCTTTTTGCCGGACTATTGGGCCGCGTCGGAGCTTGCGCTTGTCACCTCGAACCCGACGGCATGGCAGGCGCTCCGGGATTTCTGTTCCAAGACGATCTCCGGCTCCGACTGCGCGAAGGTGCTGTATGAGGAATTTGTGTACAAGCTGAAAGGGTAACGCCATGAAAAAGAAAAACGGCTTTCTCCCGTGTATGAGTGTTCCCACATTTAGAGGCCAATGCGCCTCTTCCGCGCGCCGTCGGTTGATTTCACGGAGCACAGGTGCTATAATAAGTTAGAAAATGAAAAATGAATCCACGTTCATTTTCCCCGCCCGCCGCGCAGCCGCTCCGGCCAATCCGCAGATTCTGATTTGAGAGGACTTAAGATGAAACCTGTGAGAAAGACACCTCTGGTATTGCTGGATATGTATGTCAGGCATCGGTCTTTGCTTATCATACACAGACTCCGATTCGGAGGACGAATGAAGCGTATTTATATCGTCGGTTTACTGCTGACTGCGATCTGTTTCTTAGGGTCGTGTACCCGTCAGTCAACAGACGATCGATATCATGTGCCGTTTTTGAACAGCAATCAATATGAACTTGACTTTCAACCTTCGGATGGCGTTTTATACGGTTCTTCCTTTTGGTATATTCAGGAAGAATCCGGCGCGGTTCACAGGCTTGATCTGAATGACAGCCATGAAGATATATTTGATACGGAGCTTGCTTCTCCGGCTTTAATCTGCGTTTCGGACAGCGGAATAACAGTATATGACAGTTCGGAGAAAGCGGTTTACCGTTTCCAAGGTGATACAATGGAACTGCTTCTGCGAGTCGAAGTACCTGCGGAATGCGGAGAAGTGGTTCGTCTGGATTCAAAAGATGGATTTACAACTGTCTCGGATGGACTGACTCTGTATCTTCTGCCTGACGAAGGGGAGGATTGGTCTTCCTTTTCATTTGAGACGCCCATCCGGGATTATCGCATGACTGACAGGAATACGGTCGTCGCGCTGGAATCGGGTGCTAATCATGTTCGCATTGTACGGAAAGATTTGAAAAGGAACCGCATCAGCGTATTATCTGAACAGAATGCAGTCAGTTTAGAGAGCAACTGCGGCGCTGTCTGGATGTGGGACGAGGGGGACAATCGTATTTTCACCATCCGGGATGGCGGCGCAAAGGTCTGGTACACCTTCCGAGAGGGCAGCCATTCCTTGAAAAAGGTCATGATTACGGAGCACAATATAGCAGTCATGCCGGAGGGGGAAGCAGTCCTTTACCTGTTGGCGCGCGTGGACACAGGGGAGGCGGTGACGATCCTGACAAATTCCTACGGTCGGGAGAAAGTAACTGGCTGGAATGAGATTTCCGATCTTCCTGTCCGAATCGTTTCCTATGAGAACGAACAGTTCTTTGATAAGCTCAATACCCGACTTTTAGCCGGAGATGATGACTTTGATCTGGTTTATGTATCCGGATCCGTTATGGACACGCCCGTTTTTGTCAACTCCTTCCTGAAATACGGAATCTTTTCCGATTTGAGCAAAAACGAACGACTTGACAAAAACCTCCGTGAGACGACACCGGGGCTTATGAACCTGATTTCATATGACGGACAATACGCGGCGATTCCCACCGATGTCTTCTTCCGCCTGTTTTCGATCGATCGAAGCATGGTTTCAGCATCCGAACCGGAAGACGGCGTCGTCAGGATGACCGTGGACGATCTTTGGACAATCGGCGATCGGTTACTGGCTTCCGGGGAAGAGCGGGGTTTGTTCGATCATTTCAAGTGGATCTTCCTCAGCAATCTCCTGATCAGCGAATTGCAGGATCGGGGGAAATTCACGGAGGAGAAGCCGCCGGAGAACGCGCGTGAGATCATCGAGGACTTTTTCGCCCATCTGGAGCGGTATCGGGATGCGGGGATCCTCGAAGGCGACAATCCGGTCATCATGCTGACGGACACCATGATGCTTCAGGATTACAGAAAGCTTCGCGACGGGACGGAGAGGGTTTATGTCCTTCCCGTCGGGCGCACGCGGGGAAAAACGGCGGTCAATCTGATCGGATTTGTGTTTGTGAATCCGAACAGCGGAAATCAGTCGCTTGCGCTGGAACTCCTCGCGGATCTGACGGACGAAGGGAACCGCTATAATACGAAGGGATTCGGAAATCTTCCTCTGTACCCGGGACTTGAAAACTATTATTCCTCCGTCCCGTCCCGAAAAGTCTTTGATTCGGTTTATTCCTCGGGCAGAGCGACACCGGAAGACGCAGCCCTGCTGGATAAAAGCCTTGAAACGATCTGGACGAATTCCGAACCGTACACCGTGTGTTTTACGGATACGGCGGACAACATCATGAACGCATTTTTCGACGGAACGATTTCCGGAGGTGAGGCGTCCGAGCGTCTATACAGGGAATTGATTTACAGTATAAAAGGGTAACGCCATGAAAAAGAAAACCGACCTTCTCTTATTGCTCCCCTCCCTCGCGGGCTTCCTCACCTTCTTCATCGTCCCGTTCGTGTACTCGTTCTACTACGCCTTCACGGAGAACGCCTTCACGAAGAAGTTCGTCTGGTTCGACAACTTCAAGCGGCTGTTCGAGAACGAATACTTCAAGCTGGCGATGAAGAACACAGGGAAATTCACGGTTCTCGCCGTCCCGCTGACGATGGCGATCTCCCTGATCCTCGCACTCCTGCTGGTCCGGTTTGCGACGCGCCTGCCGTTTGTCAAGTCCGCTCTGTTTCTCCCCGTGATCCTGCCGTCGGCGACCATCGTGATGCTGTGGAACGCGTATATCTCGACCTTTACGCCGTTTCACTCCCTGCTTCTGATCTTCCTCTGGAAGTACGGCGGTTTGAACGTGATGCTGATGCTGACCGCCCTGTCCGGCATGGACCGGAGCATGATCGAGGCCGCGCGGATCGACGGTGCGAACGTGTTCCAGCAGACCGTGCGAGTGACGCTGCCGAACATCGCGCCGACGCTGTTCTTCACGTTCATCCTTTCCGTGGTGAATTCCCTGAAAGTCTTCCGCGAAAGCTATCTCCTCTACGGCAACTACCCGGACGAGACGGTCTACATGCTCCAGAATTTCCTGAACAACCACTTCGCCAAGCTCAATTATCAGTACATCTCCACGGCGGCGATCTTCTTCGCGGTGATCGTCTACACAATCGTCGCGGTCGTCTTCGTTGCGGAGAAGAAATGGAGCGAGTCGATATGGTAAAACGGAAAATCGTGGACGTCTCGGCG
>SVQK01000083.1 GCA_015065385.1 Oscillospiraceae bacterium | reverse complement strand
GTTAGGTTATGCCATATGGCCAAGGGGGACCCCCGGGAGGGGTACCTTCGGCCTGAGATGGTATCCCTCCCGGCGCCTGTCCCGCGTAGGGACATTAAATCCAGAAACGCGTAGCGTTTCTTTCCTCCCCCGACGAAGTCGGGTTTCAAAATCCGCAAATGCGGAGCATTTGCGCCTCCTCCGCCGAAGGGTCAGGAATGACCCTTCGGGCTGATAGGGAAAGCCGAATCCTGTGGAGTCGGGATTCAAAATCCGCAAATACGAAGTATTTGCGCCTCCTCCGCCGACAGGTCAGGAATGACCTGTCGAGCTGATGAAGGGAATCGGGTCCGTGAACACAGTACGAACACACTGCGGCCATGACTTTTTGAAAAAGGAAGGAAGAGTATGAGAGCCAATCCTTTGACGTGGGCCATCATCCGCATCCTGACGATGAGGGGAAGACGGCACCTGAAGGAGCTGAGGAACAACTGCGCCCGCGCGAACGACCTCAGCCGGGAACTGCTTCTGAAGATCGTGCGGGACAATCAGGATACGGAGTACGGACGGGAACACCGGTTCAGCGAGATCCGCTCGATCGAGGACTACAAGAGGCTGGTCCCGCTGAGCAATTTCGACACCTACGCCCCGTACATCGAGCGTATGGTGGGCGGGAAGCACGAGAAGAACCTGATCACCGCCTATCCCATCGTCCAGTACGCGGAGACCTCGGGCTCCGTCGGCGTCCCGAAGAAGATCCCCGTGACGAAGCAGTCCATGGAGATCTATACCAAATACACCATCACCCGCGTCACCGCGCTGGCCGACGAATGGCACCGGAAGAAGTTCGGAAAGCCCCTTCCGATCGGACGCGGCTTCAATCAGCTGGAGATCGTGGACCGCACCCTCGACGACGGGACGCCCCTCGGCAACATCTCCGGCTCCGCGGCGAAGAGCTACAAGCTGCTGTTCCCCTATTACCTCACCTCGCCGATCCCCGTGCTGTATCCGAACGGCTATATCCCCATGATGTACCTGAAAGCCCGGTACATCCTCGCGGACCGGGACACCTCCTTCATGTTCAGCGTGTTCATGACGAATTTAGTGGACATGATGGTCTACATCCGGCGCAACTGGGAGATGCTCACGGAGGATATCCGGACGGGCGGCTTCAACGAGGACGTGAACATCGACGAGGAGACGAAGGCGGAGCTTTTGAAGGTGACCCGTCCCGATCCGGAGCGCGCCGACGAGCTGGAGCGGATCTTCAAGGAGGGCTTCGACACCCCGATCATTCCGCGCCTGTGGCCGAAGATGTCCTTTATCTGCACCATCGGCACGGGGGGCTTCGCGGCGTACACCCGGACCATGCGGAGCTATTCCGGCGACATTCCGATCGACTTCTCCATCTACGGCGCGTCCGAGGCGATGATGGCGGCCTGCACCGAGATCGAGGTCCCGGAGTTCGCGCTTCTCTGCGACAGCTGCTTTTTCGAGTTCATCCCGGCGGACGCCCCCGCGGACTGCACGGACACTCTGAATATCGACCAGCTTGAAGTGGGAAAGGAATACGAGCTGATCCTGACGAACCTCTCGGGCTTCTACCGCTACCGCATCAAGGACGTGGTGAAGGTGCTGGGTTACGAGGGCGAATCCCCGAAGATCACCTTCTCCTATCGGAAGAGCCAGCTGTTGGATCTGGCGGGGGACAAGATCACCGAGAGCATGATGGACGACGCGATGCGCAGGGCCGGGGAAGAGATGGGCGTGAACATCATCGATTACTGCGTCTATCCGAACCGCGACGACAGCCCGTCCCACTACGAGTTCCTGATCGAGCCGGACAAGCCGCTGGATCCCGCGAAGTGCGGCGAATATCTCCAAATCCTCGAAAAGCACCTCGGCGAGGTCAACCCGGTTTACAAGGAATGCGTCGATACGAACGAGATCGCCCACGCCGTGCTGTACCTCCAGCAGATGCAGACCCATGCCCTCTGGCGCGAGATGCGGGTCATGAAGGGCGGCTCCATCAATCAGGTGAAGCCCGTCCGGGTACTGGACACGCCGATGAAGAAGAAGTTCTTCTACGGCTTACGGGAGGAGTGAACCGTCTTTCCCCGGACGGCGGGCGCGGATCCCGGCTTTCCACGGAAAAGACCCTCCGTTTCCGATTGAACGCACGGATTCCTTCTTTACAACGGAACCGGAGTGTGGTAGAATAGCGGAGGTCAACCATCCAAAATACACAGGAGTTCTGAGCATGAAAAAACAGATCAAAAAGATCCTGTCCCTCATTCTCGCGCTCACGATGGCGGTCGGGCTGATCCCGGCGGCATTCGCTGAGACAGCGGCAGGGGCGGAGCCGATGACCGGGACGGCGGAATACTACTCCACCGACGCGAAGAAGAACGTCACCGGCGACTATACCTATTCGGACGCGTGGTTCTTCGCCGATCCGGAGGAACGGAACGACGAGCTTGCCCTCGTGTCCATGCAGCTGGCGGCAGCCGCTACGGATGAAGCGACGGGCAAGGCCTTCCTCTCCGCCCTCGGATTCGGCAACACCGGAGCGGCGAATTACGCCACCGAAAACCCGACGGACTGCGCCTATACATGGGGAACGAAGTCCGTTTCGGACGGCTCCTCGAACGCGACCGTCGTGGCCATCGTCTTCCAGAGCTACGCGGAAGACATGGTGACAAAGGTCAAGGGCTGGCTGCAGAATATGACGGTCAACGGCCCCGCGCCGGAGGGCGAGCACTTCTCGTACGCGCTCGCCGTCAATCAGATCGTAAGCCAGGTTTCCGCTCTTGCGGGCAGCGGTGAGGTCAAGTTCTGGATCACCGGATTCAGCCGGGGCGGCGCGCTTGCGAACCTGCTCGCCCAGAGGCTTTACGCGGCGGGGGACGTCTTCGCGTACACGTTCGAGTCTCCCGCGACGGCGGCCGGGGGCACGGCGAACGACTATCCCTCCATCCACAACTACATCTGCCTCGACGACCCGGTCATTTCCATCCCGCCGTGGGGCATGATCCGGTACGGTGAGGATTTCGTCCTGTACGACAAAGCGGACGAGACGCTCCAGAAGCTGCTCGCCGGTCTTGTCGCCGGGATCCCGACCCGCGCGGACTATTCGATCGACCGGACCGATATGGTCAGCATGGAAGGCATCCCCTTCGATATTCCTGTCCTCTACAACTACCAGACCGTGCTCGGGAAACTCGCCGCGTTTATCGCTTCGAACGCAGGCTCTTTGGACGGCGATACCGATCTGATCTCGGAGGTTACGAAGTCCGATCTGGATCTGAACACCGTCGTCGATTATGTGCAGCAGCTCGCGGAAAACACGACGGGCGCGCGCTATAAGGTGACAATGGCGCTGTACGCTCTGCTTTCCGCTTCGTTCGGCGAAAACGGGGATCTCCCTTTGACCGCGGACGATCTGTACGGTCTTCTGACTCTGCTGGTTCCGATCTGCATCGATCCGGCGTATGAGCTGGATCCCGCGCTGCTCCCCTTCATCGACGAGGAAACGCTTCCCGTGATGAAGCTCATAGGGTATCTCTCCCCCCTGTTCGCCCTCACCGAAGCCGTCGATACCGTTAAGCGGTCGCATTCCTTTGATACGGAAATCAGCCGCCTCAAGGAACTGATCTACGGCCCCGCCGTGAAGCGGATCGTCGATCATGTCGAGCTTACCTACCGGTTCCCGCGCGCGGGCGAGAGCGTGGATGAGGACACATGGCCCGCCGTCCCGGAGGACGCCCTGTACCATGTGTATCACTGCGTCGTCTGCCGCGAGGACGAGGACGGATGGGAAGGCGTGTACGACAACCTTCCCGCGGAGGAGCTGACCCTCAGAGTGGAGCTCTCCACGAACGAACCCGACATCCTCTTCCTCTGCGAGGACTGGACGTATCTCGGAACCGTCTCCGTCAACGGCGAGCCGGTTGACGCGGACTGCATCAGTCTGGAGCACCTCATCGATCCGGACGAGGGCAACCGCGATTTCCTGATCATCGAGATCCCCTTCACGCCGGAAGAGGGCGGATCCGGCCGGGACGGCTGGGACGGCTGGCCCTTCCCGATGCCCGCCGGCAGCGTGACCGGAAAGACCCCGATCCGTTTCCCGATCCGCCTCAATACGGGCGCTGACGTCGGCTCCAAGGCGTCCGAGACCGTTTCCGAGGCAGCGAAGCCGGAAGACCTTCCCGGTCAGACTCCCGCCGCTCCCGCCGCGCCTGCGGTGACCGAACCCGCCGCGGCTGAAACGCCCGCCCTTCCGTTCGCGGATGTGACGGCTGCCAGCCCCTATCTGACGGGCATCCGCTATGCCGCGGAGAACGGGATCATGAACGGCGTGTCCGAAACGGAATTCGATCCCGACGGAACGCTCACCCGCGCGATGTTCGTGACGATCCTCGGCCGGATGGACAAGGTCGATCCCGCCGACTATACGGAGTCGAGCTTCACCGACGTCGCCCCGCTCGGCACATGGGACTATACGCCCTACGTCGAATGGGCCGCTGAAAACGGGATCGTTCTCGGGTACGGCGACGGCACCTTCGGCCCGACGGATCCCGTGACGAACGAGCAGGCCGTCCTGATGCTGCAGAGATACGCGCGGTACCTCGGAGAAGAGGACGACGCGATCGACGCCGCCGTTTACCCGGAGGGAACGACCGTTTCCCCGTGGGCCGCGGACGCTGTGGCCTGGGCGTACTCCAACGCGATCTATCCGACCGAGACGGCTGCCGCCCCGACCGCCCCCGCCGCGCGCGGATGGATGGCTCAGGCGATCTGCAATTTCGTCGGATTTCTGGCCGACTGACCGGCTGACCGACTGACCGGCTGACCGGCTGATACGAATCAGCTGATCGGCTGACCGTCCGCCGCTGAACCTTCCGGAACAGCGGACGGGCCGGCAAAGCTGAATCAAACCAACCGACCGACCGCCCTTCACGGAAACCGGTGGGAATCCGTTCCCCCACCCCCGCGAAGGACGGTTTTTTCCGTCCCGACCCTGCGAAAAGCGCGGAACGAATCGCGGCAAAGGTCTTGAATCGCGCGGGGAGTTTATGATATATTTTTTTATTATAATACAGTTTCGCTTTTATACTATTCTCAGTCTAAAAAGCTAAACTTCATGGGTTTTGATCGCTCCATGTAGAAGGCGAACGGCCTCCTTGCTCAACTTGTTGAGCGGGTGAGCATCGCGTGCGATAACTCTGATAAGGTTGGATGGCTTCAGAAGTTCGCGCTTTGCGCGAAACTTCGTTGGTGTGCCGAAGCC
>SVQK01000082.1 GCA_015065385.1 Oscillospiraceae bacterium | reverse complement strand
GGCTTCGGCACACCAACGAAGTTTCGCGCAAAGCGCGAACTTCTGAAGCCATCCAACCTTATCAGAGTTATCGCACGCGATGCTCACCCGCTCAACAAGTTGAGCAAGGAGGCCGTTCGCCTTCTACATGGAGCGATCAAAGCCCATGAAGTTTAGCTTTTTAGACTGAGAATAGTATTAGCACAGAACGCCGCGTTCCAGCTCGAGAAGGCGCAGTTTCCGACCGATCCCTCCGGCGTATCCGGTGAGCGAGCCGTCCGCGCCGACAATCCTGTGACAGGGGACGATCAGCGAAACGGGGTTGTGACCCACCGCCGAACCCACCGCCCGCGCTCCGGCGTTTCCCTTCGTCCCGCCCGGATCCCCGTCATCCCGTAAGATCATCCCGGCCAGCTCCCCGTAGGACACGACCGCGCCGTACGGGACCGTCAGCAGGGTATTCCAGACCCGCCGCCGGAACGGGGTCCCGCGCAATAGAAGGGGAGGCACGGACACCGGGACTTCGCCGGAAAAATAGCGATCCAGCCACTCCGCAGTCACCTCGAACACGGGAAGGCGCCGCGATTCCCGTCTTTCGGACAGGCCCGAGGCAAAATACGCCTGCCCCTCGAACCACAGACCGGTGAGAAATTCCCCCGTCCCATCCGCCGCAAGGACGATCCTTCCGAGGGGGGAGAGATAGTCCGAAACAAATTCCAAGGGTTTCTCAGGTTCCACGGCGCGTCCTCCTGTGATCGGGGAAAATCGGTGCGATTCCAGTATATCAGCTTTCCCGCGGCTTGTCAACGTCCGGTTTTTCCCCGCGGCCGGCCGATTCCGCCTTGACGCGGGAAGCGAGAGCATGATATAATGCAGTCAGGCCACCCGAATCCGGACCCGCGGGGCATACGCTCCGGAACGCGCCGAAAAAGCGCGGCAGAGAGGAAAAAATAAACCCGGATTCCCTTGAACATCCCGCCCGGATGTGATACAATGAGGGACAAGCGAACCGACTTTTCGACACCCGATCGGAGGCATCTATGACAAACAGAGAACGCGCCATGAACATCCTGCACTATCAGCCCGCCGACAGGTTCCCCGCCGTGCATTTCGGCTACTGGGGAGAGCTGCTCACCGAGTGGGCGGAGCAGGGCAAGATCCCGAAAGATCTGGCGATCGGCAACTGGGACGGCAGCGAGAAGGACATGGAGCTGGACAAGCTCATCGGATGGGACTTCAACTGGTATCACTGCACCGGCTCGAACAACGGCCTTTCCCCGCGCTTTGAGGCGAAGGAACTGGAGGTCCTGCCAGACGGTTCCCGGCGGATTTTGAACGGGGACGGCATCATCGAGCGGCACAAGCCCGGCGTCACCTCGATCCCCTCGGAGGATGACTATCTGCTGAAGGACCGGGAGGCGTTCGAAACCCTCTTCAAGCCGAAAATGCAGTTCTTCCCCGAACGGGTCAACGTCGAATACTATAAACACTTCAACGAGACGCGCCCCAAGGACGTTCCCGTCGGCCTCCACCTCGGCTCCGTCATGGGGGAGATCCGGAATATGACCTCCGTCATCGGCATGAGCTATCTGCTTTACGACGAGGACGAGGATCTGTTCGCCGATATCGTGGACACCTACGCGGAGATGCAGTACCAATGCGCGAAGACCATCCTCGAGACGGGCGCGAAGTTCGATTTCGCCCACTACTGGGAGGATATCTGTTTCAAGAACGGCCCGCTGCTCGACCCGGACATCTTCCACGAGCTGACGGCCAAGCACTATAAGAAGCGCAACGACCTCTGCCACGAATACGGCCTCGACATCATCTCCCTCGACTGCGACGGCGTGACGGAAAAGCTGCTGCCGACATGGTTCGAAACCGGCGTCAACACCATGTTCCCGATCGAAGTCGGCGTCTGGGGCGATCAGTTCGAGCCCGCCCGGAAGAAATTCGGCCCCGGAATGCGCGGCGTCGGCGGCATGGACAAGACGGCCTTCCGCAAGGACAAGGCGGCGGTGGACGCGGAAATCGAGCGGATGAAGCGGCTCGCCTCCATGGGCGGATTCCTTCCCTGCCCCGACCACCGTCTCATGCCCGGAACGAAATTCGAGCTGGTCCAGTACTACGCCGAGGAAATCAAAAAAATCCGCGTGTGACCGGCCGAAAACCGGAACGGCGCGGAACAACCCTGAAATCACAGAGAAAAAGTCGGAAAATATGGAGACAGACAATACGGAGCTTTTTAAGCGGCTCGGCAGGATCGCGGAAGAACTCGGAGCGACCCGGGCGGCGGTGATCCCGACGGAGAGGATCGAGACGGACGCCTCCTACCGGGAGCTCTGCTCGGCCAATACCTGCGGCAATTACGGAAACTGCTGGACCTGCCCGCCCTTCGCCGGGGAGATCCGGAAGCTGATGGCCGAGGTGCCGACCTACGGATACGCGCTGGTGTATCAGACGGTCGGCCAGCTCGAGGACAGCTACGACTACGAGGGCATGATGGAAATCGGGGAGCGTCACAACAGCACGATGCTCCGGCTGAGGGACCGTCTGGACGCGGAAGACCTCCCCCGGGTGCTCCATCTCGGCGCGGGGGGATGCCGGGTCTGCCCGGTCTGCGCGAAACGGACGAACGAACCCTGCCGCCACCCGGACAAAGCGGTTTCCTCCCTCGAAACCTACGGCGTGAACGTGGCGGCGATGGCGGAAGCGGCGGGAATGAAGTACACCAACGGGCAGGACACGGTGACGTTCTTCGGAGCGGTGCTGTTTGACCTCCCTGCTCCGGCGGCGGACGAGCGGACGAGGAGTGACAGAACATGGAAAAAACGGACGAACTGAGACCGCAGACCATCACGGTGACCGTGGACGGGATCCCGTACTCCTGTCCCTCCGGCATTTCCCTCGGAGAGGTGCTCTCGAACAGCGGCGCGATGGCGATGCCCTGCGGAGGCCACGGAAGGTGCGGCAAATGCCGGGTCAAGGTGTCGGGCGACGTCTCTCCGCTCACCGAACGGGAGGACAGAGTCCTGACTCCGGCGGAAAAGCAGGCGGGCATCCGTCTGGCGTGCCGGGTGTCGGCTCTCGGAGACTGCGCCGTCTCCGTCCCGAAGGAACAGGGGCACGCCCGGATCCGCGCGGAAGGGGAGCTTCCGGAGTTTGATCTGCTCCCGGCCTTTTCCCGGATCGGGGCGGCGGTGGATATCGGGACCACGACGCTGGCGGCACGGCTATACGCGAAGGACGGCGCGAAGCTCGCGGAAGAGACCCGTCTCAACCCGGAATCGGCGTGGGGCGCGGACGTCATCACCCGAATGGAAGCGGCTCTCGCGGGACACGCGGACGAGATCGCCGTCTCCATCCGGACCGCGGTCAACAACATGATCGCCTCCCTGACCCGCGAAGCCGGACTTCCGGACCGATCCGCGGACGCCGCCGTGATCACGGGCAACACCGTCATGCTCCATCTGCTGACCGGGACCGACACGGAGCCGCTGACCCACGCGCCGTTTCACGCAAAGCGGCTGTTCGGGGAGACCGTGACGGCACAATCCCTCTTCCTTGACGCGATGGCGGAGGGCGCGGTCGTGTATCTGCCTCCCTGCGCCGGGGCGTTCGTCGGAGCCGACATGCTCTGCTCCCTGCTCTCCTCGGAGATCCCGAAGAAATCCGGGACGCGGCTTCTGACGGATATCGGGACCAACGGAGAGATGATCCTGAAGCACGAGGGCCGGTACTACGCCGCCTCCACCGCCGCCGGTCCCGCCTTCGAAGGCGCGGGCATTTCGATGGGCATGGGCGGACGGGACGGCGCGATCGACAGGGTCCATGTGGAAGACGGCGCGCTCGTCGCCCATGTGATCGGGGACACGGAGCCCGTCGGCATCTGCGGGAGCGGGCTTGTGGACGCCGTGGCCGCCCTGCTCCGGACGGAAGCGCTCGACGAGACGGGCTATCTCGAGGACGATCCGGCGGAGATTTCCGCGCCTGTCTGCCTGACGCAGGACGATATCCGGAAGGTTCAGCTGGCGAAGAGCGCGATCCACGCGGGGCTGAGAACGCTGCTCACCACGGCGGGAACGGACTGCTCGGCGGTCGAAGAGCTGGGCGTGGCGGGAGGCTTCGGGAGCTATCTCGATATCGGGAACGCCGGATTCATCGGGCTTTTGCCGGAAGAGCTTCTGCCGCGGGTCCGGATCCTCGGAAACGCCGCGCTGGCCGGAGCGTCCATGCTGCTCTTGTCCCGCGGGCTGAGAGGGACCTGCGAAGCCCTCGCCAGGGAGACGGAGCTTGTCTCACTCGCCGCCAACCCCGATTTTGCCGCGGAGTACATGGAACGGATGATGTTCTGACCGAGCGGAATCAGACAAACGCAAAAAACTGCCGCCGTCCCGGGATTTCCGAGGCAGCGGCTTTTTGATGCGTCGATTCGTCGGTCGGCCCTCAGCCCTGTCCGTCCAGATGGAGTTCGGCGGCGTGGGCGCGCATGCCTTCGATCACGACGGAGGCGACGTCCGCAACATCCATGTTCATCATGGCGCAGCCCTTGAGGATCAGCTCCCGGTCGCATTTGGCGGCGAACTTCTTGTCCTTCCACTTCTTCATGAAGCTCTTCACCTCGAGATCCAGAATGCCGTTCGGTCTCATGCGGGCTGCCGCCTGTACGATTCCGGTCAGCTCGTCCACGGTGAAGAGGCTCTTTTCGAGATCGGTGAGCGGTTCCACGTCGGAGCAGATCCCGTATCCGTGGGAGAGGATCGCGCGGATATCCTCCTCGGGGACGCCGGCCTCCCTGAGCGGTTCCTCCGTATGAGCCAGATGCTCGTCGGGGTACTGCTCGTAGTCGTAATCATGGAGCCAGCCCACGGCCTCCCAGTGTTCCCGGTCCTCCGGGCAGCCGAACCGTTCCGCCATCGCGCCCATCGCGGCGGAGACGTTGGCGGCGTGCAGCAGGAGGTGGTCTTCGTGCACGGCGCGGGCGTTGAGTTCCTTTGCAAAATCAAGCGTCAGCTTTTCCATGGTTCTCGTTCTCCTTTTTTGTTTCGTCGGTTCATCCGCCGACATGTCATACTATTCTCAGCCTAAAAAGCTAAACTGTATGGGTTTTGATCGCTTCATGTAGGGTGCGAATCGCCGTGCGATGAGCTCGCGTGCGATAACTCTGATAAGGTTGGATGGCTATATTGGTGTACCCAAGCTTCAGCTTCACATGATTGCTATAGCCTATCCTTTGTCCCCTTCCCAATGAAGTTCTTTGCAAGCTCAACTTGTTGAGCGAGCTTTCATCCGAAAGAAAGCCGCGTTTCCCTTTTAGCTTGAGATTAGTATCAGTCCAGCGCCTTCATGGGCATCCAGTTCAAGAAGTCGCCCGACGCGAGCGAATAGCGGACGCCGCGGACCTCGCCGAGAAGGCTGTCGTGAAAGCGGGATTCTCCGTGACAGTGGGCGTAGATCACCTGCTCCGCGCCCCATTCCTTCGCCATCCGCGTGAAGACGCTTTCCCGCTCGAGAATGCTTGTCGGCGGATAGTGGAGGAAGAGGATGAATTTCCGGTATCCCGCCCGGTCCGCCTCCTCGAAGGACGCCGAAAGCCGCTCCGCCTCGCGCTCCACCAGCTTCTTCGCGCGCTCCGCCGCCTCCTCATCCCATCCCCTCACCCGACCGCGCCGGTCCACATAGAACGGCCCCTCGAAGGCGAAGCCCTTCGTCCCGACCAAAGCGTAGTCCCGATAGGGGAAGAAATTGTTCTGCAAAAAATGAAGGCGGCCTCCGAACCGTTCGTTGAGCGCGGCGGTCTTCTTCGCGTCCCAGAACATGTCGTGGTTGCCGCGCAGAAGGATCTTCCTCCCGGGCAGGGCTTCGATGTACTGAAAATCCGGCGCGCACTCGGCGTCGTTCTTTCCCCAGCTGTGGTCGCCGAGAAGCACAAGGGTGTCGTCCTCCCGGATCAGCGCGGCGCAGTTTTTGGCGAACCGCTTTTCGTGGTTTTTCCAGACCAGGTCCGTGAGCTGCCCCGGCGCTTTCAGAACGGAGCCGAAATGAAGATGCAGATCCCCGATGGCATACAGCGGCATGGCGGCTCCTTTCGCGTTCGCGTCGATGTCTCCCCGATTCCCGGTCGCAGGCGTTTTACCGATTATACCACGGATCCGTCCCCGGCGCAAGAGATAGGGGAAAAAACGCGGCAGATCCCGCCTCTTGCATCCCGGCGCGGGGTATGATATAATACGGAAAGAACAAAACGAAACGGGGATGAATTCCATGAGAGACAAAAAAACCGCCCGAAGGCCCGGCGCGCTCCTGCTTCTGCTTCTGATCATTCTGCTGCTGCCCCTCTTCTCCGGATGCGGAAAGAACGGGGATGCCAGACCCGCCGCCGAACCGGAGCCTTCGGAGAACGGAAACGGGGTCTATACGATCCGGCTGTCTGAGGAGGTCGCGGGCTTCGCCTTCACCTTCTGCACCGGAGACGTCTGCGTGCCCGTCACCACGACAGCGGACGGAACGGCCGTCTTCGAGGGCCCGGCGGCGGAATACGAGGTCAAGCTGATCCGTTCCGCGGAGGGATACGAGGCCGATTTTCCGGAAGAACGGGTCATAGGGCCCGCATCCGGCGAGATCCTCGTGGAAGTCTCGGAGGCGGCGTCATGACGGGACGGGTGCAAACGGCTGTCCGGATCGCCCTCTTTGCCTTGGCCGCCCTGTTTCTCGCGCTCGGGACGCTGAACGGAGGCGCGCGGGAGGTGTTCGCCAAGGCCGCCGCGATCTGCTCGGAGTGCATCGGGCTGGGATGAGGGAGAACGGAGGGGAAACATGACTGTCCGTCGAAAGAGCCGCCGCGCGCCCCTGCCCTTCGCCCGCCGTCTGATTCAGGTTTACGCCGCGGTTCTCTACAACGCCCACGCGCGAGGGTTCGCGGAGGGGAGGATCTACACCGGCCCGCTCAAATCGGCCTGCGTTCCCGGGCTCAACTGTTACTCCTGTCCCGGGGCGGTCGCTGCCTGTCCGCTCGGGGCCTTGCAGAACGCCGTCGCCTCTTCGGCCTCCAAGGGAAGACCGGGGTTTTATGTGTGCGGGATCCTGCTGCTCTTCGGCCTGCTCTTCGGGCGGATGATCTGCGGTTTTGCCTGTCCCATGGGCCTCTTGCAGGAACTGATCTACAAGATCCCCCTCCCCGGAGGATGGAAAAAGCCGAAGAAGAACCGCCTCACCCGGGGACTTTCATGGGTGAAATACGCCCTGCTCGCGGTATTTGCGATCGCTCTTCCGCTGCTGTACGGGCTTCGGCGGACTCCGCTCCCGGCGTTCTGCAAGTGGATCTGCCCCGCGGGAACACTGGAGGGCGCCCTGCCGCTGCTGCTCCACCCCGCAAACGGGGACCTGCGCGCGCTCGTCGGCGGGACGTTTGTCTGGAAGGGGATCGTCCTCGCGGCGGTGCTCGTTCTGTGCGTCTTCGTGTTCCGCCCCTTCTGCCGGTTTCTCTGCCCTCTCGGCGCGCTGTACGGGCTGTTTGCGAAAATCGCGCTGCTCGGCGTCCGGATCGACCGGGACAAATGCGCGGACTGCGGGGCGTGCGCGAAGGTCTGCCCGGTGGACACAAAGGCCGTCGGCGACCGGGAATGCGTCCACTGCTGCCGGTGCGTGTCGATCTGCGCTCACGGCGCGATTTCCGTAAAGGCGGGCAAAATCACCCTGCTTGGACCGGAGACTGCCGGGCGGCGTGCGAAAGGAGAGCGGACATGAGGACGAAAGCGGGAAAAACCGCCCTGACTGCCGCCTTGCTGGTCGTCCTTCTCGCGCTCACGGCGGCGGTGAATCTGCCGGGAAGTCCGCTCGGGGACCGCGCCCCCGCCTCGCGGATCGGGTCTGGTTCCGCGGTGGGAGAAGCGCTCCCGGACTTCACCGTGACGCGGACGGACGGGACCCGGTTCACCCTCTCGGAAGAACGCGGCAGAACGGTCGTGATCAATATCTGGGCCACCTGGTGCGCGCCGTGCGTGAAGGAACTGCCCTGTTTCGACCGGCTGGCCCGGGAGCGGGAGGACGTCTCGGTGCTCGCTCTTCATTCGGATCTTGTGACGGAGGACGTGGAGGCGTATCTCGCGGAGTACGACTACCCCTCCCTGCCCTTCGCGGTGGATCCGGACGGAACAACGGTCGCCCTGCTCGGCGGGGACACGGTACTGCCCCGGACCGTGGTGATCTCGCCGGACGGGATCGTGACTTACAACGCCGCGGGCTCCGTGACCTACGAACAGCTGACGGAGCTTGTCGGGGCCCAGTCCGGACGCGAGGGGTAACGGAACAATCGAATAAAACCGGCGTTCGGCCTTCCCTGCAAGAAGGAAAGCGGCGCCGGTCTTCTTTTTATTCCGTTCTTCCGAAGAACTGCGCGATATCCTTCCAGCGGAGCTTGCGGAGAGCGATATCGGCGAGGATCAGGACCGCGAGGATCAGGCCGAGGGGCAGGAGCAGATCGACCGGACGTTTCGCCGCGGCGTCCTCTCCGATCCGGATCCCGCCGTCCTCTTCCCCGCTCTCCGCGTCCGGATCGGTCAGACCCATCGAGAAGATCTGCCTGAGCATCCGGCGTCCGGGATTGGTTTCCCGCCACCGCGCCGTCCAGCTTCCGAGCAGATCGCTCGAAAACGCGTCCGCCTCTCCGTCTCCCACGGTCCAGCGGGCGAGGATGGGATCCCCCGTCTCCGTCTGAAGGATCAGCTCCGCGCCGTCCTTCAGCGTCGTGCCGATGTAGCCGTCCACGGCGGGAAGATCCGTCGGAAGTCCACCCCGGAGCGCGACCGCCGTCTTCTCCGTCACGAGGGGATCGGATACGACGGTCTCGGTCTCGCCGAGCATGATTTCGGGCAGATCGGATACGCTCGTCACGGCGTAATACCGGCCTCCCCCTTCCTCCGCCATGCGGGACAGAACATAGGACGAGTAGCCGAGCGCGATGGCGGTGACCGTGATCCCGTCCTCCTTCATCGCCCGGACCGTATCCATGTAGCCGCTGTCGCTCGGCTCGCCGTCCGAGAGGAAGATCACATGGCGGATATCGGCGTCGGATTCCAGAAGCTGTTCCCGGGCCAGCTCCAGCGCGTCGCAGTAGTAAGTGCCGCGGGACGTGCCGAGGGCGGAGATCACCCGGGAGAGAACGGCCTTTTCCGTCTCCGTGGCGGGAACCAGCTCCGACTGGAGGGTGGCGGTACTGTTGAACGAGACGATGCCCACGGTGTCCTTCTCTCCGAGGGGTTCGATGCTCCGGATCGCGCCCTGCTTCGCCATCGACAGATTGTCGGATCCTCCCCGCCACCATCCGCCCGCGCCGCTCATGCTGTTGGAGCAGTCGAGCACCAGCATCATGGCGACCCGGTCCCCTTCCTCCGCGGTATAATCGAAGGAAACCGGAAGCAGGGTCTCGTACGCCGTCCCGCGCATGGCTCCGTAGGAATAACTGTGGTCGCTCGCCGAAATCAGAAGCCGTCCCCCCTGCTCCACATAGAGCACGAGCTGTCCCGCCAGTCTCTCCGGCAGGGAATTAGCCGACGTGCCGAGCAGAAGGATCTTTTCGTACTTCATGAGGGCCGCGATATTCACCGGGGCATAGGACGCCGCGCGCACCTCCGCCTCCCTCCCCTCCGGGAAGAATTCGCGCAGGGCTTCCGCCTCGGGCACGCTGTCCGCAAGAATGAGAAGCCCGCCTTCCGATTCTTCCTCCGCTTCTTCCCCGGGGGACTCCGGTTTTTCCCTTTCTTCGGGCGAGGCCGCCGAGAGCCCGGAGAGGACGAGGATCAGGGCGACCGCGATCACAGCGTGGAGGACGACCGGTACAGTCTTCCGGACTCCGCGCCTCTGCGCCTTCGGCAAAAGAAACCAAGGCGCGACGGTCAGGGCGAGGGCGGGAATCAGAAGGAGCAGCGCCCACGGGGATTCGATCCGCCATTCAAGATTGTTCATACAGGTAAATCCCCCATTCCGTCAGCAGGATCAGCAAAAGTACCGCCGCCGCCGCGCGCCAGAGTCCCGATTCGGCCTGTTCGCGCTCTTCCTCTGCCTCCGCCGCGCCCTCTCCGTCCGGGAGATCGCGCAGGAGGGACAGCGGACCGGTTCGGGCGGGCCTGCTCTCGCTCTCAGGAACCGACGCGAAGAATCCGGTCTCTTCCCCGCCAGTGAGAAGGCGGTATTCGCCGGGTAAAGTCACCTCGATCACCGCTCCGTCCTCCGATTCCGGCACCTCCGCGCCCGATCCGTCCGGGGAGAGGACGAGAACGGCGCCGGTGTTCGGCAGCACGCGCAGGGTCAGCCGGTCCCCCACCGCGACGATCCTACGGTCGATCAGGGGAGGCACGGCCAGATTCACAGTATTCCGCAAGAGTCCCACGAAATCCGTCCTCAGGGGGAGATTTGAGTCGTGCAGATCAAACAGCATCACGACCAGCGCGCATCCGTTCTCCATCGTCCTTGCGAGGATCGCGGGATCGCCCCCGACCGAGCAGACTGTCGCCCAGTCGTCGGACGCGTCCGCGATGAGATGCCGCCCCACGGACACCCCGTCCAGACGCACCCCGCCGAGCAGCTTGTCCTGAAACGCGCTCCCGGCTGCCGAGGCTGTGAGCGGGGCGGGCTCGTCGGAAATCCCGATCGCCGCCAGCCCGTCCGGCAAGACCGGCGGATTCACAAGCAGCGCCGCGCCGACTTCGGGCTCCTCCTCCGGGACGCATCCGTCGTACACCGCGAAATCAAAGCTCCCCTCCGCGGCGGAAGAGGATCCGGGCGGGATCACGCGCGCCTCGCCCCGGTTCAGAGCCCTGAGAGCGGCGGAGAGATAGAACGGCATGGAGGAAACGAGCAGCGTATCGCAGGGCCTGTCGCGCTCCGGATAATAAACGACGCGGTTGTCCTCCGCGAAGGCGTCCCCAGGATCGATCTCGAGCGCGAGGGAGATCACCGTCTCCGAATCGCCGACCGAAAAGCGCACGCCCACGGGAACGTCCGCCTCGCAGAGCATGTTCACAGCGTCGGTCATCTTTCCGTTCACGGACAGGCCCACGGCGATCTCGGCGTCCCGACCGAAGCTCGTGAGCTCCGCCCCGACCGTCAAGCCGCCCTCCCCATCCTGCGAGACCGTGAACCCGGTGAGCGCGGCGTTCCATTCGCCCCGGTCCAGCCGAACGACCGTGAGCTCCTCCGCCTCCTCCGCCTCCGCGGTCTGATCGGTGTAGAGGACGACCTCCGCGTCCGGGTGTTCGTACAGAAAGAGCTGTGCCAGCGTCATGGCTCCGGACAGGGCGCATCCGCTCCATCCGCACGGAGTCCCTTCCAGCGCGTCGGAGATCTCCCCGGCGGAGGAGGACTCCCGGACAAGCACCTCGGCTCTGTCCCCGGCGGATACGAGCGTCACCGTATGGCCGTCCGCCACCGCGCGCTTCGAGACCTCCCGGATCATGCCGCAGGCAGCCTCGTATCTGGTTTCGCCGCTCTCCGTCACCGTGCGCATGCTGGCGGAGGAATCGAGAATGAGAAAATAGTCCACCCGCGCCCCGTGTCCGAGGACAGGTCTTGACGCCAGAAACGCGCCGCCTGTCACAAGGAGCAGCTGGAGCGCGAAAACAAGCCATCGGCGCAGGCGGCTGACGGGAAGCCTCCGCTTCATGAACCGGTCGCTGAGACGCCAGATATAGCTGCTGGATACCCGCCTCTCCTCGTGCCGGGGGCGGATCAGCCAGATCAGGACAAGGACCGGGACGCCGAGCAGCAGCCACAGTCCCGCCGGATTTTGAAACCTCATCGCATGATCTCCCCCTTGATCGCTTCGTCAAACAGAATGCGGCCGACCGGTTTGTCCGAGGGGACCGTGACCGCCCGGACGCCGCGCGAGACCGCGAAGCTCCGGATGTCCTCCTCCAGCCATGCGTAAGCCTTTGCGTACGCCGCGAGCCTCGCGCGTCCGATCTCCATCCGGCGGTTGCGCGGGTCGTCTTCTCCCACGGCCTCCGCGTCCGTCAGCTGGACCTTGCCCGTCAGCTCCGGCGCGATCTCGTCCCGGGAAAGCACCCGGAGCAGGCAGACCTCCCGCTTTTTCCCGAGCAGCCAGTCCACGGCGCCCTTCCACGGGGCGTCGGTCAGAAAATCGGAAATCAGAAAGCTCGCGCCGTCGTGAAAGCCGGGATCGGGACAGCGCGGGACGGATTCGTCCATCCTCGTGTCGCCCCGGCATTCGAGGGAGGCGAGCGTTTCGAGGGAAAGGAACAGATCCTCCCGCCCGGACACCGCCTCGCACACCCGGCGGCATTCCGTTCCCTCGAGGGCATACCACGACACCCGGTCCGACGCGCCGACGGCCAGATAGCTGAGCGCGGCGACGAGTTCCAGAGCGGTCTGCCGTTTTTCCGGCTCGCCCCATGCCATCGAAGCGGAGAGGTCGATATAGAACCGGTGGTGCTGTCTGCGCTCGTCGGTGAACAGGCGCAGATAGAGCTCGTCCGTCCTTCCGTAGAGATTCCAGTCGATGCGGCGGGGATCGTCTCCGGGGAGATAGGCCCGGTAGTCGTCAAATTCCATCGACGAGCCGTGATGGGCCGAACGCCGGTTTCCGCCGAACCATCCTTCGAGAAGGCCCCGGATGTTGAGATCCCTGCCGTCGAGCAGGGCGAGCGTCTCCTCATCCAAGAGCTGCCGCTGTCGGTTTGCCATCGTTCCCTCACGCTCTTTTGAAGAGCTTCTTTTCCGCGCCGTCCGGATCCGCCTGCCGGGATTTCAGCTTCTTCCCGTTCAGCTCGGCGATCAGGGCTTCGATCACCTGATCCGGCGTGCGGCGTCTCGTTACGGCGTCGTAGGTCAGCTTCACCCGGTGGCGGAGGACCGGATACGCCAGCGCGTTGACGTCGTCGTAGGAAATATTGTACCGTCCCTCGGTCAGGGCGCGGATCTTCGCCCCGGTGATCAGGGCCTGCACGGCGCGGGGGGACGCTCCGAACCGGATCTCGCTCTTCGCAGTCCCGGGCGCGTCTTCGTTCTCCGGATGGGTGGCGGTGACAAGCCGGACAGCGTACATGAGCACGTCGTCCAGAACCGGGACCGCCTTTGCCGTCTCCCGCATGGCGAGCAGGTCTTCCCCGGTGAGGACGGTTTCGGCGCGCTCTTCCTGCGTCTCTTGCGTCATGAGGACGATCGAACGCAGCTCTTCCGGCGAGGGAAAGGTCATTTCGAGCTTGAAGAGGAAGCGGTCGGTCTGCGCCTCGGGAAGCGCGTAGGTCCCGTCCTGCTCGATGGGATTCTGGGTGGCCAGCACGAAAAAGGGCTCCGGGAGCAGCCACGTTCTCCCGCCCGCCGTGACCCGGTGCTCCTGCATCGCCTCGAGCAGGGCGGACTGCGTCTTCGGAGTGGCGCGGTTGATCTCGTCCGCCAGCACGATGTTCGCAAAGATCGGCCCGCCGACGAACCGCTGGACGTTCCGGCCGTTTTCGTCCTTTTCGATGATATTCGCGCCGGTCACGTCCGCGGGCATGAGATCCGGGGTGAACTGGATCCGGGAGAACGGGAGACTGAGCGCTTTCCCGACGGAGCGTACCAGACGGGTCTTCCCGACGCCGGGCACGCCTTCGAGCAGGACGTTTCCGCCCGCGATCAGGGCGATGAGAACGCCGTCCACGACCTCCTCCTGCCCGACGATATCCTTCCTGATCTCCGCTCTGACCGCGGCGTAGCGTGCGCTGAACCGCGCGATCTGCTCCGCCGTGTCCGGGATGTAATTCGGTTCGTGAGAAAAGTCCATCGCATCCTCCTGCTTTTGTTCACTGATCCAGTTCTCTGAAATACGACTCCGCGGGCATCTGGAGCTCGAAGGGAACCTCTCCGTTCTCCGCGTCCTTAAGGTAGTCGGAATAATAGCTCGAAAAAACGTCGCCGTACGGGACCGCCCCGGAGATGGGATCGAAGACCGGCTCGGTCATGTTCGAGACGCCGTCCGGTCCTCCCCCCTCCGTTCCGGGGCCGAATCTGCCCTCCTCGTCCGGATTCCCGCTGCGCTCTCCTTCGCCGGGCCTCCCCTCCGCGCCCTCGCCCTCTTCTCCGGGCAGAAAGAACTCCATTTCCCCCTCCATGCCTTCGCCTGCCTCGCCCTGCTGTGCCTCTTCTTCGCCGTCGGTCTGTCCTTCTTCCTCTTTCTCGAGCAGGATCCGCTTTGCTTCCTCCAGCACGTCGAGCATCTCCCGCATGGCTCCGCGGCCAGCTTCTTCGTTCCGGGCGGCGTCCTTCGCGGCATCCTCGGCGCGGTTGATCTCTCCCACGGCTCCGAGAACGCTTTCGGCGTCGTCGAGCCTGTCGATCAGATCCCGCGTCTGGCCGGCAAGGACGTCTTCCCCCTGCGTTTCGAGGCGGGCTTCCTCCTCCCGCAGCATCCGGAGCACCTCTTCGATCCTGTCCCGAAAGGGATCCTCCTCCGGCGCGAACCACGAGGCGGGGACAAAGGCGCTCGCAGCCGCCAGAAGCAGTGCGATCAGGCAGCAGAGAAGCGGTTTCCAGCCGATCCGCTCCCGCACCCGTCCCATTTTGACGGATCCGAGGGAGGCGAGAGCGTCCTGCCGCTGCAAAACCGCCATGCCGGAGAAGTCGTTCCGGAGGGCGTACATGGTGGCGGCCCGCTCCTTCAGGCCGAGCGCGTCCACTTTCCTTGCCGTCTCCGCCCTGGACGGCCAGCGGAACAGGAGGACGGCAAGAAAGACCGCGGCTCCGACGGCGGCTCCGACGATCCATGGGATCCGCCCGGGCTCCGTCTGCCGGATCTTCATCGCCAGTGTCACGACGGCAAAGGACAGCGCGCCGCCCGACGCAAATCCGATCAGGGCGAAGACGACGGCGTACAGGCCGAGCTTCAGCCGAAACGGACGGATCGCTTCGGATACGCCCGGCGCAGGATGCGCTTTGGGATAGTCGGTTCGATTCATCGCGTCCTCCGGATAATCATTCATTCTCTGCGTATAGTATACCATGGATTTCCGGGATCCGGTTGCACAAAACGTAAACGGGATGAAACTTTATTGTGGATTTTTCCGCAAACTGCCCCCGCGTCGGATTCGGATAAAGATTCAGCGGGATCGATTCGGAATTTTGTACATCTTTTTTTGGTTCAATCCTCTTGACATCCGGATACTTTCGTGCTATAATGCGCTAAACCGATGAGGAAGAGTGAGTAGGATCCGAGAGAGCCTCACAGAGAGCCGCGGGCGGTGGAATCGCGGCAGGACTTGCGCATCCGAATGGACTTCCGAGGGCGACCGGAAAGGATTCCCCGAGAATCCCGGTATGGAAG
>SVQK01000081.1 GCA_015065385.1 Oscillospiraceae bacterium | reverse complement strand
GGCGACTGGCTGACCTATACGGAATACGGCGCGGACAACACCGTCACCGTCACGGGGGATAAGGTCAGCATATCCCTGAATGAGATTGATTACGTATGGAAAAACAGCAGCTTCGGGGAAGACGGCGAATCCATGGTGTTTACTTTCAAAAGAGACGCCGTGACTCTGAACGGCACGCTGACGGAAGAGTCCGAGGACGACGGTGTGATCATAAAGAAATACACGCTCAAGGATCCCCCGCCGATCAAAGGATCCTATAAGGAAGAGAAAGCGTGGGACCCGGACCGGAAGTATTATATCAATAAAGGGATGAAAATGGAGGAATACACCGCCAGCGAATATGCCGAATTCTTCAGTTACTCGCTGACGAAGGAGTATAAGCAGACACAGAGTTCCGGCGGTACGGTCACCCTCCAGTTCGATCAATCCGGAACGAAGCTGAAAAGAGCCGTAATCTATCTCAACGGTTCGGGAGAGTTTAAATGGTGGCATAACGACCGCTACGCCAAAGTCATGGCGGAAGTGATGGAAACCAGCGGAACAACGCAGCAGGACATCTCCTTCCTGATCATTCTGCGCGCTCCCAAATGACGCGGGACGAGGAGGTGAACATGGCAAACGAAAAAACAAACGGGAGCAGGAGGCTGTTCAACACGCTGCTTCTGCTCCTCGACCTCGGGTTCCTTGTCTGGATCGGCACGTCATGGTACGCGCAGAGATACGCGGAACCCGTGTCGGATAAGCCGGAGATCCCCCACGCGTTCTCCGAGGGCGGCGTCTCTCACGAGAACACGCCGGACGGGACTTCCCCGGGCGGTATCGGAGGCGGCTCGGACAGCTGGATCCTCGGTCCCGCGGGCGGAGAACCGGCCGATCCGCCAACGGAGCCCGACAGCGGACAGACAGCTCCCCCGGCGGCCGATCAGACGCCCGGGCCGGACTACGGACAGACCGCCGAACCGGATCCCGCACCCGAGGACGGCGCGTCCCGCTTCGGCACGGTCAGCCGCCCGGAATCGAGCGATTTTCAAGCATGGTATGAGCAGAACATCCTCGGGGACATCCCGTCGGACGCGCGGCCTCTCGTCGATTTCCGGGAGATCACGGGTGAATGGAAGGGGCTCATCCGCTATGAGACGCCGGACCGGAAAGCCGTCACGGCGAGCGAGCTTCTGAACTTCACGATTTCCGGCACGGATTCAAAAGCGGAAATGCTCTTCGACTGGTATCTCATCCTGTACGGCGGAGACGGGGAGTGGATGAACGAGGAGGACATGGAGGACACCGTGTTCTCCGGCTCCTTTTCAAACGGATCGCTGACGGTGAGCAGCCCCGGCACGGTTCGGATTACAGCCTTCTATGAGTATGAGGACGCGCAGTTCGCCGTCGGAGAAATGGACGCGCCGGACGGTTCCGCTGCCGTCATCGGCCTGACAAGACCGTAAGAAGAGAACAAGGTGTCGTTTGAGGCGCACACAGCCTGAAACGCAGTCAATACGAAATCCGGCAGTCTCCCTCACGGAAGACCGGCACCCCACAGCCGGGGAAGAAGACATATATATCCGGACCATGGAAAGCCGAAAAGAAAGGACACGCATCATGCAGAAGGGACCCATCACCGCATCCGGCGCGAAATACCGCTGGACCTACGAAATGAGCCTATTCAAAAACCCGACGGTCTTTGTCGCGACGGCAAAGGCCATGGGGATCGCCGTCGCCATTACGATCTTCATCATCGGCCTGATCTCGCTCTTCGCGGACGGCTTCTCGGCGGACAGCTTCCGTTTCGTCGGAGAGCTCGTCCTCATCCTCGGCGGCATCTTCGCCGTTCTGCTCGTCCTCGGCTATCTGCTTTACGCGGCGATCATGGGCGGGTACTATATCGTGGACTTCACCATGGACGAAAAAACCGTCGTCCTCAGCCAGAGCGGGAAGCAGGCGAAGAAGGCGGAGAACATCGGATTCGCCGCCATGATCATGGGGCTTCTCGCCCACAACCGCGGCGCCGTCAGCGCGGGCTATGCGGCGAGCTCCCGCATGACCTCCACCGTCGAATTCGACCGGGTGAAGAAGGTCACGGTCTACAAAAAGCACAGCGTGATCAAGATCCGCAGCATCGGCTGGGATCAGCTTTACGCGGACGGGGAGGATTTCGACTTTGTTGCCGGATGGATCCGGAGCCATGTCCCGGAAACGGCAGAATGGGTGGTGAAATCATGAAAGCCGGAACGCTTCAAAAAGCAGGGCTTCTCCTGGCTGCCCTGGTGCTGCTTTTCACCTGCACAGCCTGCGGATGGGAGCCGGACAACATCCCCTATGAGCCGGACACGCCCGAACCCGCGCCGCACGACGGCCTGTTCGTCTCGGAGCATGGCACGATGGCCTTCTCCGGTGACGGGGAAAGCGTCGTGATCGACTTTGACGAGGAGCTGGCGGCTTTGGTCGGACTGCCCGCCGGAGAACAGGAGGGGACGTATGTCTTTCTGACCGGGGATCTTCCGCCGCACGGCTCCATGCCGTCCCGGTACGACGTCGCCCACGAGCTGCGGATCACCGTCGGAGAACAGTCCTCGGTGATCGCCATAGGAATCGCGTCACAGGACGGGAAAACCGCCGTGTCCGGCACGGGGATCGTTACCCCGACGCGGATCCCGATGCTGTTCCGGGGAGACCGATCCTTCTCAGTTGTGTTCCGGAAGGAAGGCAGCATCCACTCCATCGAGCGCTTTTTCTTCACGGAATCCTACGGAAGCAATTACGATGATGCCGTGCACTATGAACTGAATTCTGAAAACGGGAGTTACACAGTCGTCGTCAAACCGGAGGGGGTCCAAGAAGAAAAGGCCCGGACCGTGGCGGTGGACGCGGATTTTGTCGAAAAACTGGAGAATGTTCTGAACGAGCACAACATCGCAGACTGGAACGGTTTTGACGAGCGGGACCCCGATGTGATGGACGGGATCGGATTCGTTCTGCGCGTGGTGACGGAGGACGGGTCGAAGGTCGAGGCAGTCGGATATATGGAATGGCCCGACGGGTACAATGAGGCTGCGGCGGCGATCCACGACCTGTTCGAGAGCGTGTACAAGAAGAGATAAACCGAAGCATCTGCCATAAACCCTGTAATCAAAAAACAAGGAGGAACATACCCATGAAGAAACGCCTGTTATTGCTGCTGCTTTCCCTGACGATTGTCTTCCCCCTGCTTACGGCACCTGGGATCATGGCCGTATCCGTAAACGACTACCCGGTTGTGTTTACGACCTTCAACACAGCCGCGGTGAGGAACGATCCGGATTCCTACCCGAAATTCACGGTCTCCGGCGGCTCGGATCTGCTGGTGCAGTCTGTCACCACCTATCACTGGAACGACGGACTGGGCAGCGCGCCGGGTACCATCAGCATCTATGACGCGGAGAACCGTCTGGTCGGATCCTGGAACGCATCCGGACGCAGCGGATCGGCCGCGAATCAGTATTGGGACGTTTTCCCGAACGTCGTCCTGAAAGCCGGGAAGACGTATTCCATCGAAGACTCCGAGCCGCAGACCTGGAGCTGCAACAGCCAGTCCGGGAACGCCGGATTTGCGGAGGTCCGCGGTACGGCATCCGGCATTCCGACAAAGCAGCCGTCCGGCATCAGCGTTACCGTCAACGGAGCCGGAGTACAGTGGACGGACGCCGTCCCCTTTATCAATTCCGACAGCCGGACGATGGTTCCCCTTCGCGCCGTGGCTGAGGCTCTGGGCCTAAAGGTCGACTGGAACGGTACGACGCGGGAAGCCATCTTTACCGATGGGACAAAGACGATCTATTTCCCCATTGACAGCAAGGTCGCCTATTCCGACGGTGGCGGGACCGTCACCATGGATACGGCCGCCGTGATCGTCAACAGCCGCACCTATGCGCCGATCCGGTATCTCGCGGAGTTTTTCGGCTTCACGGTGGGCTGGGACGGAACTACCCGGACGGTCGGGATCACCGGTGGCACCTCGTCTTCGGGAAGCGGCTGGGAGCTGATCTATGAGAATACGACGCAGCGGCCCAACGAGGTGTCGGGGATGTACAGCGACGCCTACGCATGGGAAAAGGATACAGTGCACAACCTCATGTGCCATACCCATGTGAGGATCGCCGACGGACAACCTTATCAGAAGACGGTAATGGAACTCACCTGCACCCTTCCGCCCAAATACGGTGCCCCCGGCGAGAAGATCACCTTCGACATCGCCGCCGTTCTGATTGAAACGAATATCGCCAAATACTATTTCGGCGATTCCTGCTCCGTCCAGTACGGCCTCCCCGGCAAGGCGATTGGCATAGCCGGACACTACTTATCAAACATCCTCGACGAGGGGAGCGAGTCCCCAAGTCATCCGGATTCACCCGGCGCGGGCACCGGAGGCGATAAAACCAATCCCGGAGGCTCCTGCACCGTCTTCTGGCATTTCCCCTCCTCGCCCCAGAAGGGGGACAAATTCTCCTTCTATTTCATGAGCTTCGGTGTCGAGACAGAATGGTGCTACGAATACAAAGGCTGATGGTTCACACGCACAACAGGCTCTCTTCCTTCCGGGAGAGGGCTTGTTTCTGTGCATAGAATTGCATGCTGAATCGTGAAGAGAAGGTTTTTTTGTTACAGTCTTTTTTGAGATATATCGGGATGCTGTTATATTGCGAAACGTTTTCCTTCCTTTGAGTCGCTGCATGATAACGCCTCCGTCACGGTAACAATCATGTCTTACGATGACGAGCAGTGGAAAAAGCAGGATTTCTTTGAAGCGGCGGCAGGTACGATTCTGGACGGAGGGAAGAAGCATTTCGGCGTGGATTCTCATCTCAAAGAGTTATTGGAGATCGGGCTTGATCTGCTCCATAGCATGAAATGACGATAGACGAACGTGTATGATTCGTTCTCATGAGGTTTATTATGCATGGATGATGGCGTTGACGATCCATGGCATGGCATATCGACTGCGGAAAACAACTCCCCTCACCTCCTTCCTCTTTCCGCTTTAGCCTTCGCAATCATCTCCGCCAGCATCCCTTCGCACTCCTCCTCGCTGTGCGCGTAGACGGTATGGACATCCCGTGTCCCGTCCGGGTTCCGTGGTGAGTACCGCCCCTCCCACAGGTGGTCGTTGATCTGTGACACGCACCCGGTCCCACGGCGGCGGATGAGCCCTTTCTTCGGCTCGAACGGCGGAGCGGGCGTCTGTGCGCCGGGCGTCGCTTCGGCTTCCTGAGGGACTGTGTGCGGCTCCGTGCCGCTGATTTTCCGCTCGATCTTCTGCGCCGCGTCTTCCCGCATCCTGTCCGACACATGGCTGTACACATTCAGTGTGGTCTCGACGCTTTCGTGACCGAGCAGGGCGGACAGCGTCTTGACGTCCATGCCGCTTTCGAGACACCTCTCCGCGAATGTGTGACGAAGTTCATGAAGACGCAGGTGTCTGCATCCCGCGCGCTCGAGGATCTTTGAGAACATTTTGCGACAGGCGGATGGATCGCGGGGAACGTCCGGGTTGCACGGGGAGGGAAAGACCCAGCGGGAGTTTGTCGTGGGCTGATAGGCTTTGAGGATTTCCAGAAGGGAAGACGGGAGTACGATGGTTCGTATTCCTGCCTTTGTCTTCGGTACGCTCTCGCCGTTCGTGGGGTGGACCTGCCGCCGGATATGGAGCTCACCCGTCTCGAAATCCAGATCGTCCCACTTGAGTCCGAGCAGTTCCCCGCGGCGCAGTCCGGTGAAGAGATCGACAAGGAACAGCTCAAAGAAGCCGTCCGCCTTTGCCTGAAGGAGGAGACGCCGCATCTCGTCCTGCGTCAGGGTCTGCATCTCCCTTGCTTTCTTCGGCGGGAGCTTGCAGCCATCAGCGGGATTGCGGCGGAGCAGTCCGTCCTCGACCGCCTGTTCCAGCGCGGACTTGCAGCAGATCCCGCAGGCCCGCACCGAACGGTCGGACAGCCCTTTCCCGTAGATTTCACCCCGGATCAGTCTGCCTCCGGATTTCAGATCGGCATAGAATTTCTGAAGATCGTCCGCTGTCATGTTGTTGAGCAGAAGATGGCCGATGGAGGGGATGATGTGCTTGTAGATGCTGTTCTCGTAACCTGCCGCTGTGGTCGCGCGCAGCCCCGGTTTTGAGTAGGTGCGATACCAGAAGTCGATCCATTCCCCGAAGGTCAAGCCCGGTTTCGGCTTGGAGGAGGTTCCGATCTCTTCCCGGAGCGCGGCGAGCTTTTCTTCGCATTCGGCCTTTGTATGCGCGAGGACGTTTTGGGTCTGCGGCAGACCCTTATCATCGTAACCGGTGACGACGCGTCCTTCCCATCGCCCGTCCTTCCGCAGACGGACGCAGCCTGTACCGGCTTTTCGTTTCAGTTCAGCCATGGAGTCAAGTCCTTTCCGAGAATGGTTTCCGCCATGTCTCCGATGATGTCGGACGCATGCTTCTGCATGTCCGACGTGACATGTGTGTAGGTGTTGAGTGTGAAGCTGGCGTTGGTGTGGCCGAGAATCGACGAGAGCGTCTTCGGATCAACACCCGCGGCGATCGCCTGGGTGCTGAAGGTGTGCCGGAGCGCGTGGAGGGGAAGATCCGGCAGGTCTGCTTTTTTCAGGATGCGCTTGAAGGCGTTGAAGGCGGATTCGGGATGCACGGGCAAATTGGAATCGGATTGAGCCGGGAAGATCCATTCCGACTGCACGGTGCGTTTCCGGTTCCGCAGAAGATCCGCCGTCGACTGCGGAAGGAGGATCGAGCGGACGCCGCTCTCGGTCTTCGGTTCGCCGACGCAGAGTTTGCCGTGACGATAACTGATTGTTCGGCGGACACACAATCTTCCCGCGCTCTCGTCGAAGTCCTCCCAGCGGAGTCCGCAGAGCTCGCCGCGGCGCAGGCCGGTCGTGAGCTCCACGTAGAACAGATCGTGCCATGCGGGGACGCTGCGGATCTCATTGAGGAACCGCTCGAGCTGTTCGTTGTTCAGCACCTGGACGGGCGCGTATTCTTTCTTGGGAAGCGTCGCTTTGGTCGTCGGATTGCGGACGATCAGATTCTTTCTCACAGCCGCGTCCATCGCCTCGTGCAGCATCATGTGAACCGATCGCACCGTGCTGGATGACAGACCGGAATCGAGGAGCGCGTTGTACATCTTTTGCACATCCGGCTTTTTGAGTTGATCGAGCGGTACGGCAGCGAGATGCTGATTGATCAGCCGGATGCAGTACCGATACCCATCCACGGTGGCAGGGCGGAGGCGCTGTCCGTGTTCGAGGAGCCACTGTTCCAGCCATTCACCGAGGGGCATGCGGCATTCCTCTGTGAGATCCGCTCCTGCGTAGTCGCGCCGGAGCTGTTCCAGTTTCGGCAGCAGTTCTTTCTGCGTTCTGCCGAAGACGGATTTGAAGATCGGCTTGCCGTTTTCCTTGTGACCGACGACGATGCGGCCTTCCCACCGTCCGTCGCTGCGTTTACGCATCAACCCGTCGCCGTTCGCTCTTCGTTTTGCCATTTGGCATCACCTGTCCTTTCTGTACCACACAAAATACCACAACCGTACCGGAATGTCCAGCGCTCTGTTGCCAGAGCCGGAACTTTATCATCTCGGACACATTTTTGATCGCGGTATCTTGCACTGATTTTCTGCTCGGCTGATACGAGGAAGGCTCCGAGACAACCGAAGCCCTCCCCGAACTACCGCGCTCACCCCTCGTCGTCCTGATTCTGATACAGCCTCCACGCCTCGACGAACGACTGCGCGCGGAAGTTGTTGTCCACAAATCGGACGGCATTCTTTTTCGTGTCTGCGATTTCCTCCGGCGTCATCTCCTGAAGATACGACGCGATCAGTTCCGCGATCATGGACTGGCTGATGTCCAGACTGCGCAGATGGGAGAAGATCCTCCCCTCCGTGTCGCGGATAATCGTTCGCATCGACCGGACGATCTCATCGCCGAGGAAATTCTGACTGCCTTTCGTGTCCAGTACGCCGCAGTAGTGACGGATCGCCTGCTCCACGAAATCCGATCTGCTGTCACCGTTCAGGTGAGAGTCGATCAGCACGTTTACCTCCGGGCGCAGCCAGAATGCGTATTTGGATTTGTTACCATTAGTTGATTTTGATGTATTCTGCGATTTGCTGCTCATAGATACCTCCATAATACTGCAAAAACGGGCTGAGGACAAACCGAGGACTGACTTCTCCTATCCGACCCCGGAAAAGGTTCCGGCCCGGACGCTGCGCGAACGTCCCAAACAGCCCGCCGTTGCGGGATGATGTGAATGGAGCGGGGGCGAAACCGACCCCGGTCTTTATTCCTGCTTTACTATCGTAACGCCTCTGTTCGGCCTTCCAAAGGCCTGGAATTTGCTGAAATCCGGGAGAATCCAGGGATTATCCGAAGATTGCGATCTTCCCCGCTCTCCCCGTGCCTCCCGGCATTCTCTCACAGCGGCGACAGATTCTGCGCGAGTGACTGACCGTCACCACATCGAAACTGTCCATCATGTCGCCTCCTTCCGCGGATGTTTCCGGTCGTACTCCTGCAGTCGGCGAGCCGTGTCTGCTTTCCGAAGCACACGCTGGAACCGCGCGTCGATCACATCCCGGATCGGCAGGATGCGGAAGAGCAGATTCCCGTTGCGTTTCTTACCGTCCTTCGACGTGAAGAACGTCGGCTCGGTTTCGATCAGACCCTTGCGCTCGAGCAGGGAGACATACTTGCCGACGGTGTTTCGGCTCATGCCGACCGCTGCACCAATGGTGTCGTAGCTTGGGTAGCAGGTGTACGTTTCTCTGTCCTCGCACCGGATCAGGAACGCGTACACGAGAATTTCGCCTCCAGACAGTCCGAGGTCGAAGATCTCATTCGGCAGGACGAACTGACGGCGGAGACGGGTTTGTGTTTCGTTCAATCGGATACCTCCATTCGTATTCCGACATCGTGCATGACGCCGGATGTTTTTTCTGTGCACCTCTCCCCTGAAAAACGCGGGATCGCGGAACCGTCAATCAGGACAACGGTTTGCGGCATATCGAACGCGGAACTTTCGCGGAACAGAATGCGGAACCGCATAGTCAGCGTACACGTTACCACGCATCCGGTCACGCGATCCACCACGCCATTTTTCGGAATGAGAAAGTGTGTAAATTCAATCAGGACAATGCTTTCAGAGATCGCACCACGCGACAACGCGTTTTTCAATCAAGGGTCGATAGGATTTTTAGCACCTCCGCCCTGCGCAGTCTGGTGACGCGGACATTCTTTTTCAGCACCTTGATGCTGTCGGAGTTGGACGCGCCGAACGGAACGAGCAGACCTTCCTCCTTCAACTGCTTCGTCAGCGCCTTCGACGACAGTGTGAACGTCTGGTTCGTATTCTCACAGAACCGTTTGACCTCGCCAATGGATTTGTCGAGCAGAAGGTAGTAGTAGGTATCGTCCTCGTACCCGACAACGGTGTTTCCGATCTTCGGCTTCTCGCGATCCGTGATCGACACCATCCCGCCATCGACCATGGCAAACAGGTTCCGAAGAAAGACATGCGTCGGCTTGTCCGCGACGACGGCGACCGACTGTTTCCGCGCGTGCTCCGTCAGGATCGTCAGGAATTCAGCGAGCCTCTTCTGCCGCTGATCCTCTGTCAGCATCTTTCTGTCCAGAAGAAAACGCAGGAGCATCCGAAACCCAAGCGTCAGGCACGCCAGCGTATCGGGCAGACGGTCGTGGAATATGATCTTCCCCGCCGTCAGTCTGTTCCGCCACATCCACCGCGCTTCCGCAAACGATTCCCGCAGCGATGCGATAAACGCTTCGTCCTTACCATCCGCGAGGTATGATTCCTTCTCCCAGCAGAGGAAGGAATACATGCACCGCTGGAGTACGCCGTCTCTAGCATGGTCCTGTACATCCTGCAGCACCTTGAGATCAATGCTTTCGGGAGTTGTCTCAATGCAGAACGTCCTCGCCAGACTGCTCTCGCCGATGGCCGGAACGAATTCCATCGTCATGATCGCGTTGCCCTGCGGTGGTCTGGTTTTACGCATGCTGATCTCTGACGTCAAACGGTTCCTCTGCGCGCGGTCGCCGTACCCGCGGACGAGCTTTTCCGCGATCAGGTTCATGTTGTCGACGTCATTCTTGGTCGAGGGATGCGAGTCGTCCACGCAGGTCAGCACGTCGTCGAGGTGACTGACGGCGTACAGAATGCTGTTGGGCGTATCGGCGAACGACATCGGCATCGACAACTCCGTGAACTGACCGAAGAACGAAAGCATCAGTGCGGAGAGCGTACTCTTCTTGGAACCCGTCCGACCGATCAGCGTGAACACGAACTTCGGCTCGTACCCGGCCTGACGCAGGAAGCTGTTCAGCGGGGAAAGAAAGACCATGGAGAGGAGCGGGTACATCACATCGTACGGTACAAAAGTCAGCTCCAGCATCCCGACGAGATACGAGAGATCGGACTCCCGGGTTTCTGCGACCATCCCATAGTTCGCGTGCTTGCCTTCCAGCTCTACCTCGCAGAGGGGATTTCCCGGAAGGAGGAAGCGGTATTCGCCGTCCTGCTTCACCCATCCGGTATGTGCGTAAATCGAACGCAGATCCGCGTGGGCAGACGATCCTTTCATCGCGTTGACGATGTGTTTCTCCACCGATCCCGTGACATCCAGACGGCACCGCGCCGGGAGCTTCTCGCCCACCCAGTCCAGCTTGCCGAACGAGGAAGCTGGGACGCGGAATGTCGGAAGATCCAAACCGTTCTCGTCCCGTACTGTGATTTCATATTCCCGCGTCACCTCTTCGCCATCGTCATACAGGATCTCGCACGAAATTCGCGGCGCGAAGTTACAGAGCTGAACCTCCACCTCGCCGTCCTTCGTGTGTTTCACATATCCGAGACAGTTGTACTTGGCGTAGTACGGTGCAGGGTAGTACTTCGAAAGCTCCGAGTCCGGCGCGTCCTCTTCTTCCTCTGCGATGAGTGCCGCTTCGATCTCGGCGGGGTTGTACACCCGGTTCAGCGATGCGACAAGCTCTGCGTCGGACATTTCCTCCGGCGGCTTTTTGTTTTCCGTGACCGGTTCCACGGTGTGCTTCTGGCCGAGGTGCTCCAGATGGAAGATCTTTGCGACCTCCGCCCATGTGATGTTCCTTCTGGTGTTTTCGCTTACAAAAGATTGATTTGTCATATCGACTCCTTTCCGACCTTGCGATCTTGTCTCATGTTCCGATTTGCGTACCGTGTTCCTGCAGTCACTTCCATCACCGTCCTTTCCGCCGCAGGGGTTGATCTGTATTTGGGATTTTGCTAAACTGATTGAAGTGGGAGTTCATCATTTCCCGACAAAAGGAAAACTGCTCCATCACAAAAAGTGGGAGCAGTATCCATATTGCAAATTGAGGCATTGAAGGGAAAACAAAAATCGCCTCCGCTGTCTATGACATGAAGACGTCCTGTCGATTCGATTCTGAAACCGAATACCCGTGCTACACTTGATTCTGCTTGAAGGTACACTACCGCCTTGGCGATGATCCGTTTTGACAAACTTATCCCTTGGCGGGATCGCGTTTGAACGCGACTCACCCTTGGTGAAGTCCGTTTCCGAAAAAAACAGTTCTGTCAGAACCACTCTTCCGTTTTCTCCGGAAGGATAGACTTATCCCTTGGCGAGATCGTGTTTGGACATAACTCACCCTCGGTGAAATCCGTTTCTGAAAAAAACTGTCCCTTGGTGAAGTGACCTTTTGAAAAAAACTCTTTCTCGCTCAGCTGTGTTTGTAGAGCGATATGTGTGTATGTTGCACGCACGGTTTTCCATGACCGTCAGGTCGGACTTGATAATCATCTTCCCCGACAATCTTACCGTGCCTGCCAGAACCAGTATGTAACCACAACAGACGGACAGTTGCTGGCTGTCTCCATGGGCGTCTCACCCCCTCCTGGGTACTCCAGTGGCTGCGTACAGAAGTATCATTAACCCCGCTGTCTGTCATCGCGCATCCGTCGGTAGCAATCCGACGGTCTGGCTGCATCAGCCAAGTCGCTCGCCCTGCACAGGCAACAACGGGAAAGTATCTGTTGTTGGGTATTCAGTTTTCAATGAACACGCTATCGTTCTCCCGGTTCTAAAGGAGAAAGCGTCTTATTGTACCATACAGGAACATTATTGTCAAGAAGGCATCAAGAATTTTTTTGTATATTTTTTGCTCACAACAATATTTTTACTGTTGAATAAGAGCCGCTGGTTCAAGCCCAGTAAGGAGGGGGACGGGTCGGATTGAGGAGAGGACGCCTTCGGCGGGGGCTGCCGCACGTGCGCTCACAGCGGCATTGTGGGCGGTCTTTCGCTGGGAGGACCGTTGCCCTGCCTGTCCACAGATACCCTCTAAATCGCCTGTACGGGGCGGACAGGGCGGTCTTCCCGCTCGCTCGGAGGCCTGTTGACAAACCGATATGCTGACGCCCTTTAGTTACGCAGTTCCGTTCCAACCCGAAACCCATGGCAAAGTTCGTCATAATCGTTCAAATCTCATTCTCATTATACGCTACAAAGCTCTCCGGGCAAGCAGAGGCATATCAGGCGGTTACTGTAAATCGTCGCCCGCACATAGCCGGAAACCTTGAAAATCGGACTGATCGCATGCGCGGCATTTCACGGCGGGTAGTTGAGGTGAGAATGAAAAAGCGCCGCCCGGACTTTACTCCGAGCGGCTGAATGTGTCTATTCGGTTTTGCTTATTTCGCGACCTCTTCGCAGAAGACGCGGATCGCGTGGGCGATCTCGCCTCTGATTGCGGGTTCGGTCGGGCGGAGCATACCGACAGGGACATCCTCGAGCACGCCCGTTCCGCAGGCCCACTGGAGCGCCGGGACAGCCCAGTCACCCCACGTGAACGCGTCGTCATAGCTGAGAATGTTCGTGTCCTCGCCGACGCTCGTGTCGTAGCCCTTCCAGTTCGCGTAGCGGAAGAGGATCGCGGCGAGCTGTTCGCGGGTCACGGGGTCCGTAGGACCGTACTTGCCGTTGCCATAGCCGAGAACGATGCCGTGGGAGGCCGCCCATTCGACGCCGTCGGTGTACCATTCGCCTGCGGGAACATCCGTGAAGACGCCGGAGTAGGTCACTTCAGGTTTGCCCTCCATGCGGTGGAGAACCGTCACGATCATACCGCGGGTCAGCGGGAGATTCTCGCCGAATTCGGTGTCGCTCATGCCGATCATGATGTCGTTTTCATAGACGTAAGCAATATCGTCATAGAACGGGGAGTCGGGCGAGACGTCCATGAACGGAAGGCCGGTTTCGCCGCCGGGTGTGGAGCCGGGATCCGTACCGGGAGTTGAGCCGGGAGTTCCGGCAGGCGTAAATCCGGGAATACCGGGAACGCCAGGAAGTCCGGGGAGTCCGGGGATACCTGGGATCGTTCCTCCGGGGATACCTGGCGTTACGCTGCCGCCGGGGCCGAAGTTCGGAGCGGAAGTAAAGTATGCGGTATAGGTCACATCTCCCGTCACGGGAGCGAGGGCCGGCGTCCATCCGCTGAAAGCGTAGATGTAGGCGGACGTCGAGGGTCTGTACGGTGTCGTTCCGTTGTAAGCCGGGAGCGAGCCGTAGGGGACGTTCGTATCGGTTTCGAGGACCGCGCCGTTGTAGTTGCGCCATGTGACGGTGTAGGTGGTGCCCGTGCCGGAACCGCCCCCGGACGATTCGGTGTAAGTCGCCGTGTAGGTCGCGTTCCCCGTCACCGAAACGATAGCGGGCGTCCAGCCGGCGAACGTGTAGGTATACTGCGCGTCGGCGGGCTTGGTTGGGTCGGCATGGCTCGGCGTCGCGCCGTAGTCGTAGACCTCGGTCTCGCTCACGCCGTCGATGATCCACGTCACCGTGTACTGATTCACGGTGTTCGTAAAGACCGCCGTATAGGTCGCGTTCCCCGTCACCGAAACGATAGCGGGCGTCCAGCCGGCGAACGTGTAGGTATACTGCGCGTCGGCGGGCTTGGTCGGGTCGGCGTGCGTCGGCATCGCGCCGTACTCATACTGCTCCGTCTCGCTCGTTCCGTCGATCACCCACGTGACGGTGTACTTGTTCTTCGTCGCGGTGTAGGTGGCCTTATAGGTCGCATCTTCGGTGGCCGCAACGGGGGCGGGCGTCCATCCCGCGAAGGTATAGGTGTATTCCGCTGTATTGGCTTTCGTCGGAGCGGCATGGGTGGGAACGGTGTCGTATTTCACCTCCGTGGCGTCGATGATGTTGCCTTCATCGTCCTGCCATGTGATGATATAGGTCTTTGCGGGGAAGATAAACCTGATCGCTCCGACCGGTCCTCCGCTGATGCCGGAAACCGTGTATTCGTTTCCGTCAGCCGTTCCGCAGAGGTTGCTCTGGGACGTAAGCGCGGTGTAACCGTTGTCGATATCCTGAATGATATCGAATTTACCCTCGGAATCCTTGTCGAGATTATAGATCGAAGCCCATACGCCGTTTTCGGGATCGATCAAAGCTCCCGTAACGGAGATAAGTCCCTGCGTTTGAGCTGCCGAAAGCGCGTTTTCCAGCTTTACGAAATCCGCGTCGCTGAACGCGGCGGATCCGCCGGTGAGGTCCACGGTCATGGTTTCCTGCACGACGCCCGGCTCGATCACAACATTTTTCCCCTTTACGCGCGAAACTCTGTCCGACATGGTGATATCCTGTCCGTCGCTGCCGATCATGCCGCCTTCCGGCTCCGCGATCTCGAGCGGATCTTCTATGGTGATGCCGTTTCCCGCATGAATCGCGGACGTTTCGCCGTATGCGGTAACCTTTTTGACAGAAGCCTTGATCTCAACGGTGCTATTGGTGTAGATTCCATAACTGCTGCTGGCATAGGTCCCTGCAGCATTTACCGTTCCGCCTTCTATGGTAATTTTGCCGCCGTTCGCGCCGATCGCGGTGATTCCCTGCTTGTCGGCTTTAGCGGTTACATTTGTGTCGTCGCCGGAAACGGTGACGCTGACGGTTGCATAGATGCCGTTTTCATAGCCGTAAAGATCAAGCGTTCCGCCTTTGATCTCGACGTTGACGGCGTTTATGGCCTCATAAAAGTCCAGACTGTTCGCCGTAAGCGTGCCGGTCCCGCTGATCACCAGATCCTTGCCGTATATTCCATAATAATTCTGCTTGATCTCATTGTTCCCACAGAGAACAATATTCAGCGGACTCGTCGTCATATTATAAATGTTTGCGTCTTCGTAGCCGCTGGATGTTTTGAAATCCGTCAGCGTAAGGGTATTGCTTTCGGGATCATACACCGCCGTGGGGTCACCGGTGTCGGCAAGGATGTTCTCCTTATTGTCCTCCGTCACCGGCACGCCGCCGACCCAGAGGGGATAGGTGGTGACGGGTGTACCCGGCTCGATTTTGACATATTTGTACCTGGAAGAAGAGCCGCCGAGCGGGGTTGTCTCGTCCCACGCTTCCGCGAAGCTCGCACTAGGCTCGGTGTTCACTTTTACCGTACTGCCCTCTGGTAGTGGTAGAGTCGGTGCGTAAAAAAGAGCGCGCGTTTCACCGGACGCTTCGACTGTTCCGCCGTTGATCGTAATGTCCTCATAGGCGCAAAGCCCGTATGAGTGGTTATGCGCGGTCAGGCTTCCGCCTTCTGCCGTCACGGTTCCGCTGTTGATTACTATATCATCTGACGCCTCGATCCCCGATGAGTCTTCGTGAGCGTACGAGGGATCGGTGGTTCGTGCCGTAAGGTTGCCGCCTCCCTGAATTGTCAGTGTTCCATTTACCAAAATGCCACAGGTTTTGCCGTCCGTATCGTTAGGGTATTGGAATGACCCGAGAGGCGGGTGATTGCCCGTCACGGTATTGTCGCCGACAAGCTCGAGCGTCAGATCGGTATGCTTTGCATAAATCCCGCAGTTCTCCGTTTCTGAAATGTTTCCGCCGGAGATATTCGCGTCGGTCAACGTCAGTGTCTTGGTCGAAGGATCGTAACTCCATCCCTCACCGGACAAATTAGTGTCTGTTACCCGTACTCCGCCGACCCACACGTCATAGTCCGCCGCCTCCGCCCTCTGCGCCATGACGGGGATCGTCACGCAGACGAGGAGCAGGGTCAGGAGCACGCTCCATCGCAAAGTCTTTTTCATAGAAAAGCCTCCTAAAATGTTTCCCGGAAGAATGAAACGACCGTTTCCGGCCCTCCGGGGCGTTTTTCGTTCGTGTGCCCTTTTCCGGGCGGGGTTCCGCTGTTTTCCGGGCTCTATCCGCTCCTCAGATCCGTATCGCTGACCGCGATTCCCAGCCGGGACGCCCGCGCCGCCAATCCCGTGCGGGAATGGATGCCCGTCCTTTCCATCAAAGTGTCCACATACTCCTTGACCGTGTTCGGACTCAGCCCCATCTTTTCCGCGATTTCCCGGTTGGACAAGCCGTCCGTCATGAGCCTCAAAAGGGTCCTCTGCTGCTTCGATAGCCGGGAAGCCGGAAGATCTCCCAGCATCACCGCGGGAGCGGAAGCCGGGTAAACCGATTCGCCCGCCATCGTCCGGTCCATGACCTCCAGGAGGGAGAGATCCGGGTAGGTTTTGAACCAGAAGCTCTCGATCCCGGATTCCTTTGCTCTGTCCGTCCAGTCCGCGTCCGCCATGGACGTGGTGACAATGATTTTGACGCGCGGGTATCTCTTTTTGAGTTCTCCGGCAGCCGTCAGCCCGTCCGTTCCCGCAGCCATCAGTACATCCATGACGACAAGATCGGGAAGCGGATTCTTTTCGCACCATGCGAAAACATCGTCTGCATACGGCAGCGCCGCCGCGATCTCATATCGGTTGCTCGTCCTTATGAAAAGCTCCATATAACCGCGGGAGATCATCTCGTCGTCCGCGATGAGTACCCTGTACGGCTCCACTCGGCATCACCTGCCCTTCCCGTCCGTCTGATCATTCGGTTCATTATAGCATAAACCGTCCTTCGTTTGCATCCCCCCAGATGGGGGGTTTTTACGGAAAAAGGGCGTCCCGGACGTGTTTTTTTGCCGGAGACGCTCTTTTCCTTATTGTGTTCTATTCCTGTTCGGGTATGAAAACGGTGAGAAGGAATGCCGGATCGCTCCGAACCGTCATGACGCCGCCCGCCGCTTCCACGGCTTTCCGAAGAACGGCCAATCCGCCGGTTTCCCTGATCGGACCATCCGGAGCTTTGCCGTTGTTGGACAGCGCCGCCGTCATCCCCGCACTGTCCGGGAGGAGCGTTACCCTCAAGCAGTCTCCCCCCGCATGCCTTGCCGTATTGGCGGCGCATTGCTCGATCGCCTGTGCGAGCAGACCGCGGGCCGCTTTGTTTTCGGGTAGGCTTCCGCTGATTTCTGTTTCAACGCCGATCCTTTGCGCAGTCTGAACGGCTTCCTCCAGGGTATCTTTATCCTCCTCCGGCTGTTCAGCTTCCCCGAGCAGGAAGCCGCCGCCGTATTCCAGCATACGAAGAAGCTCGTCTTCCTTCACGTTTTCGGGATGATCCAGATAGTATTTGCCGGACAGCAGTACGGCTCCCATCCGGTCATGCACGGTCATCCTCGCGTTCATGACCTCCCGCGCCAACGCGAGATCCCGCTCCTTCGCGGCGACCGATCGGATATGCTCCTGTACTTCCTTCAAGTGCCTGTTCTTCTCCGTCAGCTCTTCCGTCACGCTGTAAAGCTCCGTCATGTCGGATGCTGTGATCTGAACATATTCCTTTCCTTCCAGTGTGATCCTGCTTCGCGAGAATTGCCAGATATCCCCGTCAGGTGTCCGTACCAGATGCTCCCGAAAGCACGCGCGCTCGATTGCCTTCCAGAAACGCTCCGTGTCGTTCAGCAGCTCTCCCGTCAGCGAGCGGCAGAGACCCGTCATCCTGAGATTGGAGAGAAGCACTGTTCCGTCTTCATCTCCGATCACGATTCCGGTCGGAAGAGTGTCCACTGTATGCCTGATCGCGTTCGCATCAAGATGCGTATCCCGGTACAGCCGGAATGCCCGCACGTTCAGTATGACCGCCGCCGCGGAAGCAAGCTCCAGTCCGGCGTACAGCAGCCACGGCAGGGAGAGCAGCTTTGCCTCCGTGAGATTGACACTCTCGGGTATTCCCAGCTGCATCACATTATAGGAATAATCGAGCAGAACGGTCAAAAAGAAGAATAAAACAAGAAAATGTACAGATGCCGGGAGGACCTGACGCCAGCCCTTCTCCGTTTTGATCAGGCGGTAAACCACGGCAAGCTGCGCGGCTGTCAGGATCATAGTCGCGAAATACAGGAAATACCCGGGCAAAGTACCGATGACATCCTGAAGCGGACTCATGCCGTCCCACCTCCCGTCAAATCGAACCGGAGAATCGTCTGGCCATCCTCGCGGGACTCGCGGACGGGAAAAGGGTTCCCGGTCAGATCCAGGCTGTCCCCGTAATCCGCGATCACCAGAAATTCGTTATCCCGAAGTCTGACAAAGAGATCGGACGTTTTCCCGAGCAGCTGTTCCGCGACGGTTTCAAAGCAGTCGTAAACCGCCATCGCCCTGCGGCAGGGGAGCGCCTCCTCCGTCTTCACCTCTGTGGCGGCATTCAGCCCGCAATAGCGAAGGTAATGCGAGGACTCTGCCATAGCGGAAGCGAGCTCCTCCGCGGTGATAGTTTCCCTCTCCGCTTCAACCAGAACGAAATTCGCCTTGCGCTTGACATACGCCGTCAAAGCCAAAGCCTTTTCGAGCGCCGGGCGGAAGGAGGGCGTGTTCGGTTCGGCATTTTTGAGAATTTCGGCGATCTTTTTCTGGACCGGATAGATCTCACGCGCGGCTTTCCGGTAGAGCTGACTGCGCTCTTCGATTCCCGCAAGCTCCGCGTTCACCTCCCGCTCCCTTTCGAGAACCTCGTTTTCCTGCTGCAAGAGTTCAATGGCTCCCCGCAGTTCTTCGTTCAGACGGTTCAATACGCTTTCATCCTCTGTCCGGAAAGCATACCCCGCCTGAATCTCTACACCGGAAAGCCGGGTGTCCGCTGTCGGATAAACCGATGCGGTCAGCGAATTTTTCAGCTGTTCGGTTGTCGCTTCGGGGGGATTCAGCGTTCGATAAGCCGGTTTCATCTCCCTGTCCGTGATCAGGATCGGCAGATTCATTTGAGAGAAAAAGCCGGGGTAATTCATATTCGACGCGATCAGGCGGTTTCGTATGCACGCCTCGAACACACAGATCATACAGAAAACAAAGCCCTCCGGCCATTCATAGGTGATCGGCAGAGAGTTTTTGGGGACTCGTTCGCATACGGTGATCAGGAACGGGATCATAGCCAGAAAGAACAGGGGCCACAGGGCTTTCTTCCAGCTGCCGTGTTTTCTGCAGGCGGCAATCAGGATGAAAATCCCCGCAACCATAACAGCGCCGGCCCAGCCACAGGCGGCGTAATACAGAAACCCGCGCGTATAGGTCCCCGGAGAGCCGATCAGCCCTCTGATTCCCTCGTTCGGGCGGAATGCCTGAGTGTGCAGAATTCCTTCGGCAGGCAGAAATGCTTTCATGTGCAGATCGTTGGTCAAAACACCCAGTGCAAGCAGCCCTGAAGGGAGCAGCAGAAAAAGCTCGTCCGGTTTCCCGCGGTCCGCCCCCCTCACAAGACTGAAACATGTCATCAGAAAAAGCGTCGGGATCAGGATAATCGACAGGTAGTAAACATACCAGCAGTACCGGGCCATCCCCGGCGTGACGGAGACACGATATTTTGTAAACTGTGCGGCAACAAACAGAAGCATCAGGCACGCCGCCGCAAGAAGATACCCTTTCGCCCGTGTCGGCAGAAGACGCTGCCGGACCGACTGAGCCCAGAAAAGGATCAGTCCAGCGTAGATCAGATATTCGGCGCAGCAAATGGCGGAGATCAGAAAGTAATTCGGATCCGGGTCGTTCGAATGCAGAAAACCGGCAAGGAGGAAAAAGCCGAGGAACAGCAGAGTGTCTTTGATTTGCCTGCGCAAGGCGATGCCCTCCTTCATTCGTCCCTTCTTTTGCAAAATTGAAGAAAACGGGGGAAGTTTTACCCATTATACCACATCCTTTTCCTAAATTCAACAGAGTTCTGAATAAGAGACTATCGCAGTATTCGTTCCTCAATTCATACAGCCCCGGAAAGAAAAAAGAAGCGCTGCGTCCCTCGTCTCACATTACCGATCTACCTATCACAGCAACCAAACACCCCTACCACACACAGACCGCTGTACATAGGCAGTCATATCCCTTGGCGTACCATATGAATAGTCCTCCCTGCCGTAAAAGAATCTGTCCTGATCCGTGAAAAGTCTTGCCTTTATTGACATTGAGACGGAGTCGCAAACCACGACGGGGACTCCCGTGCTTCATGTTCGCTTACTGCACCGCTGTGGGCGTTCTTCAGCAGGGAGGAGCCCG
>SVQK01000001.1 GCA_015065385.1 Oscillospiraceae bacterium | reverse complement strand
GGCTTCTGCCGTTGTAATCGGCGTTGTCGTTCGCGGTGGCCATGGTGAAGCCGGTGATGTCATAAGCGGCATCCAGCTGAACAATGGATTCGGCCGGGAATTCGTTGGTGCAGAACTTGGTGGCGGTGTCGCCGTCCCAGAGGTTGTCCGCGCCTTCGTTGTTGAAGCCGTTGGAGCCGTCCACAAAGGTGTAGGCGGTGATCACGGTCTTGCCGTCAGCCGCGGCGTTCACATCCGCGAAGCCCTTGGATTCGGCGGCAGCCTTGGTGAACGGAATAGCAAAGGTGGTGTCGATCAGATCGCCGTTCGCGTCGATTGCGTAGAAGTTGAGGGTATGCGCGCCGTCGCCGAGTCCGGAGACATCGACGGCGATTTCAAAGCCTTCCGCATCCTCGCTGATCGCGGCCTTGACGTCGGGTCTGTCCACGATGTAGTCGGCGGATTTCACAGCGTCGCCGCCGTCGATGGCGTAAGCGAAGCCGGTGATCGGGGTGCTGATGTAAGCCCAGCCACGCGCGGTCAGCTCATTGACCTCGCCTTCGATCGGGTTCTCGGCAAGCCATCCGTCCGCGCCGCCGTTGACCATCATCTCGCCGTTGACGAAGATGTTGTCCCAGGACTTGTTGAGCAGCTCGGTCGGACCCGCGGGTTCGGCTCCCGCCACGGGAACCTCTTCGGTTGCGGCAAGGGAGTAGATCGCGGCCACTTCCTCAGCGGTCAGAGCTCTCTTGAAGACGGCGAATTCGTCGTAGGAGGTGACGGCGGAGATGCTGTCGCTGTTCTTGGCGTAGTGCTCGGAGCCGTCTTCGCCGATGACGAACGGGAAGTCGGTGTCATATTCGACACCGGTGTGGCCCTTGGCCTCGAAGCTGGAGTTAAGGAAGTAGGGTCTGCCGTTGACGTACATCGAAACGGTCTCGGCCTCGCGGTTCACGATCACGGCGAGGTGGTACCACTGATTGACGTCGGAGAAGTCGGGGATGGTCACGCCCACGTAGGGGTAAGAGAAGTCATAGCGTTCGCCGCCGGAAACGTTGGCGTTGAACTTCCAGGCGCTGCCCTGCCAGCAGAGGAGCCAGCCCGGGTTGCCGCCGGAGCCCCAGTCCTTGTTGGCGAAGAGGCAGGGGTCGTCCACATGGGATTCGCAGTTGATCCAGGTGGTGACGGTGAAGGAATCCGTGCCGAACTTGTAGTCGTCCACGGCGATGTGGCCGAGGTCGGCGTCGATTCTGGCGGCCTTGCCGGAAGGACCGTCCACGAAGGTGATTTCGCCTTCGGTACGGGTGGCGTGGCCCTTCGCGTCGGTCGCGGTCTCGTCGTCGAAGGAGAGGTAGAGATCAGCGGAAGCGAGGACCTCGTTAGGATCGCTGGTGATCTCGGCGAGCGTCGCCTCTGCCTTTTCCTCGCCGAGGACGGCCGCTTCAGCTCCCTCGGGCGCGTAGGTGTAAACCGCGATCACATCTTCCTCAGAGAGGGCGGAGAAGAACACGGCGAACTCGTCGATGTCGAAGTTCAGCAGCTTGCTCATGTTGTACAAGCCGGTGCCGTCTTCGCCGATGTAGAAGGGATATTCGCTGAATTCGTCGTCGTAGACGCCGTCGGTGTGGCCCTTGCCGGCAAAGGAGGTAGCGCCTACCGGAGCACGGCCGTTGACGTAGAGGTTATAGGTTTCCTTGGCGCGGTCCACCACGAGGGCGAGGTGGTACCAGTCGGAGTTCTGAGCGGGAACCTCGGCGAAGGAGTAGAGATACTCGGTGTCGGTACGATCTCCGCCGTCAACGTTCGCGTTGTATTTCCAGTCATTGTCGCGGACGGAGAGGAGGAAGCCCGGGTTTTTGCCGCTGCCCCAGTCCTTGTTGGCGAAGAGGCAGGGGTCGCTCTCATGGTCGTACATCTTCACCCAGCAGGCGATGGTGAAGGATTCGGTGCCGAACTTCAGATCCTCTGTGTAGAGGGCGTTCTCACCGCTGCGGATCGCCGCCGCCTGGCCGAAACGTCCCTCGACGTATTCGGTGTCGCCGTCGGATTCAACGGTGTGATTGCCGGCCGTATCGGTCAGACCGTCTTCAAAGGTCAGATACATTTCCGCTTTCTGGAGGAGCTCTTCTCCCGTCGCCGCGAAGGCCGTCACGGAGAGAAGCGCCGTCAGAAACAGAACGAGAAAGATGGTGCAGAGTTTTTTCATCTGGAACCCCCGGTTTCTGAATGGTATGAAATTCAGATAGCTAACCTATCTTACCGGTAATTATAATTCAAACACGCGCGATTGTCAAGGGTTTTGTGAATAAATAGGAAAGGAATCGTGCGGATCCGGGGCCTCCCGTTCACAATTTCGGGGATTTCCCTTGGAACGAGGACTCCACCGAAAGGCGGGCCGACTTGCCGGATGCGTTATTGAAAGAGGCGCGGGAGGATGGTATAATGACGGCGTAAACAAAAAAACGCGCCGACGGAGCGCGGGAAGGAACGATACTATGGAACTCGGAAGAAAAATCAGACAGCTCCGGTTCAAAGCGGGGCTCACACAGGAACAGCTGGCCGAAAAGATGGGGATCGTCCCCCAGTCGGTGTCGAAATGGGAGAACGCGGCGGCCATGCCCGACATCACCGCGCTGCCCCGGCTGGCCGAGATCTTCGGCGTCAGCATCGACGACCTCTTCGACCTCACCGCCGAGCAGAGGCTCAACCGCATCGAAAACCGGCTGGACATCGAAAGCGAGCTGCCCGGCGACCTGTTCCGGGAGTACGAGGATTTCCTGAACTCCCTGCTTGCGGACGGGGAGTACCGGAAGCGCGCGACGGAGCTTTTGGCGTATCTCTTCTGGCACAGAATGAACGCCGATTCCGAAAAGGTGCGCAGATACGCGAAGGAGGCGATCCGGAGAGCGCCGGGCGAGAAGTGCTGTCAGTGGATGCTCCAGAAGGCGGCGGGACACGCGGCTTGGGACTGGAACATCGCCAACCACAGCAAGGCCGTCGAATTCTACCGCGGGCTTGCGGAGGAGAATCCTTCGGAAAAACTGCCCCTGACCTATCTCCTCGACAATCTTCTGGCGGACCGGAGGGCGGACGAGGCGGAGGCGGCTTTGGAGAAGTACGCGGCTTTGCCGGACGTGAATCCCGTCCACGTCGGCGTCTACCGGGCCCACATCGCGCTGGCGCGGTTTGACGAGAAGGGGGCGGATTCGATCATGGAGGAGCTCGGGGAGAAGTACCCGGACGATTTCGTGTATCTCTTCGAGGCGGCGCAGTATTACGCGGGCAAGTGCGATTACGACCGGGCGATCGGGCTGTACGAACGCGCCTTTGCGCTGGAGCCGCGGCGTCCCAGATTTCAGGACGAGCTGATGGCGATTTCCGATCTCTACGCGATCCGCGGCGACTACGGCAAGGCGGCTGAAACGTACGGGCGGATCGTCGATCTTCTGACGGACGAATGGGGATTCACCGAGGAGGTCGAGCTGAAAGAGGCTCGGAAGGAAAAGGCGCGTCTCGAAGAGCTGGCGCGGAAGGGCGGCCGGAGCTGAACGGAAGTCCGTAGCCGGGAACTGCGGACAGCCGGGGTCAATTTGAAAAACCTTCCGCTTCTTCTTGACACGGCGGGCGGAGATATGGTATAATCGAACAATAATAGCAAGCTATATTCTTTGTGAGGTTCGAATGATCAGCAATATCTCTGTCGCCGTGCGGCTTGTGAACATCCACTTCGACAAATGGGCCAACGAACTGCTGGAGCCCGTCGGCCTGTCCCACGCCCAGTTCAAGGTGCTGAACCTGCTTCTCGCGCGGGATCCGTTCTCCCTGAGACAGGTGGACATCGAGGACTTCTTTCAGATTTCCAACCCCACCGTTACGGGGATCCTCCGCTCCCTCGAGGAGAAAGGCATGATCGAAAAGCGCGCCAACCCCTCGGACGGCCGCTCCAAGGTCATCGGCGCGACGGAGAAGGCCGAGGCGATGCGCGAAGACCTGCACCGGACCGAACGCGCACTCTCCGACCGGATCCGCAGGGCCCTGAGCGCGGAGGAGTGCGAAGAATTCCTCGCCCTGCTCAACAAGATCATCGACAGCGAGCTCACCGAAGAAGAACAGTTCGGATGACGCGGGAGAGAGGAAATTCAGAATTCAGAATGATGAGTTAAGAATACAATAACAGGATAAGAAGAAAAGAAGGGGCTCCGCTTGAAAACGGAGTTCTTTCTGTCGAGGAAGGATCGGAGCGTAAACGCCCGGACGAAATATGATGCGGGCAGTGTCATACTGTTTCGCATCTAAACGGTTTGATCGCGTACAGAACAGCTCTGACAAGTTTTGTCCGCACAAACCCACGATGGCCCCCTTGCCCAATGCGCGACTGAAGCTCTTCGACCTCCGACTGCACAAGCAGAGACCGCGCGAGGACAGTAGGTTGAACAGTCGAATCGGGATGCAGGGGCGAGCTGTGGCCTTATGCCATATGGCCAAGGAAACCCCCGCACGGGGGGAAAACTGCGGCCTGAGCTGGTGTCCCCCCGTGCCTCCCGCCCTGAGCAGGGCATCCAATTCTTGAAACGCGAAGCGTTTCATTCCCTTTTAGAAGGGATTTCGTATAAAGACGCGTTCGAGAGGGTTGACAGGACAACAGTTCTGCCGCCTTGTGCGTCGATTTGCATGAAAATCGAAGAAAAACGGAGCTTTTTCCATGCTAAATCGAAATATTCGGGAATTTTTCTCCCGGAGGGTTGACAAGCGGTGAGGGCTGTGGTATAATCACACCGTTCGATTCAAAATCACCATTTCATCGGAGGAATCATCAGTATGTCCACATACATGGCAAAGCCTGAAACCGTTGAACGCGGCTGGTATATCCTCGACGCGGCCGGAAAGCCCCTCGGCAAGACCGCCGTTACCGCCGCCAACATTCTCCGCGGCAAGCATCGCCCGGAATTCACGCCCCACGTTGACTGCGGCGAGTTTGTCGTCATCATCAACGCGGACAAGGCCGTTCTGACCGGCAAGAAGCTCGACCAGAAGTTCTACCGCACCCACTCCGGCTATATCGGCGGCCTCAAGGAGACCTCCTACCGCAGGCTCATGGCGACCCGTCCCGAGTTTGCGATGCAGCTCGCAGTGAAGGGCATGCTTCCCCACAACTCCATCGGCGACAAGGCCATCACCCGCCTCAAGGTTTACGCCGGTTCCGAGCACAAGCAGCAGGCCCAGAAGCCCGTCCCCTACGAAGTCGAGATTTGAGGAAAGGTCAGGTATTGAAGAATGTACACCAGCGCTAAGCCTTATTTCTACGGCACCGGCAGAAGAAAGAGCTCCGTCGCGCGCGTCAGACTCTATCCCGGCTCCGGCAAGATCACCATCAACAACCGTGACGTTGACGATTACTTCGGGCTCGAAACCCTGAAGCTCATCATCAACCAGCCCTTCGGCGTGACTGGCACCGCGGGCAAGTACGACATCGTGGCCAACGTCAACGGCGGCGGTATCTCCGGTCAGGCCGGCGCGATCCGTCACGGCGTCGCCCGCGCTCTCCTTCTCGCTGACGAGACCTACCGTCCCCTTCTCAAGAAGGCCGGTTTCCTCACCAGAGACCCGAGAATGAAGGAAAGAAAGAAGTACGGTCTCAAAGCAGCGAGACGCGCTTCCCAGTTCTCCAAGAGATAAGTTTTCCCAGCCCGGGAATCCTCTTTCAGAGCCATCAGCCCCGAACGAGCCGGAAACGGTTCCCGGGGCTTTTTGAATTTTTCCTTTCTAAAGGAAGTTAAGGAATGAAACGCTGCGCGTTTCAGAAATTGGATGCCCTGCTCAGGGCGGGAGGCACGGGGGGACACCAGCTCAGGCCGCAGTTTTCCCCCCGTGCGGGGGTTTCCTTGGCCATATGGCATAACCTGACCGCTCGCCCCAGCATCCGGATTCGACTGTTTATCCCGCTGTCCTCGCGCGGTCCGCGTTTGTGCAACCGGAGGTCAAAGAGCTTCAGTCGCGCATTGGGCAATGGGACCACAGTGGGATTGTACGGACGAGACTTGTTAGAGTCGTTCTACCCAAAATCAATCCGTTTAGAAGCAAAACAGAATGATTTTTTTTGCAAACCGCCCGGCAATCCGGGGGGGCTCGGACGTATTATCAGTGAAAGGGGGCGGACGACATGAACCGAACATCGGGCAAAGCCCCGAAAACCGGCGGTGTTCCGAAAAACAGGACGGTCCGCTCGCCCGAGGAGATCGCCGCCGTCTACGAGCGCCAGATGCCGACGGTGTGGCGGGTCTGCCGGACGTACATGAAAAACGAGGCGGACACGGAAGACGCGGCGGCGGATACCTTTGCGGCCTTTGTCGCCTCGTCCCCGGCTTTCGAGAGCGAGGAGCACGAAAAGGCATGGCTGATCCGCACGGCCTCGAACGTCTGCGTGAGCATGCTCCGGCGCGCCTCCCGGAAGGTCGAGAGTCTGGACGCGCTGGCGGAGAGAGGAGAGACGGGGGCAGGGCAGGCGTATGAGGCTTCGGCTTCCGCGTTGTCCCCGGGCCCGTCGGATTTGAAGGATCCGGGGGACAGGGAGACGCGGGAGCTGTGGGAGGCGGTGGATTCGCTGCCCGAGCGGTACCGCATCTCCGTTTACCTCCACTATTACGAGGGCTACCGGACGGACGAGATCGCCTCCATGCTCGGGAAACCGTCCTCCACCGTGCGGAACTGGCTGAGCGAGGCGAGAAAGATCCTGCGGGAAAGACTGAGGGAGGGTGAATGAGATGAAGAAGGAAAGGAATCCCGAGACCTCCGTGAGCGGAGACACGCTTGAAAACCGGCTGTCCTCCCTCTGGGACACGGCGGTCCCGGACGCTGAAACGGCGGAGCGGCTGCGGGCAAGGGTGATGAAGGCGGCGGAATCCGGAACCGAAACGGAAAACAAAACGAAAGCCCGCCGGGGATGGATGAACCGCTTGAGGATCCCCGCGGCGGCCTGTCTTTTGCTGGCCTTCGGAATGAGCGGATTTCTGTTCTTCTGGGAGGCGGGGACGCCGCGGATCTATACCTACACGACCGAAGCGGGGGAGACGGTGGTCTTTCCGGAATCCAAAGCCGCTCTGAGCGCAAAATCCATCGCGTTCGACTACCCCGTGGTGGTGCGTCCGCTGACGAAGAGCGAGTCCGACGGCCTGTTCGGGACCGTGTCGATCGTGCGGGGCGATTCCCCGCTGGCGAACGACGACCTTGTGTGGCGCGGCGGCTCGGAGGTTGGATACGGCTATGAGGACGCCCCGGATTTCTCGAACGGGATCGCCAACGACGACCTTGTCTGGCGGGATCTCACCGTGGACTGGGTGGACGCCGATTACCGGGGGGAGCTCCCCGAAGCGCGCGGCGGCAGGATCATCCGGACGGCGGATCCGGATCAGCCGGGAGAGCCGGGGCAGGCGGGACAGGCAGAAGGGGGGAGCGAAGACGGCGGCGGATCGAACGGGGATGATCTGAATACGGAAAGCGAGCGTTCGGACGTCTGGGGAACCTTCCGGGAGGACAGCGGCGAGATGATCCGGGCGGAAGGACGGCTCGGGACGACCAGAATCGCGGCGGCGGCTCCCGGGATCACGGTGTCGGACACGGTGATCGCCGACGAATCCGGATCGGGCGGGGAAGTCAGCCGGATCGGCGGGGTTGACGTGACCTTCGTCCGGTTCACGACCGCCCCCAACTCCCGGGGAGAGCGGACCGTCGTGCTCGGCGCGTCGTTTCCGCTGACCGTGGAGGACGGGGCCGGAGGCGTTGCGGAATGGACGGTGACGGCGGAGCAGGCCGGAGACGCCGGAGAACCGGACGCCGCCGCGGAAGCTCTGATCCGGTCCGTGAAATCCATCCTCTCCGCCCCCCACGAAGCCGTCCGGAACGAGGGCGGAAGCGAGAGAGAAGAGTGAAGGGTGAAGAGGGAAGAGTGAAGAGAGAATAGAGACGGACGCGGATTGCTCCGGATCGACCGAACAGCAAAAAAACGGGAGAGGCTTTTTATCGGACCTGTCCCGTTTTCTTCCTTATTTATTTGTGATACCCTTTTGTCTGTAGCCAAATTAAAAGCACCGTGACGTCGGCGGGGTTGACGCCGGAGATGCGGGCGGCCTGTCCGACGGTGAGGGGCTTCACCTGATTCAGCTTCTGCGCGGCCTCGAGGCGGAGTCCCCGGATCGTGGAATAGTCGGCGTCGGGCGGAAGTTTTATATTTTCCGCCTTCGCCTGACGCGCGGCTTCCTCCTCTTCCCGGCGGATGTAGCCCTCGTACTTGATCTCCGTCTGCACGCGGTCGCGGAGATTCATCGGAAGATCCGGGCGGGCGGGATCGAAGGGGGCCGTGGCGTCGTAGTCGAGCTGGGGACGGCGCACGAGCTCCGCCATCGAGACGCCGCTTGCAAGGGGAGCCGTCCCGCGTTCCTCAAGCAGGGCGTTGATCCCGGAGGACGGGCCGAGGTGCACGGTTTTCAGCCGTTCGATCTCCTCCTTCACCCGCCGCGTCCGCTCCAGCGTCGCCTCGTACCGCTCATCGGAGAGCAGCCCGGCGTAGTGACCGAAGGCGGCGAGGCGTTCTTCCGCGTTGTCCTGCCGGATGAGAAGGCGGTATTCGCTCCGGCCCGTCATGACGCGGTACGGCTCGTTCGTGCCTTTCGTGACCAGATCGTCCACCAGCGTCCCGAGGTAGGAGGACGGGCGGGAGAGGATCACGGGCTCCATCCCGCGCAGGATCAGGGAGGCGTTCATGCCCGCCAGAAGCCCCTGCGCCGCCGCCTCTTCATAGCCCGAGGTCCCGTTGAACTGTCCCGCTCCGAACAGGCCCCGGATCTTCTTGAATTCGAGGGTCGGGAGAAGCTCGAGCGGGTCGGCGCAGTCGTATTCGATCGCGTAGGCGGGCCGCATGATCTCCGCCTCCTCGAACCCGGAGAGGGTGTGGAGCATGGCGAGCTGGACGTCGGCGGGAAGGGAGGAGGAAAAGCCCTGCAAATAAATCTCCTCGTTGTTCTCGCCCATCGGTTCGACGAAGAGCTGGTGGCGTTCCTTGTCGGCGAACCGGACGACCTTGTCCTCGATGGAGGGGCAGTAGCGCGGGCCGACGCCGTGGATCTTGCCGGAATAGAGCGGGGAGCGGTGGAGGTTGTCCCGGATCACCCGGTGGGTTTCGGCGTTGGTGTAGACCACATGGCAGAGGATCTGGGAGATCCGGTTGAGCTCCTCGGGATCCGTGCGGGCGGAAAACGGGGTGATCCAGTCCTCGCCCGCCTGAACCTCCAGCCGGGTGAAATCGATGGAGCGGCGGTGAATGCGCGGGGGCGTGCCGGTCTTGAAGCGGTTCATCCGGATCCCGAAGGAGGCGAGCGATTCGGTCAGGCCCTCGGAGGGAAGGGAATTGTCCGGCCCGGAGCGCTTCCGCGCGTCTCCCACATGGGTCACGCCGCCGAGGTAGGTCCCGGTGGACAGGATCACGGCGGAGCATTTCACCTCTCCGAAGGGGGACGTCGTGACGCCCGAAATCCGCCGGATGCCGTCCCCGTCCGGTTCCGCGAGGATCGCCGTGACCTCGCCCTGGATCAGGCGCAGATTCGGCGTTTCCTCGAGGGTGTGCTTCATGAGCGCGGCGTATTTTCTCCGGTCGGCCTGCACGCGCTTGGAGCGGACGGCGGCGCCTTTGCTCTCGTTGAGCGTCCGGGACTGGAGGGTGGCGCGGTCGGCGATATAGCCCATTTCCCCGCCCATCGCGTCGATCTCGAAGACGAGGTGTCCTTTTCCGGTCCCGCCCACGGAGGGGTTGCAGGGCATGTTGGCAACGGCGTCGAGGGAGAGAGTGAAGAGCGCGGTGGAAAGCCCGGTCCGCGCGCAGGCAAGAGCGGCTTCGCATCCCGCGTGTCCCGCTCCCGCGACGACTACGTCAAAGTTCAGCATAGAGTAAACCTTTAGTTTGCAGATTGATGTGATTGCGAAACGGAAAGAGAGGAGAGGAGGGAAGCATCTCTTCCGGAATGACTCGAAAGCATGGGGTGTTGTCAGGTGAGATTCCTTCGGTCATGCAACTCTTCTTTTCAAAGGGGGGTAAGAGGGGAGCGAACCGATGAAACGGACTTGAAATCTTGAAATATGATTTCGCGCGACTCCCTCAGTCACTGCGGTGACAGCTCCCTCGGTGCACGAATCTGACGATTCGTGAGGGAGCCTTGGGGGGGGGTGAGGTCGGGCGCGATGCTCCTGCCGTTCGAAAATGCGTTCAGCCCCCGCGGAGGACGGAGGCTGTGGGGTCAGTAGCGGAATTTCGCGCCGTGAACCTTCATCGCGCGGTAGTGGCGGATCAGAAGGACGGCGACGGCGGCGAACTGGACGAGGATCACCGCGGTGATGGCGAGGACTACCGGGCTCTTTACCGTCTGGCCGAGCGTCCGGCGCGGAGCGGATTCGGGATCTTCGGTCCCGCAGATCGAGCAGAAGCGTCGCCCGTCCTCGGCGGTGACGAAGTGGTGACCCGCCGCGGGGATCCGGTCGGAGAAGACCTCGCCGCAGATTTTGCATTTGCCGCGGAAAAATCCTTCTTCGGTGCAGGTGGGATTCACGGACATCTGGGTATCGTAGTCGTGACCGGTCGCGGGGATCTCCTCCTCCCGGGTGTATCCGCAGATCCGGCAGACATAGACGGTCTTTCCCGGCTCCTCGCAGGTCGGCGCGGTCTCGGTGACGTCGAACTCGTGGGCGCAGGCGGACAGGATCTCCGTTTTCTCGTCCCCGCAGACGGAGCAGACCCGGATCTCGTATCCGTCCTCGTCAGCGGTGGCGGCGACGGACTTTTTCACCTCGTACTGATGGCCGGGGGAGGGAATGGTCTCGGTCAAGAGATCCCCGCAGATCGTACAGCGGCTGGTCCGGCGTCCGGGGGCGGTGCAGGTCGGGGGGATCTCCTCGGTGACCTCGTAGTCGTGATCCGTTCCGGGGATGTTCTCCTCTTCCTCGTATCCGCAGGCGGTGCAGCGTTTCAGATAGTGCCCGTCCTGTCCGTGGCCGGCGGGCGTCTCGTCGATGACTTCGAACGTGTGGCCGGCGGGGGGAAGGATCTCCTCCACGGGTTCGACGGTGTTTTCGTAGTGCTGCTGCATCAGATTGTTCTCAATCTGGCAGATTTTTTTGACGTATCCTTCCTCGTAGCAGGTCGGGGCGGTGTATTCGAGGATCCGCCAGTAGTGGTTCTCCGGCGCGGCGGGCAGATCGGTCGTTCCGCTCTTGGCTCCGCAGATCTTGCAGCGGGCGGAGGCGGTACCGTGCCACATGCAGCAGGAGGGATAGTCGGTTTCCGGCTCTCCGAAGACGTGCTCGTGGCCGGTGTAATAGTCGATCAGGGCGCGGGCTTCGGCATCCGCGATGGCCCACACGCTCGCGTCGTTTGAGAGGACCGCGTCGTCGGAGGGATTCGAGCAGTATCCGTGCTCGATGATCATGGACGGAACGCCGAATTTCGAGGAAAACGTGATGACCGAATAGTAGTCGCTCTTGACGCCGAGGGAGGAGTCGCCGGGCATGTCCCACTGGCGTTCTTCGTTCCAGTAATAGATGCCGATCTGTCCGCCGGTGTCTTCCCGCTGTTCGATCTTGCCGCGGCGGATGGGAACGGCGGCGGAAATGTTGTCAAGGATCTTTCCCGCCAGCTCCGTCGCCGCGAACCGGTCCACGACGGAAATGTACGCCGTGCTGCCGTTCGGGTAGGATTCGGTGGAGGAGTTGCAGTGCAGGGAGAGGAAGACGTCCGCGTTGTTCTCCTTCGCTACGAGGGTCCGTTCGATGAAATACAGATATTCGTCCGTTTCCCGCGTCATGATGACGGTGAAGCGATCGTCTTTTTCGAGGATCTGTTTCAGAGCCTTCGCTATGAGCAGGTTGTTCTCCTTTTCGGTGCGCGCGCCCGCGTCGGTGCCGCCGTCGATTCCGCCGTGACCGGGGTCGAGGACGACGACAATCTTCCCGTCCTTCGCAAGATCGGCCGAGACCGGCGCAGAGAGACAGGCGGCGCATAATATAGATAGGAAGAAAAAGGACAGGACCCGGAATACCGTTCGCATAGTTCCCTCATTTAGCTGCAACAAACTTAACCTATATTATACGACAAACCGGAGGAAAAAGCAAGGAAAAATCCGAAAAAAAGCCGTCCGGGGGCGATTTTTTGCGTTTCGATTGCAAAAGACCGGAAAAATCCCCGGGCCGGAACCGCCTTCCCCGGAGCCGGATCCCTTGCAACATTGCAACAATTCCCCCGTCCCGCGCCGGATCCCCGCGGGCTGTACGGAATCCCTCAAATCCTTTCAGGACAAGCCTTCCCGGGATTTCGGACCTCTGCGGACACAAAGATTCGTTAAAAATAAAGACCGTTTAATATTTCACTTATATTACACCTCAGTCCGAACCCTTGCAAAAAATTTTCCCTTGTGGTATTATTTACGCACGGGATGAAGGGACGAACTGGCGTCTCTCTGTCCTCAACAAACCATCTTCATTATAAGGAGTAAGAAGGATGAAGAAAATTCTCTCACTCATTCTTGCCCTGCTCATGAGCGCTTCCGCAGCTTCCTTCGTTGGCGCTGCTGAAGACGCCGCCATTGCGGATGACACCACCGCAGCCGCTGCCGCGACCAGCACTGAAGCCGAAGTTCAGGCTCAGTATGCCGACGCGCTCAGCCTCCTGACGAACTGGGGCATCTACAAAGGCACGAGCGAGGACAATCTCGACGCTGCGAAGCTGATCGCGCGTTATGAGATGGCTCTCTTTGTCTCTCGTGTGTCCACCGGTTGGACCGACGACAGCAAGTGGGCTGTTGCAGATCAGTGGTATGACAGAGATCACGATACCTCCGGTTTCGACGATCTCGAAGGCACTCCCGCCATCAACTACCTTGGTGCTCTGTCCTATGCTTCTCAGAAGGGCATCATCCTCGGTTATGGCAACAAGAAGTTCGGCCCGACTGATGGCATCACCTATCAGGACGCGCTGACCATGATCGTTCGTACCCTCGGCTACTACAACCTGTCCTGGCCCTGGGGCAACATCGAGAAGGCTGTTACCCTCGGCCTGACCAAGGGTATCCCCTCTTCCGTCAAGTACACTGACATCCTCAACCGTGGTCAGGTTGCTCAGATTCTGTACAATGCTCTGTTCGCTACCACGAAGGACGGCGACACTCTTGCCGCTCGCAACTTCAATGGCGACCTCGCATGGCAGACCATCATCATCACCGTTGCCGGCAAGGGTTACTACACCACCGAAGACGTTAAGATTCCTTCCACCAAGGTTATCTCCGGTGACAAGAGAATCGGCTTCAAGGTTGTGAACGCTGACGGCACCCTGAGCGCTGACACCTACTGGGTAAAGAATCTCCAGACCTTCAACTTCGGTGATCGTCTCGAGAACTACCTCGGCTACGCTTACAAGGCTCTGTTCACCAAGGATGAGGATTCCAACCTCGTCACCATGGAAATGTGCAAGCCGCTCGTCGAAGAGACTGTTTGGAACTGGGGCGTTACCGACGGTAACTATCCGATCACCAACTTCCTCGCTGACAGCGCTCTCGTTTCCAAGTACTCCAACAGCACCTATCTGAATGAATGGTACGGCAATTACGGCTGGTACGAATTCATCATGAAGAACGCCCTCCAGGGTGACACCGTCACCGTGAAGGTTGGCAACAAGTACGGCGTTGACTGGCAGAACGGCCACATCGTCGAAAGAATTGCCGACAAGGACAAGGCGGACTACACTGTGAAGATCGGCGACGATGAAGCTTACTTCAAGATCGCTTGGACTTGGAACACCGTTCTGAACGCTTACTTCCACTATGTTTACAAGGAAGTCGGCGGCACTCTTGAAGTTGTGGGTATCGATATCCTCGATGATAAAGACATCCAGGCTATGCTCGACGATCCTTACTTCACCAGAACCGAAGTCGGCACCAAGGGTCTTGCTCTCCTCACCAACAAGGACGTCACCAAGACCGCTTACGCTTCTCTCATCCCCTTCACTCTTCTCGACGCTTCCAGACCGAACTACGGCCTGTTCGAAGAGTACAGACTCGGTCAGTACGAAACCGCTAAGGTTAAGTGCGTTCCCGACGACGCGGACAAGGACGGCTTCAAGCTCTACAACCTGAACGCTGTTGATTCTTATGCCGCTGCTCTTCGCACCGAAAAGGGCTACGATGCTGCGGACTTCATGGATCTCTATCAGAACAAGCCCGCCAACACCGTTCGCTACACCGGCATCTTCGAAGGTGCCTGCGACCACGGCTTCTACTGGATCAACGACGAGAGAGGTCTCGTGCCCACCACTGGCGACTACGTCATCTACAGCGTTGACGAAGGCACCGGCGAAATCAAGGTTGTCAAGATCATCTATGACATCTCTGATGAAAAGCACGACGACAAGAACTTTGTTGCTACCGGCATCGTCCGCGGCTACAACGTTCCCAGCAGATCCGTCACCATCGGCGACAAGACGTACAACTACGACTACAACGCCCTTGCCGGCAACGGCCTGCTCCTCAAGGATCCCTCCAAGCTCGAGCAGAGAGCTGAGTTCACTTACCTCTTCAAGTCCCTGTTCAACCAGTATGTACAGTATGTCGTCGTTGACGGCAAGCTGGTTTACATCAAGCTGGCTGGTCATTCTTCCGATCTGATCGTTGTTGATTCTTATGCCGGCCTGTCTTCTGACGGCTACATCGTCATCAACGGTTATGACACGAAGGATCTCGTTTACAGACAGTACAGAATCGGCTCCTACAACGGCTGGGTCAAGGGTGATTACTACTACTATCCGGGCCAGGCTGAAGTTGACGCCGCGTTCGTAAGAGGCACGATCTACACCATCAACTCCTACAACGCTACTGACGATGTTTACTACGTCAGCACCGTTGCTCAGAGAAGCTTCATCAAGTCTTCCGCTAGACAGCTCTACAACATCGGTTACGATCTCGAAGAGCTTGTTGAAAAGGGCGTTCTTGCCGACAAGGCTACCACCACTGTCACCCTCACCTCCGGCTACAAGAGCTTCAATGGCGGCGAGTATGTCAAGGCTGGCTCCAAGGACAAGTACATCCTGATCTGCAACCCGATCGCTAACTGGTACGGCACTGTTGCCGGCGTTCCCACCACCAATGGTATCGACGCTCCTACCGCTTACCCGCACGACCTTGAAGAAGACGCTCTGAACGGCTTCGCGGGCGGCGACTACGCTCCGATCATCGTTTACGTTGGTAAGGGCGGCACCGACTGGACTGCTTCCGGTAACGCTGTGAAGAAGACCGACGATACGCTGGTCCTCATCAACGTTGACTGGTGGACCATCAACGGCTTCAACAAGGATCAGTACGACATCAGCTACGTTCTCTTCCTCACCTACGAGTATGAGACCGCTGCTTATGACGGAACCGGTGCGGATGGCTGGTACCTCCTCGGCGCTTCCACCTACACTGCTCAGTGCTTCGACGTTTACGACGGCACTGTGAAGCCCTACACCGCTGTTAACAAGGACCTCAAGAGAGGCTACGCTTATCCCGCCATCAACGGCTACATCGTCAATGACATTCCTTACGATGCTGTCAGACTGAACTACGCGGTTCCCGGCGCTTACGAGTCCGGCTCCAAGTACATCTTCGGTCACGGCACCATCAGCGAAGTCCTCGACGGAACCACTCCTTACCTGTGGGATAAGGACAAGGTTTCCAAGAACCTTCTCACCTACACCAAGCTTGGCCCGACCAATCCTACTCTGAGAGCTCAGGGTATCAAGGGTCTGACCGGCGGCACGTCCGTGTTCTTCGTCTACACTTCTGAGGGCGCTTACGGCCTCACCAAGATGGAAGTCGAAAAGATCACCGACAAGCAGTTCCTGGCTTGGGCTGAAGGCAAGGATCTTGCTACCGTTTACTTCTGGTATGTCCACACCGTTGGCGGCAACACCGTGTTCTACATCATGGTGGACGGCGACGAAGTCGAAAAGGTCACCTATGACAAGGCTTCTGCTAATGCCCTTATCGTTGAGACGGGCAGAGGCAAGAATGCCCTCAACGCGGATGACAAGTACGACTACACCATCCACGATGCTGACACCGCCCTCATCAAGGCGACTGCCAACATCACCGAATGGCGCAGAAACGGCGTCCTCGATCCTAAGTCCGAATCCATCACGATCAACACCCTCACCTTCTACTTCGCTGACAACACGGATGATGAACATGGCTTCATCGTTTCCAGCGAGGATCACAAGGCTATCTTCCACGACAGCTTTGAGTTCGGTGACAGCGTTGAGTGCGTGAAGAACGACTGGAACACCGCTGTTTCCCTGAATGCTGATTACACCAACTATCTGAGAGTTGCCGGCAACATCATGAACACTGTTTATACTCCTCATGGTGAAGACGGCTCCACCTGCACGATGATCGACTCCGTGACCGTTGCTGTTCCTTCCAAGTTCGCTACGGTTAAGCTCCCGACCATCGCTGATATTGATGCTACCGGCACCAAGGCTGTGACCACCGCTTCCTTCAATGTCAACTTCGACGACATTGACAGAGACGGCGTGAAGGAAAACTACAACTTCGAAGTCACCGTGACCATCACTTCTACGGTCAATGCTGACGGCGAACTTGTCAACCCGACCATCAGCTTCGAGTACACCAACATCGGTATTCAGAAGGCTGGCGATTGCCCGGTTAAGGCTACCTTCAAGACCATCGCGTAAATCTCCATCTTTCAAGTCCTTATAACTTAAAAGACACCGAAGACCCGGGGGCCAGTTACCTCGGGTCTTCCCCTTTTCTGGGTGAATTTCCCTCAAAAAATCCTAAATTCCCCCTTGACAAATCCACCGCCCCGTGCTATAATAAACAAGCGCCGGTGAGAGCCGGACATAAGGGGGAATTCCCGAGTGGCCAAAGGGGACAGACTGTAAATCTGCTGGCACCGCCTTCGGTGGTTCGAATCCACCTTCCCCCATTCAGCAAAAAGAGACGCCTTGCGCGTCTTTTTTTGTTGAAAAATCAATCGGAGGTGGATTCGAAGGGCGCGTGTCAGAAAACAGTCCGGGGGACTGTTTTCCCGCGCCCCGGCCGATCCGCAGATCGGCGAATTTCAATTCACTCACGCGTCAGCGTGAATTTCACTTTTCATTCTCAAATCTCTGACTATCACCGAAACGCCGAGCTGATTTCACTCCTCACTCGTCTCTCGTCTCTTTTCTCTCTTCACTCCGATTCCCCCTCTTGACCGCCCCGCGGTTTTATGGTATAATTCAACCGAGCAACCGGATTATGTCCGGGAATCAATCATCAACAATATCTGGAGGAATAACCCCATGAAAAAATGGAGATGCACCATCTGCGGCGAGATCGTTGAGAGCGATGTCCGCCCCGAAAAATGTCCCCTCTGCAAGGCCCCGGGCGAGAAGTTCGAGGAAATCGTCGAGGAAGACCTGAACTGGGCCACGGAGCATGAGGTCGGCATCATCGAAGGCGTTCCCGCCGAAATCGTCGAAGGACTCCGCGCCAACTTCCAGGGCGAGTGCTCCGAGGTCGGCATGTACCTCGCCATGTCCCGCGTCGCTTTCCGCGAGGGCTATCCGGAAATCGGGCTCTACTGGGAAAAGGCCGCTTACGAAGAGGCGGAGCACGCCGCCAAGTTCGCGGAAATGCTCGGCGAGGTCGTGACGAACTCCACCAAGACCAACCTCGAACTCCGCGTCGCCGCCGAAAACGGAGCCTGCGCCGGCAAGTTCGATCTGGCGAAGAAGGCCAAGGCCGCCAACCTCGACGCCATCCACGACACCGTTCACGAAATGGCGAAGGACGAAGCCCGTCACGGCAGAGCCTTCAAGGGCCTGCTCGATCGCTACTTCGGCGAATAATCCTGTCCCCCTCCCGCTCTTTCCGCGGAGGAGATCAACCGCACATTGAACGGGGAGCCGCTTCTTCCCGGCCCATTCGGCCCTTTCCGCGGCTCCCTTCTTTTTCCGGAGGAGCATATGAAAAGCGTCCGATCCCTCCCGCCGCGGCTTTTCCCGCTGTCCGTCCTCTTTTCCGCGCTGGTTCTCGCGCTCGCGCCGGTCTCACCCGTCCGCGCGGACTTTTCCGACGTGCCCTCCGACCACTGGGCATACGCGTACGTCAGCCGGGCCGAGCAATCCGGAGCGGTCAACGGCGTGGGCGGTGGCCGCTTCGATCCGGACAGCTCCGTGACGGAGGCGCAGTTCTACGCTATGCTGCTCCGGACGCTGACGGACGGGGAAATCCCGGAAGCCGCGCCGGGGGAACCGTGGTATTATCCCTATACGACGGCGGCGTTCTTCTCCGGTCTGTCCGTCGGCGTGAACGCGCAGTCCCCCGACACGCCGCTCACCCGCTGTCAGATGGCGCAGGTCATGGCGAATCTCGCAAAGGCTCCCCGTGACGCGGCCGCCTCGGAGAAGGTCCTCGCCTCCGTTCCGGACGGGGACGCGGTTCCCGATGGCTACAGGATCGCCGTCGCGTTCGTCTATAACGCCGGGCTGATCCGGGGCATGGACGAATCGGGCTCCTTCCGGGGGGATCTGCCCATGACGAGAGCGCAGGCCGCCGCGGTGTGGTGCCGCCTGTCGGATTTTCTCGAGGAGTCCGGCGTGAACGATGAGATCCCCTCCGATCCCGTCCCGGAAGAACCAAAAGATCCCGCCTGCGATTTTCTGACGGTGAACGGCGTCGCCTACCGGACCGGGATGCCGGATGAGGAGCTGTACGCGCTGGCGGGAGAGCCGGACGAGCTGCTCGAAGCCTTCGGGGACTACCGCTGGGCCGTGTTCGGGACCGGGGACTACGAAAACCGGTTCTTCGCGGCGGGGATCGCGGACGGGCGCGCGGTCGTCCTCTGCTCCGCGGGAAAGGCCTTCTCCTACGAATGGCTGGGCGAGGTCAAATCCTACGGGGACACCTTCGGCGGATTCCCGCACGGATCCACCCCCTCGGTCGTCACGGCGGAAGGGGACGGCACCCGCGCGTTGCTCCGGCTCGATCCGAACGACGGGTATATCCTCCACGCGGCCTTTGTCGCTGAGACGCAGTACGCCACGGTCCGCTTCTGGGACGAGGGATTCTCCGTCACGGAGGCGGAATTCGCCGGGGAAGCCCGACTGCTCTTCCACCTCGTCAACGCCTTCCGCGCCGCCCACGGAGTCCGGCCCATAGTTTGGGACGAAGTCGCCGAACGCGCCGCGCGGAATCACGCCGGGGATATGGCAGCGGGAGGCTATTTCAGTCACGACAGCGCGGACGGGCGGACGATGCTCGACCGGATGAAGGAGGCGGGGCTCGTCTCGTGGTCCGTCTACGGGGAGAACATTGCGAACGGCTACTGGGGCGCGTTCGACACGCACGCCGGATGGGTCTCCTCCGCAGCGCACCGCTCCAACCTGCTCCGGGACGCCTACACCCGGTTCGGAGCGGGCATCGGACTGACCCCGGGCGACTCCCCCTGTTACGTCGAAGATTTTTACGCGCAAATGGGCGAATAATACTAATCTCAAGCTAAAAGGGAAACGCGGCTTTCTTTCGGAGAAAGCCTGGCAAAGAACTTTGAAAGGGGAAAAGGATAGGCTGTACCCATACAGTATTGCTTACCTTCAGCACACCAATTAAGCTATCCAACCTTATCAGAGTTATT
>SVQK01000080.1 GCA_015065385.1 Oscillospiraceae bacterium | reverse complement strand
CGGGCCGCTCGCACACGGCGGTCGCTCCCCTCACGGGGGGCGTGGATTGAAATTTGTTCTCCATGATGTTATAATTGCCTTGCATCCCGTCGCTCCCCTCACGGGGGGCGTGGATTGAAATAGAAATGGCGGCTGTGCCGGAAGCTCGGCAAATCGTCGCTCCCCTCACGGGGGGCGTGGATTGAAATGTCTTGATACAGTACAAACATATAGACATAGACTTGTCGCTCCCCTCACGGGGGGCGTGGATTGAAATAGTCCCTCTTCGGTGAATCTGTTGCGTCTTTTGTAGTCGCTCCCCTCACGGGGGGCGTGGATTGAAATATCCATGATGCCGACACCGAGGTGAAGAAAAAAGTCGCTCCCCTCACGGGGGGCGTGGATTGAAATTGGACTCCCTCGTCGTGATCACGCCGTGTGAGCAGTCGCTCCCCTCACGGGGGGCGTGGATTGAAATGTCTCCCCCGGACAGCGAGCGGCAGATTTCAACGTCGCTCCCCTCACGGGGGCGTGGATTGAAATTGCTCACGGGGACGCATCACCTCGTCAAATACGTGTCGCTCCTCTCACGGGGGGCGTGGATTGAAATCGGGGTAATGGAGCCCGAGCCCGCAGGCTTTCAGTGTCGCTCCCCTCACGGGGGGCGTGGATTGAAATAAGGAATATATTTTACAACGCGGCGAATACTTTGGTCGCTCCCCTCATGGGGAGCGTGGATTGAAATAAGGTCGGCTATCTCATGGGAGAACCGGTCCAATGCGGTCGCTCCCCCACGGGGGGCGTGGATTGAAATAGCCGTCTGTGCACACATAGTCCTGAATCGCCTTGTTTGCCTTGAATGCTTTTTCGCAGCAGTGAAAGCTTATAGGGACAACATGCTTTTGAGCGCCACCCGGATGGATCGACCTCATCATAGGCAGGAGCTTTCGTGATGGCATGAGAGGCGTATTTCGTCAAGACAGATCAACGTCCACCCCTTATTGAGTTCACAATTTTTGAACAATATTTCATTTTAGTGGTGACATTCCGCCCGCGTTGTGCTATAATCGAATCGGGTGGGAGTCCGTCTCCCCGCCATTGAAGCAAGAAGGCTGTTGGATTCATTTCTTCAAGGAGGATTTCCAAATGACACGACGCATTTTCACACTCATGCTGGCGCTTGTCCTGACCGTGGGACTGTTTCCCGTCAGCTCCTTTGCGGCGGATCTGCCGTTCGTTGACGTATCACCGGAAGCGTGGTACTACAACGATGTGAAGACAGCTGTTGACACAGGGCTCGTCAACGGCAAATCCGCGACCACCTACTGCCCGGACGATCTTCTGACCTACGCCGAGGCCGTAAAGCTGGCCGCCTGTATGTATCAGAAGAACGAGACGGGCACGGTCTCCCTGGTCAACGGGGATCCGTGGTACCAGAGCTATGTGGACTACGCGAAGATGAAAGGCATCATTGCGAAGGACTACGACTGGAGCGCCAAAGCCACCCGTGCCGGGTACATGGCCATCTTTGCCCACGCCCTGCCGGACGCCTCTCTGGCCGCGAAAAACGAGGTTCCGGACGGCTCCATTCCGGACGTGCCCGCGAACTATCCCGAAGCACGCGAGATCTACAAGCTCTACCGGGCGGGTATCCTCCAGGGCTCCGACGACACCTACAACGGCGTGTGGACCAGGCACCTCTGCAGGCCCGCGGACAACATCAAACGTTCTGAGGTTGCGGCGATCCTCACCCGCATGATGTTTGTGGACAAGCGGATTTCTTTCTCGATGGCGGCGGAAACACCGGCTGACGTTTTGAAGATCACGAAGCAGCCCGCGGACGTGTCGGCGAAGGTCGGCGTCAGCGAGAAGGCTTCCTTCACCGTCGCCGTGAGCGGGGGGAAGAGCCCGTACACATATCAGTGGTACACCAAGTACACGAACACCGACACGGTCACGCTGAAAGACAATGATCTGAACAGCGGAACGGCGACCGCGGCTCTGACGCTGACGAATATCCGCGCCATGGATGACGGCAGCCTGTACTGGTGCGTCGTCACGGATGCCGCGGGAGCGAAAGTCACCTCCTCCTCCGCGAAACTCAGCATTCTTACCGATGCTCTGAAAATCACGAAACAGCCCGCGGCTTACCAGATGAAGGCGGCCGATGATACAGGCGCGGCATTCACGGTTGAGATTTCCGGCGGCAAGGCTCCGTACGAGTACGAGTGGGTCATCGAAATGGACGGAGTTCCCGCATACGATTACGAAACGGACAGCAATGAGACGAAGAATACCTTCTCGCTGAAGGATGCCGCTCTGTTCCTCGCTGCCGCGAAACAGGTCAAAGTGTACTGTGAGGTCTCTGACAGCAACGATAAGGAGGTTGCCTCTGAAAAAGCGGAGCTGAAGGCCTTCGTGGAAGGGCTGAAGGTCACGAAGCAGCCGCAGGATTACACCATGAAATCGACGGCTGACAAGCCGGTCTTCTCGGTGACCGTTTCGGGCGGCAAAGCGCCATATACATATACTTGGTATATCGACACGGATTTCTACCGCGGAACCGGTCCGTCCCACACAAAAAACGAAACTTCGGATCAGTATGTGGAGGACGACCCGTATTCCTTAGCGTCCAAAGGAGACTATATCTGGGTGTGGTGCAAGATCACCGACGCGAACGGAGCCACGGTCGAATCAGCTCAGGCCAATCTGTACAGATACTATGATGCCGGACTGCAGATCACGGCGCAGCCGGAGGATTTCACCATGAAATCGACGACGGACAAGCCGGTCTTCTCGGTGACCGTTTCGGGCGGCAAAGCGCCATATACATATGCTTGGTATATCGACACGGATTTCTACCGCGGAACCGGTCCGTCCCGCACAAAGAACGAAACTTCGGATCAGTATGTGGAGGACGACCCGTATTCCTTAGCGTCCCAAGGAGACTATATCTGGGTGTGGTGCAAGATCACCGACGCGAACGGAACGACGGTCGAGTCAGCTCAGGCCAATCTGTACAGATACTATGCCGCCGGCGCTGAACTGAAGATCACCAAGCAGCCGGACAGTTACTGGGCTGTGGAAGGACAGAATGTCACGTTCACCGTCGAGGTTGACGGGGGAACCAAACCGTACAAGTACGACTGGCAGTGGAGAGATTACAAGACGGATTGGAACTCTTATACGGAACAGGGCGAATACGGTTCGCCGACGAAACAGATCAAGAACGTGCAGGACTGGCATCTGTACCACAACGAACAGTATCAGGTCAGGTGCGTGATCACGGACGCGAATAACAGAAAAGTCATAACGAACGCCGTCACGATGGATGACGAATAAACGGAAAAGTCTCGCCTTCCGCGAAACCTCTGCGAAAGGCGAAAAAAGCGAAGAAAAACAGTCAACCGCTCGGAGCAAAATCCGGGCGGTTGATTTTTGAAAATAAAGCTTCGGATAAAGCATCAAGAAGCTTCTTACGCATGCGCGGCAGGCGGCAGGTCAGTCACTCAACGAATGATCAGCCGTTCCGCTCCTCTTCCAGCGCCATGGTTTTCGAGATGATCTTCTCGAGCTGCTTGTTCGCAGGCTTTTCCATGCTCTTGCATTTGGAGGCAAAGTCGGTGTTGTTGTTCTCGATGCAGGAACTGAACGTGCCCTGCAGAAGGATTCCGCTCAGCGCGTTGGACCATGCAAGCGCAAAGCCGTTCCCGTAGTGGTCATGGATGATGTCGATCATCTGGGCGGCCGTGTTGTCGCGGGTGTATTTGACTTTCAGCGAGGATTCGTAATACGCGGGGAGGAGCTGTTTGTAGGTTTCTCGGCAGAGGACCTCGATCACGGAGGAGACAAAGGAAAGATCTTCCTGCGGAATGGCGATCGGGATGAAGCCCAACTCCGCCGTATCGTGGGTGGAGGTCACATAGTCCTTTTGCAGATCGTCCAGCCGGGGATAGGGCAGGATGGCGATATCCGTTTCTGCTGAACGCAGGTTGTCCGATTCGAGGGATCCGAGTCTCTGATAGCCGATGAAGAGCGCGCGGCCGGACGTGAAGGAGTCGATGGTTGCCTGCTCGTTTTCACTGAATACCTTGATGCCTGTCGCGTCGTTGTTCAGAATGGCATTGAGCTTTTCGGTCAGCAGGTAGGAGCGCTCGTTGTTGACGGCGATGATCGGATAGCCGTTTTCGTCCCGTTCGATGAATCCGGGATCTCCGGAGATCAGCCACGGGATCATCGGTCCCCAGAACTGGAACGCGACATGGCCGAACTGGTCTTCCTTATCAACCGCTCCGTTGCCGTTCAGATCGATGTACGCCCCCTCGATCAGCTGGCGGTAGCGGTCGAAGGTCCACGTTTTTTCCAGAACGGATGCGTAGACGTCATTCGGATCGCCCCACAGATCGGTGTACATGTTTTTGTTCATGATGAGACAGTGCGTGCAGCGGAGCAGATCGATGAAGTAGTCCCCCGCCAGCATGAAGCGCATGTTGGTGTTGATGGAGATGTCCTTCATGAAATCGTCGTACCACCAGGGCTTGTCAAAATCGAAATGCTCTCCGTCGTAGACGTTGTGGAAGAGGCCTTCCGGCGTGATCGGCGCAAGCCCGTAGATGTCGTTGATGATCAGATGATAGGACGCGTCGCCGGACTGGAGCAGGGTACGGATATTGGCCGCCACCTGATCGTAGCTGTAGTTGACGTCTTCATAGGCCAGCTCGATGTTCAGACGGTTCATAACGTCGTTGTTGCGCTGGATCGCCGCGTCCGGAGCGACGTCGCCGGTCAGATCCTCGTACAACGAGCTGTTTCGGTGCGTCGAAGAGTGCTCCGACATGGGCGCGATCTACTTCGGCCGCGATCCCACCCTGATGGGAACGGTGATCCGCTATAACTACTTCCACGACATGGGGAACGCCTACGGCGGCATCGGACAGTTTTCGGTGTATCTGGACGACGGGAACATGGGCGCGGAGATCTACGGAAACCTGTTTGTCCGCGCGGCCGGGATCGAATCCGCCGGAGGGACCTCGCAGGCGGCGATCATGCACCACGGCGTCCAGTTCTCCCATATCTACAACAACATCTTTGCGGACACCTCCGTTGCGTTCCGGTTCGTTGACTGGCGGGGAACGCACGGGATACAGCAGGAGGGCTGGTTTCTCTGGCTGTTCGACCGGAATGCCGACCATCTTCACGAGAGCGTTCAGAAAATGCGGGCGGTGGACTTCGACAGCCAGCTCTGGCGGATCCATTACGCCGGAACGATCTGGGAGAATCTTTATACCTACGCGACGTCGGATAAGATCGCAAGGATGCAGAGCATGAGCGACAAGGACATCCGCAAGGAAGCCGCAAAGACCGCGCCGAAGGATTCAAACGAGATGAACGGGAACCTGTTTGTCTCGATCCCGCACATCACCTCGGGCGGCTCCTGCAATTTCCACGATAATCTCGAAGCGGATCCGTCGCTGTTCAAAGACCCGGAGCACAACGACTGGGAACTGACGGCGGAAGGCCTCGAATTTGTTGAGAAGGAATGTCCGGGGTTCGAGCCCCTTCCGTTCTCCTCCATGGGACGCGAAGGGTGACACAGCCCGTTTTCAGCCGTTATATCCCCGTGAGAAGGGAAGATTCCGTCTGCTGCTCAGAAAGGGGGGAATAGAAAAGACCGTTTCTGGTTTTTATGAATGACCTTTTGCGTTGACAATTTGTACAATGAGACCGGATCATTGACCGAAAAACAGAAAGGACAAAACCATGAAAAAACTCTTTGCGATTGCCCTGACAGCGGCGCTCTGCCTGCTCATGATGTGCGCGGTTTCGGCGGAGGAGCTGGAAGTGTACTGCCTCTACGGAACGCCCGCGATCGACGGCGTACTGGACGACCTCTATCTCGAATCCGCGCATCAGACGATGGAAAATCCCGGCTTCTTTGTTTGGGGTGGCTACGAGGGCGAATTTGATCTGAAGGCCGAGGCGTATTATCTCTGGGATGAAAACTATCTCTACGTCTGCACGATCGTGACCGACGACGACGTCATGGACGTGGGCGAAGACAGATACGAGGCCGAACCCGCGAACTGGCAGGCCGACGCCGTTGAGAACTGGTTCGACGAATCGGAGGGGAAGTGGAAGACCCACGCGGACGCTTTCGGTCATATGTTCTATGCCCGGAACAACGGCGGCGGAGGGGAACCTCCGTTTACCGACGACAAGGTCGCTCATGCCGTTGTGATCACTGAGTCCGGTTACGTCACGGAATACGCTCTTCCCATGACCGAGAATCACGAGGGCGGCTATATTTCCACGTCGATCCAGGTGAACGACCAGTGCGAGCTGGACGACGGATACGGCACGGGTTACGCTTCCGGATCGCAGGATGTAGAGATGTTCCTCGAGTTCGTCCGGTCCGCGGAGGATAAGGGCAAGGAAGCCGCTCCCGCCGAGACTCCCGCCGTACCCGCAGGCTACCCCGCCTCCGGCGAATCCGGGAACTTCATGATGGGCAAGGTCATCGGCAACGAAACCGGCTGGGACGGCACGGCAGGCTCCGGCGCGGCGTCCGCGTTCGACGGCAAGCCCGAGACCTTCTTCGATCCCCTCGGTGTCGCCGACGGATTCTGCGGAATGGAATACGACGAGCCGTATATTCTCGAGAAGGTTGCCATCCTGTCCCGCGGTTACGACGCTGACTGGAATGAACGCTTCGAAGGCGCTATGATCGAAGGTTCCAACGACGGCGAAGAGTGGGAAACCCTCTGGACCTCCGAGGAGCAGGGTACATATCCCGAATACTATATCGTGACCGAGTTCGAGAATAACTACGGTTACAAGATGTTCCGTTACTACAACGATTACAAGCACGGCGACGTCGCGGAAGTCGAGTTCTACGGAAAGCCCGGCACCGCGGAGCGTCCTGCGCAGGAAGAACCCGCTCCCGAACCGGAACCTGCGGCTGAGCCTGAACCCGAGCCGGAGCCGGCAGCCGAACCTGCAGCCGAACCCGAACCGGCAGCTGAGCCTGAGGCTCCGACAGCCGAAACTCCCGCTTCCACCGAAACTCCCGCTGAGAAAAAATCCGGCTGCGGATCCTTCATCGGCGGCGGAATGATTGTGCTTGTCGCTGTCCTCGGCTCTGCATGGGCGGCGAAGAGGAGATAAAATTCCTCCCTCACCAAAACAAAATTTTCAATATTTCGTAAAGAAGCCGTTCCCTCGGGAGCGGCTTTTTTCTGCGGTATGCCGCGCATGGCACGATTCTGACGGGTGAAAGTCCCGTCGCAGGTATGGACTGCGTCTCGAACGCAGACGTCACGGTGGGAAGAATCTGCGGCGCCTATGTGAAAGCTGGGATCATCGACGATACGCTTCTCTCCTCTGCGCCGGGCCGAAAAAGCCGTGAATCCATTTTACGGCATGCTTTTTCGTAAATATGCACCTTTTTCACCTTGTTTTTCCGGAAAAGATATGGTATACTGTACATAAAGCAGATTCCGTCCGAATCGGGAAGATCTGCTGCCGAAGGTTGAAATCCGACGGACTGCGGGTCCCGCGATGGGGCACGCGTCACATATGTAAAGGAGGAAGGACATGGCAAGAAGAAAAACGACCGCGATCCTCTTAGCTTTCTGCATGCTGGCCGCTCTGATCGCTGCGGCAATCCCGGCGGCGGCTGCGGACACTGTCTGGGGCACAGCGTTTTTTGAGAAAGAGTTCGCGGATAATTCGAACGAATCCCTTCGTACCGGAGATCTTCCCCTGGCTTCCCGAAGAGAGGCGGAAGAGGACCGGGCCGAACGGCTTCCCGCGCCTGTGGACAAACCGAACGGCATAACGTATTATAAGCTCTGGGTCGGCGGCGTTCAGGTGACTTCCGAAAACAGGAACAACATTCTTGGCTCAAACGAGCTCTCGTACGATCCGTCCTCGAAGACTCTGACCGTGTCCGAATCCGCGGCCATCGTCGCGCCGACGGACGAGGAAGACCCGCACATGGGCTACGCGGTCTACGCAGAATCCGACCTCACCGTCGCCGGCTCCGGAGTTTTTGATTTCAGTGACTCCCGGTTCGGGATCCGGACGGAGGGAAATCTCGTCATCGCCGACAGCCTGACCTTCCGGAACTCGAAGGTTCCTCTCTGGGCGAACAAGGACCTGACCGCCTCCGGGATCCATCTCAATGTTTCGGCGTTCGGAATTGAAGCGACCGGCATCATGGCATGGGGGTCTGCGTTCATCACGGACAGCGTCGTCCGTATCGACACCTACGCGACTGACTCCGGTGCGTGGTCCGTCGGCATCATTGCCGGATCGCTTTTCGTAACCGACAGCAGCCTGACGATCGACTCGTCCGGAACGTGCAGATCCTTCTGTCTGTCCGTTTCGAAAACGCAGGTTACGGGGACGGATGGCCTCCTCTCAGTCTCCGGTTCCGATCTGAAGCTGACGTCGTACTGCGAATTCACGGACTCGTCCCCGGTCGGACAGCCCGGCGTGATCAGCACGACCGATCTCCGGATCACGGATCATTCCGATGTCATTCTTTCCGGCAAATATAACGGCATTATTTGCGCTGACCGTTCCGCCCCGAATCAGGAGCTGAAGAAAGGCTCCGTCCTGATCGAGGACAGTGTCGTTTCCGCCACGGCCGAAGGAGGATATGGCCTCTGGATGCCCGCGGGCGGAACCTATACTGTCCGGGGCACCGAGGTCGAGCTTGAAACGCAGGGGACTTCCGGGGGAATCGGCGGCGGCGACGGCAAGTATTCCTCCCCCACACGCCTTCTGGAGCCTTCTCCCGAAGACTGCATCACCGACGGCAGCGGTCAGATCCGCACGATTTCCGGCGGTATTCCGGAACGCATCACCATTGGCACCGACTTTTACTTCCCGGTCTGGCTCGGCTCCGTGCGCGTCTGCAGGAGCAACATGGCCGACATTCCCTGCGAGACGGAGAACGGCAACGCCAGATATGACCCGAACCAGCGCATCCTGATTCTCGAGAACGTCCGGTCCGTAAACGGTGCGCGGGTATTCAACCGCAGTTCCGGCGACAGCGCGCTGATCAGCGCGAAGAATCAGGAACTCCGCATATTCTCGCAGAATTCCTCCTTCGTCACGGACGATACCGTTTCCACCGGGATCCGCCTCGACGGAAGATGGAATGTACTCTCCCTCGAGGGCGATAAGCTGACGGTCTCCGGCAAGGACTTCGCGGTCTGGTCGGAGGGCGGCGTCTCGGTCTCCGGCACCGAGGTGGACCTGTCCGGCACCAACGGTATTCACATCGAAGAAGGAGAACTGTCCGTCTCCCGCGGAAATCTCACGATACGCTGTCCTGAAAACGCGATTTTCGTGGATACCGGAAGCGTGAACATTCAAGACGGCTTTGTCACGGCGGACGCATCCGCCGGCGGCTCGGGCTGTGGGATCTACGTCCGCGACGGCAACGTCGCGTTCGTCGGCGGGACCTTTACGGCATACGGTCCTCGCTACGGCGTCTTCGCCGCAAGTAAGCCGGACAAGGGCGGCTCAAACTACGGGAACGTCAGGATTCAGGGCGCGCGCGTCTTTCTGAAAGGCGGATATTACGGTCTTTTCGGAAACCAGAGTGTTCAGATCTATTCTTCCGACACATCCGAGACGGTCGTGGAGGCATACGGGGTACAGAGCGCGATCCACACCTACCAAACGCTTTTCGTCTCGGAGGATCTCAACATCGCGCTGCCCGTCGGCGGTACCCTCGGAGAGTATGGTATCATGGACGGCAGCACCGAAGCGAAGCACGTCCTGATCGGAGAGGATGTTTACCCCGTGTGGGTCGGCAATGTTCAAGTCAACTGCACGAATATGAGCGACGTCCTCGGAGACGGCAAGGTCAGCTACAGTCCCGCTTCCGGTGTTCTGAAGCTTAAGGACGCCGTGCTGACGGAACCGTACAGCACCACGAAATCGCTGGTCTACGCGGAAGGAAGCCTCGTCGTCGAAGGCAGCGCCATCCTCCGGGAAGCACCTCACTGTTACGGCGTGACCGTCGATGGAGAACTCTTGATTCGCGGCGCCGATATCATGGGTTCGGGGCTGGGAGAAGGATTCCACGTTTCCGGTCCCGTCACTGTCATGGATTCCGTTCTGGATCTCGACGTCGAACAGGACCGCTCTTCCGGACTCTGGGCAAGCGGACCGATCACGATCCTCAGTTCGGATATCACCGTGAACGCGAAGGACGGCCCGAATTCGCTCGGGGAGATCCAGAGCTGCGAAGGAATTTTCTCGAGAGAAGAAGTCCGCGTGAATGACTCCGTGATCCATATCACGGCGGACGGTCAGGAGGCTGAGGGGATCGCCGCGGCGGGTTATGTCTCGCTCTCCGGTTCGACCGGCGTGATCAAGGCATACGGGGCGTCCTCGAGCGGCATCCGGGCTTCGGGCAACTGCCTGATCGAGAATGCGCAGATTTCCGTCTACGGCGGCGCAAAGGGAATCAACCTCAACAACAGGAACACGCGGCTGACCGTGAGCGGCAACAACTGCGTCATCGCAGCTGAAGGCGGGATTTCGGCCGTCGTATGCCCCGCGATGACGTTTGAATCTTCGCTCTGCGTTCTTGAGCCCGAAGGCGGATTCTTCTATAACGGGCAGATTGTCGGAAAAGGAGGAATTGAGCCAGCTGTCCGCGTCCTCATTGCGAATGCTTCGACGGATGTCAGCGAATTTCTGATCCTTCCCTGCTCGGGTTACAGGATATCCGACAACGGCACCGCTCTGGTCGGCATAACCGCTCTGACAAAGTATGAAGAGTTCCGGTACAATTTCATGAACCAGACCTTTGCCATATACGATCTGAACGGCAAAAAGCTGAGCGATTCCTACAAAGGATATATCGGAACGGGATTCAAAGCGGCTGTCCTGAACGCAAAGGGACAGATCATCCGGCAGGTTACGGTCGTGATCTCCGGCGAAGTGACCGGAGACGGCAAAATCACCGCGCTCGACCGCCTCACGCTCTCAAGATATCTTGCAAAATGGGCAGGATATGCGGATAAGATCGCGGATATGCGTGCCGCGGATATTGACGGAGACGGCGGCGTCACTGCGCACGACCGCCTCATCCTTACGAGAAAACTGGCTGATTAGAGCGGATATGACCGGTACTTCGATTGATTCGTTCTCGGACAGATTATGGCACCATGAAACTATCTTTTGATTTTCCCCTATATGTGTTGAATTTCCAGATAGAGCCGATACTGTTTTATTGATTTGTCAGCCAAGCCGGCTCTCGCTCACATGCGCCGAATCCGGCAAATGCTTCCAAGGAGCGCTGTGATTTATTATCACCATCAACTCTAAGCCATTTCCGGGCGCCTACACCCGGCGATGGCTTTTTCGTGGTGTGCCGGGCATGTCGTGGTTCTAACGGGTGAAAGTCCCGTTGCAGGTATTTACCGCAATGTGTATCACACGGGAATATTCAAGCAGTGAAGGACGCTGAGACTGCGAAGTACAGCTTCCCCCCTATGGGGATCGACGTCGGACTTGTCAACAAATACTACGACCTCGCCCGGGCGGGGGACGCGATGGCCAAAGAGCACTACTGGACGCTGGAGAAGAACGCCTCGGACTGCGTGGGCTGCGGGCACTGCGACAGCCGCTGTCCGTTCTCGGTAAAGCAGAGCGAGCGGATGGCTCAGATCCTAGCGTATATGGACGGGGTATGATTTTACCCGTGCCCGATTCCTATATTATTATGTGAAGTTTACGGACGAAAAAGGCAAGGTCAGAGAGCACTGGGCATACCGTTCCGTAATCAATGACGATTATGCGGTAGGGCAGGAATTCCGCGTCATATTCTACCCGGGGCATTATGACGAAGTGACGATGGCATAAACGGAGAAACAGAGCAAAACAGACCCACGCCTGTCCCGAAAAAGGACGGACGGGGATGTTTTACACTTTTAAGGAGGGAGCGCATCGACGCATTTCCTCTTTTGAACCTCATAACGAAAAGATCACAATGATTCTCTCTCAAAACATTGCAGAACGGTATGCGTTGTGGTATAATGAATCAGATATATCGAAAGCAAAGCCGATCGGACCAGGAGTCGGGCAGAAAGCCTGTGAAGAAGTGAGGTTCATTATGAGGCAGCACAATCCATATCTCAAGCGGTTTTTGCTGTGCTGCCTGCGGGATGGATCTAAAGAACATGGAGCACTCCCCGGATGGAAAGGCATATCTCGTCGCCCATGGATCCGACCTCAAGTTCTATCCCGTGAAGCCCGAGAACTTCGCCCACAACAGCTGGATCACCGGAGATCAGATCTATCTCATCCGCGTCACCCCTTCGCCCGAGACGATCAACGATCCCGGCGCCTACGAGTTCTACGCCGGAAAGGATGCGGACGGCAATCCGATATGGACCGGAGACTTTTCGAAGATCGCGCCGCTTCTCGAATGGCAGAACAACATGGGCTGTGTGACTGTCACCTATAACGCGCCGCTCGGCCGGTACTTCATGGCCGTGACGGACGGGCGGGACACCTGCTCGGAGATGAACACCTACATTCTCGAGAGCGAATCGCTGACGGGGGAGTGGAAACTCGTCACCTACATGAGATCCTTCTGCGAGCAGGCGTTTTTCGTGAACTTCCCTACGAAATTCATCTCCCCGGACGGGCGCAAGATGATTATGTGCTACTCCGCAAACTTCGCCCCGCAGGCAAACGGTCATGCCCTCCGCTCCAATCCTCCGGAAAGCAGTCCGGGAATGGTGATGACGGAGATCGAGCTTTTGGAACGCTGATTTCCGCAAGCGCGGCGGATTGAGAAGAAATGGCTCGCTCAGCGTGTGGAGAGAAAAGACGGTCTCCGCTGTTGAAATAAAGCCATTTTGAACCGCCCTCTGTCAAGTAGACGGTGAAAAAAACAAAAGAAATCTTTCATGAATTCCACCCTGCTTTCCGGTAGAGTGGAGTTTTTACACGGCAGCGCGATGAAATCCCATCGGCGTCATGCATTTGAGCCTGAACAGGTAACTTCTGTTGTTGTAGAAATCGGGGTAACGCTCGATGGCAGAAACAAGTTCGTCGTGGGAAGTAAACCTTCTGAGGTAATGCAGGCAATTTCCGTTTGCGGATCAGAAATACGTTTGTGAAAAAGTCTACATGCCAAGAAATGGTAAGACTTCTTGCTGAGAAAAGAGTAAAATGATCTCGGAAATGAGGTGACGTACAGAGTATGGGTCAAAGAAAACCCGGAATCCCCAGCGGTCGGAACAGATTTCGGGTCTTCAAACGGTGGTGTAAAGTGCACAAAGCCGGTTATCCTTCAGACACGGTATCCGTCGGAAAATGGGTCAGGAGCGTTTTTCGCACAGGATATGAGCGATTTCTACGGACTGCGAGTCTGACGGTCGGGGAGGAGAAGTGTACGGGAAATTGACATGTGCTCTTGCCTTGACAGGAAGAGTCCATTTCAAAATCTGCGCATCTAAACAAGGAAAAAGGTTTTTTGCAGGGACAGAAACCCCGATATGCGAAGGAGGTACGAAGGATTGATCTGTCTTTTGATGAGGCGAAGGACTAATAAATAGTTATTCGTGAGGAAATCAAAGTCTCAAACAACAGCCTCAACAAGCGTCTTCTCTCCCACCGGTACGGTGTGTACGCCGACGGTCTTTTTCTGATTGAAATTGTAGCTCAGCATATAGCCTTTATCGATGTGATAGTAGTCAAGGTATGCCGCGAGCTGATCTTCGCCGCGTTCGTTGTAAGCGTTACCGTGCCAGATTTTGAGT
>SVQK01000079.1 GCA_015065385.1 Oscillospiraceae bacterium | reverse complement strand
CCCATGCCGAAGCTGGACGAGGAGCAGGAGACCTACGGCGAATACATCTCCAACGGCTGGTGCACCGCCTACGGCATTCCCATGACCAATCAGGATCCGGAGCGCACGGGCAAGATCCTCGACGCGATCTGCGGCTTCTCCAACGAGACCCTCCGCGTCGCCCTGTACGATATCCTCTTCGGCGCGAAGTACGTCCGCGACGCCGAGTCCGTGGAAATGCTCGACATCATCTTTGTCTCGAAGATGTACGACTGGGCTGTGGACTTCACCTGGGGCGGCAGCTTCCAGACCCTGTACAACGGCATTTACGAGAACAGCCAGAACAACTTCGTGTCCCAGACGCAGAAGGTCATGAAGCTGATCAACAAGGCGATCGAGAAGCTCGTCAAGACGGTTTCGGAACTGGAGTACTGATCCGGCCGGCGCATTTTCCCGCAGAAACAATCCATCTGCCGCGCGTCCTTCTTCCGTTATCGGGAGGGACGCGCGGTGTTTTTTTGCGGATGGGGATAAAATTCCGTCGTTTTCCGGTTGCGGGGACGGCGGAAATATGGTATGATACAGACAGTAATACTAATCTCAAGCTAAAAGGGAAACGCGGCTTTCTTTCGGAGAAAGCCTGGCAAAGAACTTCATGGGGAGGAGGTAAAGGATAGGCTATACCAATCAAGTGAAGCTGAGGCTTCGGCACACCAATATAGTCATCCAACCTTATCAGAGTTATCGCACGCGATGCTCACCCGCTCAACAAGTTGAGCAAGGAGGCCGTTCGCATCCTACATGGAGCGATCAAAACCCATGAAGTTTTGCTTTTTAGACTGAGAATAGTATAAGAAACGATTTGGGACGGTGAAAGCATGAACCGAACGCTCAAAACGCTCTCCGCGCTCCTTGCGGCCTGCCTCCTTCTTCCCGCCTCCGCGGGATGCTTCAAGATCGAACGGATCGACCCCGCCGACCCGGGAACGGCTCAGAACGGGATCCCCGATGAACCCGGTGAACCCGGCGAACCCGAGCCCCAGCCGCAGATCCAGCCGGATCCCGAACCTGCGCCCGAACCGGAACCGCAGCCCGGCGGGATCGGCTTCACCATGGCGGAGCTTGCCGAGAAGAACGACATCCGGCGGCTGCTGACGCTCTACGATTCCGTCTCGATGAAGCAGGAGTTCTTTCAGGGAAACAGCGTCTATTCCTTCTGGCTTCTCGACGGGGAGCTCGTGGAGTACTACGTCAATACCGTCACCTACGAGGGATGGGGGGACGGCGAGCCCATGACCGGCGTCTATCAGGGCGGCTGGCACAGGGGCCTTGACTTCGAGATCCATCCGGATCAGCCCGTGACGGCGACGGTGTGGCTCAGTCAGGACCGGGACGACGGCGGGATCGGGCGGTTCGATCCATCTGGAACGATCCGCGAAAACCTCCCGTCCTTCGTCACCGGGGAGCCGGAGCTGCTCGACGAGGACGAAAAGACGCTGACGGTCCGGGTGGAGGAGATCGCGTCGGACGGAGCGGGCGGCGAGGTGGCCGTGGTCAGCCGGATCACCGTGGAGCGCGATACGCTGGCCGTGTTGTCCATGGAATCCTCCTATACCCTCGGCGGGGTGGATTACAGCGACGGCTTCACCGTGGAATACGGCGGCGAACGCCTCGGGACGGACGTGATGGAGGACTGGGAAGCGACGCGCACCGTCTCCTTCGACTTCACAAACGAAGCGAATACGCTGGATTCGGACGTGACCCTGCCCGAAAACTGGAAGCTCGAGGTATGGGGAACGATGAACTGGTTCGTGAGCGACACGGCTTCGAGGCCCGGCGGGGACGAGTACGCCGTTGCCCCCGGAACCGGCAGCGTGACCCTCTATATCCGGGACGAGGCGAACCTCCCGAAGATTTTGCCCGGATGGGACGCGCTGGGCTTTACCCGGGACGAGCTGCTCGAGGCCAACCGGATTTGGACTCTGACCGGGCAGTACGGAACCGTCGTCGTGCGCGAGGAATCCGAGGGGTGGGAGCAGTCGGCCTCCTTCTTCCGATGGGGGGACAGCATCGCGCAGGTCACCGAAAGCGTTAGCAGCCGGGAGGACGGATCCGAGACCCGGGCGCTGTCGGGGAATCTCGAGCATCTGATGTTTTCCCGCGGGGAGGACGGCTATGGCTATGCGGCGACCGCGGTCCTCGGCGGGGAAGCGGCTGAATCCGAAGACGTCATCGTGAACGACCGGTATCTTGAACAGTATGTTCCGGAGGGACCGGTCTCGGACGCGGCGCGCGGGGCCGACGGCTCGCTGTACTTCCGGATCACCGACGAGCACGGCGAACCGCTTGAATCCGGCGATCCCGCTGTCTCGGACTGCGTCGCGGAGGGCAGCACGCGGCTCCTCGTCTCGGTTGACTCCTCGGCGGGACGCCGTATCGCCGTCTCGGCCGGAGAGGAAGTCCCCTTTGCGGAAGAATTTGCCCGGATGTTTGAAAACGCCCGGACGGTCGCGGTTCACGCCTTCCTGCACGGCGAGGAGAGGGAATATCGCTACACCCTCCCCGCGGACTGGCCCCTGACGTTCATCGCGGATTCCGAAGCACAGTTCTACTCCGATCCCGGCCTCACCGCCCCCGCCGAGCCCTTCGTTCCCGCCGACGGTCAGCCCCGCGAACTCTGGGTCAGCACGGCGAAGGGGTGAACGATAGTGTGTTCACACAATAAGGAAAACGCGGCCTTCTTTCAAAGAAAGCCGCGTCTCTTCTTTACGAACGGTTCAGAACGAGTTTGATTTCAGCGTCAGCCTTCGTTTTCGATCACGCGGATCGACTTGATCACGACGTCCTCGTAGGGGCGGTCGTTCTGGTCGGTCTGCACGGAGGCGATCTCGTCCACCACGTCCATGCCCTCGGTCACGCGGCCGAACGCGGCGTACGCGCCGTCGAGATAGGTGGAGTCCTCCTGCACGATGAAGAACTGCGAGGACGCGGAGTCCATCTTCTGGGAGCGTGCCATGGAGATGACGCCGCGGACGTGGGAAATGTCGTTCTCCACGCCGTTCTTCTTGAATTCGCCCTTGATGGTCTTGCCGGAGCCGCCGAAGCCCGTTCCCTGCGGGTCGCCGCCCTGGATCATGAAGCCCTTGATGACCCGGTGGAAGATCAGCCCGTCGTAGAAGCCGTCCTTCACAAGGCCGACGAAGTTTTCAACGGTGATGGGAGCGACGTCCGGATAGAGCTCGAGCTTGATGATGCCGCCGCTTTCCATTTCGATTTCGATCATGACAGTACCGTCCTCTCCGCCGGTGGATCCCGGTTCGGACGTTTCGGCGCCGCCCGATCCCGCCTCCGATCCGGAAGACCCGGAGCCGCACGAAACGGCGCCGAACAGGAGGGACGAAACGAGGAGAAGCGTCAGCAGAAGAGATACACAGGATTTCATCGGGGAGAGCCTTTCTTGAAGTGAGATGAAGTCCCCCTCATTGTAGCAGATTTCTCCGCGCTTGTCAAATCTTTTCTTCCGGATTCTCCGCGTAAACTGGGAATCTCCGGGCATATACTCTTCAAACGGAAGGGACAGAGCACGGAGGGTGTCATGGGCGGAGAGAGACGGGGGAGGGAAGAAGGAGCGCGGGGCGTCGGGATCGTGCTCTGCGCCGCGGCGGGGGTCTGGATCGGATCGCGCCTCGAGGACGTCCTTCTTCCCGCCGTTCTGCCCCTTCTGATCGGAGGGATCGCGGCCCGGATCGTCTCCCCCTCCGCGGATGCCGTGAGCCGGGCGTTCCGGATCGGTCGGAAGACGGGAGGCGCGGTCTGGGCGGCCCTGCTCTGCGCGCTGACCCTGTGGCTGACGGCCCTCGTCGGCGGACGGCTGGCCGGGGAGATCGCGCGGATTCTGGAGGGTCTGCCCGGCTGGATCACTGCGGCGGCGGAGGCGGCGGAAGGACTCGCGGACAGGATCCGGGAAAAGATCCCCGCAGCCCTGCTCCGCTTCATACCGGAGACGGAGACGGGGCTCGGCGGGGCGTCGGGATCAGGGGGCCTGCTCTCCGCCGTGCTGATCCGGGGGGCGACGGCGGCTGCGGAAAAGGCGGCCTCGGTCCTCGGGCAGACGGTGCAGGGCGTCGGGGGCGGCGTGCTGTCCGTGGCGGTCGGCGCGGCGTCGTTCATCTGGCTCACCGCGGATCCGGGCGGCGCGTGGGATTCGCTGCTCGGCGCGATTCCGGACTCCGGGGCGGGGATGCGGTTCCGGGAATCGGCAGAACGGCTCGGGGACCGGATCCGGCGGGGCGAGGAAGCCATGGGGCGGACGCTTCGGGCGTATCTGATCCTCTGCGGCGTCACGTTCTGCATCCTGCTCCCGGGCTTCTGGCTGATCGGAACGGAGAACGCCCCCGCCGCCGCCTTTCTCACCGCGCTCGTCGATCTTCTTCCCGTACTCGGATGCGGGACGGTGCTGGTCCCGTGGGCGGCGGTGTGCTTTCTGACCGGGGAGAGCGGGCGCGGGATCGGGCTTCTCCTGCTTCTCGCCGCGGTCTGGCTCATCCGTCAGATCCTCGAGCCGAAACTGATCGGACGCGCCGCGGGGATCCATCCCTTCCTCGCCCTCACGGTCAGCTATCTCGCCCTCCGTCTCTTCGGCGCCCCCGGCCTGATCCTCGCCGCCCTGATCCTCTGCGTGCTCCGCCCGGAGGAGGATTCCGCCGATCCGACTGCGACGGAACCGCCTTTCTATATCAGCCCGAAGGGTCATTCCTGACCCTTCGGCGGAGGAATCGCAAATGCTTCGCATTTGCGGATTTTTGATCCCGACTCCATAGGATTCGGCTTTCCCCATCAGCCGCAGGTCATTCCTGACCTGTCGGCGGAGGAGGTGCAAATGCTTCGCATTTGCGGATTTGCTTAACCCTCTTCGAGGGAGGAGGAAAGAAACCCTACGGGTTTCTGATTTTATG